>NZ_BAAAZR010000009.1:127886-228819 GCF_039537005.1 Sphaerisporangium flaviroseum | reverse complement strand
CGACGGCCGCGATCGCGTCCTCGACGGTGCCGTCGGCCGTCGAGGCGACCACCTCGCCCGTGGCGGGGTCGAGCACGTCGAAGCGCCCCCCGTCCGAGGCGGGAACGGCCTTCCCCCCGATGTAGAGGTCGGTGAGCAGGTCGCTCACGATTGCCTGGGTCTTGTCTCCCATGGGGAACGCCTTTCGGTTACACGGCTCAGTACGGGTTGGCGACGACCAGATCCTGGGCGGGGAACAAGGTGAGGATGCGCGGGCCCTTGTCGGTCACGACGATCTCCTCCTCGATGCGGGCCGCCGAGAAGCCGTCGTCGGCCGGGCAGTAGGTCTCCAGCGCGAACACCATCCCGGTCTTGAGCTCGATCGGCTCGCGCATGCTGTTGAGCCTTGAGATGATCGGCCGCTCGTGCAGGCCGAGCCCGAGGCCGTGGCCGAACTGGAGACCGAACGCGGCCATCTCGTTCTCGAACCCGAACTCGGTCGCGGCGGGCCACACGGCGGCCACCTCGTCGGTGCCCACACCGGCCTTGACCATGTTGATCGACGCGTCCATCCACTCGCGCGCTTTTGTGTACGCGTCCCGCTGGCTCGGTGTCGCGCTGCCCACGCTGAACGTCCGGTAGTAGCAGGTGCGGTACCCGTTGAAGGAATGGATGACGTCGAAGAACGCCTGATCGCCCGGGCGGATCAACCGGTCGGAGAAGTTGTGCGGGTGCGGGTTGCACCGCTCGCCGCTCACCGCGTTGATGGCCTCCACCTGGTCGGAGCCCATCTCATAGAGCCGCTTGTTCGCCAGCGCGACGATCTCGTTCTCGCGGATCCCGGGCTTGAGCACCTCGACGATGTCCTGGTAGACGCCGTCGACCATCGCCGCGGCCTGGGTGAGCAGCATGATCTCGTCGGACGACTTGATCAGCCGGGCGTCCAGCATGAGCTGCTGCGCGTCGACCACCTTCAGGCCCTGGCGCTGCATCTCGAACAGGAACGGCGGCTCGACGATGTCCACGCCCACGGGGAGGTGCGCCACGCCGGCGTCCTCAAGGAGCCCCTTGATCTGACGGACCGCGCTCTCCATGAGCCCGGCCGTCGGCGCGATGGCCCCGCGCATGCCGAGCATGCCGGCGTGGCAGTTGGCCGGGTCGAGCCACGGGCTGAACAGCCGGTGGTGCCGCGCCGCCGACCCGAAGTCCCAGAGCATCGGCTCACCGCCTCGGGTGAGCAGGGCGTACCTCGTCATCTTGTCGCCGAGGGCCCCTCCGATCCACGTCTGGGTGGTGTAACGGATGTTGTAGAAGTCGAAGAGCAGGAAGGCGCCGCACTCGCTGGCCTCCAGCGAGGCGCGTGCCCTGCCGAGCCGGTAGTCGCGGAGCCGGCCGAAGTCGACGCGCTGCTCGTAGTCGACCCCCATGTGCCCCGGTGCGGGGAGCGGAGCCGCGGACGTCATGACCCGTCTTTCGCGTCGGCGGCGCCGAGGCCGTCGTCGACCTTGACGTTCTCGGGCTTGAGCTCGATCCCCGAGGCGGCGGCCTGCAGGTCGAGCAGGATCGAGAAGTCCTCGTCGACCCGGCCGCTTCCGACGCTGGCCTGGACGAGCTGCGCGGTGAGGGCGGTGACCGGCATGGGCACGTCCAGCCGGCGGGCCGCGGCGAGGCCGAGGTCGAAGTCCTTGCGCAGCAGGATGGGAGTGAACGTCGGGGAGTAGTCGAGGTTCACGAAGGCCGGCGATTTGTAGCGGGTGAACGTCGAGCCCATGACGCTGTTGTTGAGGAACTCCAGGAACGCGTGCCGCGAGACGCCGCCCTTCTCGACCAGCACGGTGATCTCGGCCAGCGACTGGGTCACCACGCCGAGCATCAGGTTGTGGGCGATCTTCACAAGGCGGGCGGCGTCCCCCTCCCCGACGTAGGTAACCGACTTGCCGAGGTGATCCAGCAGGTGCGCCACCCCGTCGTAGGTCTCGCGCGGCCCGGAGACCACGAGGCTGAGGCCGCCCGCCCTGACGACCTTCCCGTTGCCGCTGACCGGCGCGGCGAGGAAGCCGACGCCCAGTTCCTCGCACGCCCGGCGGATCGCGGCCGACGATTCGGTGGACACCGTGGAGCAGTCGACGACCACCGCGGGCACGTGCTCCGGATCGGCGAGCAGCCCGCCCTCTCCGAGCAGCACCTGCTCGAGGTCGGCCGGCGTGGAGACCATCGTGAAGACGACGTCCTTCCCCCGCAGGTCGGCGATCGAGCCGCACACCGAGGCGCCGTGCTGCTTGAGGGGTTCGGCCTTGGAGAGGGTGCGGTTCCAGGCGGTGAGTTCTACGCCGGCCTTGGCGATCCGTCGCGCCATCGCGACGCCCATGCGGCCGGTTCCGATCCAACCGACCCGTGGGCCGGAAGCGTGCGTAGTCGAATCAGTCATCTGGTTCCGCCTCTGCAATCGTTTGCTGCACAAATTATGAGCTGATCACACGCCTGTCAATATGAGACCGCTCACGGACCACCGCCCCGGCCCCGCCTCGACGTCAGCGGAGCCTTTCCGCGACCCAGTCGGCGGTGCGGGGACGGTGCCACGGCGCGACGTTGGCGCAGCCGTGGTTGCCCTGTTCGAGCATCAGCAGTTCGACCTCGCCACCGGCCGTCGCCGAGAGCCGCTCCGCCTGCCGCCACGGGATGAGCCGGTCCTTGCGCCCGAACACGATCAGCAGCGGCGCCCGGATCTCCTTGGCGTGCCCGTCCAGGTCGAGCGTCCCGGCGATGCGCCGGGCCTCGGCATCGGAGCCTGCGCCCGACCTGACCTGGAACGTCTGCCTGGTGAGGTCGGGTAGCCCGTCCCAGCATTCCCCGAAGTCGTACGGCCCCGCCAGGGCCACGCAGGCCCTGACCCGGTCCCCCACCGCCGCGGCGACCCTCGGCGCGTAGTACCCGCCCAGGCTCACTCCCCAGACGGCGACCCTGGACTCGTCGATGTCCGGCTCGGCGGCGAGGGCGTCGAGCATCGCGTGGCCGGGCGCGGACCAGTCTCCTCGAATCGGCAGGTCGTACTCGGCCTCGCCCTGCCCCGGGCCGTCGACGCTGAAGGTGGCGAGCCCGCGCTGGAGGAAGGTCTCCTCGGTGGAACGCAGTTCCTCCTTGGTGGAGTCCAGCCCCGACAGCATCAGGACCGCCGGATGCGGCCCGGGACCGGCGGGGGTCCTCAGCACGCCCACGAGCCTGGCACCCTCGAAGGGGATCTCGATGCGGCGGCCGGCCGGGGACAGGTGCGGCAGCGCGTCGTTGAGGCACGCCACCGCGCGGCGGTGCGCCTCCCGCATCTGGTCCAGGTCCTCCACGAAGACGAACTTCGCGAAGTGGTGGTAGACCGCGGCCCGGGACAGGTGCTGCCCGGCCGACAGGAAGTGCTCGCCGGCCAGGGCCTCCCGTCCGAGCGCTTCGTGCTCCGAGGCGACCGAGGACCAGGACGAGCACCAGTCGGCCCAGCGCTCGAGCCCGCTGGTCACCCTTTCGAAGTCGGAGACGGTCACGCCGTTCGTGGTGAAACGGGGTGCCCAGTGCGCGACGGCCGAAGCGACTCGATCGTCCATTTCGGACCACCAGCTTTCGTGCTTGCAAACGAGTGCGGTCTCGTCCATTGTGAAGCGACTGTCAAGACCCGAACCGATCGGGCGGCACGAAGGTGGAGGCGACGATGGGCGAGGAGCGACTTGAGGACCTGCCGGGCGCGGTGGACGTCGTCGTCATCGGAGCCGGGCACAACGGCCTCGTGTGCGCCGGATACCTCGCCGCCGCAGGGCTGGAGGTGCTCGTCCTGGAGGCCGGGGAAATCCCGGGCGGGAACACCGTCACCGAGGAGCTCACGCTGCCCGGGTTCGCGCACGACTCCTGTTCGAGCGCGCATGTGCTGATCCAGTCGAATCCGCTGATCAGGGACGACGAACTCGGCCTGCTGGCCGGGCACGGGCTGGAGTACCTGATGACCGATCCCGCGGTCGTGCTCCCCCAGCCCGGCGGCGACGCGCTGGTCATGCACCGCGACCTCGGCGGGACCGCCGACGAGATCGCCCGCTGGTCGACGGCCGACGCGGAGTCCTTCCGCGGCCTGATCGGCGAGTGGTCGGACGGGCTCGCCGCCGTCCACGGTAGATGGAGCTCCAATCTGCCGCTGGGCGACGGCGACGCGGTGCGGAGGTACCAGGCCCTTCGGGCGCGCAGCGCCTGGGAGGTGGTCTCCGAGCGCTTCGCCGACCCGGTCATCCGCTCGTTCATGCTGTGGCTGGCACTGGCGACCATCCAGGACCCCTTCCGGCCGGGCACCGGGATCCTGCCCTCGTCCATCGCCGCGGGCCGGATCAACTTCGGCTGGACGACCCCGGTCGGAGGTTCGGGCGCGCTGCCTGAGGCGCTGATCCGGCAGATCGGGTCCCATGGAGGCGGTGTGCGCTGCTCGGCGCCGGTCTCCTCCATCGACGTCGAGGGCGGGAGGGCCGCCGCCGTACGGACCGCCGACGGCCGGCGGGTGGCGGCACGCCACGCCGTGGTGTCCAGCGCGCACCTGGCGCGGGTCGCCGGCATGCTCAGCGGCATCGAGGTCCCCTCCGACCTCGCCGAGGCCCGCGACACCTGGCGGCCGGGTCTCAGCGTCTTCGCCGTCCACGCCGCGCTCCGGCACAACCTCGGCTTCCACACGAGCAAGGGGCCGATGCGGAGCACCGCCGGCGGGCTGGGCGGCACGGCGGGCATCGCCCGCCAGCTGGCGGCCTTCCACCGGGGGGAGCCCGACGCCACCGACCCGTGGCTGCTCATGGTCGACCAGACCGTGGCCGATCCGAGCCGGGTCCCCGGGGGCGGTGCGACGTTCAAGATCCTCACCATCGCGCCGTACGAACGGGCGGACGGCCGGTCCTGGGAGGACGGCAAGCAGGAGTACGCCGACGCCCTGCTCGAGGTGGTCCGTTCGCGAGCCGACGGGCTGGAGCCGGAGAACATCCTCGCGCTGCGGGCCGAGTCGCCGGTCGACGTGGCCGCCCACAACGCGCACAACATCGGGGGCTCCTGCCACGGCGGCGAGTTCCTCACGCCGGCCGGCGAGGTGGTGCCCGGCTGGCCGTCGTACCGCTCCTCGATCCCGGGCCTGTTCCTGACCGGCGCCACCACCCATCCCGGCGGCTCGGTGTCGGGCCGCCCCGGACGCAACGCCGCCCGCACGGTGCTCACCGACCTCGGGATCGACCCGGCGAGGGTCATGGGGCCGGTCTGACACCCCTTTGGGGCAGGCCGGCCCGCGACGGGCCGGCCTCTCACCCCTTGGGCACCGGCACACCCCCCTAGGGAGCGGACGCGCTCGTGCCGCCGAGGTACAGCGACGCGATCTCCGGGTGGTCCCTGACCTTGGCGGCCGTACCGGTGAGCCGGACCTTCCCGCCTTCCATCACCACGCCGTGCGTGGCCAGTCCGAGGCCCAGCCGTACGTTCTGCTCGACCAGGAGCACCGTGGTACCGGCCTGGTTGAGTCCCTGGATCAGGCCGGCGACTCCGGCGAGGCTGCGCGGGTCGAGCCCCAGCGACGGCTCGTCGAGCAGGATGACCTTGGGATCGAGCATGAGGCAGCGGGCGATCTCCACCATCCGGCGCTGGCCGCCGCTGAGGTTTCCCGCGCTGTCGTGCGCCCGCTCGGCCACGATCGGCACGCGATCCTTGACCATGTCGAGCCGTTCCCGCAGCAGCCGGCGATCCTTGCGGATCAGGTAACCGCCCATCAGGACGTTCTCGTGCACCGACATGGTGGGGAACAGCGCGTGCGACTGCGGGACCTGGGTGATCCCCTTGCGCAGGACGTCGCCGGGTTCGTGGCCGCCGATCGGCTCCCCGTTCATGGAGATCTCGCCCTGGGTGGGCTTGAGCAGCCCGCTGATGACGCGCAGCACGGTGGACTTCCCGGCGCCGTTGGGGCCGACGATGCAGGTGACCGTCCGCTCGGCGCACTCCAGGTCGACGCCCTGGAGGACGTTGCCGCCGCCGTACCCGGCGACGACCCCCTTCATGGACAGCACGTCACTGCACCGCCTCTCGTGTCGAGGTCCCCTGGCCGGCCGGGTCGTCCGCCGGTCGCCAGTCGTCACCGAGGTAGGCGTCGAGCACCACGGGATCCTCCCGGATCGTCCCGGGCGGGCCCTCGGCGATCGACGCGCCGCGGGAGAACACGACGACAGGGTCGCACAGCTCCAGTACCAGGGGAATGTTGTGCTCGACCACCAGGAACGTCACCCCGCTCCTGTTGAGCTCGCGGATCACCTCGGTGAGCCGCCCGAGCAGGCTGGGGTTCACACCACCGGCCGGTTCGTCGAGCAGGATCAGCTTGGGCTGGAGCATCAGTACCTGGGCCAGCTCCACCAGCTTCTGCTGCCCGTACGACAGCGCGCCCGCCGGCTGGTTCGCGAAGCTCCCGAGCCCGACGATGTCGAGCAACTCCCGCGCCCGTGCCGCCTCGTGCCCGCTCACCGAGTCGGAGAACATGGTCCGCCACCGCGAGTTGGGAAGGGGGGCGACCACGTTCTGCTGGACCGTCATGTCCTTGAACAGGCGGGTGACCTGGTAGGTGCGCCCGAGACCGAGGTGCCCTCGCTCCCAGGGCCTCATCGTGTCGATCCGCCTGCCCTCGAACCAGATCTCGCCCGAGTCCGGGGCCATCCCGCCGGTGATGAGGTTGAACAGCGTGGTCTTCCCCGACCCGTTCGGCCCGATCAGCGCCGTGATGCTGCCCTTGCGGACCGTCAGGCTCGCGTCGTCGACGGCGGTGAGACCGCCGAACCGCTTCGACACTCCGCGCACGTCCAGCAGGATCTCGCCCTGCGCCACCGCGTCCGCGGCGTTGACGGCGCTCACCTCGGCGAGCGCCCGGTCGTGCGCCGTCACCAGCCCACGGCCGAGCGCGCCGGCCTGGTCGGTGTACTCCACCTGCACGGGATGGCGCCTGCGCCACCATCCCTGGATGGTCGGCAGCAGCCCCCGCGGCACGAACAGCACCACGATCATGAGGGCGAGGCCGAACATGAGCACGCGCGACTGGCTGCCACCGCCGTAGACCGTGGCGGCCTCGCCGAGCAACTGGACGATGAAGGCCCCGACGACCGGGCCGTACAGCGTGCCCCGGCCGCCCGCCAGGGTGGCCAGCACGATCGTCACGCTCCCGAGGATGGTGAACGATCCGATGGGGTTGATGAAGGTCAGGTAGTAGGAGTAGATGCCGCCCGCCACCCCGATGAAGAAGGCGCTGGCGGCGTACGCCACGATCTTGAAGCGTGTGGTGTTGACGCCGATCGAGGCGGCCTTGCCCTCGTCCTCCCTGATCGCGACCAGCCCCGTGCCGAACTTGGTCCGCCTCAGCCAGGCGCTGAACAGCACCGTCAGCACCAGCAGCCCGAGGAACAGGTAGTAGAAGGGGATGTTCTGGAAGTCGCGGCTCCAGAAGGGAAGCTCCAGGGTGATGCCGTCGGAGCCCTGGGTGAAGCCTTTGAAGTTGACCGCGAAGATCTGCGCGGCCAGCAGCATGGCGATCGTGATGATGACGAAGGCGTGGCCACGGGTCCGCAGGACGACCGAGCCGATCAGCACCGCGATCACCACGGCGGTCACCCCGCCCAGCGGCGCCAGCCACAGCGGGTTGATCCCCGACCGCACGGCGATGATGCCGACGGTGTAGGAGCCGAGACCGAGGAACATGCTGTGGCCGAGCGAGATGTAGCCGGCGTAGCCGGAGATGATGTTCCAGCTCGACGCCTGGACCGCCAGCAGGAACCCGAGCAGCATGACCGCCTGCGGGTAGGGCTGCCAGGGGTTGATGATCGGGTACACCAGAAGCGCCACCAGGCACAGACCGGCGATCAGGTGCGCGCGGGGTACGGCCCGCAGTGCCTTCATACGGCGTCCTCACGCAGCTTGGCGCCGAAGAGGCCCTGGGGACGTACCAGCAGGACGGCCATGATCACGATGTAGAAGACCAGCGTCGACCAGCCCAGGGACCCGTAGGTCGCGGTCAGCGTCTCTGCCAGGCCGAGGATGCCCGCGCCGATCAGGGCGCCGGGCAGGCTGCCCATCCCTCCGAGCACGACGATCCCGAGCAGCCGCGAGATCCAGTCGTAGTGGGAGGCCGGGAAGAAGGGGTAGAGCACCGAGAGGATGGATCCGCCGACGCCCGTCGTGGCACTGCCGATCGCGAAGGCGAGCGCCGCGGTGCTGGTCGCGCCGACTCCGACGAGGGCGGCCCCCGAGGGGTTCTGCGTGGCGGCGCGGATCGCGCGGCCGGTCCAGGTCCGGGTCAGCACGAAGAACAGCACCGCGAGCACCAGGACGGCGGCGAGGAAGCCGAACACCTGCGTCTTGGGCAGCGAGATCTCGCCGATCCGGTAGGACTCCTCGAAGTACGACGGGCCGGCCGACCTGAACTTGTTGCCGGCGACGACGTTGAGCACGCCCTCGACGACCAGCGCGAACCCGAAGGTCAGCAGGACCGACATCGACGCGGACGAGCCGCGGATGCGCGAGATCAGCAGTCGGTAGACCACCCAGCCGAAACCGAACATGAGTGGTGTGGTGACCAGTGAGGCGACGATCGGGTCGATGCCCGTCTCGCGCCAGAGCCACCAGGTGAGCATGGCCACCAGGACCAGGAACGCGCCCTGCGCGATGTTGATGATCTGCATGACCCCGAAGATCAGGGTGAGCCCGGACGCCATCAGCGCGTACACCCCGCCGATCAGCAGACCGAGAATGATCGCCTGTACCAGTTCTGTCATCTCGAGAGCTCTCCTCGTCGGCCGCCTGAGGACGCCGCCGGTCCGCCGGCGGCGTCCCCCTTGTCGACGGCTACTTCCAGCCAGGCTTGGGATAGACGACGTTCTTCGTCGTCGCCACTTCCGCGGGGCCCACCACCTCGACCTTTCCGGACTGCCACTGGGCGAGCAGGAACTCGCCCTTCGGCTCGCCGGTCGCCTCCCAGCTCAGCGGTCCGAGGATCGTCTCCACCGTGTTGGCGTGCAACCAGTCGCGGATCTTGTCCTGGTCGATGGCCCCGACGTGCTCGGTCGCGGACTGCAGCACCTGCGCGGCCGCGAACGCGTCGGCCGCGTCCTCGGCGGGGGCCGCGTTGTAGGCCTTGTTGTACGCCGCGACGAAGTCGCCGTTGAGCGGGGTCGTCGCCTTCTCGTTCCAGCTCACCGTGTAGAAGACCCCCTCGGTGTTCGCCATGCCGACGCCGTCGCTGTACTGGCCGGCGTTGCTGGGCGCCGAGGTCTGGAACAGGATCTTCGGCGAGTAGTTGAGCTGCTTCAGACCGCGGACAAGTCCGACACCGTCCTCGAACACCGCGCCCTGTGCGATGAGGTCGGGCTTCTTGCTGGCCAGGGTGCTCGCGACGGTCTGGAAGTTGGTCGTGTCGGCAGGGTACAGCGAGCTGTAGACCGTCTGCACGCCAAGGGCCTCGAGCTGCTTCCGCATCGACTCGATGACGGGCTGGGCGAACGGGTCGTCCTGGCTCGGATACGCCGCCGTCTTGGGACGGTCCGCCTCGGGCAGCGACTTGATCCAGTCGACGAAGACGTCGGCCTGGTGCGGCGCGGTCGCCGGCTGCGCGAAGAAGAGGTACTTGAAGTCGCGCTCGAACATCTTGGGCGCACCGCCGGCCGGCTCGACGAACACCATTCCGTTCTTCTCCGCCACGGCCGAGGCCGGGTAGTTGAGCAGCGAGGAGAACGTGCCGAGAAGCAGGTCGACCTTGTCCTGCGTGATCAGCTTGGTGTAGTCGGCGACGACGGTGTCCTGGTTGCTGGCGTCATCGGTGATCTTGAGCTCGACCTGCCTGCCCAGGATGCCGCCCTTCGCGTTGACCATGTCGCGCCACACCTCGTAGCCGCGCTTGGCCTCACCGCCGGGCTGGGCGAAGTCTCCGGTGAGCGGAAGGGAGACGCCGACGACGATGGGCTTCTTGGTGTCGGTCGCGGCCGACTCCGACGGCCGCTGCCCGCAGGCCGCGAGGGCCATGACCGCCGCCACGGCCACCGCCACGGCGCTCCGGCCTCGACCGCGCCGACGTGGAACCGTGGGTGCGGCCTCGCCGTGGGAAGCAGGCCCCCCTCGGAAGGAAGCGGTCATGAGCCCTCCTCTGTTAGCGTTTGCCGCTACGCACTAACCGCAAACGATTGCGCTGGCCAGCAGCATGAAGTTGCGATCCTGTTAATGTCAAGGGGTGCGCAGGGGTTGAGACCCTTTTATGCAAACGAGTGCGGCTATTCTGTGGCCAGCCTGCCCAGCGTCGTCGTGAAGGAACAGGAGCTGCGAACCGTGACCCAGCAACTCGTCGTCGGCGCCTTCAGCCCGTCGGTACTCCTGCGTGTGAGCCGGCGTCTAGGACTTCTCGACGAGCGAGACCTGCGGGTGAGCGAGGAGCCCGTGCCCTCCTCCCCCGCACAGTTCCGCGCGCTGATCGACGGTGACCTCGACGCGGCGCTGACCAGCCCGGACAACGTGGTGGCCTACCGCTTCGCACCGGACAATCCCCTGGGCGAGACCGCGGACGCGCGGATCGTCGCGGCGATCGACCGGGGGCTCGGGCTCGGCCTGTACGCCCGGCCCGGCATCGCCTCGGCGGACGCCCTGAGGGGCGCGACCGTCGGAGTCGACGTGGCCGGGTCCGGGTTCGCGTTCGGGTTGTACGCGCTGCTCGAGTCCCTCGGCCTCGACCGTGGCGACTACCACGTCGTCGCCCTCGGTTCCACGCCCCGCCGGCTCGAGGCGCTGCTCGCCGGCCGGTGCGACGCCACGATGCTCAACGCCGGCAACGAACTGCGAGCGGAGGACGCCGGCTCGGTGCGGCTCGCCCGGCTGGTCGACGTGTGCAGCCCCTACCTCGGAACGGTCCTCGCCACGGTCGGCGATCGCCGGCGGCCGCTGGCCGACGCGCTCGCCGACGCCCTCCGCGAGGCGGCCGACGCCATCCTGGCCGGGAAGGCCGACGAGGTCGCGGCGGAGGAGGCGGCCACCGCGCTCAAACTGCCGGACGCGCTGGCGGCCAGGTACGTCGAACGGCTGAAGGATCCCGAGGAGGGCTTGGTCGCCGGCGGGACGGCCGACCTGGAGGCGATGCGAACGATAGTCGGCCTCAGGCGGAGGTACACCCCGGCGCCAGCCGACGGTCCCGACCCGCTCGCCACCGCGCTCGACCCGTCGCGCGGCCTCGTCGACCCGCCGACGGCGACCCGGGCATGACCCCACCCTCTCCCACCGAACGGTCCCCCCGGCTCCTGCAGATCACGGCGTTCGTCAGCACCCTCGACCGGTTCGCGATGCCGCCGATGCTGATCGCGATGGCCCACGAGCTGAACGTGCCGCTCTCGGACATCGTGACGGCGGCCGGCGCCTACTTCCTGGCCTACGGGCTCACGCAGCCGCTGTGGGGCATGATCTCCGATCGCGCCGGCCTGGTCAGGACGATGCGCATCGCGCTGTCGCTCTCCGCGGTGTGCACCACGGTGGCGGCGTTCTCCAGCACGGCGCTCGCCCTCGGCGTGGCACGCGGCCTGACCGGAGCGTGTTTCAGCGCGGCGATCCCCGCGAGCCTCATCTACCTGGGCGACACGGTCGCCGCCCACCGGCGGCAGCGCGAGGTCACCAACCTCATGGCCGGGGTCGCGCTCGGAACCGCGCTCGCCTCGGTGGGCGCCGGGGCGCTGGCCCAGTTCGCCAGCTGGCGGATCGCGTTCGTCCTGACCGGCCTGGCCGCGCTGGCGCTCGCCATCGCGCTGCGCGGGCTTCCCCAGCCGCCGCGCGTACGGGCACACGGCACGCTGCTCGCTCCGCTGGCGGCCGTCGTCCGCTCGAAGCCGACCAGGCTGGTCCTGGCGCTGGCCTTCGTCGAGGGCGGGTTGCTGCTCGGCGTGCTGACGCTGCTCCCTCCGGCCGTCGAGGCCTCCGGGGCGAGCGCGACGGTCGCCGGCGCGGTCACCGCCGTGTACGGCGTCGTCGTGCTGGGGTGCGCCCGCATGGTGGGCGCGATGTCGCACCACATGCACACCTCGTGGCTCATCGCGCTCGGCGCCGTCGCGGCCGCGGGGGCGTGCGTGCTCGCCGCCCTCTCGCGTTCACCCGGCGTGGTGGTGGCGTCGGCCGGCCTCCTCGGGGTCGCGTGGGCCTCGATGCACTCATCGCTGCAGACATGGGCGACCGAGGTGCTGCCGGCCGCGCGGGCGACGGTCGTGTCCGGCTTCGCCGGAGCGATGTTCCTTGGAAGCGCCGTGGCCGCCCTGCTTGTCGGGGGACTCGCGGAGGCGAATAGATACGCTGAGATCTTCGGCTGGGCAACGGCGGTGGCGATCCCACTCGGCCTGGTCGCCACCGTGGCACGCATGCGATGGATCCGACCCGAAGGAGAGCCCGGTCGATGAAACCCGACCAGACTGCCGCGCTCCAGCCCACCAGGGAAGTCCGGCGTGCCTCGGCACAGCCGCCCTCCACACTGCGTGACGTCGCCGAGGCGGCCGGCGTCCACGCCGCCACCGCCTCGCGGGCGCTGAACCCGAAGACGCGGCGCCTCGTCAGTGCCGAGACCGCGCGGCGCGTGATGAAGGCCGCCGAGACGCTGGGATACCAGCCGAACCCCATCGCGCGAAGCCTGAAGACCTCCCGGTCGCGCACCGTGGGGCTGGTGCTCCCCGATCTCACCAACCCGCTCTTCCCGCCGATCGTCCGCGGCATCGAGGAGGTGCTGGAGGCGAGCGGCTACAGCGCCTGGATCGTCAACACCGACAACGACCCCAAGCGTGAGCAGGCGCAGATCGACTCGCTGCGGTCACGTCAGGTGGAAGGGCTCATCATCGCCACCGCGCGGCTGGACCACCCTCTGCTGCGCAAACTGCACGAGCAGGGCGTCATGATGGTCTTCGTCAACCGCCGCGTGGAGAACCTCGACGTCCCGACCGTCACCGCCGACGACGCCACCGGCATCTCCCTCGCCGTGAAGCACCTGGCCGACCTGGGCCACACGCGGATCGCCCATCTCGCCGGCCCGCAGAGCACCTCCACCGGCGTCGCCCGATCGAGGGCCTTCCGGCACGCCATCCGCGATCACGCGCTGGAGGACGATCCGTCCCTCGTCGTCGAGTGCGCCCGCTGGAACGAGGAGGACGGCGCCGGCGCGATGCGGGAGCTCCTCGGGCGAGGGAGCGACTTCACCGCGGTCGTCGCCGGCAACGACCTCATCGCGCTCGGCTGCTACGACGTCTTCGCGGAACGAGGCATCTCCTGTCCCGCGGACGTCAGCGTCGTCGGATTCAACGACATGCCCTTCCTCGACAAGCTGAGCCCGCCGCTGACGACCGTGGGCGTGCCGCACCACGACGTCGGGGCCGAGGCCGCGCGCATGCTCCTCGACTGCGTCGAGGAGCCGGAACGGCACCCCCGCTCGGTCCTGCTGGCGGTCTCCCTGGTCGTCCGCGGCTCCACCGCTCCCCGCCGCCCCTGACGGGCCTAGAAGGCGGACCTCCGTTTTCAGTGCTGTACTGGGAATGTAGGTAACCGGTTCAGCTCGTCGCGTGGAATGAAGCGTTCATCCCCCGGTTCTCCACCGGGGTGCGCGCTTTCGCCGGCGGACCTCCCGCCGGGCGGGGACTTTGCCCGCCTTGCCTGTGACGTGGAACCGTCGTGGCACAGCGGGTCGTACCACGGCCGTCATCACGTCCCGGCATTACTGATCAGAGAGACACCGGAGGGTAGCGTGAATCAGACATAGAGCCCAAACACGACGAAGGCACACAGATGGCAGTTCAGTTCAGGATTTCTGTGTCACACCGTCCGCCGGCCACAGTGCTGAAGCTGGCGGGTGAACTCGACCTCGCCACCGTCGGCCTTCTCGGCAAAGCCCTCACCGAGCAACTCCGCAGCGGGCGCACGACCCTTGTGGTGGACACGTCGTCCCTGGGGTTCTGCGATCTGACCGGCCTCGACGCGCTCCTGGAGGGCCGGGCCGCGGCCGAGAGCGCCGGCGGCTCCCTCCGGCTGAGCGGCGTGCACGGCGCCCTGGCCCGCGTGATCGAAGTGACCCGGCTATACGACGAGCTCCGGACCCACGGCCCGGACCTCCGGCACGACGCCGACGACCTGACGCCCGCCTACCACTGAGACCCACGTCGCCCGGACCTGAAAGACGGTCGAGGAGTGTGGACCGGGTGAGCGGCGAGGTCAGCCGGGGCCGAGGGCAAGAATCGCACTGGGGACGACCGGCGAGAATGGGCCTCGACTCGCCCCCCCACCCCAACATCCCGCCGCACACCGCCGCCGAGACCACCGCACGTTCTCATTCCGCTTCGGGCTTGCATGCATTCGGAGATAGCGCTAATCTACAGCTGAGCTTAGAGGTTTCCTCAACTTCGACTAGCGAGGAGGTTCCGGAGATGCTGTTGACGTCGATCGATCCCTTCGTCCAGGAGGTCGAGCGCCACTTTGACCGTCTGACCCGCGGCGCCCTCAACAGAGGAGAGGGAAGCGGCAACGGAGTGATGCCGCTCGACGGCATCCGCCGCAAGGACGACGTGGTCCTGCGCTTCGACCTACCCGGCATCGACCCCGATTCGATCGAGATCACCATCGACCGAGGCGTGCTGTCGGTCAGCGCCCGCCGCGAAGAGGAGCTCACGGAGGACGACCGGCTGTTCGTACGCGAGCGCGTCATGGGCACCTTCACCCGCCGCGTCTACCTCTCCGAGCATCTCGACAGCGAGCACGTCGACGCCGGCTACCACAACGGGGTGCTCCAGATCCGCATCCCGGTGGTCGAGAGGGCCAAGCCGCGCAAGGTCGAGATCCAGCGCGGCGGCGACGCCAAGGCGATCCGTGCGTGAGCCGGCCATAAGTAGGTGACCGCGCCACGCGGAGCCCCGACCGCAGGCGAGTGACCCGCCACTCCCGGGAGTCCCGTCCCAAGAGTGGACCTGAAGCCGCGCGGAACCCCGGGTCAGAGCACCAGGGGTCCCGGCCACAGCAGAGCGACCCGCCACTCCAGGGTCCCGCCACAGGAAAGTGACCTGGTGATGGTGGTCTGACTCCGAGCGAGCGATGGTCCGGTGCCGCCCCGGCGGCACCGGACCTTTGTGTCCCCCACTTACCCGAAGATCCTCCGGCATCCGCAGACCCTGATCGCCGCCTCCGCGGCCGCGTGCGCCCTCGCCGGGATCGCGTCCCTGGCCACACGCGACCTGCGTGACGTCCCGCCCGCGGCGAGCTCAGGCGTCAGACCAGCCCCGTGGACGGGCGCTCCGCGACGAAGCCGCCGAACGGCCACCGCTCCGGGTCGACCGGATCCGGCAGGACCCGGAACTGGCCGAACCCCGCGTCCTTCAGGGACAGGGCCCACTCTTCCTGGGTCAGGTAGCCCACGTTGACCCGGCGCGGCGGGTCGAGCACCGCGCGATTGTAGCTGTGCAGGCTCGTCTGGAAGACCTCACAGGGGAAGAACAGCCCCGGCCGCGTGCGGTTGCCGGAGGTGAAGACCAGCCATCCCCCGGGCTTGAGGATGCGGTGGCAGGAGACCAGCACCTCACGGAGGTTCTCGACGTCGTGCAGCACGTTCTCCAGGATGATCAGGTCCGCGGAGCCGTTCCGCAGGTACGGCACGTCGTCGTAGGCGTCCAGCTCGTCGAGGTCGACCCGGTCGAAGGAGGTCACGGCCAGCAGCTCGGGCGCCTCCTGACGCAGCATCTCCTTGGCGCTGCGCATCAGATCACGGCTGATGTCGGTGAATCCGTAGTGCTCGATCGCCCTGGCGCGCCGGCGGAAACCGTCGATCCGCAGGGCCGCCCGCAGGGTGGCGCCGACCCCGGCCCCTCCTTCGAAGACCACGGTGGGCTCACCGGAGCGCAGGCGCTCGTCGAGGACTCGGGCGACGAGGCTGTTGCAGGTCTGCTTGGGGGCCACGTCCACCATGAGGTACTGCCAGATGCGCCAGGTCTCCTCGACGCCGATCTTCTCCTCCATGAGGGCGAGACCGTCGCGTCCCTGGAGGACGCCCTCGACGATCAGCTCGATCGCGCGGAGCGCGCGCATGGTCGGCGAGTCCGGGGACGATCCCGCCACCTCGGCGAGGTAGGTCTCCTCAGGGGTCTCGGCGCGTCTCACCAGCATGTCCGTGGGCCGGTAGATGTTGCCCTCGCGGATCAGGTCGCCGCGGTCGGCGAGGTACTCGATGAGGCGCTTGCGGAAGAAGAACGGCTGACGCTCCGAGCCGGTCGAGGGCGGGGGCGCGTCCGGATCGTGGGTGGCCTCGCCGGTGGCGAACAGGTGCCGCATGGCGATCCGCGACAGCACGAGCGCCGCCTCGTGCCGGATGCGTTCGAGCTGCACCGTGTACTCGGGGGTGCAGATGTCGCTGATGTCGATCGCCGCGATGTCGGCGCGTGTGATTGTCTCGATCATGGCTGTTTCAGGCCCTCCGTGTAGTCGATTCGAGCCACTGCACCGTGGCGTCCACGAGCGCGCCCGGCCGGTGTGCCCAGCGGAAGTGGTGGGTCTTCTCCAGCCCGAAGTGCTCGGGTGGGATCTCGGTCCACGCGACCTCGGCCGACCGCAGTTTGGCGGCGAGATGCTCCGAGCAGGACTCGGGGACGTAGCGGTCTTCGGGGAGGACGACGAACAGCGCCGGCACCGTGGACTCGGCCAGTGCCCGCTCGTAGTCCACCGAACTGCGGGCGATTCGATACCGCCCGGTCATGGCGTCGTGCCCCCAGTCGCGGATGACCCCCCGGGCCTCCTTGCCGGCGAAGGGCAGCCAGTCGGGCAGGTAGCCGTGCAGCAACGTCGTGGCGAAGATGAGCTGCAACCCGAGGAACCTGCCCATCGACCGGATCCCGGCCACCCGGCGGTACCAGCTCGTCCCGGTGGCGACCAGGACGATGTGGCTCACGTGGGGGGACGTCGCGGCGAGCATCACGCCCAGGTGACCGCCGAGGCTGTGCCCGAGCACGGCGACCTGCTCGACCCCGAACTCGCGTCGCACCGCTTCGAGGATCTCCGGGAGCTCCGTCTCCAGCATCTCGACGTAGCCGAAGGTGGTGGCTCGCGACGGGCGGACCGAACTGCCGCCGTTGCCGCGCAGGTCGGCCAGCACCGCGGTGAACCCGCGCTCGGCGAGCTCGGCTCCGACCGCGGCGTAGTAGCCCGCACGCACGCCCATGGCCGGCAGGCAGAGCACGACCGGGGCGTCCGCTTCGCCGCCCCGGAAGACGACGAGGCCGGTGGAGCCGCCGTCGGAGAAGGCGACCGTCATGCGCTCCGGCGCTCGCCGCTGGTGGGTCATGGTCATATCTGTCCTCCGCGAGTCATGTCAGGGGAACCTCGATGTCGGAGAAGAGGTGCCGCTCGTCGTAGGCGCGCTCCAGCCTGGCCATCGCGGCCCGGCGAAGGTCGCCGGACCCGGCGTCGTCCTGCGGCCGGTGCGCTCCCATGAGCCTGGCCAGCCGCTGGAGGCACAGCACCAGCCACGCCCCGGAGGCGTGGAACTCCTCCGCCGGCTCCCGCCTCCGGCGCACCCACGTCCAGGCGCAGGCCTCGGCGGCGTGGAGGTGTGCGTGCCGCTCGGCCAGGTCGTGCGCGTCGCCGCCGCGGTGCCAGTCCGGCTCTCCGGCCGCCAGCGCGACCTCGTCCGCCTGCGCCGCCATCTCCTCGAATCGGCCCAGGAGCTCCAGGAGCCGCCGTCCGTACGGCTCCGGCGCGCCCTCGTCGCGGAGAAGCCGGGCGGCCACGGCCACGCCGGATTGGCCGGCGTCGTCGTCGGCGGACAGGCCGGCCTCGGCTCCTGCCGGGAGCCGGCCCGTCCACGCCGGCTCGGGCGGTGACGGGGCGAACGGGTCCGGGGGAAGGGCGCCCAGCTCGGTGGCCGCACGGGTCGCACCCGGCGCCGGTAGCCGGTCCTCGTCGAGGAGGACGGTCACGACGGCGCAGTCACGGCGCATCTTCTCGACGATGCCGTGCCAGTGCTCGGTCGAGCAGTAGGCCCGGGCGCCGAGCACGATCGCGAGGGACTCGACACCGTCCGTGGCCAGCCGTGGTACCAGTTCCTTGACGCACGCGGACATGAGCGGGAACCGGTGGGGACTCATGCGCGCCGTCCGGCACAGCTCGTGCGAGACGGCCTCGGCGATGAGCAGGTCCGTGTAGACGTCCACCAGGCGGCAGGCGACGGGCTCCAGCTCCATGATCGCCCGGCCGTACAGCCGCCGGGAGCGCGCGAACGACACCACCGCCCGCAGGCAGGTGTCCAGCCCTCCGAGGGCGAGGCCCGCGACCAGCATCCTGGCGACCGGCAGCGTGTGCAGGACCGTGTCCAGGGCCTGCCCCGGCCTGCCGACGACCTCGGCGTCACCGGCGGGGAACCCGGACAGGGTGAGGTGGCTCAGCGCCGTCGCGCGCAGGCCATGGGTCTCGTGCTTGGGCAGCGATCCCCAGTGCCCGCCGCTCCCGGAGGAGGGCGTCAGGAGGAACGTCGTGAGGTCGCCGCCGTTCCCGGTGCGCGCCAGGACGGTCGCCGCCGCGGCGTGTCCCCCGTTGTCGATGAGGGGTGTGCTGCCGTGGAGGCTCCAGGCGTGCCCCGTGCCGCGGGCGGCGTCCGTCCCGGTGAGGATGTCCGCGCCGTGGTCGTCCCCGCCGATCGCGAACGCCAGGAACCGGTGCCCTCGCAGCAGTCCGGCGACGGCTCGCCGCTGGCCGGGCGTTCCCTCCAGCCAGACCGGCAGGCTCGCGAGGAAGCTCGCCGCGATCGCCGTCGCCGCCGTCACATCGCGTCGCGCCAGCACCCGGAACAGCGCGAGGCACTGCTCCAGGGAGCGAAGACCGCCGCCGGACCCCGCCGGGATCAGGTATTCGGCCAGTCCCCACTCGAACGCCGCGCTGCACAGATGCTGGGGGAACCGGCCCTCTCGGTCGGTGGTGACGCCGGCGCTGAACGACGCGGCGCTCTGCTCGTCCAGGGGGTCTCCGAGCGCCTGGTCGAGGAGGGCGGCCGTCGCCATGGCCTCTCCGATCGGTTCCTTCATGGCTCGCTCCCCTCATCCCCGCCGTGCCATCGACAGCGCCGGGTCCGGCGCGTACTGCCTGGTGAGCTCTTCGAACAGCTCTTCGGCCGTGGCGCGCGGCATGCGGGCGTCGGGGCGCAGCAGCGCGTTCAGCGCGGGGGCCGTCCAGTGGAGTGGGCCGGCGGTGAAGGCGTCCGTCCCCGCCTCCAGGCACGATCGGGCCACGCAGACCGCGGCGAAGACCCGGGCGTACCGCTCCCCCACCTGCTGGCCGGCCTCGGAGCGCGGGTCGACGGCCTGGCACGCGTCCCTGCGCAGCTCGCCGCCCTCGTGGTGGAGCAGTTCCGCGGCACGGACGAGCGCGTGGTCGCCGCCGGCTCGCCGCCGCAGCTCCGTACAGACCTCGTCCAGGCCGGCGGTGACCGGATCGATGTCGCTCGCGGTCCCCAGCGCGTCGAGTCCCGCGGGGAACGGTGGCGGGACGAAGCCGGGGCGGAACACCGCGTCCACCGCGCGTGGATCGACGTCCGGCTCCGACAGGCAGGACACCTGCGCGGCCAGGGCGCTGAGCACGACCGGCTCGCTGCCGTCGAAGAGGCTGAACAGGCGGGTGTCCCGGATGAGCTTCTCGAAGACGCCGGACCAGTGGTCCTGGCGTAACAGGTAGCGTGCGCCGAGCACGGAGCCGAGGCTGCGCAGCCGCGACTCGGCGAGGTGCGGCACGAGGTACTTGGCGACCGCCGACGCCACGGGCGCGAGGGCCGGCAGGTGCTGCAGGATGCGCACGCAGCACGTGGCGACCGTCTCGGCGACGCGCAGGTCGAGGTAGGCCGCCGCCAGCTCCTCCCGTACGAATGGGCCGGCGGTGGGCGGCCCGTGGGAGGGACGGGGCTGTCGCAGGAAGTCGAAGGCGCAGGCCAGCCCGGTGTCGAGGGCGCCGAGGCTGAGCCCGGGTACCAGGGTGCGGATCATGACCAGCGAGCGGATGGTGAGATCGAGGCCTCTGCCTGGCCGGCCGAGGAGCGCGCTGTCCGGCACGAACGCGTCCCGGAACCGGATCCCGGCGATGTCCGCGCCGCGGATCCCGTGCGTGTGGATCCTGGGGAGCAGCTCGTAGCCATCTGGCGGCAGCCGCTCCAGGTCCACCAGGAGCATGGTGAGAGAGCGCAGCCCCGCCAGCTGTGGCTCGCGTACCAGCAGGCACACGAACCGGGCCACCCGCACGTTGTTGATCAGCCACTTGGCGCCGTCGAGTACGAACCCGCCCGGGACGCGCCGCGCGGTGAGCTCGTTCGACAGCAGGTCGGCCCCGGTGTCGAGCTCGGTGAGCGCCAGCGAGACCCACTGCCCGCGCAGGACCGCCTCCGCCAGGTCGCGCTGCTGGGCAGGCGTTCCCGCGAGCCAGACCGGCGTCCCCGACGCCCAGGGGGAGCTGGCGATCACCGCCACGGTCGGGTCGCGGCGTGCCACCACGCGGCCGAGAGCCAGCAGTTCCTCCAGGGAGGTCAGCCGGCCGCCGAGCGCCTCGGGCACCAGGTGGGCCGGGTAGCCCCACCCGCGCAGCCGGGACAGGGAGCCGTGCGGCCAGCGTTCGGCGTTGTCGCCGGCCATGGCGTTGCCGTAGGTGAGCGGCCCGGTGGGCGATAGCGGGTCCCCCAGGCTCGCCTCCAGCTCGCAGGCGGTCGGGAAGGTGCTCATAGGAGTCACGGTGTGCTCGCTTTCGCGCGGAAGACCCGTTCATCGGCGGCGACGTGCGTGAGAACCCGGGCGAGCGTGCCGTCCAGCAACCGGCCGCGCATGAGCAGGCGCTGGAACTTGCCGCTGGTGGTGCGGAGCAGCCCGTTCCTCCCCAGGAGCACGACGTCGACGGACGCGCCGCCCAGTTCCTCGGCCGCCGCCGCCCGGATGTCGGAGACGCGGTCGTCGTAGGGCGGCAGCGCCGAGGTGACCTCGGCGAGCACCCCGATGCGCTCGGGCCTGCCGGCGCCGGGGTCCGCCGGAAGCACGACGGCGACCGCACGCCGCTGGTAGACGCCCTCGACGGGGCGCACCCGTGCCTCCACGTCCTCGGGATAGTGGTTCCGGCCGGCGAAGATGATCATCTCTTTGCGGCGTCCGGTGACGTGGAGCGCGGAGCCGGCGAAGTATCCAAGGTCTCCGGTGGGACACCAGCCGTCGGCGGACACGGTGGCCGTCGCCTCCCGGTGGTAGCCGCGCATCACCGGCTCGCCCCGGATCTCGATGTCGCCCACGACCCGCTCGGCGACCGCCAGGCCGTCGGCGACGATCCGGACCTCGACCTCGGGGACGGGCTCGCCGCAGTTCACCACCCCGCGCGCGGTGACGTCTCCTGGGGTCGCCGGCTTGGCCTCTCCCGCGTTGTTCAGCAGGTCGCGGTCCACCCAGTCGACCTGGGCCGAGCCGCCGACGGGGGCGAAGGTGACCGCGAGGGTGGCCTCGGCCAGGCCGTAGCACGGGGTCATCACCTCGGGGGCGAGCCCGGCGGGGGCGAAGTGCCGCTGGAAGCCGGTGACCAGATCCGGGTCGATCGGTTCCGCGCCGTTGAGCATGACCCGCACCGCGGACAGGTCGTAACAGGGGACCTCCTCCGGCGGGATGGAGTCGAGCAGGTAGCGGTAGCCGGAGCTGGGTCCGGCGTACATGGTGGCTCCGAGGTCGCAGAACCAGCGCAGCCACTCTTCAGGCCGTTTGATGAAGTCCTGCGGCGCGGAGACCCCGATGTCCAGGCCCGCCGCGATCGCGCCCAGGGTGGAGAACAGGCCCATGTCATGGGAGAGGGGCAGCCAGTGGCAGAGCACGTCGCCGTCCTGCGCGCCGGCTCCCCGCTGCAGGACACGGATGCCGGCCAGAATGTTGCGATGGGTCAGCGCCACCCCGCGGGGCGCGGAGGTGCTGCCAGAGGTGTACTGGATCAGCGCCAGGTCCTCCTCCCCCACCTCGGGGGGCGGGAACGGCTCCTGGGCCGGGGCACCGCCCTGGTCGGCGAGCACCCGGGAGAGCGGTATCACCTGGAGATCGGACGCAACCTCGGCCAGAGCGTCGGCGTACGCGTCGTCGATGACGGCGAAGCGGGACCCGCTGTCGGCGAGGACCTGCCGCATCCGGGCCAGAAAGGCCTTGTTGAAACCGGCGGACACCGCGAGGGGCACCATCACCGCCCCTGCGAGGACGACGCCGCCGGTGACCCGCAGGAAGTCCAGCGGAGACTGGACGAGCACCGCCACGGGAGCGGCGGGCCGCACCCCGAGCGACCGCAACCCGGCGGCCACGGTGTGGCCGTCGCGCGCGAGCCGCTCGAAGGTCAGTGAGCGCTCGGGGGAGAACGTACGAACCGCCTTGCCCGGGTGCCGCTCAGCCGCGC
Organism: Sphaerisporangium flaviroseum; assembly: GCF_039537005.1. Classification (NCBI taxonomy): domain Bacteria; kingdom Bacillati; phylum Actinomycetota; class Actinomycetes; order Streptosporangiales; family Streptosporangiaceae; genus Sphaerisporangium; species Sphaerisporangium flaviroseum. The sequence goes on along the minus strand of NZ_BAAAZR010000009.1, from coordinate 206,403 downwards.
GGATGAACATCTCCCCCAGCGTCCGCACGTCCCGCGGGGTGTACGCGCTCAAGCAGCCTCCTCCTGCTCCTGGCGGCACAGCCGGAACACCTCATCGGTGATGTCACCCAGGCTTCCCGTGCGGAACAGCACTTCCTGGTCCAGCTCGATGCCGAACGTGCGCTCGATCCTGCCGGCGATCCGCAGCAGCTTGATGGATTCGACCAGGGTGAGGTCCATGATCCTGGAATCCTCGGTGATGCTGTTCTCCGGCACCTGGAGAATGCGCGCGACAATGCCCTTGAGAACATCGTGAACCGCTTGGCGAGAGGGCTGGTCTACCATCGGTACCCCTTTTCCATGCAGAAATGAATTGATGTCGGAAGTCGCGTGGTGCGGCCGGCGTGTACGATTCTCCGAATCACCCGTTTCGCGGGGCGAATAGAGAAGCACCAGGCCCGAAATGGATTAAATACAATACTTATAGCGACATTGGTACCACGGCGAACATGGCGCTCCAACCCCCTAGCCGTTCAACCCCCTATGCCTTCACCCTGCTCTTCTTCCGGGAGGGCCGGGGCCGAGGGTGAACGCGACGGACCGAACGGCGCCCACAGGGGAACGATGAATTCGGCGGCCGGCCGGGGCGGCCGGTGACAGGCTTCACCGTGACGTCGAGCCCGGAGCGGCAGGGGCGTCAGGCTTTCGGGCAGGCGGGGAAGGACGGGCGGGTTCCCTCGGTGAAGCGGCAGCCGAACGTCGGGCGCGCCACCTGGGCACGGCTGAGGATCCTGTCGCCGTCCGCGCGCCTTCCCGTCTCCACCCAGGTGACGAGATCGTCGAAGGCGCGTCGCAGTTCCGCCCCCGTGAAGTCGCAGTGACCGACGCCTCTGATCGCCCGGGAGACGAAGTTGTGCGCCCGTCCGTGCCGTGCCGCGCGAGCGGCGTAGATCTGCTCCATCGAGAACGGCACGAACAGGTCGCCGAGGTCGTGCAGGGACAGCACGGGAATCCGAGGAGAGCCCTGGACCGCGGGGATGCCCGTGAGGTCGCGGGAGGCCGACGCGGTGCTCCTGACGCGTAACACCTGCCGGTTGAGCCGCCACTCCGCCGCGGTGAGCGCCGGCCTGCCGTCGAGTTGGTAGACCGTGTGACGGTTGTCGACGACGTTGCCGGGGGCGATGTTCGAGGTCCCCCCGCTCAGGCCGGGATAGAGGCCGAACAGGAACGGGATCTGGGTGAGCGGCGCGAACCCGATGCCGTTCCAGTAGAGGAAGGCCGCGTCGAAGCCCGGCCGGGTGCCGCCGCTGCGCTGCTCGACCGCCGCCGCCCAGGTCCGTCCGGTCTCCGACAGCACCGGAGGTGTCCCCGAGGTGAAGCCGCTGCCGAGTTTCGGCAGCTCCTGGGTGAGAACCGTGTCCGCGTACGCCTGCTGGAACTCCGGGCCCGGATTGAGCGGGAACTCGATCCGCGTGCCGGTGAGCGCGGCGGCGGTGACGTTGGCGTCGGTGAAGTAGTCGAACAGCTCGGTGTCGGCGAGCACCCCGCAGGCGGGCAGCGCGCCGGCGAAGGCGCCGCGGTAGTGCTCGATCGCGACCGCGGTGACGTGCCCGCCCATGGAGAGACCGGTCATGTACACGCGCTTCGCGGATCTGCCGGTCACGTTCCTGGCCAGGGATATCAGCGCGTACGAGTCCTTGACGCCCTGCCCGACGTCGTAGCCGTTGGTCTGGTAGCTGGAGGCCGCCCATGCGTACCCGCGGGCGATCAGGTGGGCGCGCAGCGACGGGTTGTCGACGTAGACAGTGGTGCCCTGGCCGCGGTAGCCGTGGGCGTGCAGGACAAGCTCGCCGTTCCAGTTGTCCGGCACCTCGACGCGGTAGGCGGCGCCCTGGGCGATGCCGGTGTGCGCGGTCGCCCCCGGCAGTGCGGTGAACGGGGTGCCGGAGGGGAAGTCGCACGCGGGGTCGGCCACCAGGTAGCCCGGCCGGGTCTCGCTCGGCACCGGCGCGGAGCACGCGGTACCCCGGCTCGCGGCGGCCGGGGGCGCCAGGAGGGCCAGCGCCCCTACGACCGCCAGAACGATCCTGAGCGTGTTGGTCACCGGTCTCATGCGCACCCCAAACGGAATCGCGTTCTGGCGCGGTTGTACCACCGGATGATCCGCCCGAGAAGACCTACTGACGCTGTGTCACCCCGGCATTCACTGACGCGGTGTCAGCGGGGAGGATCTCCGGCATTCGGCACCTTCGTCCCTGACATCACGGCGATCAGGAACGCTACAGTCACCGCTTAACAGCCCATATGTCTGGATCTCGGTGAGGTTGGTCTATCAACGATGTATGAGTTCGACGCGCGACCGACGTTCACCGCAGCCGAGCACGCACGCAGGCGCGACGCCGTAGAACGGCTGCTCAAGGACCGGGATCTGGACGCCCTCGTCGTCTACGGTGCCGGCGGCTACACCGGGCCCGTCCACTACCTGACCGACTACACCCCGCGGCAGCCCACCTGGCTGGTCCTGTCCCCCGACCGGCCCGCGACTCTGTTCCTCCACTTCGTCAACCACGTCCCCAACGCCACCGCGATCAGCAACGTCGACGACCTACGGTGCTACTGGCCCTCCGCCGTGGAGGCGGTGTCGGCCGAGCTGACCACGCGCGGCGCGGGAGAGCGCAAGGTCGGCGTGGTCGGCATGTCCGCCGCCCTTCCCCACGGCCAGATGACCGGGCTGCGCCGGAGCCTGCCGGGGTGCGAGTTCGTCGACCTCACCGCCGAGCTGAACCAGCTGAGGTGGATCCGCAGTGACGAGGAGATCGAGCGTATCCGGCAGAGCGGAGCGCTCATCGACTCCGCCTGCGCCGATCTGGCCGCCCGGCTGCGACCGGGGCTCACCGAGCTGGAAGCCAAGTCGATCCTGCACTCGTCGTTCGTGCCCAAGGGCGGCGACGAGGGCATCATCTTCATCAGCAGCACCGACATGAACGCGCCGGACCGCAAGTCGCCCTGGCAGTTCCCCGGCCACCGGGTGATCGGCGCCGGCCATGTGGTGATCACCGAGATCACGATCAACTACCACGGGTACGGCGGGCAGGCGCACCGCCCGTTCGCCGTGGGCGCGCCTCCCACGCCGCTCTACCGGGAACTGTTCGACGTGGCCACCACCTGCTTCGACCGGATCCTCGCCGTGCTCCGCGAGGGTGCCACCGCCGAACAGGTCCAGGACGCCGCGCTGGTCGTGCAGGACAGGGACTTCGTGCTCTTCGACAGCGTGCTGCACGGCGAGACCGGCAGGAACCCCGAGCTCGGGTCGTCGGGCTCGGACCACACCTTCGAACCGTGGACCTTCCGCGCGGGGCAGGTGATGGTCGTCCAGCCGAACCCGGTGACGCACGACGGCCGCGCCGGCCTCCAGGCCGGCTGCGCCGTACTCATCGAGAAGAACGGAGCCACGCCCCTGCACGGCTACCCCCTGCAGTTCCCGGAATGCGGGTGATCCGGGCTTCCGAGCGGGAACCCGCGTCACCGGCGGAGTCTGGGACGTGGACCTTTCCCATCGCCCCGGACTCCTAGGCGCGGCGGCGATAGAGGACAACTCAGAGTCCCACCCGGTACCCGTTTGATCGGGGCACCCATGTGCTGCCCACCCGGTCAAAGACCCCGCTTCCCCGAGCGATTTATGATGTCCCTACGGCCGGTTGAGGCGGAATCCGCCTATCGTCATTCGGGTAGGAGATGTCTGGCGCTGCCGTGGAGAGATGGTTTCCGAGCAAAACTTCAACCGACTGAAGACGGGCACATTCTAACCCATCTATGACGAATCCCCCGCCGCGACCGACGAATATCCCACCCGACCAACGACAAAGGGCCCCTCCCAGCCGGAAAATCTCCCACCGACAATCACGTCCCAAACTCGGTCGACCGCCGCCGGTCCCGACTCGGGCGGGCATCATATGGGCGCCCCAATCAAACGGGTACCAGGGCGGGCAATAATCCGCTTTCACACCACCGCACGACAATGAATACACCCCACCCGACCTACAACAAACAGACCCATCCCCGCACCGGCCACGCCGGTCACAACTCGGGTGGGTAGCACACGGGTACCCCAATCAAATGGGTACCGGGTGGGCAAATAATCCCTATAACCACCACCGCACGACTCCAATACACCCCCGCTCCGCACCGACCCCGCAGATCACAACCCGGGCGGGCAGCACACGGGCACCTCAATCACACCGGGTCCGGGCGGGCAATAATCCCTTCCACCACCACCACCCCCTCTCACTCCATCTCAAGGAACCCACATCCCGGACCCCCATCAGCGACAGAACAACGCACCCCAACTCGGGCGGGGACATAGGCGCCCCGGTCCTTGTCAGGTCGCACGTGCGACGGCCCAGACTGGCGTAGATCGACGCCTCGGTCAGGGGACGCAGGATGGGCAACCGTACGGTCATCGTGATCCTGAGCGGGATCACCGTTGTGCTCGCCGCCATAATCGTGATGTATCCCGGCACCACCTGCCTGCGACGGCTTTGAAAGCGTCGGACCCGTGACACCACTCTGGAGAGAGATCCTGTGATGACCGTTGTGACCGCGGACCTCTACGACGAACGCGGCGAGGATCTCGACTCCTGCGACCTGCAGTTCCGCCAGTACGGCAGGCGCCGCGCCTTCCGGGGCGTCATCGCGACCGTCCGCTGCCGCCAGGACAACGTCCTGGTCAAGGCCGCGCTGTCCGAGCCCGGTGAGGGACGGGTCCTGGTCGTCGATGGCGGCGGTTCCCTGCACACCGCTCTGATGGGCGACGTCATCGCGGGGCTAGCCGCCGGCAACGCCTGGTCCGGGGTGGTGATCAACGGCGCCGTCCGCGACGTCGCCGCCCTGGGCGAGCTGGACCTGGGCATCAAGGCCCTCGGCTCCAATCCGCGTAAGAGCGCCAAGGAGGGGACCGGTCAGCGCGACGTCCCGGTCTCGTTCGGCGGGATCACCTTCCACCCCGGAGCCGAGCTGTTCAGCGATGACGACGGGATCCTCGTGACGCGCGGATGACGCCTGGTGATCAGTTGAGCCTGCCGGTGCCCGTGCCGTCGTACCAGCCCACGTCGTCGGCGGCCGTCCGGACGGTGACCACGCGGACCTGCCGTGTAGTCACGGAAAGACTCCCAGCCGCTCTCGGTGCCGACGCCGCTCTCCTTCAGGGCCGACCAACCGGGTGGAGCACGTCAGCTCAAGTCTGTGGTCGTCCTCCAGGCCGATCCCGGCAGTCCCTCGGAACACGCCCTGAAACTGCTCGCCGCCCTGGCGGCCAGGGACGGTGCGCCGGCCAACGCGACCCGGATGCCATCCTCGCGCCCCGAGCTCAGCCCCGCCCACAGTCCAGCGGACTCATATTGGCGGACCAAATGGTGACTGTCACCACAAGCGAATATCGTCGCGGTTCCTGTTCGGCCCGCCTCCAGCATCCCGCTCCTCGGTATAGGGACACCCGAAACCACCGGTGAGCCTCGCCACCCTTCGCTCCCGCCGTCTGCGGCGGTTAGATTTGCCGTTATCCGCTCTGGGCCGACAGATCGATCTCATGAGGGTGAGGCAGGCTTGTCCGAACGCGACGACGAGGGGCGCGACCGGGAGGGCCGGCCGGCGCCCGAGATCGACACCTCCAAGCCGAGCATCGCGCGGGTCTACGACTTCATGGTCGGAGGCACGCTCAACTTCCCCATCGACCGCCAGTTCGGGGAGATGGCGCTGCGTGTCGCCCCCGATGCGAAGACGGCGGGACTCGCGAGCCGGCGGTTCCTGCGGCGCGTGGTGCGCTATCTGACCGCGGAGGCGGGGATCCGCCAGTTCCTCGACCTCGGATCGGGGCTTCCCACACAGGGGAACGTGCACGAGATCGCGCAGGAGATCGATCCGGCGACCCGGGTCGTCTACGTGGACAACGACCCGATGGTGCTCGCCCACGCCAGGGAACTCCTCGCCGACGACGGCACCACCACGGTGATCCAGGCGGACGTCCGCGACCCCCAGGCGATCATCGACGACCCCCGGGTGCGGGCCCTCATCGACTTCACCAAGCCGGTCGGGCTGCTGCTGTTCAGCATCCTGCACCACCTCCACGACGATGAAGACCCCGGACGCGTCGCCGCCGTGTTCCGGGACACCCTCCCATCGGGCAGCTACATGGCGATCTCCCATTTCTTCAACCCGGAGGAAGAGCATCCCGAGGCCGCCAGGCAGGCCCTCATGGGCGAGAAGGTCTTCAACGAGAACCTCGGTACCGGGCGGTGGCGCACGCGCGAGGAGATCCTCGGCTACTTCGGCGACCTGGAAGTGGTGGAGCCGGGGCTCGTATCGGTGGTGAGCTGGCGGCCCGATCCCGAAGATTCCATGGAGCTCACCCTGACCCTCCACACCTACGCCGGCGCCGTGGCGCGCAAGCCCTGAGCCGGCTCGTCAAGGCCCTGCGCGCCCGGAGCCAGGGCGGGCGGCTACCGGCGGGCTTCCGGCTCCGCCTCGCCCGGTGACCTCCGCCGTGCGTGAGGGACCTGCTCCGGGCCGCGGCCCGGGTGGTCAGTGGCGTAGCGCCCATTCGACGGCGGGGCAGCGGTTCATGACGACGTCCAGGCCCGCGTCGAGCGCCCGCTGGGCGGCGGCCTCGTCGATCACGCCCAGCGGCAGCCACACCGCCTTCGCGCCGGCGGCCACGGCCTCGTCGACCACCGCCCCGGCGGCCTCCTGCCTGCGGTAGACGCCCACCACGTCCACCGGGACCGGCACCTCGGCGAGGGTCGCGTACCCCGGAGCGCCGAGCACCTCGGCCGCCGACGGGTTCACCGGCACGATCCGCTTGCCGCGCTGCTGGAGCAGCCGGGCCTGCTCATGGGCGGTCCGGTCGGGATTGTCGGTCAACCCCACGATCGCCCAGGTCCGTGACTCGTCGAGCAGCCGGCTGATGACATTCTGATCCGCGAAGCGATCTCCCATGCCTTTCCGCAACACCCGGAGGCGCCAGGTTCATCCAAGCCCGGCGAACCGGGAATGCCGGAGATGTGATCGATCACAATGGGAGCCGCCGGAGGCTCCGTCGCTTACGGTCCGGTCACAGTGAAACAACCGGTTAACGAACTATTGACGGGGCCAGGTTGTGGTTCTTGACTGTTGTCCGACTCATTCCCTCACCCTTCGCTTCAGTTCCCCTCAAAGTTGTTAACGTTAACAACAATAGGAATCACCTGATGAGAAGAAAGACCTGGTCACTGGCTTTATGCGGGAGCCTGCTCTGCGGCCTGCTCGCCGGGCAACAGGCCACGGCCGAAGCCGCCGATCCGATCCCCGAGGGCGCCACCGTCGAGCAGTTCGACGCCGGCACGCTCGGCCCCGGATGGGAAGTACTCGCTCCCGACCCCTCTCGCTGGTCGCTCACCGAGCAGCCGGGCACGCTGAGGGTGCGCTCGATGACCGGAGACACCTACCAGGGCACCAACAACGCCAGGAACCTGTTCCTGTTCGACGTCCCCGACGGTGACTTCGAGGTCGTCACCAAGGTCGGCGCGCCGGTGTCCCTCGACTTCCAGAGCGCGGGCATCCTCGCGTGGCAGGACTGGGACAACTACGTGCGGGCCGGGCTGGCCCACGTGGGATCGGCCGGCGGCGTGGTGGTCGAGACCGACACCGAGGTCCGTTCCGCCTTCACCGCCGCCTTCGCGTCCAGGGCCGGCTCCTCGGGCGAGACGCTCAAGCTCACCAGGTCGGGGACGGAGTTCACCTCCTCCTACTGGGACGGGTCCGCCTGGGTGCGGGCTTCCACGGTGAGCGCCAGCATCGACGTCAAGCAGGTCGGCCTGTACGCGCTCTCCGCCCAGAACGGCACCTCCGTCACCGCCGACTTCGACTACTTCGCGGTGAAGGCCGCGGAGGGAGGGCCGGTGGTCCCCGAAGGGACGTTCACCCTGCGCGCCGTGGGCGGCACGCCGTACCTCTCCGCCGGCGCCGGCGGCGTCGTACGCGCCCTGCCCACCCCGCCCGCGACCGCTCTGGCCCTCACCGCGGAGGACCGCGGCGGCGGCCAGGTCGCGCTCAAGGACGTCACCGGCGCCGGGTACCTGCGGGCGGGGACCGACGGCTCGGTCAAGGTCCGCAAAGGACCGGCGGGGCTGTTCCGGCTCCAGGACGCGGGCGGCGGCAAGGTGACGGTGCGGTCCCGGGAGCTGTACCTCTCCGTCAGTGGCGGGAAGCTCGTCTCCGGTCCCGTTCCCGCCAGGTTCCGCGTGGAAGCGTACGCCGAGGGCGGGGGCTCGCTGACCGTCGACACCGCGGCGGCCGGCACCAAGGTGAGCAGGAACCTGTACGGCGTCTTCTACGAGGACATCAACCATGCCGCCGACGGCGGGCTCTACGCCGAGCTCGTGCAGAACCGGTCCTTCGAGTTCGATTCCAGCGACGAGCCGAGCTACACCGGGCTGACCGCGTGGAGCAAGGTCGAACGCGACGGCGCCGGCACGATCACCGTGACCGGGGACCGGCCGCTGAACGCGAACAACCGGAATCACCTGCGAGTCGACATCACCGCGTCCGGCACGGGCGTCGGGGTGCGCAATAGTGGATTCAACACGGGCATCGCCCTCCAGGCCCGCAAGAAGTACGACCTGTCCTTCTTCGCCCGGCGGACCAGCGGCGGGCCGGTGAACGTGACGGCCGAGAGCGCGGACGGTTCGACGACGTACGGCAGGGCCTCGTTCGACGTCCGGTCCGGCGAGTGGAAGAAGTACACCGCGACCATCACGGCCAGCGGGACCACCGACGCCGCACGGCTGGTGGTGCTGGCGGGCGGCTCGGGCCAGGTCGACCTGGACATGATCTCGCTCTTCCCCCGGGACACGTTCAAGGGCCGCGAGAACGGGATGCGCAAGGACCTCGCCGAAATGACGGCCGCGTTGAAACCGCGCTTCCTGCGGTTCCCCGGCGGGTGCGTGACCAACGTCGGCACCTACGATCCGTACTCCGACAAGCAGGACCGGCGCCGCATCTACCAGTGGAAGGAGACGATCGGACCCGTCGAGGAGCGGCCCACGAACTTCAACTTCTGGGGCTACAACCAGTCCTACGGCATCGGCTACTACGAGTACTTCCAGTTCGCCGAGGACCTGGGCGCCGAGGCGCTGCCGGTTCTGTCTGTCGGCGTCAACGGCTGCGGCCAGAACCGCCCGCTGACCGACGAGACCAAGCTGGCGCGCTGGGTGCAGGACACGCTCGACCTCATCGAGTTCGCCAACGGGGACGTGAAGACCACGTGGGGCGCCAAGCGCGCGGCGCTCGGCCATCCGAAACCGTTCGGGCTGGAGTACATCGGCCTGGGCAACGAGGAGGTCTTCCCCGAGTTCTTCGCCAACTACCCGAGGTTCGCCGACGCGGTCCGGGCGAAGTACCCTGACATCAAGATCATCTCCAACTCGGGCACGACCTCGCAGGGGGCCTGGTTCGACAGGATGTGGGACTTCGCCCGCGAACAGAAGGCCGACCTGGTCGACGAGCACTACTACAACAGCCCCTCGTGGTTCCTCGCCAACAACCGCCGCTACGACTCCTACGACCGCGACGGGCCGAAGGTGTTCGTCGGCGAGTACGCCTCCCAGGGCAACACCCTCTACAACGCCCTCGCCGAGGCCTCCTACCTGACCGGCATCGAGCGCAACTCCGACGTCGTCGAACTGGCCTCCTACGCGCCGCTGATGGCCAACGTCGACTACGTCGACTGGACGCCCGACCTCATCTGGTTCGACAACGACCAGGCGTACGGCTCCCCCAGCTACTACGTGCAACGCCTGTTCGGGAGGAACGTCGGGGACCGGGTGCTGCCGAGCGCGTTCAAGGGCGCCCCGCTGCCGGTGGACGACATCAAGGGGGCCATCGGCCTCGGCACCTGGAACACCAAGGTGCGCTACGACGACGTCAGGGTGACGGACGCGTCAGGGAACGTGCTGTTCAGCGATGACTTCTCGGCGGGCGCGGACAGGTGGACGCCCGGCGCGGCGGGCGCGTGGAGCGTGCGGGACGGCGGCTACGAGCAGTCGGCCATCGTGGAGGACGCCAGGTCGACCGCGGGCTCCGCGGACTGGTCCGGCTACACCTTGGAGGTCACCGCCCGCAAGACCGAGGGCGCCGAGGGCTTCCTGGTGATGTTCGGAGTGCGCGACACCGGCAACTTCTACTGGTGGAACGTGGGCGGCTGGAACAACACCCAGTCCGCGATCGAGAAGGCCGTCAACGGTTCCAAGTCGACGATCGCCGCCTCCTCGACGACGGTCGAGACGAACCGTGACTACCGGCTCAAGATCCAGCTCGCCGGGCGGAAGATCACCACGTGGCTCGACGGTCAGAAGATCGACGAGTTCGTCGACAACGCCACCGTCGAACCGCTCTACCAGGTCGTCTCCAAGGACTCCCGCAGCGGGGACATCGTGCTCAAGGTCGTCAACGCCCAGCCGTCGACGGTCCGCACCGCGGTCGATCTCGGCGATGCGCGGATCGCCTCCGCGGGCACCGTGACCACGCTTATGGGGGAACCCGGCGACGTCAACTCCATCGCCGAGCCCACGAAGGTGGCACCGGTCGAACGCAGGACGGGCGGGTTCGGCTCCGACTTCACCTACGACTTCCCCGCCCACTCGGTGACGTTCATCCGGCTGAGCGGGAGGGGAGGCCACGGCTAGCGCCAGCGGGTCGTTTGGTGGGGGTGGCGGGTGGGTGATGAGGGTGATCGGCCCACCCGGCACCCGTTTGATCGGGGTACCCGGGTGCTGCCCACCCAGCTGTTAACAACCTCCACCTGCGCAGGAGGGTAGTGATCGTCTGACGTTTCAGCAGGGACGTCAAAGCAGGGATGGCGGGTGGGGTGGTGAGGGTGATCGGCCCACCCGGCACCCGTTTGATCGGGGTACCCGGGTGCTGCCCACCCAGCTGTTACCACCTTCCCCCTGCGCAGGAGAGCGGTGACCGTCTGGCGTTCCAGCAGGGACGTCAACGCGGGGACGGCGGGCGGGGCGGTGAGGGTGATGAGCCCACCCGGCACCCGTTTGATCGGGGTGCCCGGGTGCTGCCCGCCCAGCTGTTAACGACCTCCACCTGCGCGGGAGGGCGGTGATCGTCTGGTGTTCAGCATGGTCGTTGAGGTGGGGTGGCGGGTGGGGCGGTGATCGTCTGGTGTTTCAGCATGGTCATGAAGCCGCCATCACCGTGCCCGCCCGAGTCGCGGGCGAGGGGGGTGTGGGTCAGGTGACGGACGGCCACCCCCGTGGGTCCCAGGTGAGGTAGCGCAGTGCCAGCTTGGGGGTGCCCCCGTCCTCTCCGTCGTAGTAGTGGTAGACGAGCAGGTCCCGGTTCCTGTCGCGGATGACGCTCTGGCCGCCCGGCCCGATGCGGCTTCCTTCGGTCCGCAGCACCAGGGTGCCTCCGCCGTCCAGCATGGGGACGCCGTCGCGGTCGACATAAGGGCCGGTGGGGCTGGTGGCACGGCCCACCCTGATGTTGTACGTGCTCTCCGTGCCCGCGCAGCACCTGTCGTAGGAAGCGAACAGGTAGTAGTACCTTCCCCGCTTGATGACGGCGGGGGCCTCGACCGCGTAAGGGGCGTCGGGGCGCGTCGCCAGGTGGTGGACGGTGGAGTCGGAGGCCAGGCGCATGCCGTCGGCCGGGTCGATGCGGATCATGCGGATGCCGGTCCAGTAGGAGCCGAAGCTCAGCCACCAGCGACCGGCCCGGTCCACCGACAGGTTCGGGTCGATGGCGTTGTGGTCGTCCTCGCGGTCGGTCGCGTAGACGATCCCCCGGTCGCTCCAGCTTCCCGGCAGGCCGGTGGCGCTGGTGGCGAGCCCGATCGCCGAGTGGTTGGAGCCGAAGGTGGACACGGCGTAGTAGAGCAGGTAGCGGCCTCGGTGGAAGGAGATGTCCGGCGCCCACGGATCGTTGTCGGGCGAGTAGTCGCTCCACCAGGCCGGAGGCGTGGCGAACGCGTCTCCCGCTCGGGTGAAGTGCACCATGTCGGGAGAGGTGCGGGCCTCCAGCCGGCCGTGGGTGGAGTAGACGACGTAGCCCGACGCGGTACGGATCATGGTCGGGTCGTGGACCACGACGTCTCCTGCCACCGGCAGCGGCCCGGGCCGCGGGTGGCCTGCGGCCGTGGCCGGAACGGCTCCAAGCAGGTGGCCTGCGGCCGACGCGGGCACGGCCCCCAGCGAACGACCCGCATCCGACACCGCCACCGCCCCCAGCGAACCACCCGCAACCGACACCCCCACCGCCCCCAGCGAACCACCCGCAACCGACACCCCCACCGCCCCCAGCGAACCACCCGCAACCGACACCCCCACCGCCCCCAGCGAACGGCCTGCGGCCGACGCGGGTGCGGCTGTCAGCGGTAGGAGTAGTGCCGAGGCCAGGGCGATCAGCAGAGTGTTCCTTCTCATGGTGAGCCCCCTGTCACTCCCCGGCCAGGCCGGTGTGGGCGACGCCGCGAATGATCTGGCGCTGGAAGAGTACGAAGATCACGAGCAGCGGCAGTCCCGCCAGGACCACGGACGCCATGATCTGCGCGTAGCGCAGGCCGAAGGTGCCCTGGACCACGTTCGCCAGCCCGACCGGCAGGGTCATCGTGTTCGGGTCGGTGGAGACCAGGAACGGCCACAGGAAGTTGTTCCAGGTGGTGATGAACGTGAAGATCGACACCGCGGCGAGTACCGGGCGCGAGAGCGGGAGCACGATCGTGAAGAACACCCGCCAGCGGCCGGCGCCGTCGACGAACGCGGCCTGCTCCAGCTCCGGCGGCACGCCCTGGAAGAACTTGTAGAGGATGTACACGATGACGGGCGCGGCCACCTGCGGCAGGATGATGCCCCACCAGGTGTCGACCAGCCCGAGCGCGACCATCTCGGCGAACAGCGGTGCGATCAGCACCTGCGGGGGCACCATGATCCCCGCCAGGATCACCGAGAGCAGCACACGCTGCCCTCTGAACTGGGTGCGCGCGAAACCGTACGCCGCCATCGCCGAGAACAGCACGGTCATGAACGTCACGACGATCGCGGTGACCGTGGAGTTGATCGCCCACTTGACGATGCCGCCGGTGCCCAGGACCAGGCTGTAGGCGTCGAGGGTCACCTCGCTGCCGAACCACTGCAGGGGGATCTTGGTGGTGTCGGACTCGGGCTTCAGCGAGGTGGCGACCGCCCAGGCGATGGGGGCGAGCCATACCACGGCGAGCACCCCGGTGATCGCCAGCAGGATCAACTGGCCGGTGCTGAACCGCTTGGTCATGAGAGGGTCTCCTCGCGCTTGCGGAACAGCCGGAGCTGGACCAGGGATACCGCGACGATCAGGACGAAAAGGATGTAGGAGACGGCCGACGCGTAGCCGATGCGGTAGCCCGTGAAGCCGATGTCGTAGGCGTACTCGATGATCGGGCGGGTGGCGTTCTCCGGGCCACCGCCGGTCATCAGGTAGATCTGGTCGAAGACCTTCAGCGAGGCCAGCAACTGCAGCACCACGACGAGACCGGTGGTCCGGCGGAGCATCGGCAGTGTGATCGAGCGCAGCTTGTCCCAGGCCGAGGCTCCGTCGATCGAGGCGGCCTCGTACAGGTGCTCGGGGATGCTCTGCAACGCGGCCAGGTAGAGCAGGAAGTTGAAGCCGACGGTCCACCAGACCGTGGTCATCACCACCGACCACATCGCCACGCCGGGATCGCCCAGCCAGAGGATGTCGGTCCCCAGCGTGCCGTTGAGCAGGCCGAAGCCCGGCTGGTAGATCATCTGCAGCCAGAGCAGCGAGACCACCGCGGAGGGCAGCAGGAACGGGGCGAAGAAGGACAGCCGCCACAGCCAGCGTACGAAGCGCAGGTTGTGCACCAGCAAGGCGAACACCAGCCCCAGGATGACCAGAGGCACGGTGCTCAGCACGGTGAACACCACCGTGTTCCACAGGGAACGCCACATCCTGGGGTCGCCGAACGCCTCGGAGTAGTTGGCGAAGCCGATCAGGTCGTCGTTGGATCCGGCGATGTTCACGTCGGACAGGCTCATCCGCAGGCCCAGCAGCAGCGGCCAGACCAGGAAGGCCACGTAGATCACCAGGAAGGGCGCGACGAACAGCATCCCGTGCTGGGTCCAGCGGCGCGCCACTCTCACCTCGGCGACCGGCGTGGTGGTGGCGGGGGCGGCGACGGTGGTCGTCATCAGCGCTCCTTGGGGAAGGGGTTGGGTGCCGCCAGAAGCCTGCTCAACGCGGCCTTGGCCACGGCCAGGCCCTGCTCGGGCGTACGCGCTCCGCTGATCACCGAGGAGAACGCCTCGCCGAACTCGATCCACAGCCGCGAGGCCGATCCGGCGAACCACACCTGCGGGTCGAGTGCCACCTCGGTGATGACCGAGCGGTACTCGGACTGCGGATGCAGCGCCAGGTACTCCGGCTCTTGGAGGGTGGGGAGGTAGGCGGGCACGTGGCCGGCCACCGCCCAGTCGGCGCTGTTCTTGACCAGGTGGGCGATGAACCGGTACGTCGCCCGCTCGACCTGCGGATCACGGTCGCGCTGGTGGGGCAGGACGAAGACGTGGCAGTCCGCCTGGGCCGACGCGCCACCGAAGACCGAGGGAAAGCGCGCCATACTGAACGGCACCTTGGCCTGCTTGTAGGTGGTGGTCTCCCAGTCGCCGTTCCACAGGATGGCCGCGTTGCCGTTCTGGAAATCGGCGACCGACGCCCCGTAGTCGGTGGTGGGGTTGCACAGCCCTTCCGCGCCCAGCGTGCGCATGAGGCTCAGTGCCTCCAGCGCCTTGGCGTCATCGATCGTGATCTTGGTGCCGTCCTCGGAAAGCAGGGTGCCGCCGCTCTGGGGGTACAGCGACCACCACACCCGCCATGGCCCCACCGTTCCAAGGCCGAGCGCGTCGAAGGCCAGCGGAGGCTTGCCGCCGAGTGTCTGCTTGGCCTTGCGCAGCGCCTCCAGCAACTGGTCGGGGCCCTTGGTCGGCAGCAGCTTCCCGTCGCCGCCGAGCAGCCCGGCGCGGCCGCAGATGTCGGTGTTGTAGTACTGGACCATCGGGTGCGCGTCGAACGGCACCGCGTACAGGACCCCGTCGATGTGGGCGCGCTCCCAGATGGGAGGGCTGAAGTCCTCGGCCCGCAGTCCGTTCTCGGCGAGCAGATCGAGGTTGACCGGGTCGAGGATCTCCCCGGGGCCGATGCCGGGCAGCCGGGCGAGGTGGAAGGTCGCGAGATCGGGGGAACGGCCTCCCGACCCGGCCATAGCGATCTTCGTGTAGTACGGCTCGCCCCATTGGAGGACGTTCTCCTCGACGAACAGGGAGGGATTGTCCTTGGCGAACGCGCCGACCATCTGGTTCATGATGATGCCGTCGCTCGCGCCCAGGAAGTGCCAGTACTTGACCCTGGTCTGGGAGGAGCCCATGCCTACGGGAATCGCGCATCCGGTGCCGAGGGCTCCGAGGGCGAGCGCGCCGCCCAGCAGCGTCCTGCGAGTGATCGGGGATCGGGGAGGTGGAATGTCGACCACTGCTTACTCCAGGGGGGCAGGCCCGCGCCTCCCCGGTGGCGCGGGCCGGGTGGATCTACGGTCGGTTGAGGCGGATCACGTTCCAGGAGACGGCGGGCAGCGTGATCTCGAGCGTGCCGTCGGCGAGACGGACGTCGGTGTTCGCACGGGGAGCCACCGTGTCCGGGGCGTCGGCGGTGTTGCGGGCGTAGGGATCGGGGCCGGAGAGCACCGTGGCCTCGGCGAGGCGCACCGGGCCGAGGGCGCGGACGTCGGCGGTGAGGGTGAGCGGCCGGTCGGTCGAGCGGTTGACGGCGAACAGCGTGGTGGCGCCCGCCTCGTCGAGGGTGGCGACGGCGTCGAGTGCGGTGACCTGCCCGAACCTCTCGGTCTCGTGCACCGGCGAGTCGAACTCCAGCCGCAGTACCTCACCGGCCGCATGCCGCGAGGCCTGGGCGAAGGGGTGGAAGGTGGTCTGCTTCCAGGCCCGGCCGCCGGGTTCGGTCATGATGGGGGCGATGACGTTGACCAGTTGGGCCAGGCAGGCGGAGGTCACCCTGTCGCTGTGCCGCAGCAGCGAGATCAGCAGGCCGCCGAGGGTCACCGCGTCGGCCAGGTGGTAGTGGTCTTCGAGCAGCGGCGGGGCGACCGGCCAGTCCCGTGGCGGTTCGGCGCCGTTGAAGCGGGACAGGTACCAGACGTTCCACTCGTCGAACGAGATGTCGATCTTCTTCTTGCTCTTGAGCCGGGCCCCCACGCTGTCGGCGGTGGCCACCACCGACTCGATGAAGTGGTCCATGTCCGACGCCGAGGCGAGGAAGCTCGCCAGGTCGCCGTCGTGCTCCTCGTAGTAGGCGTGGCAGGAGATGAAGTCCACCACGTCGTAGGTCTCCTCCAGCACGGTGGCCTCCCACGCGCCGAAGGTCGGCATGCTGGAGCCGGAGCTCCCGCAGGCGACGAGCTCCAGGCCCGGGTCGATCATGCGCATGGCCCTGGCGGTCTCGGCGGCCAGCCGCCCGTACTCCCGGGCGGTCTTGTGGCCGATCTGCCACGGGCCGTCCATCTCGTTGCCCAGGCACCACATGCGGACCCCGTGCGGCTCCTTGGCGCCGCCGGCGACCCGCAGGTCCGACAGGTGTGTGCCCGACTCGATGTTGCAGTACTCGAGCAGGTCCAGCGCCTCGGGAATGCCCCGGGTGCCGAGGTTGACGGCCATCATGGGCTCCACCCCGGCCTTGCGGGCCCAGGCGACGAACTCGTCCAGCCCGAACTGGTTGGTCTCCGTGCTGTGCCAGGCCAGGTCGAGCCGGCGAGGCCGCTTGTCCCGCGGGCCGACACCGTCCTCCCAGCGGTAGCCTGACACGAAGTTCCCGCCGGGATAGCGGGCCGTGGTGACGCCCAGCTCACGGGTGAGCTCCAGCACGTCACGCCGGAAGCCGTCGTCGTCGGCGGTGGGATGGCCAGGCTCGTAGATACCGGTGTAGACACACCGGCCGAGGTGTTCGACGAACGTTCCGAATGTGCGTCGATGGACGGGAGCCACCCTGAACGCGGGGTCAAGGGTGAGGTGCGCGGACAGCAAGAAAGTCTCCTCGTATGCGGGCTGCGCCGGCGTCGGCGCGAGGTCGCTAGACTCGTGAATTAGTTGGAAGGTAAGCCGAACTCCTGGTGTAATCGCTGACAATTCCTATAGCAAACGATTGCTTGGAGTGAGTGTTAACGCTCTCACCAGAGTCGGTCAAGGGCGTGTCAAATCACGATCGGGTCACCGTCACGGCGTCCCAGGTCACCACGGGCGACGTCGAGCCGCAACTCTCATCGACCTGGTCATTTCCGGCGGCCGCCCACGCCCGGCCGGTAACCGGAACCTTCCCCCAGGGCTTGACGTAGGGCATTGTGACCGATAACAGCCAGTGGTGATCCCGGTCCGGCACCGGTGAGGTGCACACCGCGTCCGGGCATCACGTCCGCCTGCGGTCCCGCGCCGTGCCCGATGGTCCTCAGGCCTGTGCGCGCTACCTCGCATTAATGAGGATCAACAGGGCGCTGTCAGGATCTTCCGGCTCAGGCGCTGGGACGGCGGGCGGGTCTCGCCCAGCGGACCCAACCGGGCGAGTGCTTGCCCATCGGCCGGCGCGGCAGCAACGGGAGCACCAGATAGCCGACGGCACACGCGACCACGATGAACAGGGACAGGAGGAGGAACAGCGCCATGCCCAGGTAGTAGACGGCGGGGAGGCGCTGGCCGGTGACCTTGTTGTGAATGCGGGCCCGGTCGAGGTCGCGGCCGCTGGAGGCGATCGTCCAGCGGAGCCTGTCCCAGTCGTTGGCGGCTTCTTGGCGAGCGAGGCAGGTGGGGCATGCAGTGGTCATGGGGTCTCGCGGTTTCAGGCGCAGCGTGGTCGTCTCACGGCTCGTCCGACTTCAGCCGGTCGACGAAGTATCGAGATGATGGAAACAGACATTAGCACCCAAAACGGATGATGGGCAGACCTCCGGAGAGGGTTCGTTCCGCCCATCGTCACCGCCGCTGAACTGCGACTACTTCTTCCGCCATGAACTGCCCGACGGCGCGCGGGTCATCCACGCGACCGCCCGGCCAGATCACCTCGCCGGGACCTCGCCTGAGCCTCGTGTGAGCAGCTCGACCGGGACGGTCACCCGCCGCACGGGCCGGGACGGATCGGCGATGCGGGCGCGGAGCAGGTCGATGGCCGTGCCGCCGATGGCCCGGTCGTCCTGGGCGACCACGGTCAGGTCGGGACGCAGGAGGGTGGCCAGTTCGGAGTCGTCGAAGCCCACCACGGCCAGGGGCGCCGGGCCGAGGCCGCGGACGACCTCGACGCTGATCGTGGCGTTGCCGGTGATGATGGCGGTCGCGGGGTCGGGACCGGAGAGGGCGGCGGCCAGGGCCGCGCGGATCCGGCCCGGCTCGATCGGCCCGGTGTGGGCGGCGCCGTCGAGCGTGCCGCCGTGCTCGGCGACGCACGCCCGGAACGCCGCCGCGCGCTCCCGCGCGGTGAAGATGCGCTCGTCGTCGCCGACGTAGGCGATGCGACGGTGACCGTGCGCCCGCAGGTGCGCGTACGCGGTGCGGATGCCGGCCGCGTTGTCGGAGATCACGCAGTCGACGTCGAGCCCGGCCACCGGGCGGTCGACGGCGACCAGGGACAGCCCGGCCGCCAGCTCGGGCAGCAGGTAGCCGTGGTCGGCGCCGATCGGTTCCAGGATGATGCCGTCGAAGCGCCTGCGGCACATGGACTCCACCACCCGGCGCTCGAGCTGCTCGTCGTCCTCGGTGGAGGCGGCGAGCACCATCAGGCCGGCCGCCCTGGCCGCCTGCTCGACGGCGCGCAGCACCGGGTTGACGTGGGAGAGCTGCCTTACGGCCGCGCCGAGGGTGCCGGTGACGCCGGAGCGGAGCTGGCGGGCGCGCTCGTCGGGACGGTAGTCGAGGGCGGCGATGGCCGCTTGCACGCGTTCGGCCAGCTCGGCGCCGACGGTCGAGTCGTTGTTGACCACGCGTGAGACCGTGCGAAGCGCCACCCCGGCCTCGCGGGCGACGTCGACCATCGTCGGTCGCCTGCCGGGGCGCCTGCCGTTCACCGCTTCTCGCATGAGGCCATCATCTTATGGGCGCCTTCCACGGCCATCTCCGGGAACGCTGCCGGTGCCGTGACCAACTTGTTGCCGTTCACTCTCTTTGGAACCTCTGAGCGACACTCTACGTTTCGGAATAACGTTATCTCAGCCGGCGTGGTCGCGGCCGTGCCGGCCGGCGATCGGCTCGCGCAGGCGCTGTACCGGGACCTGACCGCGGACGTCGCCGCCGACGAGGCCGCTGCGCCCGGGCGACCCGCATGCCCGGCTTCGAGCATCCCCGGGGACATCCGTCACCCGGACCACACCCACCGCCACCGAAGAACAGTCCAGCAGAAAGGCACCAGCATGAAGCGACAGCGTGGCACGCTCTTATCCGCCGCACTCGCCTGCGCCCTCCTCCTGTCCCTGCTGACCGCGGCACCGGCCACGGCCGCGCCCTCCCCCGCCCAGCAGTGGGCCCAGGTCCAGCAGCTCGTCGGCGCGATCAAGGGCCGGTGGACCACCGAGGCCTACACCAACGCGGTCAGCCGCACGATGCCCGACACCGCGCTGCTCGGCAACGGTGACATCGGCGTCACCTCCGCCGGGGGCCCCGGGTACAAGACCTTCTACGTCTCCAAGGGCGACTTCTGGACGGGCAACCCCGGCCCGTCCCTGGTCGCGCTCGGCGCGGTGACGATCACCCCCACCACCGGGACCGGATCGTCCAACCTCGCGCTCGGCGCCGCCGCGACGGCGAGCAGCTCGCACAGCGGTTTCCCGCCCGGCCGGGCCGTGAGCGGCCAGTGGGGTCCCGGCTACGAGGGCTGGGTCTCCGAGGTGGGCAGGCCGCAGTCGATCACCCTGGACCTCGGCTCCGCCAGGACGTTCTCCCGGTACATCCTGCGCCACGACGCCGCCGCCCGCCCGGCGGAGACGGCCAACAACACCAGGAATTTCACCCTGGCCTCCAGCCCTGACGGCTCGTCCTGGACCACCGCCGACACGGTCACGAACAACACCGCGAACGTCACCGATCGCACCCTGGCCTCGGTCACCGCCCGATACGTCCGGCTGAACATCACCGAGCCCACCCAGGGCACCACCGCCGACTCGCTCAACAACCCGCGTGCCCGCATCGGCCAGTTCGAGCTGTACGGCTCCGGCGGGCCGGCCCAGCCGTCCGGCCCGTTCACCGAGGAGCAGAACATCCTCAAGGGCGACGTGGACACCTCGATGACCATCGGCGGCACACCGGTGTCGATGCGGACGTGGGTGGCCGCGAACGACGGCCTGGTGGTGACCAGGATCCAGTCGCTCGGCTCGGCCACCGTACGGCTCCAGGCGCAGACCTCCACCGGCTCGCCCGACCCCAGGTCCGGCTTCACCAGCACCTCCGGCGTCTCGGGCACCACCGTCTGGGCGACCCGCCAGACCGCGTCCGGCTCCCGCTGGGTCTCCCGGGCGTCGCTGGCCACCCGCGTGATCGGCGGCAGCCTGGCGGGCGCCCCCACCGCGAGCGGGGCCGCGGGGAAGATCGTCTTCGACCTGCCACCGGGCCAGACCGTCAGCATCGTGACCGGCGTCGCCGGAGGCGGGCAGAACCCGGCCGACCCGGCTCCGGCCGCGCGGTCGCTCGCCGACGCCCAGAGCGCCGGTTCGGTGGACTCGCTATACAACGCGCATGTGGAGTGGTGGAAGCAGTACTGGCTCAAGTCCTACGTCGACCTCGACGACGACACCCTGGAGCGCTTCTACTACGGCTCGCTCTACCTGATCGGCTCCGCAAGCCGGGCGGGCAGGACCGCTCCCGGCCTGTACGGTGTCTGGGCCACGACGGACTTCCCGCAGTTCAACGGCGACATGCACCTCAACTACAACTGGATGGCCAACTTCTACGGCGTCTACTCCAGTAACCGGCCCGAGCTCGCACTGCCCTACTACGACCTGGTCCAGGCGTACCTGCCCGAGGCCCGGCGACGCGCCCGCGAGGATCTCAACCGGGTCAAGCCCGACTACATCGGCAGCCGTTTCCCCAGCGGCGGCCTGCCCGGCGGGGTGCTGTTCCCGGTCGGCATCGCGCCCTTCGGGGCGACCGCGGACGACAACTACCACCAGCAGGTCGGCAACTCCCTGTTCACGGTCACCCAGTACATCGCCTACTACGACCACACCCAGGACCGAGCGTTCCTGTCCGGCAAGGCGTATCCGTTCATGAAGGAGGTCGCCACCTTCTTCCGTCACTATCTGGAGTGGGACGGCACCCGCCACCGCCTGTGGACCGGGCCGCACGAGGGGACCTGGGGCCGCAACTCCAGCGCCGACGTCGGGATGCTCCGGCACCTGCTGACCTCGCTCGTCAACGCCAGCGTCGAGCTGAACGTGGACGCCGGTGAACGTGCGACGTGGCAGGGCATCCTCCAGGCGCTGCCCCCCATCCCCACTACGACGTACAACGGGCAGACGGTGTACGCGCTCGCCGATCCGGGCACGATCTCCGGCGGTGACACCCGTGCCATCCGGCCGGGCGACAACACCGTCAACCTGGAGTTCGTCCACCCCGGCGAGTCACTGGGCATCAACTCGCCGCAGGCCGACCGGCAGCGGGCGATCGCCACGCTGGACGCCATGAACTCGTGGGGGCAGGACAACAGCTTCCCGAAGGTGTTCACCCAGGCCGCCCGGGTCGGGTACCCCGCGCAGAGCCTGATCGACCGGCTCAAGGGGCAGATCACCGCCAGGTCCGCGCCCAACCTGCGGGTCACCGACCCCAACCACGGGCTGGAGAAGGCGGGGGCGATCGAGGCGGTCAACAGCATGCTGCTGCAGAGCGACGGCGGCGTCCTGCGGCTGTTCCCGGTCTGGCCCGCGGCGAAGAACGCGTCCTTCGTCAAGCTCCGGGCGAAGAACGGCCTGGTCGTGTCCAGCGCGCGCAGCGGCGGCCAGGTGAGCTACCTCGACATCACCAGCGACGCGGGCCGGACCGTCCGCGTGGGGAACCCGTGGCCGGGCCGCACGGTCGTGGTGACCCGGGCCGGCGGCGGCACCGTCGGGCACACCGTCTCCGGTGACGTCATCACCTTCGCGACGCAGGCGGGCTCCACCTACACCGTCGCCCCCGTCTGAGCCGGTGGTGAGGCGGGCGGCCGCCCGCCTCACCACCCCGGATCCCCTAGTACAGAGATCCGATGATTGACTGACGCCCATACAACCCTGAAACGCCCTGGTCCGGCATGGACCGCTCCACGTCAAGGCCGTATCTGCATGGCTATTCTCGCTATCCCACAATCTGTTTCCGGGATGTTGTGCGCTTATTGCGTTCAGGTGTCAAGGACTGTCAATATGGTGAAAGTGGTCCGAGGTTATGTCGGCGATGACGTCTGGCCCTTCGTGCCTTCTGGTGGCGTCCGCCTGCCGGGACAAGCCCGCTCGATCGATGATCGACAGCATCGGTCGCCCTCGACGTCGGCACGGTGAAGCACCTGAAACCGTTCCGACCGAGAGGAGTGCACGTGGAAGTCTCACGCCGGAGGTTCATGACTTCCATGGCGGCCGGATCCGCCCTGGCCGCGGCGTCGGCGTCCCAGGTGATGTCCGCCCTGACGAGCGCCGCGAGCGCGGCGAGCCCCGTCGGCGACGTGGTCGGCAAGATCACGGTGGGCTATCAAGGCTGGTTCGCCTGCATCGGCGACGGAGCCCCCATCAACACCTGGTGGCACTGGAGCGCCAACGCGGGGCAGCCGCCCTCCCCGAGCAACACCACCATCGTCGCCTGGCCCGACATGCGGGAGTACCAGCGCACCTACCAGACCGCGTACGCCAACCTCAACAACGGACAGCCGGCGACGCTGTTCTCCTCCTACGACCAGCAGACCGTCGACACGCACTTCCGCTGGATGCGGGAGAACTCCATCGACACGGCCGCCCTGCAGAGGTTCAACCCGAACGGCGGGGAGGGGCCGACCCGCGACGCGATGGCCGCCAAGGTGCGCACCGCGGCGGAGGCGAACGGCCGCAAGTTCTACATCATGTACGACGTCTCCGACTGGTCGAACTTCCAGCCGGAGATCAAGGCCGACTGGACGAACAAGATGAGGGCGTACACCTCCTCACCGATGTACGCCATGCAGAACGGCAAGCCCGTCGTCTGCATCTGGGGCTTCGGCTTCAACGACGGCCAGCGCCCCTTCGCCCCCGCCCCCTGCCTGGACGTGGTCAACTGGTTCAAGAGCCAGGGCTGCTATGTGATAGGCGGCGTGCCGACCTACTGGCGGCAGGGCATCAACGACTCCAGGCCCGGGTTCCTCGACGTGTACCACGCCTTCAACATGCTCTCGCCGTGGATGGTCGGGCGCATCGGCAACGTCGCCGACACCGACCGGTTCTACACCAACGTCAACGCCCCCGACCAGGCCGACTGCAACGCCCACGGCATCGACTACCAGCCCTGCGTGCTGCCGGGCGATGTGAAGAGCCGGCAGCGCGCCCACGGCGACTTCATGTGGCGCCAGTTCTACAACATGGTCCGCGTAGGCGCCCAGGGCATCTACATCTCCATGTTCGACGAGTACAACGAGGGCAACCAGATCGCCAAGTCGGCCGAGACCCTGGCCACGGTCCCCGCCAACTCCGGGATGCTGGCCCTGGACGAGGACGGCACCGCCTGCTCCTCGGACTACTATCTCCGGCTCACCGGCGACGGCGGCAGGATGCTCAAGGGGCAGCTGCCGCTCACCGCCACCCGGCCCACCCCGCCCGTGGTCTCCGGCGACAGGCAGCCGCCCAGCGTGCCGGGCAACCTCTCGGTGACGGGCAGGACCGCCACCACCGTGACGCTCGCCTGGTCGGCCTCGGCCGACAACGTGGGGGTGACCGGCTACCAGGTGCTGCGCGGCGGCACCGCGGTGGCCACCGCCCCCGGCTCGCCGTACACGGTCACCGGCCTGACCCCGGCGACGGCGTACAGCTTCACGGTCACCGCGCGCGACGCGGCCGGCAACACCTCGGCCCCGTCGAACGCCGTGAGCGTGACCACGGCGCCGGGCTCGGCGGCGGTCTCCCTGCGCTCCCGGGCCAACAACCTGTACGTCACCGCCGCCGGCGGCTCGCCGCTGATCGCGAACGGGACGTCCGCCGGGGCCGGGCAGCAGTTCGAACGCGTCGACCTGGGCAACGGCAACGTGGCGCTGAGAGCCAGGGTGAACAACCTGTACGTGTGCGCCGAAGCGGCCGGGGCGCAACCGCTGATCGCCAACCGCACCGCGGTCGGCCCGTGGGAGACCTTCCAGGTGGTCACCAACTCCAACGGGTCGATCAGCCTCCGGGCCCAGGCCAACGGCCAGTACGTGTGCGCCGAAGGCGCCGGGGCTCAGCCGCTCATCGCCAACCGCGGCGCGATCGGCCAGTGGGAGCAGTTCGACCTGGTCGCCGGCTGACCACCGGCATCCGCGCCGGGCGAGCCGTCGGGCCCGCCCGGCGAACGGGACGGCGGTGAGCACCCCCGTCCATGCATGCGAGCGCCCACGGCCGCCCCCGCTCCGGGGCCGGCCGTGGGCGCCGCGTTCAGTTGGTGATGAGGTCGAACGACTCCCAGGGGCCGACGGCCGCGCGGTTGGCGATCAGCGGCTGGGATCCACCGCCTTCCGCGCAGACGAACATGTTGTTGACGGTGGCCTTGAAGCTGACCGTGCCGTCCGGATTGCTGATCTGCTGGAAGGTCTCCCATGACCCGGCCGAGGCGCGGTTGGCGATCAGCGCCTGGGCGCCGGCGTTCTCCGCGCTCACGAACTGGTTGTTGCCCTTCGCCCGCAAGGCGATGTTCCCGTTGCCGAGACTCACCCGTTCGAACTGCTCGGCCGTGCCCACCGCCGTCTTGTTCGCGATCAGCGGCGAGCCGGTGGGCGCGGTGACGTACATGTTGTTGGCGCGGGAGCGCAGGCTGATCGTCCCGGTGCCGGAACCGCCGGTGGTGACGCGCAAGGCATCGACCATGCCGACCGCCGTGGACTTGTTGACGATCTTGAGGGTGTGCTGGCCGCTGGACAGGCCGGTCTTGCCGTACACGACCTGCTGGACCTGACGGCTTCCCGAGACGTTGAGGTTGACGTTGGCCTGGAAGACGTTGTCGAGGTAGACGTCCACGTTGCCCATGTCACCGTTGCGCTCCGACAGGTAGTCGATGCCGGTCCCGGTGAAGGTGTACGTCGCGGTGGCGCCGACGGTGGTGGTGTGGTGGGTGTCGTCGTTGTAGTCGCCGTAGCCCCGGCCGGTGGTCTGGTGCCAGTTGGCGTCGTAGGTCAGCTCCGTGTCGTTGATCAGCGCGTTCCCGGTCTGGCCCGCCAGGCCCAGGGCCGAGGCGGTGCCGCTCAGCGCCTTGGCGCCCTGGTTGGCGGTGCCGGTGAGGCGGGTCGAGGTGTAGGCGCTCAGCGGCTTTGCGGTGCGCTCCACCACGTACACGGTGTTCGCCGAAGTCGGGAAGGTGATCTCGCCGGCCGACCCGGTCGTGATGATCGCGCTGTCGGAGGCCCGCCGCACCCGCACCTGCTGGGTGCCCCATGGGTTCACCACGGTGGCCTGGTTGCCGTACTGGCTCCGGATGCCGACGTACTTCGTCTCGCCGCCCTCGCGCTCCGAGCTGACCAGGAAGCCGTCCTTGGCGAGGAGCGTGAACTTGCCGACGAACGAGGAGTCTCCCGGCGCCGCCGGGAACACCCGGATCTTGCCGTTGTAGCTCTGCATCAGCGCCTCGTTCATCGCCGTCAGGTGCACGCCGAGGTACTCGAAGACGCCGTTGGTGTTGCTGGTCATGCCGTTGGGGTAGTTCTGGTACTTCTGCAGCATGGTCTTCATGCCCTGGTAGGTCTGGTCACCGAGGCCGAGGCGCGCCGCCTGCACCGCGTCGTTGGACCAGACGTTGCCGTAGGGGAACGGCCGCTGGTTCCACGTGTTGACCGCGGTCTGGTGGTCGGGGTAGCCGATCCCGGTGAGGTCGTACGGCCAGATCAGCTCGGCCGACACGTTCTCGTTGTTCCTGGTCTGCGAGATGGGCGGCTGGTGCGGCTGGTAGGCGCCGTTGGAGACCACATACGGCGTCAGGTGGTCCAGCACGTTCTGCCAGCCGGAGCGCAGGCCGCTGTCCAGCCCGAGCTGATTGCTGGTTTGGATGGTCAGCGGGAAGATGCTGCGCACCGCGGCGAGGTCGGTGATCGCGTTGCGGACGTTCCAGTACGTCTCGTGGGAGTTGGAGTTGGCCATGTAGTAGGTGTTGGTGGCGGCGTCATGGGACAGCATGGCCGAGTAGAACTTCGCGGTCTCGCGCATGAAGGGGTAGGCGACGTTGCGCAGGTAGTTCACGTCGTTGGTGTACCGGTAGCGCAGGTACATGCTGTAGGCGGCCTCGTAGCCGGTCGACAGGATGTTCTTGGTGTAGTCGCTGCCGACCGTGCCGCGCGCGTTGCCGTCCCAGCCCATGGTCTCCGGCACCCACAGGCCGTCCACGCCGTACCTCGTCTGCGTGTACGACTTCAGCGCGTTGTAGTTACGGCTGAACAGGTTGTTGTGCCGGTCTATCAGGTCGGTGTGGTTGGACCCGAAGAACGAGTAGTAGACGTCGCGTTGGTTCCAGTACCAGTAGGCGTTGCTCCACTTGGAGTTGTCCTGCGTGGCGCGGAACACCCCGTTGATGAAGTGGGCCGGGTAGTTGCCGTAGCCGGCCGCCGCGATCATGTACGTGGACAGGTAGTAGACGTTCTCCATGTAGTCGGCGTCGCGGGAGGCGTTGGAGTACTGGACGAACGACTTGGCCCAGAAGGCGTGCCACCAGTTCTTGTAGTTGGTGAACGTGGTGGAGTATCCGGTGCTCTTGACCGACGACAGCTGGCTGCGGGCCTGGGCGACCGAGTCCCGGTTGGGAGCGTTGATCCGGCTCGAGGCGGTCAGCCAGATCGTGTAGCTGGAGGTGGGCGTGATGTTCAGCCGCACCTTCCTGCCGTCCACGACCTGGGTGGTGTAGGCGGCGCCCTCGACGGTGGCGGCGAAGGTGTAGCCGAAGCCGTTGGCGTCGGTCTGGCCCCGGCTGAACCCGGCGACCTGCGAGTCGGCGAAGGTGGAGATCGTCCGCCAGGTGTTCAGGTCGGGCACGTCGGCGATGTTCTGGACGGTGGCCGGGTCCCACATGCTCAGGTCGAGGGCCACGCTGGAGACGCCGCCGCGGGTGTCGTCGACGTGGATGCCCATGACCTCGGAGTTGGGAGAGCCCATGACGGTCACGGTGCGGTTGGAGTCGTACTTGGTGGTCAGCGTGCCGTCGTACAGCGACAGGCGCTGCTGGAAGCTTGTGTAGCCGGTGTCCATGCCGGGGTTGGAGTACAGGTTGACCAGGCCGGCCGCGTACGTCGACTGCTGGGACAGGTCGACGCCCGACACCTGCATCGTGAGGCCGTTCTGGTTCCACGCCATCGCGCCGGTGCGGCCGTTGCCGACGGTGAGCCCGTACAGCGGGTTGGTGTTGGGCCGGTTGTACACGATGTCGTGTTTGGACAGGTATCCCGGGTAGTCCACGTTGAGCGTCCCGGTCGTCTGGTCGAACGCCGCGTCGGTGACCGAGGCGAGGGCCGGCGTGGCCGCGCCGGCGACCAGGAGGCCGGCGACGAGCGTCAACGTGGGCAGGGAACGTAACAGCCTCTTCAAGGTGGTTTCCTCTCCTGCAGGCGGGCGCGCGGAGCGGCGGCACTCCCCTGGTCCGAGACGTCGCACCGCTTCGTTTTCAGACTGTCAGGCGCAGTTAACATTGGATGTCTTCGCTCGTCAATAGGCGCACGCCAGCACTGAAAACTCGGCACATGCCCGGATTTGGCCGGTGATTACGTTACCTCGGCCGCTACCAGCGACGATCGCTAGCTCGGGAGGACAGGGATACCTCCGATGTATAGCCTCATCAGAGCTGCGGCTTCGCTCTCAGGAGAGCCCGGATGCGGAGAGCCGGGTGAGGGTCTCCTCGGCCTGCCGGAGCAGCAGAACCGCGCCCTGCGCGCGGGACAGGCCGGCTGCTCGCCGCAGGAACCTCGACGCCTCCTCCGGAGGCCGGCCGCAGGTGAGGAGCGTCAGTGCCCGCAGGCGCAGGTTCCTGGCCTCGAAGACGCGCTCTCCGGTCCTGGCGGCGATCTCCTCTGCCGCGTCGAGCCGGGCCAGGGCCTCGCCCGCGTTGCCCCGCCGGAGCTCCTGCTCGGCCAGCATCGCCAGGAAGCAGGGCAGGTTCAGCGAGGTGCCGGTGCGGGAGAGCTCCTCCAGAGCCCTCTCCATGCGGGGGATCCCCGTGCCGGGGTCTCCCATCTCGGCCTCCGCCCAGCCCAGCAGGACCGAGCCGATCACGGTGATGGGGGCGATGAAGTACTCCTGCGCCAGTTTCAGCGCCGCGGCGGCGTGCCGACGGGTGAGCGGCGGATCCTGGCGTATCCACGCGAGCCTGGCGGCGAAGATCAGGGCCAGGGCTTCGGGGACCGGGCTCGCCAGCGCGGCGGCGCGTTCACGGGCTTCGCGATCAAGACGGTCGGCCTCGCCGTCGTCTCCGCGCAGCGCGGCGGACAGCGAGGCCAGGGACCTGCCGTGGGTGCGCGGGTCGTTGAACCCCAGCGCGGCCGCCACCTCACCCGCCCGGTCGGCGAGGTCGACACTCGCCATGATGAGCCGGTTCGCCGGCGTCTGGTCGCCGCGGAAGAAAGTGATCATGCCGCGGGCGTGCACGGCGGCGATCGCGGCCAGAGCGTCGTCAGGGTGCGCGGTGAACTCGTGGGCGATGCGCTCGGCCTCCCGCAGCTCGCCACCGTTGATGCGGGCGACGCAGAGCCCCCACGGCGCGGGAACCCATTGGGCGCTGTGCAGGGCACTGCGCGGGCTCAGATCGCGGGCGCGCATGAACGCCGCACGCGCCTGGGCGCTGGCGTGGCCGTGCCTTCCGGCCAGCAGCGCGCCGAGCCGAACCTGGATCCGCAGTTCCTGGTCGATGCGGTCCTGTTCGGCCGGCAGCGCGCGGGCCAGCCGCAGCGCGCGGTTCAGCAACGTCTCGGCCTGCTCGTGGGCGAGGCTGCGCTGTGCCCGCCTGGCCGCGGTGAGCAGGTGCGGCAGCGCGTCCTGCGGGCCGGTGACGGGCCAGGCCTCCCACAGGTGGTGGGCGATCTCGTCGATGTCGGCGCCGGCCCGCAGCATGGCCTGACCGATCTTCTCGTGCGACCGCGCCCGGCGGACCCGGCCGAGCTGGTGGTAGAGGGTCTCGCGGACCAGCGGGTGGGCGAACCGGTAGCGGCCCAACGCGGTGGGGTCCTCGATGAGCAGGCCCGCGACGACGGCGGTCTCCAGGCTCTCCAGCAGGAGATCCTCGTCGAGGCCGGTGGCGCTGCCCAGCGGCGCCATGCCGAACTCCTGCCCGGCCACGGCCGCGACCGACAGCACGCCGCGAGCCCGCTCGGGCAGCCGGTGCCAGCGACGGCGGATCACGTCCCCCACCCCCGCCGGGATCTCCTCGGCCAGCCGCCGGCGGATGGCCTGGTCGGTCAGCGCCCCCTCGCTGCTGAGCATGCGGGCCAGCTCGGTGACGAAGAAGGGATTGCCGCCGGTCCGCTCGTGCAAGGCCGCCAGCAGCTCGGCCGACGCGGCGGTGTGCGTGCATTCCTTGACCAGCATCGTGACCTCGTCGAGGTCCAAGGGCCCGAGCCGCAGCCTGCGCGTTCTCCGTACCCTCGCCAAAGAGGCCAGCAGGTCGCGGACCGCCGGGCAGTGCTCGTGCTCACGCAGCGTCGCCACCAGCAGCACCGGCGAGCGCCCCGTCTCGGTCGCGAGATAGCTCACGAGCTGGATCGAGGGGACGTCGGCCCAGTGCAGGTCCTCGAACACCAGCATGAGCGGTTGCCGCCGCGCCATCTCGGTGACGACCCGGGCGATCGCGTCGTAGACCGGGACCCGTATGTGCTCGGAATCGAGCCGCTGGAACTCCGGATCCGCGTACGTGACCGCGTCCACCAGTGCCGGGACCAGCAACGACAGCAGGGGGGCGTGCGGCTGGGCGGCGGCGGCGAACGCCTCGGGCCGTTCTTCGGCGAGCCGCCGCAGCAGTTGCACCCCCAGCCAGTACGGCGGCGTCGCCGCGTCCTCGACCGCCCGGCTCCACACCACGAGCGATCCGCGCGCCGCCGCCCGCGAGACCAGCGCCTCCGCCAGCCGGGTCTTGCCTATTCCCGGCTCGCCCACCAGGAGCACCGTGCGTCCCTCTCCTTCGAGCGTCGCCTTGAGATCGGCCTCGAGCCGGCTCATCTCCACGGCCCGGCCGATCAGCCGCTCCGCCGGGAAGGCGGGCACCCGGCTCGGCGTGATCGCCGGTGCGACCGCGGGGACGGCGGGATCCAACGCCGGGGACTGGTTCAGGATCTCGTCGAACCGTCTGCGCAG
Organism: Sphaerisporangium flaviroseum; assembly: GCF_039537005.1. NCBI lineage: Bacteria > Bacillati > Actinomycetota > Actinomycetes > Streptosporangiales > Streptosporangiaceae > Sphaerisporangium > Sphaerisporangium flaviroseum. Next base: position 175,856 of record NZ_BAAAZR010000009.1, on the reverse strand, counting down.
CCCCGGGCCGGGGTCCACCCCGAACTGGTCGGCGAGCGCGAGCCGCACGGTGTGGAAGGCCTCCAGGGCCTCGGTCTGGCGCCCTGCCCGGTACAGGGCGAGCATGCGCAGCGCCACCAGGCTCTCCCTGAGCGGGTGACCGGCCACCAGCGTCTCCAGGTCGTCCAGCACCTCGTGGTGGGACCCGAGGGCGAGCAGGCTCTCGGCCCGCGTCTCCAGCGCGACCAGGCGAAGGTCACGCAGCCGGTCCGCCTCCTGCCTGGCGAAGTCGTGGCCGGCCAGGTCCTCGTACGGCTCGGCCCGCCACAGCGCCAGCGCGTCCTCCAGCACGGTGAGGGTCTCGGCGGCCCGGCCCGCGACGAGGAGCCTGCGCGCCTCCCTGACGGCGTCCTCGAAGACCAGCGCGTCGACCTGGTCCCGCGCGACGGCCAGCAGGTATCCCGGCGGCCTGGTGACGATGACGCGGGGAAGCTCGCGCGCGGCTCGGGGAGGTTCCACGACGGTGCGCAGGTTGGAGATGTAGGCGCGCACGGTCCCGGTCGCGGTGGCGGGCGGGGCGCTCTCCCACACCTCCTCGATGACGCGGTCGAGCGACACCACCTGGCCGGCGCGGGTCAGCAGCACCGCGAGGACCGCTCGCTGTTTCCGGGGCCCGAGGGAGAGTGGCCGCCCTTCCTCGGCGACCTCCAGCTGTCCCAGGACGCGGAACTCCATCAGACCTCCTTGGCGGCCGCCGACCGGTAAGGCTCCGCGGAGGAACCCAACGGCTGGACGAACCCATGGGCGGCCCTCACGAGGAGGGCACGCCCTTCATCCAGCCGCGCGGACGATACCGGCCATTCCGCCGTCACCCATCGGGGCGCCATGACAACGTTGTGAATGTTTCGCGATCGGCGCGAACCCACATGGCACGACACTAACCTCCTACTAGCCTCCTGCAAGGGGCTTGCAACTGCCGTCCTGCAAGCTCGGGCCACCTGAACACCGACGGAGGACGATGTCCGCGGGAGGAAGCCTGTGAGCAGGGACGGGAGCCGGAGATGAGACCGGCCACCCAGGACGACCTGGATTCCTCGATCCTGGAGGGCGAACGCGCGCTGTTCGCCGACGGTGACCTGAACGCCGGCCGCAGGTGGCTGGACGCGGCCTACCGCGAGGCCGAGCGCCGAGGCGACGCGGAGGCGATGGCGCGTGCGGCGCTCGGTCTGGGCGGGGTGTGGGTCCACGAGCACCGCACGACCGCCGAGGCCGCGACGGTGCGGATGCGGCAGCGCCACGCCCTGCCGCTGATCCACCCTCGGTCCTCGCTCGCCCTTCGGCTGCGCGCGCGGCTCGCCGGCGAGGAGGACTACAGCACCGGCGGGCACGCCGCGATCCTCGCCATCGTCGCCGAGGCCAGGCGCGCGTGTGACCCGGTGGCGCTGGCGGAGGCGCTGAGCCTGGCCCACCACTGCGTGCTGGGTCCCGAGCACGGGGCGCTGCGGCTCGAACTGGCCCAGGAACTGATCGACGTGGCCTCCGAGACGGGCCGCCGGGGCGACCTGCTGATGGGACTGCTGTGGCGGACGGTCGACCTGTTCATGACGGCCGACTCGCACGCCGAACGCTGCCTGGAGGAACTGCGGGACCTGCTCGCGCGGGAGCGGCACCTGGCGGTCGCGTTCGTGATCAGCGCGATCGAGGTGATGCTCAGCATCCGTGGCGGCCGGTTCGCCGAGGCCGAGGCCCTGGCGGCCGCCTGCGCCGACCGCGGGGCGGCGGCCGGTGACGCGGACGCCATGGGGTGGTACGGAGCGCAGCTCGCGACGATCCGCTGGTACCAGGGCCGGATCACCGAGCTCGTCCCGATGCTGTCGGAGATGGTGAACTCGACCACGCTCAGCGCGATGGACAATTCAAACTTCGCGGGCCTGGCGGTCGCGGCGGCCACCGCGGGAGACCGGCGCCTGGCGGCGGGCATGCTGGCGCGCCTGCGCGGCCAGAACCTCGCGGACCTGCCGCGATCCAGCACCTGGCTGATGTCGATGTACGCCGTGGTGGAGGCGGCGCATCTGCTCGCGGACACCGCCATCTCGGCCGAGGCCTATTCCCTGCTCGTCCCGTTCGCGCGGCAGCCCGTCATCGCCAGCCTGGGCGTCATCTGCCTGGGATCGGTGCACCACTCCCTGGGAGTCGCCTCGCTGACCATCGGCGATGCCGGCAGGGCCGTGGAGCACCTGCGCGCGGCCGTCCGCGGCAATCTGGCGCTGGGGCACTGGCCGGCGGTCGTCATCTCCCGATCGCGTCTCGGCCAGGCGCTGGCGCTGCGCGACGGGCCGCGGGACGAGGCGGCGCGGCGGGAGCTGGCCTTCGCCACGCAGGACGCGGTGGCGCTCGGCATGACGCTGCCCGCCGGCGCGACACGAGGTCCGGTGAGCTCGGCCGCCAAGGACGTCACCCGCGGCGAGCGGGCGCCCGCGGTGGTGTGCCGTCGCCGGGGCAGGCAATGGCGTGTGGAGCTCGGTGCCCGAGTCGTGATCGTCGACCACAGTGTCGGGATGAGCCACCTGGCGACCCTGCTCGCGAACCCGGGCTACGAGATCCCCGCCATCGACCTGGCCGCGGGCCCCCGGCACCCGGGTGCGGCGTTGGCGAGCGGTTCCGCAGGGCCCGCCCAGCCGGTCCTGGACGATCTGGCCAAGAGCACCTACAGGCAGCGGCTGACCCAGTTGCAGGCCGAGATCGAGGAGTTCGAGTCGATGAACGACCTGGAGCGCGCCGCGGTGACCCGCGCCGAGCGCGACTGGCTGGTCACCGAGTTGACCTCGGCCACCGGCCTGAACGGGCGCCCGCGCGGGTTCGTCGCCAGCGACGAGCGGGCCAGGATCGCCGTGGGCAAGGCCATCCGGCGCGCCGTGAACCGCATCACCGAGGCCGACCCGGTCATCGGCGCCGAGCTGCGCGCCACCGTGTATACGGGAGTCCGCTGCTCCTACCGCCCCGAATGACCCGGCGATCGCGGCGCCCCGCCAGGCCGGGTCCCGCGCCTCAAGCGCCCCGGCGATCGGGGCGCCCCGCCGGCTAGGGCGGGTCCAGGGCGTCCGCGTGGGCCTGCCTGAGGGCGGCCATGACGGTCTCGCGCAGGCCGGCGCACACGGCGATCGTCGCGGAGGATCCGGCGGTGTGCTCGGTGTCGTCCAGATCGAGCACCACACCGCCTGCCTCACGCACCAGCAGTGCCCCGGCCATCGTGTCCCACGGCTGGTTCGCCAGGATGATCGACGCGTCCAGCCTCCCCTGCGCCACCCACGCGAGGTCGACCGCCGCGGTTCCGACCATCCGGATCCGCTGGGCCCGGGCGCCGAGATGGGTCAGCAGGGCGATCCGGACGCGGTTCTTCGCCTCCGCGCCGGCGCCGACGGCGAAGTCGCCGATCGAGATCATCGCCTCCGGCAGCGCCTGGACCCCCGACGCCCGGATGCGCTCGTCTCCCGCGTACGCCCCCTGCCCCGCCGCCGCGGTGTAGCCGGCACCGAGGAAAGGGAGGTCGATGGCGGCCAGGACACCACGCCCGCCTTCGACCAGCGCGAGCGACACCGCACACAGCGGAATGCCGCGGGCCAGGTTGGCCGTGCCGTCCACCGGATCGAGGGCCCACCACAGCGCGTCGCCTGCCGGGCCGGTGCGTCCGTGCTCCTCCCCGAGGATCCCGATCTCCGGGGTCTCGCGGGACAGGAAGTCACGCACGGCTTCCTCGACGGCGAGATCGACGTCGGTGACGATGTCGCGCTCCGCCTTCGCCACCACCGAACGCAGCACCCGGGACCGGATGATCCGGTTGGCCAGCGCCACGGCCTCCCTGGCGACCGGCAGCAAATGGGCGTGGCCGGTCACCTCAGGCACCGGCGGTGCCGAGCCGGCCGTTCGAGTACGTGCCGAGGTGCGGCAGCTCGTGCCCGAGCCGGTCGCGTTTCGTGGTCAGGTACCTGATGTTGTGGTCGTTCGCCGGCACCAGGAGGGGGACCCGGGCGGCCACCACGATCCCGTGCGATTCCAGAGCGTCCACCTTGTCGGCGTTGTTGGACATCAGCCGGACCGAACGGATCCCCAGGTGCTTCAACACCCGGACCGCCGGGCCGAAATCGCGGGTGTCCACCGGATATCCCAGGGCGGTGGCCGAATCGATGGTGTCCAGCCCGTGCTCGTCCTGCAGCACGTGGCTGCGCACCTTGGCGACCAGGCCGATGCCGCGGCCTTCGTGCCCTCGGAGATACACAAGGACGCCGCTTCCCTCGCGGACGATCGCGTCGAGCGCGGCGTCGAGCTGTTCGCCGCACTCGCACCGCATCGCGGCGAAGATGTCGCCGGTCACGCACTCCGAATGCACCCTGACCAGGACGCTTTCCTCCGTCCTCACCGCACCGAAGATCAGGACTAAATGTTCGTTTCCGTCGTGGGCGTCCCGGAACGCAACCGTGCGGAAGGTGCCGCGTCGAGTCACCAGGTCGGCCTCGGCGATGTCCTCGCGCGCGATCCCGTCATCACCCATCTGTATCTCCTCGTCTCTGACCGCAGGACCGGCTGCTCACGCAACCACCGTCCCGGCGGCCCCAAGTGTTGCAAGTTGGCGCGCGGCGGCAGAGGCTAGCAGCCTATGAACGGATCTGCCTACCTTCTCCCGCTTCACACCACCGTCGAGGAAAGAAATCGGCGCGCCGACGTGGCGCTGCTGCCCATCGGCAGTTTCGAGCAGCACGGGCCCTACCTTCCCCTCGCCACCGACACCGTCATCGCGTGCACGATCGCCGATGCGCTCGCCGCCGCCCATCCCGTGCTGCGCCTTCCACCGGTCACCATCTCCTGCTCGCACGAGCACGCGGCCTGGCCGGGGACGGTGAGCATCTCGGCCACGACGCTGTACGCGATCGTCCGGGACGTCGCGGACTCGCTTCGGCGATCCGGCGTCACCAAGCTGGTCCTGGTCAACGGGCACGGCGGGAACTACGTGCTCGGCAACGTCGTCCAGGAGGCAGCGGGGAACGGGAGCCGCATGGCGCTGTTCCCTGGGCCCGCCGACTGGGAGTCGGCACTGAGCGCGGCCGGCGTGGAGACCTCGCCATGGAGCGACATGCACGCCGGCGAGATCGAGACGTCTCTGCTCCTCCACGCGCACCCCCAACTGGTCAGGCCCGGTTACGAGACGAGCGACCACATCGCGGACGATCGACCTCACCTGCTCACGCTGGGCATGGCGGCGTACACCGAGTCAGGGGTCATCGGAAGGCCGTCACTGGCTTCGGCCGCCAAGGGCAAGGCCGTACTCGAGAGTCTGGTCGAGTCGTTCGGCGGTTACCTGTCCTCGCTCGGCCGCTAGCCCCGGGACCCTCACGGCCGCGGCCAGAGCGGGCTCCCGCACAACGGCCACCGGGACGGGCTCCTTCGCCGCCGCCGTCCTGCCTGGTCCGGCGACGCGGCGCAGGATCAGGACGGCGGCGCCGGGCAGGCTCGCGACGAAGGCGAGCACGCCGTACACCACCCCGGCCGTGAGCCCCTGCTGGGCGCCCAGCCCCACGGCGCCGAACGCCATCGCCAGGAACGCCTCCCTGGGCCCCCAGCCGCCGACGTTCACCGGCAGCGCCATCACCATCAGCGCCAGCAGCATCAGCGGCAGGAGCCGCCCGACCGGCGCCGACGAGCCCGCGGTGCGCACGGCGACGAGGAACAGCGCGAGGTACCCCAGCAGCGCCGCCGACGACAGGGCCAGCACCCCCGGCCAGGTGTCCCTGGCGAGCAGGCCAAGACGCATGTCGGCCAGCGCGGTCGCGACCGCGCCGCGCCATCGTGAGGTGCTCGTGCCCCACCGGACCCATGCCGCCGCGAGCGCGCCCGCGGCGGCGAGGCCGGCGAGCACGGCCGCCGCCGCCCCGAGGCCGGGCATGAGGTCGTGCGCCACCGCGGCGACCAGCGAAGGGTCGACGACCAGCACGACGGTCCCGGCGGCGATGAGGACGACCTGGCCGCCGACCCGTTCCAGCACCACGGCACGGACCCCGCGGCCAAGGTCACCGACGTTCTGCCCGTGGCGCACCGCGCGGTGGGCGTCGCCGAGCACGCCGGCCGGAAGGACCGCGTTGAGGAACAGCGCCTGGTAGTAGTCGGCCATGGCCGTGCGCACCGGCAGCGGGAGGCCGAGCCGGCGCGCCACCAGGCACCACCGCCAGACGCTGAACACGGTGGTGAGCAGCCCGATCACGAGCGCGGCCAGCACCGCGCGTGCGTCGACGAGCCGGAGCCCGTCGACGAACGCGCCGGTGCCGAGCCGCCACACGAGCGCCCCAAGGATGGCCACCGCGAGGAGCATGCGCAGCCAGGGCCACATTCGCCGCGTCATCGGCACCCACCGGCCGCCGGCGACGGGAGCGCGAGCAGGTCGTCGTGATGGACCACGACCCGCAACCCGCCCGCGGCGCACGTGTCGAGCCTGCGCCGCAGGTAGTCCTGCGCGTGCGCTGTCAGGTCGGGCCGTTGCTCGCAGGCGGCGCCGACCCAGCCGCGCAGCCACTCGGCGGTGAGCGCGGCCTGGTCCGCGCCGAGCCGCCACGGGCTCGGCCGGGTGTGGACCACGGCGCCGCGGCGCGCGAAGGCCGCGGCGGCGACCTCGACCGCGTCGGGCCCGAGCAGGCGCCGGCCGCCGGTGACGCGGCGCTGGTGGGCGTCGAACGCGGCGGCGATCTCCGAGTCGAGCGGGTCGGCGGGGTCCAGCTCGACGCGGCCCAGGACGGAGATGGTCAGCAGCGCGGGGCAGCGGGCCCCGGCGCAGGCCTCGGCGAGCTCGTCCACCTCCTCGGCGGTGAGCAGGTCCAGCAACGCGGAGGCGGTCAGCAGCGAGGTTCCCGCGAGCTCCTCCGCGCGCAGCCGGGTGACGTCCCCCTGTTCGGCCTCGGCCGTGACGGGGCCGCCGTCGGCGGCCGGGCCGTAGGCGCCTGCGGCGGCGTGCGCGAGCAGCTCGGGGTCCTGGTCGTGCAGGATCCACCGCTGCGGGCCGGGCAGCCGGCCGGACAGCCAGCGCCCCATGGCGCCGGTGCCGCAGCCGAGGTCGCGGATGACCGGCCCGCCGCTCGGCGCCACGGCGGCCAGGTACGCGCGCAGCGGGTCGAGCAGCTCGGGCGCGCGGGCCGCGGCATCGGCCGCCTCGCGCAGCGCGAGCCATTCGGGGGCGTACCGGGGCGCGTCCGCGTCGCGCTCGGCGTTGATGTGACGCTCAGCCTTCACGTCTTGCAGAACGTTGACATCGCCCTCCTGGTTCACTTTCGCCTGCATCGTTCGTGTCACGCCCTCGGCGACCGCAGCCCTTCCAGCACCTCACCCAGGCGGCGGGTGGTCAGATCCCATCCGGTCAGCGTGCCGCGCCGGGCACGGGCGGATGTCCTGAGGCGTTCGCGGAGGGCAGGGTCGCCGAACCAGCGGCGCAGCGCGTCCGCGAGCGCCACCGGGTCTTCGGGAGGCACCAGCAGCCCCGGCACGTCACCGCCGGGCGCGCGGCCGAGGGTCTCGGGCACCGCGTCCACGGCCGTCGCCAGCACGGGAACCCCGCGAGCCAGCGCCTCGGTCACCACCATGCCGTACGTCTCGCCGCGCGAGGCCAGCACCGCCAGGTCGGCGGCGGCGTAGGTGTCGGCCAGCAGCTCGCCGGTCCGGGGGCCGGCGAGCAGCACCCGATCGTCGAGGCCGAGCTCCCCGATCAGCCGCCGTAGCCGCGCGAGGTACCCGGGCTCGCGGCTCAGCGTCCCGGCGCACACACAGCTCCACGGCAGGTCGGTCAGCGACCCGAGGGCGCGTACGAGCAGGTCCTGTCCCTTGCGGGGGGTCACCGCGGCGACGCAGATCAGCCGGGACACGCCGTCGGTGCCGGGGGCGAGCGGCGCGGGGTCGGTGCCCGGCGGGACGACGTGCACCCGGTCCGGGTCGAGGCCGTGGTGGCCGATGAGCCTGCGCCCGGCCCACGGGCTGGTCGCCAGCACCGCGGTCGCCGCGTGGAGCGTCGCGCGCTCCGCGGCGTCCAGTTCCCTGGCCGGTCCGGGCGCGATCCCGGTCTCGTCCGCCAGCGGCAGGTGCACCAAGACCGCGAGGCGCAACCGCCGCGCCTGCGGGACGACGATCTCGGGGACCCCGCAGGCCACCAGCCCGTCGATCAGCACCACGGCGCCGTCCGCGAGCGCGGTGAGCCCGCGTGCCAGCTCCGCGCGGGCGCCCTCGTCCGGTCGCGGCCAGGCGCCGGCGACGGTGATCTCGCGCACCGGCCGGCCCGCGGCGGCGAGACCCTGGCATACCCGCCGGTCGTAGATGTTGCCGCCACTCGGTACGGTCGCGTCGTCCACGTCGCCGGGCAGGACGACGTGCACCGAGCGCCCGGCGAGGGCCGTGCTCACAGCGAGCGCTCGAAGCTCGCCCAGGCGATGTGCGACTCGTGCAGGGTGACGCCGATGCCGTCCAGCCCGCGGGCTCCCTCGCCCAGCGCGCCCTCGTGCACCCGGCCGGCGAGCCGGTCGGCGATGACCTTGGCCAGGAATTCGGTCGTGGTGTTGATCCCGGCGAAGTCCTGCTCGTCGTCCAGGTTGCGGTAGTTGAGCGGGGCGAGCACGGCGCCGAGCTCCTGGGTGGCCAGGCCGATGTCGACCACGATGTTGTCGGCGTCGAGCTCGGCCCGGCGGAACGTCGCGTCCACGACGAACGTCGCGCCGTGCAGTCGCCGCGCCGGGCCGAAGACTTCGCCATGGAAACTGTGCGCGACCATCAAGTGATCGCGAACGGTGATGCTGAACAACGAGTTCACCCTCCAGGGAGGTCGACCGGCTGGTACTCGGCCGGACCATACACGACTCGATGGCACAACCCGGGCAATTCACCGCTGGAAAGGCGGGACAGCACCTCGGGCAGGTCCGCGAAGTCGCTCTCACCGGTGATCAACGCGTCGAACGCGGGGTCGGCGAGCAGGGTCAGGGCCAGCGACAGCCGGTCGGCGAAGGTACGCCGGGCCCGCCGGGCCGGGGACACCGCTCCCACCTGGCTGCCGCGCACGACCAGGCGGCGGGAGTGGAAGGCCTCGCCCAGCGGCACGCTGACGCGCCGGTCGCCGTACCAGCTGAGCTCGACGACGGTCCCCTCGACCGCGAGCAGCTCCAGTGATCGCGCGAGCCCTTCCTCGGTGGCGCTGGCGTGCACGACCAGGTCGCACTCCCCCGCGGCCCCCTCGGGCGTGACGAAGTCGACGCCGAGCGCTTCGGCGACGGCCGCACGCGAGGGATCGACGTCGACCAGTTGCACCCGGACACCGGGAAACCCGGCCAGCACCCTGGCCACACAACAGCCGACCATCCCCGCCCCGACGACGGCGACCCGGTCCCCGACCAGTGGCGCCGCGTCCCACAAGGCGTTCACCGCGGTCTCCACGGTCCCGGCCAGGATCGCCCGCGCCGGGGGCACGGCCTCCGGAACGGGGGTCACCGCGCTCGCCGGGACGGTGTACCGGGTCTGATGGGGGTAGAGGCAGAAGACGGTGCGGCCCCGCAGCTCCGGTGGTCCCTGCTCGACGACGCCCACGTTGAGGTAGCCGTACTTGACGGGCCCGGGGAAGTCGCCTTCCTGGAAGGGCGCCCGCATCACCTGGTGCTGGCTTCGCGGCACGCCGCCGCGGAAGACGAGGGTCTCTGTGCCCCTGCTCACCCCGGAATAGAGGGTGCGGACCAGCACCTCACCGGCGGCGGGCCGCGCCACGGCGACCGGGCGGATCTCCCCCTTGCCGGGAGATCGGAGCCAAAAGGCATTTGCTTCGAACCCCATCGGCATTCTCAACGTTCCCCATGACAGCGGATCGGCTCTACCGAGCCTGGTCGGCCGAATGATATTGGACGCGTCGCGTCCAGGGGCACGTTGATCTGGAGGCGCGGTGACCACACTCGATTGGCACGGCACAGGGGTGTCGGTCCGGGCGCCGGCCATCGGGGTGGGCGCCCAGATCGTCCTGCTCGCCCTGCTGTGGGTGGGCGTGGGCCTGCGGCCGGAGGGCTGGCTGGCCGGAACCATCTATGCCGTGATCCTCTCCGTGATCCTCACCTGCGCCCTGCTCCGGTCGCGGACCCGGTCGCTCGGACCCGCCGACCGGGTCACCCTGATCCGCGCCGAACTGGTCGGGGGTGTCACGGCCCTGGTGGCGACCACCTGGGTCGGCAGGGCCACACCGGCCGGGCTCATCGTCGCGCTCGCCTCCGTGGCACTGGTCCTGGACGCGGTCGACGGTTACGTGGCGCGGCGGACCGGGACGGTGTCGGCGCTGGGCGCCCGTTTCGACATGGAGGTCGATGCCTTCCTCATCCTGGTGCTCAGCGTCTTCGTGGCGACGTCGCTCGGCGCGTGGGTGCTCGCGATCGGCGCCATGCGGTACGCCTTCGCCGCGGCGGCCCGGGTGGCGCCCTGGCTGCGGGCGCCCCTGCCTCCGAGCTTCGCCAGGAAGACCGTGGCCGCGCTCCAGGGGATCATCCTGGTGGTCGCGAGCGCCGGCGTGGCGCCGGGCCCGGTCGCGACCGGCCTGGTCGGGCTGGCGCTGGCGTCGCTCATGTGGTCCTTCGGCCGGGACATCGGGTGGCTGTGGCGGAACCGGCGGCCGCGCCCCCTCCCCGCCGTGACGCGGTACCGCGAAGCCGCCGTCCCTGTCGCGCGCTGATCCGGACCCGCGGACCGGCGCCGCACGAAGCCCCGCCCGTGTGGACCTCATCCAGTCCTCCGGATCGGTGCGGGACGGCCGGTACTACCGAATGCGGTTTCGTATATACCGTCGCTATACGCCGGTCTGGGAGAGTCGAGGCGGAAATGGTCGGCAGTCGGGGCGAATTCAGTCCAGGGGGAATATCCAGCGATGCGTACGGGATTCAGGAGACTTACCACCGCGCTGGTGGCCGCGGCCGCCACGTTCCTGTTGGTTCACACTCCTCCGGCGGAGGCGGTGACGGAAGGGCAGTCCGGGCCTCCGGTGAACTGCAACATGCACTGGGGAACGGCACAGGAATGCACCGGTCAAGGGCCCTCCGAATAGCGCCGCGGCGTGTCCAGCGCACCATTCACGGCGCGCCTTCACCTCGTTCACGCGTGCGGGGAAGCGGGAGAGGAAATTAAAGCTCTAAACCTCATCGGGGGTCACTCGCGCGGGCCCGGAAAGAAGGGCGGCGACCTCCTGCGCCTCGGGCGAGCCGAGGGCCGACAGCAGGGTGTAGGCCTCGCTCCACAGCTCCCGGGCCCGGGCGTGGTCCCCCTGGTCGTCCTTGGTCTTCGCCAGAGCGCGCAGCGCCCGGGCCCGCCACGGAGCGTTGTCCATCTCGCGGAACAATCGCAGCGCCCGGTTGATGTGCTCCTCGGCCCGCTCGGTGTCGGACTGCGACCCGTACAGCGTCCCCAGGGCGAGCGAGGCGCTGGCCTCGGCGAACGGCTCGTCGAGAGCGCGAGCGATCTTCAGTGCGGACGTCAGGCTGTGCTCGGCCTCGGATGCCAGGCCCAGCTCCAGTTGGGCCTGGCCCAGCCCGCGCGAAAGGAACGCCTCGCCGAGCAGGTCGTGTAATCGCCTCACGAGCGGAAACGCGGCGGAGAAGGCTTGGGCCGCCTCCTCGAAACGCCGTTGGCGAAGGTGGACCTCGCCCAGCCGGTACTGTGCCTGCGCTTCGCCACGCCAGTTGCCGATCGTCTGGAACGAACGCAGCGCCTCCTCCAGGAGGGACTCCGCGGAGTCGAGCCGGCCGCGGTCGAGGCTGATCTGCGCCATGCCGATCAGGACGTTGGCCTCGGCCGCGCGATCCCCGGCACGGCGTAGCAGGGACAGGGCCTCGTCGTAGTGGGTGGCGGCCGGTCCGACCTGTCCGGTGGTCCGCTCGAGCAGGGCGAGATTGCGCAGGGCCAGGGCGTAACCGTGGTCTTCGGCCATCTCGGCGAACAGCTCGCAGGCGTTCTCCAGGAGCGTGCGCGCCTCGGCGTACCGCTGCCGGTAGAGCGCCAGGCTGCCGAGCCCATACACCATGGCCGCCTCACCGCGCCGGTTTCCCGCTCGTCTGACCGCGTCCAGGGCGGTCTCGTGGGTGGTCTGCCAGTCGTCGAGGTGGCTGTGGGCCTCGAAGAGCGCGACGCAGGACATCGCCAGGTCCCAGGACAGGTCGTCGAGACCGAGGGCGGCCGTCTGCGAGACCGCCCTGATGAGATCGGGGCGCTCGCCGTCGAACCAGTCGAGCGGGTCCTCCAGCAGGTCGGACACGAGTCGCTGATCGGCACGCCAGCGCGGCGCGTCGCCGTGGATCACCGCGAAGTCGCCGCCGTACAGCCGCCCGTGAGCCTGTTCCGCCAGGGCCAGCAGGCCTCCGTAGGCGCGGGCCAGTGCGGCGGTCCGCTCCGCCTCCGGCTCCTCCTCCAGCGCCCGCTCGCGGGCGTACAGCCGTACCAGATCGTGGAAGCGGTAGCGTGGCCGGCGTGCCTGGTCGTGGACGTTGACCTCCAGCAACTGGGCGGCCACGAGCTGTTCGGTCAGGGCGTGGGCCGTCTCGACATCGGCGTCGAGCAGCGCGGCGGAGACCCAGCCTTCGAACGTCGTCATGTCCAGCAGCGCGAGCCTTCGGAACAGGCTCGCGACCCGCGGGGCCAGGCCCCGGTAGCTCAGGTCGAAGTGGGAGCGAAGCTGGGTGTCGCCGTGGCTCAGCTCGTTGAGCCTCTGCCGCTCGTCGGCGAAGCGGTCGGCGAGATACGCGGCGGTCAGGTGCGACCGGTTGGCGAGACGCGCGCCGACGATGCGCAGGGCCAGCGGCAGCCCGTTGCACAGCTCGCTCAGCCGGGCCGCGGCCGGGTCGCCGCGTAGCCATGACGCGCCGGCGACCTCGGCGAGCACCGCCAGGGCGTCGCTGGGGGCCAGGGTGCCAAGGCGCACGACCTGGGCGCCTTCCTGGGACACCAGGCCGTCGAGGCTGTCGCGGCTCGTGATGATGACGGCGCAGGTCGGAGAGCCCGGGAGCAGTGGCCGAACCTGTGCGGAGTTGTGCGCGTTGTCGAGGACCATGAGCACCCGCCGCTGGGCCAGCATGCTCCGCAGCAGGCCCGACCGCTCGTCGAGATCGTCGGGAACGCGCGTCCCCGGAATCCCCAGCGCCCGGAGGAAGCGGTCGATGACGCCGTGGGGCGAGAGCGGTTCGATGTGCTCGGAGTAGCCCCGCAGGTCGACGTAGAGCTGCCCGTCGGGGAAACGGCGGGCGACCCGGTTCGCCCAGCGGACGGCCAGCCCGGTCTTGCCGACGCCGCCCATGCCCGTCACGCCGAGGAACGCGGGCACCCCGCGGCTCAGGCGGCGGTCGAGCAGCCGGTCGAACTCGGCCAGCTCGTGATCGCGGCCGATGAAGTCGGCGATGTCGGGCGGTAGCTGGGCGGGGATGGGGAACAGCCGGGTGGGCTCGGGCGGGGCGCCGTCCACCGCGTGGGGTTCGAGGGAGCGATCGGCTTTCAGGATCGCCTCGTGCAGCGCGATCAGATCGGTGCCGGGCTCCAGGCCGAGCTCCTCCACCAGGATCCGCCGGCCCTCACGATAACGTTCCAGGGCGTCGGCCTGGCGGCCTGTCCTGTAGAGGGCCAGCATCAGGTGGGCGCGGAGCCGTTCCCTGGTGGGGTGGGTCGCGACCATGGCGGTGAGCTCGCCCACGAGGTCGGCGTGCTTGCCGAGGGCGAGGTCGGCCTGGATGCGCTGTTCGGTCGCGAGCAGGCGGGCCTCCTCCAGGCGCAGCGCCGCGTGCCGCAGGAAAGGGGTCTCCGCCAGGTCGTCGTAGGCGGGGCCGCGCCACAGCGCCAGGGCCTGGGTGAGCGACTCGCTCGCCTGGGCCGGGTTCCCCGCGGCGAGGGCGTGCGCGCCTTCCGCGGCCAGCTTCTCGAAGCGGTGGACGTCCAGCTCGTCCTCATCGACCATCAGCGCGTAGCCGGACGGATGACGAACTATTCGTCCGACTCCGCCCAGCATCCGGCGCAGATGGTAGATGTACAACCGCAGGTTCTCCTTGGCCGAGGGCGGGGGCTCCTCCCACAATGCGTCGAACAACTTCTGCATCGCTATGGGGGTGTTGGGGTGGCTGACCAAAGCGACCAGCAGCAGCCGCTGTTTGGCCGAGCGAAACGGGACGGATTGACCGTTGACCGTGACGATGAGCGGGCCCAGAACCCCCACCTGCATAGCCGCTCCGTTGCTCCTTAGGAGACGTGCTAGATCGAAAAGACTCTATCGGCAACCACCCGCCATACCGTGCTTTCTAAAGTGATTGTTAGAGGGACGAAATGCCCTCCTGATCGGTGGGAAACCTCTGACAGAACGCCAGAGACGTTGTCAATTCAGTGTTCAGGGATGAGGGACGGCTCGGCGCCGCTCGCCCTCGCGATGGCGTCGAGCAGCCCGCCGACGGTCTCGATGGCGAAGTACTCCCGCAGGTCGAGTGCGATGCCCCACCGCTGCTCGATCAGGGTGAGCAGGCGCAGGGCGGTCATGCTGCTCCAGTTCCCCAGAGCCTCGAACCTGGAGTCGGCGGTGATCGGCCGGTCCTGCTCCCTGGTCACCAGGACGATCAGCCGGGTGAGCCCGGCGAGCGTGTCATGCATGGACGGTGTCCTCCTCGTTGATCAGTTCCACCCACGCCGGCAGCAGCCGGGGACGCGGGGTCAGCGGCAGCGCCAGCCTGTCGTCGCCGGCCCGCCGGAACCCCGCGGCGTGGTAGAACTCCCCCGCCTGGTGGTTGCGGCCGCTGGGCCGGAAGTCGGCCTCGATCGTGCTCACCCCCTCGGCGAGCGCGCGGTCGATCACGCCCTGCAGCGCGGCGTACTCGACGCCGCGGGCGAGCACCCGGCAGCTCATCACGAAGTTCTCGATCAGCCAGCGGCCGGGGCGCCTGGCGATCCAGACGCCCCCGACGATCCCCTCGGCCGCGAAGTCGTCCGCGACCTCGAAGCCGAGCAGGAGGTGGTCCGGCGAGCAGGCGAACGCCCTGGTGCCGGCCTCTGAATGCGCGCCCTTGACCGTCGTGAACTGGTTGGCGCGCAGACCGAGCTGGGTCAGCCGGGGCACGCTGTAGTCGTCGGCGCGTCGCAGGGTCACTCGCAGCCCGAGGCTGTGCAGGTAGTCCTCCGCCGAGGTGAACGACTCGGCGGATCGCCGCCTGTCGGCCCGTGCCCGGTACAGGCCGGTGCGGTCCCTGTCGCCCGCCGTGGTGGCGAGCACGGCGAAGTGGTCGTGCTCAAGGAGCCGCGCCGCGTGCGTGGCGGGATCTCCCGACAGGCGCACGACCGCGACCTCGGGCAGTGCGTGCCGGACGAGGTCGCACTCGAAACGGCTGTCGTCGGCGAACACGAAGGAGTCCAGGCCGAGGCCGAGGCTCTCGGCGGCGAGACGCAGGTTGCCGTCCTTGGGCCGCCAGTCGACCATGCGCATGACGAAGTCCTCGGCCCGCAGCAGCATGCCGGGGTGGCCGGCGAGCACCTGGTCCACCAGGTCGGCGTCGTTCTTGCTGGCCACGGCGAGCAGCACACCCTGCCGCCGCAACGACCTCACCCTGCGCTGCAGCTCGACATAGGCGTTCCCGGGGTAGAGGGGACCGAGCTGGATCCCGCCCGGCCCGTCGTCGCCGACGATGCCGCCCCACAGCGTGTCGTCCAGGTCGAGCACCAGCACCTTGCGCGACAGCCCGGCGACCGCGCGGCAGAACGCGGCCGCCTCCCGGGCGTACAACGCCTCCACGCCCGGCGACCACGCCATCCCGGCGAACCGATGGAGCCGGTCGTCACGCAGGGCGCCGGGATGGCCGGTCAGCAGCGACTCGAAGTCCAGGACGTGGACCGAAGCGTGCCGCTCGGGCATCTCCAGCATGGCGCCGTTGAGCTCGCGCCAGACGCGTCCCAGCGCCGCCCGGTCCCGGTAGGAGATCACCGAGCGTTGCTCGGCCCGCGACAGCGGAACGGTGTGCGACAGCACCGTACCGGGCGAGCGCCCGGTGAAGCCGCCGATGGCCCGTTCGAGCGTCGCCAGCCGCCGGTGCAGCGGCTCGCGCAACGACGCCGGCTCGGCCGGATCCCAGTCGTCCGGCAGCAGCGCCTCGTCGTGCAGGAGCAGCAGGGTCACGTCCGGCCGGAACGCGGCGAGGCCGGAGCCGGGGTCGGCGAGCTGCACCTCGGCCTGGTCGAACGGGCAGACGTGCAGCTCGGCCGCGATCCCCGCGCGCAGCAGGAAGAGACGGAGCAGCGGAGCCACCGACTCCGCCGTGAAGGTCGCGGCGACCGCCACCCTCAGCGGACGCGGCGGGCGGTCCGCGTCGCACACCAGGTGGGCGGGCACGTCCGCGAGCAGCCTGCCCGCCTCCACCAGGACGGACGTACCGTCCGGCGTGTCGAGGCCGTCGAGCGCGGCCAGCACCGCGGGGTCGGGAGCGGCATCCGGCCGGGTGAGCAGGGTGAGCCGCTCCAACACCTCGTCGGGACTCATCGGAGCTCCTCGGCAGTGGGCTGGACGCGGAGCAGGGTGCAGGACCAGTGCATGCCGCTGCTCATGCTCGTCAGCGCGACCAGGTCGCCGGGGACCAGCTCGCCGGACGCCAGGAGCCGGTCGAGCCCGAATATCTGGTCGGCGCAGCCGAGATGGCCGTGGTCGAGGGCCAGTTCGGCGTTGGTCCGCCCGATCGGCACGCCCAGCTCCCCGGCCAGGTCGGTGAGCGCCTTGAGGTTGTCGTTGAGATGGATGACCCTGGTGACGGATTCGGGCGTCACCCCCGCGCGCTTGCAGGCCCGTTCCAGCACTTCCCGGTTGCGCCGGAGCGCCATCCGGGCGAAGTCGAACATCGCCGCGACGTCCCCCTCGAAGAACTCCTCCAGCCGGTCGAACGGATCGGAGACCCGGACCGGCCCGGCGAGCGCCTGGGTGAACGGGCTGGCGGCGCCCCCGATGTCGAGCCGGTAGAAGCCGGCGTACCGGCCGTCGGTGATCGTCTCGGTGGTCAGCCACCGGCACCCGCCGGCGCCACGGCGGACGAGCGCGGCGGCGGCCCCGTCGCCGTTGACGCACGTGTTGGCGGACATGCGGTTGGAGTACTCCTCGCAGACCCGGTTCGCTCCGATGATCAACGCCGTGTCGTAGTCGTCGTGGGTGGCGAACCTGCCCGCGACCGTGTCGAAGGCGGTGACCCCGCCGCCGCAGGCCTGGTTGACGAGCACCGCCTCGGCCCGGTGCGCCTCCAGCCTGGCCTGCACCGACGCGGCCGCATCCCAGTAGAGGTACTCGGCGATGTCGGACATCGCCAGCACGATGAGGTCCACTTCCGCGGCCGGCGTGCCGGTGCGGGCCAGCACGTCCTGCCCCGCCCGTACCGCCAGGTCGGTGAGGCCGACGCCGGTCTCGGCGCGGTGGAAGGTGCGGTAGCCCCAGCCGCGGACGGTGCGGAGGTCCTCGACGTAGCCGGGGGCGGCCGCCATGACCGGTGTCGGCTCGCCGAGCGCGTGGCCCGTGGCGACGATCCCGAACGTCACGAGCCCTCCTCGGTGAGCCACTGCCGCAGGCCCGCCCTGACCTCGGACGAGGCCAGCTCCCCGGGAGGATGGCGGGCCGCCGCGGCGTGTCCGGGGATCAGGCGCTCACCGTTGCGGCCCGCCTTCGCGCTCGGCAGGCGATCGGCGACCGGCGCGCGACCGGCCGCCGACGCGCGGGCGGCGATCGACCGGGTGATCTCCGCGGAGCGTACGGCGATGGTGGACAGCAGCCCCGAGCTGATGCCGTGGGTGTGCTCGGTCGGGCCCTGGAGGTAGATGCCGCAGTCGACGCCGTCGACGGTCTCGACCCGGTAGTCGCGGGTGACCCGGGGCCTGCCCTGGTCGTCTCGCAGGCAGTACTCCCCCATCTCGCCGAGCAGGCCGAAGACGTCCGCCTCCCGGTAGCCGGTGGCGTAGATGACCACGTCCGCGTCGAGGACGTCGATCTCCCCCGTCGGCAGCGACTCCACGGCCACGCGCACCCCCGACGCCGTCTCACGGGCCTCCACGACCCGGGAGAGGTTGAGCATGCGGAGCCGGTGGTGGCCGTTGACCTTCTCCTGGTAGGAACGCCGGTAGAGCTCGTCGATGAGCTCCACGTCCACCACCGAGTAGTTGGTGTTGCGGTGGTAGCCGAACAGCGTGCGTTTGACCTCCTCCCGGGCTCCGTAGTAGGTGTCCACGGCCTCGGGGTCGAAGACGCGGTTGGCGAACGCGCTGTCGTCGGCCGGGCTGTAGCCGTAACGGGCGAACACCGAGCACACCTCCGTGTGCGTGAAGACGCGGTGCACGTACTCCACGGCCTCGGCCGCGCTCTGTCCCGCGCCGATGACGACGACGCGCCGTGGCCGGCCTCCGGGCATGGCCTGGATCCGCGACAGCAGCTCGTCGCTGTGCCAGATCCGCTCCGAGGCGGTCACCCCGGGCGGGAGCACCGGCTGGAGGCCCGTGGCCACCACGACGCTGCGCGCGCGCCGCACGCGCAGCTCGCCGTGAGGTCCTCCCGTTCGCACGGACACCTCTAGTGAGCGGATCCTCCCGCCGGTGGGCACGGGACGGACGTCGACCACCTCGGAGTCGTAGTCGACCAGGTGGGGGAAGTGGCCGGCGACCCACTCCAGGTAGTCGTTGAACTCGACCCGCGAGGGGAACAGGCTCTTGTGGTTGATGAAGTCGACGAGCCTTCCCTTGGCGTGCAGGTAGGACAGGAAGCTGAACTCGCTGGACGGCTTGCGCATCGTGACCAGGTCCTTGAGGAAGGACACCTGGACGGTCGCCCCGTCGATGAGCATGTCGCGGTGCCATCCGAACCGCTTCTGCTTCTCGAAGAAGATCGCGGCGATCCGGTCGCCCGTGGGGGCGTCATCGTTGTGCTCAGCCAGCGCGACCGCCAGTCCCAGGTTCGACGGTCCGAACCCTATCCCGGCGACCTCGCACATCCTGGACGGTTCACTTGACGTCAGGTCGGACACGTTCACCCGTTCTCACTCCAGTTCTCAGTCGAGGTGCGCCACCCTGGGTCCATCCGGAGGCCGGCGACCCGTGGTGGCGGCTACGACCGCGGCCTGATCATCAGCGCCGCCGTCTTGTGCGGGAATTCGACCTCGCCCTCCCGGTGGAAACCCGCGTTTCCGAACGCTCGCAGGGAGGGCGTGTTGGTCACGTTGGGCTCGGCCACCACCCGCTCGCACGCCGGGTCGGCGGCCAGCAGGCCGTCGGCGACCGCTTTCAGTAGCCGGCTTCCGAGCCCGTGGCCGGTGTCGGCGACGTCGCCGATGGCCACATGGACACCGAGGTCGTAAGGCATCGACGCGTACCGGGAGGCCAGGCGGTCGCGCAGGACACGGTAGATCTCGACATAGGCCACGGCCCTGTCCTCGTGGTAGACCACGCACGGCAGCGAGTGGTCGCTCGCCAGCTGGCCGGCCAGCTCGGCCTCCCATTTCTCCAGGCTCCACGCCTGGTCCCAGGCCGTGGCCACGTGGGGCTCGTTCATCCAGCGCCACACCATGGCCACGTCATCGCCCGTCGGCGACACCGCCCGGATCCGCCACGGCGCCCGGAGCGCGGGCAGCGGGGGCGGCCCTACCGGCGACTGCTTCATCTGTCCTCCTCATGCCTCTCGCACCGCGCGCTGGGTGATCCCGATGACCGAGACCACGAGCACGCCGAGCCCACCGGCCACGAACGCCGCCTCCACCCCCAGGCCCGTCACGATCAGCCCGATGACGGCCGCCGAGATCGGGAAGGCCGCGATCGTGACGGAGGTGAACGCCGCCATCACCCGTCCGCGTACCGCGGGCGGGGCGATCCGTTGCAGAAGGGTCAGCGCGATGATGCTCAGCGCGCCGGCGACCAGGCCGAGCACGGCCGTCGAGATCATCAGGGCGGCCAGGCCGGGCAGGCGGGTGAGGGCCAGCAGCGCCAGTCCGTCGAGGACGACCAGGCCGACCGCGAGGTAGCCGGGCCGTGACACCTTCCAGGCCGGCCCCGCGGCCAGCGTGCCGGCCAGCAGCCCGGCCCCGTGGGCGCTGAGCAGCAGCCCGAACACCTGCCGGCCGTCGGAGAACTCCTGGTCGACGAAGACCGGCAGGGCCACGCTCACCAGGCCGGCCGACGTCAGCTGCAGGGCGCCCGCCATCATCAAGATGGCCTGGAACAGCCTGGACCCGCGCGCGAACGACCAGAACCCCGAGCGGGCGTCGTCCTGACCGCCGCCCCGCGGTTCCGGCTCCGTGGTGCCGGGCGCGCCGAGGGCCCGCTCGCGCCGGCCGCTCATCTTCAGCAGCGTTCCCGCCGAGATGAGGAACGTCAGCGCGTTCACCGCGAGGACCGCCGCCGGTGCCGTCGAGGCCATCGCGATCCCGCCCACGAGGGGGCCGGCCACCACCGCGACGACGATCACCGCCTCGCTGACCGCGTTGCCCGAGGCGAGTTCCTCCTCCGGCAGCAGGGCGGGCATGACCGCCCAGTAGGCCGGCAGGAACAGGCCCTCCAGCGCGCCGAGGACGGCCACCCCGATGCCGAGCCACAGGAGCCCCTGACCGCCCGAGCCGATCAGCGCGATCAGCCCGGCCAGCACCGCCGCCCGGGCCAGGTCGGACACCAGCATGACCGATCGGGGGCTCCACCGGTCCGACAGCATGCCGCCGATGGGCGAGCCCACGACGCGGCCCACCCCGAGCATCGTCAGGATCAGCGCGAGGTCGCCCGCGTCCCCGTCGCGCAGCACGATGAAGGGCAGCGCCACGAGGAACGCCATGTCGCCGAAGGTCGAGAGCATCTGGCCGGAGACCAGCCATCTGAAGTCCCGGTGCCGGAGCGGGGCCAGCAGACCCCGCGCCGGCAGGGGTGGACGAGGTGCGTCGGCGACCTGCTGGGCCGGTTCGCTCACGGCACGCCCTCAGCCCGTGACGGGCTCGGGGAGCCCCGCCTGCGCCGGCCTGAACCCCAGGACGTCCGAGCAGAACTCGTGCCAGCCCTCTCCCCCATCGGCGAGCAGCGGCTCGCCGCCGGGGAACGGCTCGGCGGTCACCGAGTGGTCGTCCCAGAGGTAGACGATCTCGTACGCCTCCGCGCCCTCGGGCGGGACGGCGGACGCCACCGCCTGGGCGAAGCGCGGCGAGGCCAGCAGCCGGCCCGTCTCGTACGCCCGGCAGTACCTGATCACGACGTCTCACCGTCCATGTGCCGGCGCAGGCTGAGCGGGCGCATGTCGGTCCACGTGCGCTCGATGTGGTCAAGGCACGTCTGCTTGTCGCCGACGACGCCGACCTCGGTCCAGCCGTCGGGACGCGCCTGGTCGGCCGGCCAGATCGAGTACTGCTCCTCGTGGTTGATCACGACGGTGAACTGCTGGGTCATGGTGCTCTCAGACATGTTGGTCCTTCCTTTCTTCGAGGGGTTCGGTCACGGGCTCCACATCGGCCACGCCTGTTGCACGGATGCCGGCGCCGGCGCGCCTGACGGCCGCGCCGAGCCACGCGCCCGCCACCGCCAGGAGCACGATGTAGACGAGCGTGGCGGCGACGACGGCCCAGCCGAGGCCCCGGGTGTTGAGCGCGATCGCCCCGGTGAGGTCGGCGACGTCGAGCGTGCGGGCCCCGCCCTGCCAGACCAGCGAGGCGGCCCCCGCCATGAGCGTGCCGGCGAGCATGGCCGTGAAGGCGGCCCTTCCCGGTACGGCGGCGGCCACCGCGAGGCCGGTGAGGGGGATCACCCACCACCAGCCCAGTGACAGCGCGATGAGGTCGACCGCGAGGGTCGCCACGAGGATCGGCCAGCGGTTCACGGCGTCGCCTTCCATTTCACGGTGGAGATCTTCTCGGCGGCCGCCCCTTCGACGACCGGCCACGATCGGCCCTTCATCCACAGCGAGATCCCGTTGCCGTACCACGGCGACATCGGGTTCTCGCTCTGGCCTCCCGCTATCACCGTCTCGGCCTTGCCGGTCCCCCAGTCGATGGAGAAACGCATGGTCGCGCCGGCGGTGGCGAGGTTGCTGAGGGGGTTGCCCTTCGCGTCGTCCCGGGTGCCCACCGAGGCGTTGATGGTGCGCGGGTTGCCGCCCCACGGATAGGGACCGATGTCGAGCGCGGACAGGCCGGCCAGGGAGGGGAACAGCACCGACTGGTAGGTGCCGTACCTCCACTTGGCGAAGTCCTCTCCGTACTTGCCGACGGTGCGCTTCACGCTCTGGCGGAAGGCCTCGCGCAGCACGTCCGTGGCGTTGCGCTTGGTGCCGTCGGGCAGCGAGAAGAAGGGGTTGTCCCGGTCCTTCTGGACCCATGACGTCACGGTTCCGCGCAGCGTCTCGTTGGCCCAGGCTCCGGCGTCGGGGTTCCTCGGCAGCAGCGCCTGGTCCGGGTCCTGCGCCAGGCGGTGGTGGGTCCACCAGGGCTGGAAGGTCACCCAGGAGAGCCGGTTCTTGAACGAGTCGAAGAACGCCGGCTGCGGCGCGTCGGGGGTCGCGTTGTAGTCCCAGCGGGCCAGCAGGTCGGCGACGCGCCGCTCCACCGGGGTGAGCTGGACGCCCTTCAGCGCGTCCAGCAGCAGCGGGACGAGCTGGCGGGCGTGGTTGTCGTGCCAGTCGGTCTGGAGCTGGGCGGACTCCGTCAGGCTCAGCTTGGCGTCCTGCGCGAGCCGCAACACGATCTCGCCGTCCCGCCACCCGCGTTCCACGTAGTTGTAGGAGGTGGAGTACTGGTAGGGATAGTCGCCGGTGGTCTCTCGCTGGTTGGCGGACACGATGTAGCCTTCGGGCGGATTGACCGACGAGGGCAGCGCGTCGAACGCGATCGAGCCCGCGATGTCCGCCGAGCCGTCGCCCGGCAGCGGCAGCGCCGGGTCGTGCCCGGTCACCTGGGGCGCGACGCCCACGTTGAGCATCGCGATGTTCCCCTTGGCGTCCGCGTAGGCGAAGTTCAGCGCGGGGGTGGCCCAGCCGCGCAGGGAGTCACGGAACCCGTCGAGGCCCTTCGCCCGCAACAGGTTCATGACGCCGCGCAGGTTCTCGCTCGGCAGCGTTCCGGCCCACCACACCGAGATGGGCCGCCCCTCGACCTGCAGTATCGGGCCGTGCGCCGTGAGCCGGACCTTGTGGTCGACCGCCGCCTGCCCCCGGACCTTGATCGGTTCGGCCAGCGTGGTCTCCCGGCGCCAGCCGCCCTTCCAGTAGTACTGGCCGGGCCGGGCGGGGTCGGTCTTCTCCAGGTAGTACAGCGTCGTCGGGCGCTGGGACGCGGTGAGTCCCCAGCTGAAGTGGTCGGTCTTCCCCAGCAGGGGAAGCGGGAGCCCCGGGGTGGTGGCGCCGGAGAAGTGGTAGCCGGGGCTGGTTCCCTCGATCTGGTACCAGACGGAGGGCAGACTGTGAGGCAGGTGCGGGTCGGCGGACAGGATCGGCGCGCCCGACTCGGTCCTGCTGCCCGCGACGACCCAGGCGTTGCTGTTGCCCATCGCGTGGACCGCGCCCTCCGGCAGGTTCCCGAGCCTCTCGCGCAGTGGCTCCATGCTCTTGGCCAGGCCGGCGGCGCGCACGGGCACGGGCTTGGACTCGCCCGCGGCGACCGGCTTCGGGGTCGCGGCGAGATCGTCGGGGAACGCGCTGATGGGCAGGGGCGCGAGGGGCAGCTTCTTGAACGGGCCCTTGTCGTAGGGCTGCTGCTTGTTGGCGGGAACGGCGGGGAACCACTCGTCGAAGATCTTCTGCCCGAGCGCCTCCCGGGCGTAGGAGAACCTCACCGCCTGGTCGTCGAAGCTGATCTTCTGCCCGACGAGTCGCTGGACCACGAGGCTGTCCACCGGGGTCCATTCGGCCGGCTCGTACCCGAGCACCTTGAACAGGGTCGGCAGCCGGCCGCTCCGGGTGAGCCCGCCGATGGCGTCGTTGGCTCCCGCGCTGTAGGCGAGCAGCATGGCCCGTACCGGGTCACCGGCCGGCAGCGCCGCCCAGTCGCGCTCCGCGGCGCGCCGCAGGCCGAGGTCGCGCTCGAACCGATCGGATTCCAGTGCCTGCGGCCCGATCACCTCGGACAGCTCGCCGCGTCCCTGCCGCCGGGTCAGGTCCATCTGGGACAGGCGGAAGCGCGCGTGCACGTAGCCGATGGCACGGAACAGGTCCTCGTCGTTCTCGGCGCGGACGTGGGGCAGGCCGCTGTCCTCGAACGACACGGTGACCGGCTTCGCCAGCCCGGAAAGGGCGATGTCCTCGGACTCGGCCCGGCCGGCGTCGGCGGCGAGCCGCCACACCCCGCTGCCGGGGTTGACGGCGTCTCCCAGCGCGGGCAGGCCCGCCACGCCCACGAAGGACGGGACGAGCACGGCGACCGCGAGGAGCAGGCCGCCCGCCAGGTCCAGGCCCCGCCGTATCCGGCGAGGGGGCTTGCGCGGCATGGTCATGACATTCCTTCCGCCCGGTCCGCTCCGGCCTCCTGTGGGCACCAAGCGGTGTCATCGGTCAAGGGTCGTCGCATCAGTCGTGCCTGCTTTCGTGGGTTGGGCCGGTGGAGATCTCCTCCGGGCCGGCCGTGGCGCGCCGGGTCCGCACCCGGGCGGCCAGGCCCGCGGCTGTGCTGTCCCTGAACAGGTCGCGCAGCCCTGGCCGGTACCCGGTCGCCTGCTCTATGTCGAGCGCCAGCTTCATCGCCGACATGGAGCTGCCGCCGTGCTCGAAGAAGTCGTCGGTGACGCCGAGTCCCGGCTTGTCCAGCACGCGGCGCACGCAGCCGAGGACCAGCGATTCCAGGGCGTCGTGGGGCGCCACGCGCTCGCCCGGCGCTCGCTCGGCGGCCGGCGCGGGCGGCTCGATGCGGCCTCCCCGCTCCGGGGCCGTACGCTCGGCGGCGCCGGTGAGGGACACCGATCCGCCGGACGTGACCCGCGCCGCCTCCCCGGTGCGGAACAGCCGCCGGCCCGGCGCGAAGGGTGAGGGCGGGAACCGTTCGGCGGTCAGCGCCGGCCGCCCGAGGTATCCGTCGGCGACGCCGGTCCCGCCGATGTAGAGCTCCCCGGCGACCCCGGCGGGCACCGGCCGCATCCGCGGGTCGAGGACGAACAGCTCGGTGTTGGCGACCGGCCGCCCGGCACCGCGCTCGCCGGCCCCGGGGCTGGAGCGGTGTCCGGCGGTCCGCGGCGGTGCGGTGCCGTGCTCGTCGGCCTCTGGCGGGGTCGCCCCGGACGGGGCGACCATCGACACCGGCGCTCCCGCCGGGCCGTACAGGGTGGAGACCTCCAGATCGGTGAGCGGTACGTCCCCGCAGGACCAGATGCGCAACGGCCGTACGGGCCGCCATCCGGAGTCCAGCAGCATCCGCCAGGTCTCCGGGGCCGCCCCGGCCACCGTCGCCCCGCACTCCTCGATCAGCTTCGCCAGCGACATGGGGTCGGCCGCCTGCGCCTCGGTGGCCACCACCACGCGCGCTCCGGCCAGCAGCGGGGCGAGCAGCTCCGGCAGCGAGCCGGCGAGCGTCAGCGGTGTCGCCGCGAGCACCACGTCCTGTGCCGCCAGCCCCGGTTCCGCGACGATCGACGACAGCGCGTTCACCACCGCCTCGTGCGGCACCAGCAGGCCCGGCGGTCCGGACGGGTAGGCGACATACGCGCGGTCCCGCCCTGAGAGGCCCGCCGGGAGGGTGCGGCCCGCCTCCTCCCGGCGGGCCCGTCCTGGAAGGTCCGCCGGAAGGGCCCGGCCCGTCTCCTCCGCCGGTACGTCCTCCAGGTGGAGGGTCTCCAGGCCGGGCGCCGTGAGCCCGGCGGCCGCCTCCGCGCAGGTGAGCAGGAGCCGCATCCCGCAGTCCGCGGCGACGAGGCGCAGCCGTCCGGCGGGGGGCCGGGCTTCCAGCGGCACGCAGGACGCGCCCGCCAGCCACACGCCCAGCAGCGCCGGCACCACCATCGGCGAGCGCGGCAGCATGATCCCCACCGCGTCGCCGCGCCGTACCCCGCGGGCCACGAGCGCCGCGGCCACCCGGCGGGCGACCTCCTCCACCCGCGCGTACGACAGCGACCGCTGTGGCCGTTCCCCGCCCGCGACCGCGACCCGGCCGCTCGGCCTGCCGGCCAGGACGACCTCGGCCGCCGAGCCTTCCGGCACCGCCGCCGAGGGCCCCGATCCCGCCTCGCGCAACCACGCCCGCTCGGCCGCGGAGACCACGTCCGCGCCGGCCACGGGCGCCTCGGGATCGGCCTCGGCCAGCCAGGCGAGGACGGTCCCCACCCTCTCCACCAGCCGCTGGGCGCTCTCCCGCTCGAACACGTCCCGGCTGAACTCCAGGTCGAGCAGGAGCCCGGAGCCCTCACGGTGCACGTCGAGGGTCAGGTCGTACTTCGACAGGCCCGGCTCAGGGTTCTCCCCGGTGACCTCGACGCCGGGCCAGCTCAGGTCGTGCTTCAGCGTGTCCTGCCCGTTCAGCATCACCTGGAAGACGGGGGTGCGTGACAGGTCCCGCTCCGGCTGCAGGTGCTCCACCAGGCGCTCGAAAGGCAGATCCTGATGGGCGAACGCGTCCAGGCACGTACGGCGCACCCGCGCGAGCAGCTCGCCGGCGGCGGGGTCGCCCGACAGGTCCACCCGCAGGGGGACGACGTCGATGAAGCAGCCGACGAGGCCCTCGGTCTCGGGCCGGGACCGGCCCGCGGTCGCCGTGCCGACGACCACATCCGGCCGGCCCGACATCCGGGAGAGCACGATGCCGTAGGCGGCGAGCACCACCATGAAGAGGCTCGCGCCGTGGGCCTGGGCCACCTGCTCCAGCCGGGCGGCGAGCGGTTCGGCCAGGCCGTGCCGGACCCGGCCCCCCTGATAGGACGGATCGGGCGGGCGCGGGTGGTCGGTGGGCAGCTCGATCGCCGCCGGGGCCCCGACGAGCACGCCGGACCAGTGCTCCAGCTCCTCGCGCAACCCCTCTCCCGACAGCCGGTCGCGCTGCCACAGCGCGAAGTCCCCGTACTGCACGGGCAGCTCCGGCAGCTCGGGAGGCAGCCCGTCACACCAGGCCGAGTAGGCGATCGACAGCTCTCTGGCCAGCACGCCCAGGGACCAGCCGTCGCAGACGATGTGGTGGATCACCAGGAGCAGCACATGCTCCTCGGGGCTGACCCGCACCACCACCACGCGCAGCGGCGGCGCCGACCACAGGTCGAACGGCCGGCGGACCACCTCCAGCTTGACCCTGGCGAGCTCCCGCTCCCGGTGCCCGTCCGGGAGCCCGGAGAGGTCGACCAGGGTCGGCGAGATCGTCCAGGATTCCGCGACCACCTGGACCTGCGAGTCCCGCTCGAACCGGGTCCTGAGCGCTTCGTGGCGGTCCACGACGTGCTGGAAGGCGGCGACCAGCGCGTCTGTACGCAGGGCGCCGTCAAGCCGCAAGGTGATCGGCATGTTGTAGGCGGCGTTGGCCGGATCGAGCTGTTCGAGGAACCACAGCCGGGCCTGCTGGAACGACAGGGGGAACAGGTACTCCTCCCCCATGTACGGCTCTGCCTCGCTCATCGTGGCCTCACTCTCCGTTCCGCGGCCGGCCGGGACCGCGACGTCGCTCGCGGCGGTCGACCCGTGTGATCGGCGCGGCCGTCGAGCCGCGTGTCCGGTCCACGGCCTCGACCATCCCGGCGACGGTCGGGGCCAGGAAGACGTCACGCAGGGCGATCTCCACGCCGGTCCGCTCGGCGAGCCGGGCGGCGATCCGCGGTATCTGCAGCGAGTGGCCGCCGAGCTCGAACAGGTCGTCCTGGAGGCCGATGGCCGGCACTTCCAGCACCTCGCGCACCACGGCGGCCACCGCGCGTTCGAGGTCGGTCTCCGGCGGGTCGAGCACGGTGTCGGCCTGCGCCACCGGCTCCGGCAGCCTCTCCCGGTCGACCTTGCCGTTCGCCGCGCGGGGAAGCTCGTCGAGCAGCACGAACATCGAGGGCACCATGTAACCGGGCAGCGTCTCCGCGACGTGGGCACGCAGGCCGGTGATCGCGCCCTCACCGGCGCGCCCGGTCCCGACATAGGCGATCAGACGGGTGCCGCCCGCCCGCGTGGCACCGGGGACGACGACGGCTTCCAGCACATCCGGGTGCCGCACGAGGGCGGCCTCGATCTCACCGGGTTCGATGCGGAATCCCCGGATCTTGACCTGGGCGTCCGTCCGCCCGGCGAACTCCAGCACTCCCGCGGCCGTCCATCTGGCCAGGTCGCCGGTCCGGTACATCCGGGAGCCCGGGGGGCCGAACGGGTCGGGGACGAACACCGCCGCGGTGGCGCCCGGCCTGCCGGCGTAGCCGCGTGCCAGGCCGGGGCCGGAGATGAACAGCTCGCCCACCACCCCCGGCGGCACCATCCGCAGGGCGGGGTCGAGCACGAAGGTCCGGGTGTTGGAGTCGGGGCGGCCGATCGGCACCGAGTCGCCGTCCCACCCCGCGGTGGCCTCCCAGAGCGTGGAGTTCACCGTGGCCTCCGTCGGGCCGTAGGCGTTCAGCAGCCGCCTGCCCGGGGAGAACCGCGTCACCACCTCGGCGGGGACGGTCTCGGACCCGGTCAGCACGGTGACGTCGGGCGGCAGGTCACAGCCGGGGGGCAGGACGGCCAGCAGCGAGGGCGGCAGCGCCAGGTGCGTCACCCCGTGCTCGGCGATGTAGCCGGTGAGCGGGGCGCCGGACACGCGCCGGTCGGCGGGGACGACGACCAGCCGTGCGCCGGTGTGCAGCGCCATGCTGAGCTCCCAGAAGGCCACGTCGAAGCCGACGGAGGCGAACTGCAGGATCCGGCTGCCGGAGTTCACCTGGAAGCGCTCGACCGCCGTGGCCACCAGGCTCGGCACGCCCGCGTGGGTCACGATCACACCCTTCGGCTCCCCGGTGGACCCCGAGGTGTAGATCACGTACGCCGTGTTGCCGGTCGACAGCGGCCGTGCGCGGTCGGCGTCCGTCGGGGCGGTGCCGGGCCGGCCGGCGAGCGACGCGGCCACGGCGGGGTCGTCCAGCAGGATGACCGGCGCGTCCGGCGGCAGGGCCGGGGCCGTCTCGCGGGTGGCGAGCAGCAGCACCGGGCGGGCGTCGGCCAGCATGAACCGGATGCGGGCGGCGGGGTTGTCCGTGTCCAGCGGCAGGTAGCCGCTGCCGGACTTGAGCACGGCGATCAGTGCGACGAACAGTTCGGGTGAGCGCGGCAGTGCGAGGGCCACCAGCCGTTCCGGCCCGGCGCCGCGTTCGATGAGCAGGTGGGCCAGCCGGTTCGCCGCCGCGTCCAGCTCGGCGTAGGTCAGGGACCTGTCCTCGAAGACGATCGCGACACGGCCGGGGTCCCTGGCGACCTGCGCCTCGAAGGAGTCCGGCCAGCATTCGTCGGGCACCTCGCTGGCCGTGTCGTTCCAGTCCAGGGCCAGCCGGCGGCGCTCGTCCTCGCTGAGAACCGGGATGTCGCCGATGGGCCGGTCGGGGTCGGCCGCCGCGCCTCGCAGCAGCCGCTCCAGCCGGTCCACGATCGCCACCGCCGTCTCGCGGTCGAAGAGGTCGAGCGCGTAGACGAGGTTTCCCTCGATGCCGTCCGGGTGCTCGTTGAACGCGAACCCGAGGTCGAACTTGGCGGCGACCGGCCGTACCTCCTCCACGCGGACGGCCGGCTGCGGCAGGTCGAGTACGGGCGGCGGGGCGCTCTGGTAGGCGACCACGACCTGGAACAGTGGATGCGTGGACAGCGAGCGAGCCGGGTTGAGCGCCTCGACAAGCTGCTCGAAGGGCAGCTCCGCATGCTCCTGCGCCACGAGGTCGGTCTCGCGGACCCTCGCGAGCAGCCGGCGGAAGGTGGGGTCCCCCGAGGTGTCGGTGCGCAGCACCAGGGTGTTGAGGAACAGCCCGATCAGGTCGTCCAGCGCCTCGTGACCGCGGGCGTCGACGGGGGTCCCCAGGGGGATGTCGGTCCCCGCGCCGAGCCGCGTGAGCAGCGCGGCCACCGCCGCCTGCACCACCATGAAGGGGGTCACCCCGCTCTGGCGGGCCAGGTCGCGCAGCTCCTGGAGGGTCTCGGCGCCGAGCCGGAAGCCCACCGTGTCACCGCGGTGGGTCGCCACCGCCGGCCGCCGGTGGTCGGCGGGCAGCCGCAGCTCCGCGGGAAGGTCCCGCAGCGCTTCGCGCCAGTAGGCCAGTTGCCCGCCCAGCGGGCCTGCCGGATCGCCCGGGACGCCGAGCGCCCGCCGTTGCCAGATCGCGTAGTCGCGGTACTGCACGGGAAGCGGAGACCACCGGGGTGCCCGGCCCTGGCGGCGGGCGAGATAGGCGTGGGCGAGGTCGCGCAGGAACGGCCGCAGGGATGCCTCGTCACCGGCGATGTGGTGGATGACCAGGAGCAGCACGTGCTCATCGGGACCGGCGGCGAACAGCCAGGCGCGCAGCGGGATCTCCCGTGCCAGGTCGAAGCCGTGAAGTGAGGCCGCGTCGAGGCGTGCCCGCAGCCCCTCCTCCGTGGTGTCCACGATCTCCATCGGGACGGCCGCGGCGCCGGGATCGAGGACGACCTGATGGACGGCGCCCTCGACGTCGGGGAAGACGGTGCGCAGGCTCTCGTGCCTGGCAACCACGTCGTCCAGTGCCGCGGCGAGCGCCGTCCGGTCCAGCGGGCCGGAAAGGCGCAGCGCGAGGGGAATGTTGTAGGTCGCGCCGGATCCCTCCAGCCGGTGCAGGAACCACAGGCGCCGCTGGGCGAAGGACAGCGGGGCCGGTTCGTGCCCGCCGGCCGGGACCAGCGGCGGCCGGTCGTGCTCCTGGCCGGTGGCGGACGCCAGCTCGGCGGCGAGCGCGGCGGCGGTCGGGTGCTCGAACAGCTGCCGCAGCGACACCCTGCGCCTGAGGATCCTCGACAGCCGTCCGGCCGCGCGGGTCGCGAGCATGGAGTGCCCGCCGAGGCCGAAGAAGTCGTCGAGCACCGAGATCGTGTCGGTGCCCGCGCCCAGCACGTCGCCGAAGACCTGCAGGACCACCGCCTCCAGCGGGGTACGCGGCGCGACCCTGCCCGCGGAGGGCCGAAGGCCCGGGGGCGCGGGCAGGGCGTTGCGGTCGGTCTTGCCGTTGAGGGTGCGGGGGATCTGGTCCAGGACGACGAGGGCCGAGGGGATCATGTACTCCGGCAGCAGGTCGCGCAGGTGGTCGCGGAGCTCCGCGAGGGACGGCGGGGTCGGCCCCGTCACGATGTAGGCGACGAGCCTGTCGTCGCGGACCGTCACCACGGCTTCGGCGACCTCGGGGTGGCCGGCCAGCCGGGTCTCGACCTCGCCGAGCTCGATGCGGTGGCCTCGCACCTTGACCTGCCCGTCCGCCCGGCCGGCGAAGGACAGCGAGCCGTCGGAGCCGAACCTGGCCAGGTCGCCGGTGCGGTACAGCCGCTCGTCCGCGGCGAACGGCGAGGGCACGAAGCGTTCGGCGGTCAGCCCTGGCCGGCCCAGGTAGCCCCGCGCCACCCCGGCGCCGCCGATGTGCAGCTCGCCGACCGCGCCCGCGGGCACAGGGCGCATCCGGTCGTCCAGCACGTAAAGCCTGGTGTTGGCCACGGCGCGGCCCAGGGTGATCCGGCCGGGGTCGCCGACCTCGCCCGCCGCCGACCAGATCGTCGTCTCGGTCGGCCCGTACAGGTTCACCACCGTGTGCCCGGCCGCCAGCAGCCCGGCCGCCACCTCCGGCGGCAGCGCCTCCCCGCCCGACCACACCCGCAGCGGGCGCGCGGGGCGCCGGTCGGACTCCAGCAGCAGCCGCCAGGTCGCCGGGGTGGCCTGCGTCACCGTCGCGCCGCACGCGTCGACCAGTTCCGCGAGCAGCACGGGGTCGGCCGCCTGCGCCGCGCCGGCCACCACCAGCCGGGCCCCGGCGAGCAGCGGGCCGAACAGCTCCAGCACCGAGATGTCGAACGACAGCGTCGTCACCGCGACGAGCACGTCATCCGGCCCAAGCCCCGGCTCGGCCACCATCGACGCCAGCAGGTTCAGCACCGCCGCGTGCGGCACCATCACGCCCTTGGGGCGTCCCGTGGACCCGGAGGTGTACATCACGTACGCCAGGTCGGTCCCGGACACCGTGACCGCGGGCGCCGCCACACTGGCGGGCAGCTCTTCCAGGACCACGATGTCCAGCCCTGGCCCGGCGACGCGGTCCACCAGGCCGGCCGCGCCGATGACCACCCGCGCTCCCGAATCGGCGATCATGAAGCCCAGCCGCTTGGCGGGGAACTCCGGGTCCAGCGGCACGTACGCCGCCCCCGCCAGCCACACGCCGAGCAGCACCGGCACCACCAGCGGTGAGCGCGGCAGCATGACCCCCACCGCGTCGCCCCGCCGCACACCGCGCGCGGCCAGCGACCCGGCGATCGAGCGCGCCATCTCCGCCACCTGATCGCGCGACAGCTCCTCCGTCAGGCGCTCGCCGTCCGCCACCGCGAAGTCCCGGCCGTCCAGCAGCACGTCGGCCACCGAACCGCCGGGCACCACGGCCTCGGCGCCGGTGCCCGCCTCGCCCACCGCGGCCAGCCCCGCCGCCGGCACCACGTCCACGCCCGACACCGGGTCCCCGGGGCCGGCGTCGGCGAGCCACTCCAGCACCGTGCCCAGCCGGGCGACCAGCCGGGTCACGCCGTCCTGCTCGAACACGTCGCGGTTGAACTCGACGTGGCCGGTGATTCTCCCCGGCTCGTCACGCAGCCACAGGCTGAGATCGTGCTGGGCGGTGCCGTTGTCCATCGGATACGGCGCCGCCTCGACGCCGTCCAGGTCGAGGGCCGGTGCGGGCCCGCTCTGCAGGGCGAGCATCACCTGGAAGACCGGGGTCCGTGACAGGTCCCGCTCCGGGCGCAGGTGCGCCACGAGCCGCTCGAACGGCACCTGCTGGTGCGCGTACGCCTCGACGCACACCCGTCGCACCCGTGCGAGCAGTTCCTTCACGGAGGGATCCCCCGACACGTCGACCCGCAACGGCAGCACGTCGATGAAGCAGCCGATCAGGTTCTCGACCTCCGGGCGCGGGCGGCCCGCGACCGGCGTGCCGACGACGACCTCCTCCTGGCCGGCGCAGTGGCGCAGCACGACCGCCAGCGCCGTGAGCAGCACCATGAACGGGGTGAGGTCGTGCTCGGCGGCGATCCGCCGCACGGCCTCGCCGGGGCCGGTGCCGAGTCCGATCGGAAGGGTCCGGCCACGGTGGCGGAAGACCGGCGGGCGAGGGTGGTCGCCCGGCAGGTGCAGTACGGGCGGCGCGCCCGCCAGCGCCCGCGTCCAGTGCTCCAGCTCCGCCCGCAGCACCTCGCCCGACAGCCGGTCCCGCTGCCAGGCCGAGAAGTCCCCGTACTGAACGGGCAGTTCGGGCAGCGCGGGCGTCCGCCCGTCGCGCAGCGCCGCGTACGCGGCCGACAGCTCCGCCGCCAGCACGCCCACCGACCACCCGTCGCAGGCGATGTGGTGCACCACCACCAGCAGCACGTGCTCGGCCGCCGCGGAACGCACCAGGACGGCCCTGATCGGCAGGTCGCCGGTGAGATCGAACGGGGCGAGCGCCGCCTGCCGGAGCACCCGGTCCGCGTCGACGCCCCTGTGCTCCGCGTCCACGACGGCGACCACGAGCCCGTGATCGGCCCGGATCCTCGGCCGGGGAACGTCACCGTCGGCCTCGAAGGTCGTCCGGAGCGTCTCGTGCCGGTCGACCACCAGGTTCAGCGCACCGTGGAGGGCCTCGACGTCCAGGTCGCCGCGCAGGCGCACGGCGAGCGGCATGTTGAACTGCGAGCCGGCCGGGTCGTACTGGTGCATGAACCACAGCCGCTGCTGGGCGAACGACAGCGGCATCCGGTCGCGGTCCCGTACCGGCACCACCGGCGGGATCGCCTCGCCCTCGCCGACGTCGGACAGGGCCTCGGCCGACGCGGCGAGCGTCGGATGGTCGAACACCACCTGCACCGGCACCGGCCTGGACAGCTCGTCGGCGAGCCGGGCGACGACGCGGGTGGCGAGCAGCGAGTGCCCGCCGAGCCGGAAGAAGTCGTCGGAGCGTGAGATCCCCCGGACGTCGCGGCCCAGTGCGTCCGCCCAGGCCCGTGCGACCAGCCGTTCCAGATCGGTGGCCGGAGGCTCGGGCTCTGTTGATTCCCGCGCGGGCGCCGGTCGCGGCAGCGCGTCCACGTCCGGCCGGCCGTCGCCGTCCAGCGGGATCCGCTCCACCGTGAGGAACGCGTCCGGTACGGCGGCGGCGGGCAGGTGCGCGCTCGCCAGTTCCCTCAGCTCGTGGTGGCGTGGCTCGCCACCGCCCGGGACGACGTAGGCGACCAGCCGGGACTCGCCCCGCTCGTCGTCGCGTACCGCGAGCAGGACGTCGGCGACCCGTGGGTGGGTGGCCAGCCGGGCCTCGACCTCGCTGGCCGCGACGTGCCGTCCGCCGATCTCCAGGCGCCTGTCCTGCGCGGCGGTCACCACGAGCGTTCCGTCCGCCCGTGACCTGCCCCGGTCGCCGGTCCGGAAGAGCCGCCGCCCGGTGCCGAACGGCGAGGGCACGAAGCGCTCGGCCGTCAGGGCCGGGCGGTTCAGGTAGCCGGTGGCGATCGCCGGGCCGCCCAGGTAGATCTCGCCGACGGCCTCCACCGGCACGGGGCGCAGCGCGGCGTCGAGCACGTGGACCTCGACCCCGGCCACGGGAAGCCCGCACGAGGCCTCGGGCACGCCCGATCGCGCGGACCCGCCGGCCCTTCCCGCCACCGCCACCGCCGGGCCTTCTGGCGGCCCGTAGACGCCGGCCAGCGTCGTACGCCCGAGGCTCCGCCCGGCCGCGCGGACGTGCCGCGCCGACAGGGCCTCCCCGCCGATCAGCAGTTCGGTGAGCGGTTCGAGCGCCTCGGGGTCGTCGTGGACGATCTCGCGGAACAGCCGGGTCGTCAGCAGCGCGGTGGTGACTCCGTGCTCGCGGACGGCGGCGCCGACCGCCTCCGGGGTGAGGGCGCCGGGAGGGAGGATCACTCCGCTGGAGCCGGTGAGCAGGGTCGTCCACAGCTCCCACAGCGCGACGGATGACGACACCGCCCCGGTGAGCAGGCACACCCGGCCCGGCGACGCGCCGCCGGCGGGCAGGGCGTCGATGGCCGCCCGGGCACCGGCGGCCGGGCGGGCGACCGCCTCGTGGGTGAGCAGAAGGCACGCGGATCCCGGGACCGGGCCGCCGGGCTGGATGACGGCGGCGGGGGCGCCGGGCCATCCCGGGGGCGGCTCGTAGGCGTCCTGTGTCCGCGGCCCGAGCCGGTCCAGGCTGATCGTCCTGACACCGGCGGGGCCCAGCGCGAGGAGGATCTCGCTCGTCGTCACGAGCAGGCAGGGATCGCTCTCCGCGATGAGGTTCCAGTGGCGTTCCACCGGGTCGGCCGGGTCCAGCGCGAGGTAGTGCCCGCCCGCGCGGACGACCGCGAGGCACGCGACCGCCTGGTCGACACCGCGTTCCAGGCACACCGCCACCGGCCGCCGGGCCAACGTCGCGCCCGCGCATTCCGACCGAAGGACCGCCGCCAGCCGGTCGGCCTCGGCCATCAGCTCGCCGTAGGTGAGGCGCCGCTCCTGGTCGGCCAGGGCGAGCCTGCCCGGATCGGTGGCGGCCACCCCGGCCACCGCCTCGCCGAGTCCGGCCCCGGCCAGGACGTCCGGCAGGTCCGGTCCGTGACCGAGCCGGGCCTGTGGCGCGGCGGCGGGCAGGGCGATCTCGGCGAGCGGGGTCCAGGGAGCGGAGATCGCGGCGCCCAGCAGGGTGACCAGCGACGACGACAGGCTCTGGGCCAGTCCCGCGTCGAAGCGCCCGGTGTCGTACTCGCAGGTGAGGAAGGGCTCCCCTGCGCTGTAACCGATGCCGAGGGTGAGCGGGAACTTCGCCGAGCGCGGCTGGAGCGGGATCGGCTCGACGTCCAGCCCCCCGAGGCGCCCGCCGGGCAGCAGTTCGGGGTCGACCGTCAGCATGATGTCGAAGAGCGGCGCGCGGTCACCCTGCCTGGCCTCGGTGACCCGCTCCCTGATGAGGTCGAACGGCACCTCGCCGTGGGCCATCGCGTCGCGCAGCGCGCGGGCGGTGATCGTGGCCAGCTCCGCGAACGCGGGGTCGCCGTCCCAGGTGATCCTCAGCGGCAGGGTGTTGACCAGGAAACCCACGGTCCGCTGGGTGTCGGGGGTGTCGCGGCGGGCGAACGGGACGCCGACCACGACATCGGTCCGGCCGGTCATCCGGTGGCACAGGGCCGCGAGCGCGGAGAGGTAGACGGCGTGGTCGGTGGTCCGCCGCTCGCGCGCGAACTCCCGCACCCTTTCGGCCAGCTCCCGGTGAAGGGGCAGCCGCACCGTCCCGCAGGCGCGGTCCGCAGGCTCGTCGACGCGTTCGGGCAGCCCGGACGGGCCGGCGCCGGCGAGCGTCTCGACCCAGAACCGCACCGCGCCGCCGTTCCGCGCCAACGCGCCGTTCCGCGCCGACGAGATCTCCCGTAACGCGAGATCGACCGGCTGCGCCTGCTCGACCGGGTACGGCGGCAGGCGGTGATCGCTGATGTCGGCGGCCAGTTCCTCCAGCAGCACGCCCACGGACCATCCGTCCGCGACGATGTGATGCGCCACGAGCAGCAGCAGGTGGTCGTCCTCGCCGAGCCGCCACAAGACCGAGCGCAGCAGGGGCCCTTCCTTCAGGTCGAAGGGGGCGTGTGCCTCCTTCGCCGCCTCCACGAGCACCTCGCCGAGATCCCGGCCGGTGGCGTCCACCGTGGCCAGGTGGTGGGCCGAACGCCTGGCGACACGCTGCAGCGGCCGGCCGCCCACGCCGACGAACGTGGTGCGCAGCGCCTCGTGCCGGTCGACGGCCCCCTGCAGCGCGCCGGCCAGCCGCTCCTGCGCCAGCGGTCCGCGCAGGCGCAGCAGCGCCGGCATGTGGTAGGCGCTCTCACCCGGGGTGAGCTGGTCGAGGAACCACAGGGCGCTCTGCGCGGCGGTCGCGGGGAACAGCCCGTCGCGCTCCCCCGGCGCGGCCGTCATCCGGGCGAGCAGCGCGCGCTGAGCGTCGGTCAGTGTGGTCGGCGAAACGGTCACAGCCTGTCTCCCCCAGCCTCCAGGTCGAGGTATTCGAAAGCCTCCGCCGGGAGGGCGGCGACGTGCTCCAGCAGTTCCCGGTCGAGGTCGGCGGCGACCGGGCCCACCGGCCGCGCGGGCAGCTCGGCCAGCGTCGCGGCGAGCATCGCGACCGTCGGATGCCGCATCACCTGTCCCGGCTCCACCGCCAGGTCCAGCCGCCGCGCCAGCTCGGCGGAGACCCGCACGGCGAGCAGGGACTGTCCGCCCAGCTCGAAGAAGTCGTCCGTACGGCCCACCACCGGCTGCTCCAGCAGGCGGGACCAGACCTCGGCGACCACCGTCTCGACCTCACCGATGGGAGCGACGTGCTCCCTGGCGGCGGGGCGGGGGCGTGGCAGCCGCTCTCTGTCGATCTTGCCGTTGACCGTGGTCGGCCAGTCGCCGACGAGCACGATCTGGCCGGGGACCATCGGTCCGGGAAGCCGGGCCCTCAGATGCCGCGCGATGTCCCTGGCGAGGCTCGGCTCGTCGACCAGCTCCGGTGCGACCCGGGCGTAGCCGATCAGCCGTGTACCGGACGGGGCGCCCTCGGCGAGCACGACGGCGGCCGTCACCGCGGCGTGCCCGGTCATGACGGTCTCGATCTCCCGCGGCTCGACCCGCATGCCGCGCACCTTCACCTGGTGGTCGGCCCGGCCGACGAAGACCAGCTCTCCGGTGCGCCGGTAGCGCGCCAGGTCCCCGGTCCGGTAGAGGCGCCGGCCCGGCGCGAAGGGCGAGGGAACGAACCGCTCCGCGGTCAGGCCCGGACGGCCGTGGTAGCCGCGGGCCAGGCCGTGCCCGCCGATGTGGATCTCGCCGACGGCGCCGATCGGCACCGGGTTCATCCGCTCGTCCAGCAGGTAGACCGAGCAGTTCCGCAGCGGCCTGCCCAGCGGCGTGACGCCCTGCTCGGTGCCGGCGGGATCCACCTCGTGGAACGTCGCGCACACGGCGGACTCGGTCGGCCCGTAGCCGTTGACGATGGCAAGGCCCGGCACCAGCTCGATGATCCGCCGCAGCAGCGGCTCGGGGATCGGCTCCACCCCGACCAGCACCCACCGCAACCGGATACGGCCCGGGTCGCGCGCCAGCCATTCGGCGATGTCGGGCAGCAGGTGCGGGGGCAGGTACGCGCCAGTGATCCGGCGGTCGGCGGCCCACTCCATGAGCGCGCGGGCGTCGTCGCGGGCGTGCGGCGGGCACACCTCCACCGCCGCCCCGGCGGTGAGCGCGGAGAACACCTCGTGCACCGACACGTCGAAACCCGGGCTGGTCCACCAGCCGCAGCGGTCACCGGGTCCGATGGGGACCCGGGACCGCAGGTCCGCCGCCAGGTTCAGCGGCCCCCGATGCCCGCACGCCACGCCCTTGGGCGCTCCGGTGGAGCCGGAGGTGTAGATGACGTACGCGAGCCCGTCCGGATGCGCCGCCGACGACGCCGGCACGGCCTCCCTACGGCCCTCCGGATCGGCCGGTCCGCCCCGGCCCGGCAGACCGTCCATCCCTGCCGGTTCCGTCGGGGGAACCGGGTGGGCAGGGTTCACGGTGATGTCCTCGACCAGTACCGGGTGCCCGCGCAGGATCGGGCGGGTCGCGGCCAGGCCGGCGGTGGTGACCACCACGGCCGGCCGGGCGTCCTGGAGGATCGCCGCCAGCCTGGCGTCGGGGTGGTCGACGTCCAGCGGCAGGTACGGAGATCCGGCTCGCATGGCCGCGACCATGGCGACCACGAGATCCGCCGAGCGCGGCATCAGCAGGGCCACCGGCCGCTCGCCGCCCGCGCCATGGGCCCGCAGCACGGATGCCAGCCCGGCACTGCGGCGATCGAGCTCGCCGAAGGTCAACCGGCCGTGCTCGTCCCGGACGGCGACGTCGTCGGGCCTGGCCGCGCACATCGACAGCACGGCCTCGTGGATCCCGGCGGCGGGTGCCTCCGGTCCCGCCGACCCGGGGTCCTCGTCCTGTGTGGTACCCGGGTTCCAGCGCTCCAGCAGCAGGGCGCGCTCGTCGGCCGAGAGGATCTCCACCTCGCCCGGCCGCAGCCACGGGGCCGCGGTGACCTCGCCGAGCAGGCGCATCGCGTGGCTCGCGAACGCCTCGACGTCGGCGCCCGCGAGCGCTCCGGTGTCATAGGCCAGCGACCAGCCGAGCCCCGCGTCCGTCGCCACCATCTCGACCGACAGCTCGAACGGCACGGTGTGCTGCGTGATGAACCGGGTCCGTACCTCGAGCCCGCCCAGCCGCAGGCCCTCCGCCGGCGCGGCGGCGAGCAGGGACACTGCGTGGCCGCTCGGCGCCTGCTGCTGGGCGACCAGGACGCGGATCAGCTCGCCCCCGTGGTCCGCCGGGGCACGGTCGTTGAGTATCCGCTGGTAGGGGTAGTCCTGATGGGCCTGCGCGTCGGCCACCCGTCCGGCGAACCTGCGCAGGTGGGCGCGGAAGTCCTCGGCCGGGTCGATCTCGCAGACCAGCGGCAGCGGGTTGACGAAGTAGCCGACCGCCGAGGCGGACTCGGGGTCCAGGCGTCCGGAGGCGGGCATGCCGAGCACGAAGCGCCGCTCGCCGGTGTAGCGGTACAGCGCCCACGCGAGCCCCGTCACCAGCACCGTGTACGGCGTGGCGCCCGTCTCGCGCACCAGGGCACGCAGACGTTCGACGACGGCCTCGGGGGCGCGCAGGTCGTACCTGCCGGCGGACGCGCGGGCCTCCTCAGTCGTGCGCACGCCGTGCCCGCCCGCGGCCAGGGGGTGCGGCCTGGCCTGCGGAAGCGCTGCGGGAGGCGGGGGCCGGCGCAGGTGCCCACGCCAGAACTCGGCCAGTTCCCGGCCCCGGTCGCCGGACAGCAGCCGGGCCCGGCGGGCGGCGAGCACGGCGGGGTCGCCCGCGGGCTTCCAGTCCGGCCGCCCCCCACGGGATAGCAGGACGTAACCTTCGCCGAGCTCCCTGGCGAGCAGGTCCAGCGACCACACGTCGCAGGCCATGTGGTGGACGGCCAGCACCAGGACGCCATGGCTCCCCATGGCCCCACGGGAGCGCCGGACGAGGCTCACCCGCCACAGCGGCCCGGCCGCCGGGTCGATGCCCTCGCTCGCGTGGTCCCGCACCGCTCGCTCGAACTCCGCGTCGTCCACGTCGCCCAGGTCGGTGACACGCAGCGTGAGCGGTTCCAGGCACGGACGGCGCCGGGGCCGCCCGGCCACTTCGGGAAAGTAGGTACGCAACGCGGGGTGCCGGTCGGCGAGCACCCGGACGGTCAGGTGGAGCACCGCGGGATCGACGGGGGCGGCCAGATCCAGGGCGACGGACACGACGTAGTGCAGGGGATCCCCGGACAGCCGGCCGGCCAGCCACAGTCCCAGCTCGCCGTCGCTCAGGTCGTCCTCCGCGCCACCGGACGTCTCCACGGCCCCGTTCACACCCCTGGCGCCGTTCACCCCGGCGCCGTTCACACCCGCGCCCGGCGTGGCCGCCGGTTCGGGCCCGTTCGGCGTGGCCGGGGCACCGGGCGGGGTGCCCGGATCCGGGGTGGCCGTGCGGGCCAGGTCCCGCGCGCTCGCGCCGGCGAGCAGGTCACGTAGCGACAGGTCCATCGCCAGCTCGCGCCGTACGACGTGGCACAGTTCGACGGCGCGCAGCGAGTCGAGGCCCGCCGAGGTGAGCGGGGCCTCCGTCCCGATCGCGGAGGCCGGCGCCTCCAGCACGACGCGGGCCAGCTCGGCGATGCGTTCGGCCAGCCGGGGCGCCACGTCGTCCCCGCCCGGCCCATGGGCGCCGGTGAGCTCGTCGGCCACCAGGTGGAGCTCGCCCGCCACGTAGCGCCGGCGGCACTCGCTCCGGCGGATCTTGCCGCTGGACGTCTTGGGGATGGTCCCCCGCCGGGCGAACAGTATCCGCTCGGCGCGTACCCCCAGCGCGGCGGCGAGCGCGCGCTGCATCTCCGCGGTCACCTCGGCGCGTACCGAGGGGCCGAGGTCCGACAGCTCGACCAGGACGGCCAGCGCCGTCTCCTCCCCCAGGTCCACCTCGAAGGCGGCGACCCCGCCGGGGCGGATCGCCCCGTGGCATCCGTAGAGGGCGTCTTCGACATCCTCGGCCGCCAGGTTGCGGCCACGGACGATGACCAGGTCCTTGAGACGGCCGGTCACGTACAGCTCGCCGTCGCTGAGGAAGCCCAGATCGCCGGTGCGCAGGAGTCGCACGCCGTCCTCGCCGACCGAGAAGGTGTCCTCGGTGCCCGCGGGAGCGTTCCAGTAGCCTTGGGCGACGCTCGGCCCGCGTACGCAGATCTCGCCGATCTCGCCGTCCGGCACCGGCGTGGTCTCGCCCGGCCGGAGCGTCTCGATCACGTGCCCGGGGATCGCCCTGCCGCAGGAGATCACGCCGCGGTCCCGCGCGGAGTGCGATTCGACCGGCAGCTCGCGCAGGCCGGCGCCCTTGGTCCCGCCTGAGGCGATGAGCGTGCTCTCCGCCAGGCCGTAACAGGGATACAGCGCCTCGCGCGCGAACCCGTACGGCCCGAACGCGGCCACGAACCGGTCCATGGTCTCCCGGCGGACCGGCTCCGCGCCGCAGAAGGCCACGGACCAGCTCGACAGGTCCAGGCCTTCGCGCCGCTCGGGAGTGATCTTGCGGACGCACAGGTCGAAGGCGAAGTTGGGACCGCCGCTCGTGGTGGCGCGGTGCTCGCTCACCGCGGCGAGCCACTTCCCGGGGTCGGCGAGGAAGGTCAGCGGCGACATCAGCACGACGGGGAATCCGGCGTAGACGGGCTGCAGGATCCCGCCGATCAGGCCCATGTCGTGGTACGGCGGCAGCCAGATGACCCCCACGCTGTCCTGGCTGTGGCCGAACAGGGCTCGGATCGCGGCGGAGTTGTCGAGCAGGTTGGCGTGCGTGACGATCGTGCCCTTGGGAGCGCTGGTCGACCCCGAGGTGTACTGCAGGAACGCCACGTCGTCCGCGCGGACCGGCGGAGGGCCGTCGTCTCCCGGCTCCTGGCCGTCCGCGTCGACGGGCAGCCACACCATCGGTTCCGTGACGCCGTGAGCGGCCAGGCTCTCCCGTGTGAGGTCGGTCAGGCCGGCGAGGGTGAGCACCACCCGGGGCCGGGC
Source organism: Sphaerisporangium flaviroseum (assembly GCF_039537005.1). NCBI lineage: Bacteria > Bacillati > Actinomycetota > Actinomycetes > Streptosporangiales > Streptosporangiaceae > Sphaerisporangium > Sphaerisporangium flaviroseum. The sequence goes on along the minus strand of NZ_BAAAZR010000009.1, from coordinate 133,621 downwards.
GTCGGCGAGCACGGACACCAGCCGCGGCACCTGCCGGTCGTCCATGGGCGGGTAGGTGGGGACCGCGATCACTCCGGCGTACAGGCAGCCGAAGAACGCGGTGACGTAGTCGAGACCGGGCGGCAGCAGCAGCACGGCGCGGTCTCCCGGGGCGGCCGCCCGCCGCAGCCGCGCGGCCAGCGCCGCCGCGCGGCGGTGCAGCCCGCCGTAGGTCAGGCCGGCGCCCTCGCCGTCGAAGCTGATCGCGACGCGGCCGGGGCTCTCCTGGGCCCTCTCCCATAGGACATGCGCGAACGAAGGCCCGTGGTTCATGACCGCCCCACGATCTTGGTTCTCGCCAGCTTGAGCGCGTGGATGACGTCGACCGCGGGCAGCGCGCTCGCGTCGCTGGTGCGCAGGCTGCTTCCGGTGTCGCCGCCGAACCTGCGGCACACGTACTTGTGCGACTCGTAGACCGTGCCCAGCGCCCGGACGAACGCCCGGTGGTCGGGGGCCAGCTCCGCCGGCAGCGCGCGCAGCACCGGCCGCAGCCGGGCGAAGAGCTTCACCATGTAGAGGTGATCGGGAGAGAGCAGCCCGCTGAATCCGGGGCTGACGAAGGGTGGTTCCATGGACGGCCGAACTCCGTTCTCATACTGGCCGGCGCTGAACTCGGAGGTGAACACGAACGCCGCGGCGGAGCCGTTGAACAGCCGCGTGACCAGCCGCAGGTTCCGGCGGGCCGCGGCGAGGTCCTCCTCGGCGAGCGCGGACCGGAAGGACTGGAGCGCGACGATCACGCACTGGGTCAGCACGAAGAAGACCTGGTGGCCGACCCGCCACCGGCGGTGCGGGTCCATGTGCCAGCGCAGCAGCGGGGGCTCCGACACCGCGACCCGGCCGGCGGTCCGGTCCTCGCCAACGGCCAGGCAGATCATCTCCTGCAGCGTCGCGCACAACGACGACCAGTCGGCCCAGCTCATCCGGGTTCCGGCGGCCATCCCCTCCTCGAGCAGCGAGCGGTAGGCGACCAGCAGCCCCCGGGAGAACACCCCGTCGGCCGGCCGGTCCACCCTCACCACGTCGAAGAAGGCGTCGAACTCGCGAAGCCGCTCGTCGTAGGTATAGGCGATCTCCGGCCTGCCCGCGGGGCCGGTGTACGGGGCGGGTTCGTCCCCGTGGGGCGCCGCAGGCAGGACCCGCAGCCGCTCCAGCAGGTCGGTCGAGGACAGGCCGGCGGCCAGTCGCCTGGCGAGCAGCAACGGCGCCGGCGCGTCCTGCGTCACCCGTAGCTCCTGCTCGGTGTACGGCAGCCGGCTGGGCTGGAGCAGGACCAGGCTCATCGCATGCTCCGCGCGCCGGCGAGGCGGGCCCGCTGCTCGGCCGGGTCGGGAAGGAAGCCGACGTCGACCATGTAGGAGAAGCACTTGTGCGCGAGCTCCGTTGTCATCAGCGGGGCCTCGATCCCGGTGCCCGCGATCATCGTGAGGGTGTTGCGGCACTCCTCGAACAGGTTCGTCTGGGCGAGGACCTCCGCGGTGAAGGCGGGCAGCACCGAGCGCACGCGCGGCTCGAACAGCAGCGGCAGCAGCGGGAAGAGCGGGTTGTCCGGGCCGAGCGTGACCAGGTGCTGGATGGCGGTCTCCAGCGGGACGGTCTCGAACACGTACCCGAACGAGCGGACCCAGCCGTACACCTCGGTGAGCGGCACCGGGTGCTGGTTCCACAGGTGGAAGTTGCGGCCGATCGCCTTCTCCTGCAGCGAGATGTGCGCGATCGCGCTCGCGGCGTAGTCGATGGGGATGGCGTCGAAGAGGTAGTCGATGTCCGGGACCACGCCGAACTCCAGCAGGCCCTTGATCTGCAGCAACAGGTAGTCACTGGTCTGGGTGGCCCCCGTCTCGGTGTGGCTGATCATCATCCCCGGGCGGTAGATCGCGGTGGGGATCCCCCGCTCGCGCCCGATGCGCGTCAGGTGGTCGCCCGCCCACTTGCTGCGGGCGTAGGCCTCGGGCGCCTCCACGGGCACCAGCTCCTCGTCCTCCATGTACGGCCGCTGGAGCCCGGTGTGCAGGAAGGCGTCGATGCTGGAGATGTAGTGCACCGCCTTGAGCCGCTCGGTCACGGCGAGGCGCAGGATCTCGGCGACGGAGTCCACGTTGGCCGCTTTGATCGCGCTGTAGGGGTACACGAAGTTGACCAGCGCGCCGCAGTGGTAGATGGCGTCGATCATCCCGCCGAGCCGGGCGAACCCGGTGCCGTCGAGGCCGAGCAGCGGCTCGGCGAGGTCGCCGGGGAGCGCCTCGATCCGGGTGTCGTACGCGTCCTCCCAGATGAGGTAGGTCCGCATGACCTCACGCACCCGGTCCTTGCCTTCGGCTGCCGATCCGGCGCGCACCAGGCACCAGACCGTCGCGTCGGTGCGATCGAGGAGCTCCTTGAGCAGGAAGGCGCCGAGGTACCCCGTGGCGCCGGTGAGCAGGATGTGCTCCGGCTCGCTCCAATCGGCCTCGGCCATGCCCTCGGCGGGGCGGATCGACTCGTCGAGGACCGTCTGCGCCAGCACTTCCTCGAGGTCGCCGGTCTCGGCCCCCTCGGCCTGGCTGCGCCTGGCGGCCTCCAGCATCCGCGTTGCCCCGGCGACATTGGGCACCTCGAACAACTGGTGCATCGGCACGCTGACGCCGAAGCGGCTCCACAGGCCGAGCGCCAGCCGGGCCAGGTGCAGCGAGGTCGCCCCGAGGTCGAAGAAGCTGTCGGTCGCCCCGAAGCCCTCGACGTCGAGGATCTCGGTGACCAGCTGCGCGACGTCGGTCTCCAGCGCGGTCAGCTCGCGTCCGGCCGTCGCCGCCCCGTTCAGCCGCGGGTCGGCGAGCTCGGCCCGGTCGACCTTGCCCGCGACGTTGCGCGGCAGCCGGTCGAGGAGCACGATCCTGCTCGGCACCATGTGCGCGGGCAGCAGGCCCGCCATGTGCTCCTTCAGCTCTTCGGGGTCGGCCCGCCGCCCGTCGGCGCAGGAGGCCCACGCCACCAGGATCGGGCTGGCGCCGAGGGGGCGCACGTCGGCGACCGCCTCCGCGACGGCGGGGTGGGCGGCGAGCGCGTGCTCGACCTCGGCCAGCTCCACCCGGTAACCCCGCACCTTGACCTGGTGGTCCACCCGGCCCCGGAACTCCAGTTGCCCGTCGGGCAGCCGCCGCGCCCGGTCACCCGTCCGGTACATGCGCCCGCCCGGCTCGGCGGCCCACGGGTCGGGCAGGAACCACTCACCGGTGAGGCCGGGCCTGCGGTGGTAACCGCGGGCGACGCCCGTCCCGCCGACGAACAGCTCACCGACCTCGCCGTCGGGGACGGGGTTGAGGTCGCCGTCCAGGAGGTAGGTCCCCGCGCCGGGGATCGGGAAGCCGATGGGCACCACGGCGTCCGGGCCGCCGGGGGTCAGGGTGGCGGTCGTCGTCCACACGGTCGCCTCGGTGGGCCCGTAGTTGTTGATGAGCCGGCATCCGGGAAGCAACGCGTGGTGCCGCTCGATGAGCGCCTGGGGGCACGCCTCGCCACCGACCATCACGCAGTGGAGGCTGGTCAGCGGCCCCGCGTCGTCGGCGTGGATCAGCGAGTACAGGGAGGGCGTGCAGTCAAGGTGGGTCACGCGATGCCTGGCGATGAGGTCGCGCAGCGCCCGGGGATCCCGGTGCTCCTCCGCGGAGGGCACCACGACCTGGCCGCCGGTGGCAAGGGTCCAGTACAGGCCCACCGCGCTGGCGTCGAAGGAGAACGACACGAGCAGCAGGAAGCAGGCCGGTCCCGGCCGGTCGAAGTCCCGCTGCGCGAGGGTCGTGCGGACGATCTGCCGGTGCGCCACCGTCACGCCCTTGGGCTCGCCGGTGGAGCCGGAGGTGTAGATCACGTAGGCCGCGTTGCCGGGGAGGACGGGCGACGAGGGCGGGTCTGCCGGCTCCTCCTGGAGATGCTCCAGATCCGAGAGCACGGTGGTCCACTCGCCCTCGGGCGCGGCGCCGCTCAGCGCCTCCGGGGTGATGAGCACGGAGGCCCCGGAGTCGGCCATCAGGTAGTGGAACCGGCGCGGCGGGTTGGCCGGGTCGATCGGCACGTAGACGCCGCCCGCCTTCAGCACGGCGTACATGGCCACCACCGTCTCCGCGCGGCGCTCCGCGATGACCGCGACGGCGGTCTCGGGGCCGACGCCGAGGCGCCGCAGGCGGTGGGCGAGCCTGTTGGCCCAGGCGTCGAGTTCGGCGTAGGTGAGGTCGGTGTCCAGGTGCGTCACCGCGCACGACTCGGGGGTCCTGCGCACCTGCTCCTCGATGAGCCGGTGGAGCAGGCCGACGGTTGCGGAGCCTCGAGTTCCTGTCTCGCTCATCGCTGGGTCACTCCAGTTGCCATAGATACGCCGGACGTGGACGCGCCCTGGACCGGAAACGGTGCGGGCGTAGCGTCTAGAACAGATGATTCAGACGGGCTGCACATTTGGCGCATACGGCTGCTTCGCCGCAGCGCTGACCTCGGCCGGTGGCGCGAGGAAGCCGATGGCGACCAGGTTCGCCAGGATCTTGCGGCCCAGCTCGCGGTCCATCGGCGGGCATTCGATGCCCGTGCCGGCGAGGGCGGCGTCGGTGCCGGCCGTGCTGATCCGCGGGGCGGGCTCGTCGGGAAAGGCGCCGCTGAGCAGGGGGATGATGGGGAACAGCGCGTTGCCGGGATCCACGGCGCGCAGCCTCTCGCACCAGTCCTCGTAAGGGATCACGTCGAACGGGTAGCCGTAGTCCACGACCCACTGCCAGATGTCGCGCAGGTCCACGCTCCGCGGATTGGCGAAGTGGAAGGTGCGGCCGAAGGACGCCTCCTGGCGCGACAGGTGCACGACGGCCCGGCTGACGAAGTCCACCGGCATGAAGTTCAGCGCCATGTCGTTCGCCGGCCCGGCACCGAGCTGGATGCATCCCTTGACCAGCACGCACGAGTAGTCGGTCGTGTGCGTGACGCCCGTACGGCTGTGCCCGAGGATGATCCACGGCCGGTAGAGCACGACGGGCAGGCCCCGGTCGCGAAGGGTCGTCACCATCTCCTCGGCGACCCACTTGCTCTGGCTGTATCCGTCGCCGATGCCGGTGGGGTCGCCCATCTCCTCCTCGGCGATCAACCGGTCCCCGCCGTGGGCGAAGATGTCGATGGTCGACATATGGTGCACCGCCTTCGCCCTCCCCCGGCAGGCGAGCCTGAGCACCTCCTTGGTGCCGAGGACGTTCGCCGCCCTCAGCGCCGAGTAGGGGTAGACGAAGTTGACCTTCGCCCCGCAGTGGTAGATGACGTCGATGGTCGCGGCCAGTTCGTCGAACCGCTCGGGGGTGAGCCCCAGCAGCGGTTCCTCCAGGGTTCCCCATTCGACGACGATGCGAGACCGGTAGGACTCGTCCCACGCCTGGTAGCCGCGCAGCGTGCGTTCCACCCGCGCCCGCGCCTCCTCGGCGGTCGCCGCCCTCACCAGGCAGTGCAGGGTGGCCTCGCCGGTTCGCAGGAGCTCTTCGAGGATGAACGCGCCGAGGAATCCGGTGACGCCGGTGAGCAGGATCCGCTTGGGGGCGAGGATGTCCGCGACGGGGAGCCCTCGCGGCGTCAGCTCCTCCTCCACGCGGATGTCGGCGACCAGACGGCTCATACCGCCGCCCGTTCCACCTGTACCGGCGGGGTCGGAGCCGCCGCCCGTTCCACCTGTACCGGCGGGGTCGGAGCCGCCG
>NZ_BAAAZR010000009.1:123693-127807 GCF_039537005.1 Sphaerisporangium flaviroseum | reverse complement strand
GCCGGGCCCGCGGGGGCGGGGTCGGCCGGGCCCGCGGGGGCGGGGTCGGCCGGGCCCGCGGGGGCGGCGCCGGGGGCGGGGAGCCGCGCCCGGTCCACCTTGCCGTTAGCGGTGAGCGGGAGGCTCGGCAGCGTGACGTAGTGGGCGGGCAGCATGTACGCGGGCAGCGTCCGGCCGAGGTGCTCGCCCAGTTGCCCGGCCGAGGGCGCGGGCTCGTCACGGGCCACGACGTAGGCGACCAGCCGCCGGTCGCCGGGGCGGTCCTCCCTGGCCAGCACGGCCGCGGCGCGCACGTTGCGGTGCCGCGCGAGCGTCGACTCGATCTCCCCCGGCTCGATGCGGTGCCCGCGCACCTTGACCTGGCGGTCGGCGCGCCCGAGGTAGTCGAGGACGCCGCCGGGCAGGTACCTCACCAGATCGCCCGTGCGGTACAGCCGCTCTCCTGGCTCCGGGCCGAACGGGTCGGGCACGAACCGCTCCGCGGTGAGGTCCGGGCGGCCGAGGTACCCCCGGGCGACGCCGGCGCCCCCGATGTACAGCTCGCCGGGAACACCGGCCGGCACCTGCCTCATCCGGTCGTCCAGGACGTACAGCCGTGTGTTCTGGATGGGCCCGCCGATGGGCACCGACCCGGGCGGCGCGTCCCGCGCCTCGATCTCGTGGACACAGCATCCGACCACGGTCTCGGTCGGCCCGTACTCGTTCACCACGACCGTGCCCGGCGCGAGCCCAGCCCACTGCCGCACCGTGGGCCCCGGCAGCGCCTCGCCACCGACGATCAGCCGCCGTGTGGCCCCGGCCGCCTGCTCCGGCGAGAGCGACGCGCACAGCATCTCCAGATGGGCGGGGGTCAGCTTGACCAGGCTGTGCCCGCCGCCCTCGAGCGCCTCCGCGAGCGCCCGCACGCCGGGCTCCTCGCGTACGACGGTCACCGTGCGGCCGGCCGTCAGCACCGGGAAGATCGAGGTGACGCTGAGGTCGAAGGCGATGGAGGAGTGCAGTGTGGATCCCCGGCCGCCCTCGACGTCGTACGCCCTGGCGGCCCAGGTGACGTAGTTGGCCAGCCCGCGATGGGAGACCATCACGCCCTTCGGTACGCCGGTCGAGCCCGAGGTGTAGAGCACGTACGCGAGGCTGTCCGGGTGCGCGGAGACCTGGAGTCCGTCCGGGGAGAACTCCTCGATCCACTCCTGGTCGCGGTCCAGGAGCAGGGTGCGGCCCGGCCGCGCGGGAAGCAGGCCGGCCAGGCGGCCGCAGGTGAGGACGAGGTCCACGCCACTGTCGGCGATCATGAAGGCGAGCCGGCCGGACGGGTAGGCCGGGTCCAGCGGCACGTAGGCCGCGCCCGATTTCAGCACCGCCAGCAGCGCGACGGGAAGATCGGGGCCGCTCGGCAGGCACACCGCGACCCGGCTCTCCGTCCCGGCGCCTCTGGCTCGCAACGCGCGGGCGAGCCTGTTGGAACGCTCGTCCAGCTCGCGGTAGGTCAGCCCACCCGTCGCGAAGGCCACGGCCACCGCCGCCGGGCTGCTGGCGGCGGCCGCCTCGACGAGCGCGTGCACCGGGCTCACCGGGATCGCGGCCACCGGGCCGCGGGCCCAGCGCTCCAGCATGAGCCGGCTCTCCGGCTCCGGCAGGGCGGGCAGCGCGGAGATCGGCTGGCCGGGCGTGGCGGCCATGGCCTCCAGGATCGCGAGCAGCCGTCCCATCAGCAGATCCGCGGACACCGGGCCGAGCGAGCGGCCGTCGTACTCAAGGCCGGCCCACCAGGCGTCCGGCGAGGTGACGCATCGCAGGGTCAGCGTCCGCGAGCCTCCCGCCGGCCCGCAGGCGACGGGTGTCACGGGGCCCCCTTCCCCCAGGGGCACAGCGGGCCGCTCCTCGAACACGACCAGGATCCGGGCCCAGCCCTCCACCGCGGCCGCCTCGTCGCCGCCGAGCCCGGCGGCCACGTGTTCGAACGGTGTCCGTCCGTGCGCCAGCGCCTGGTCACGGGTCCGCTGTACGCGGTGGACCACCTCCCGCACGGCCGGATCGCCCTCGAGCCGGGTCCGGATGACGACCGGGTTGGCCAGCGGGCCGATGAGGCGCGCGGTGTCCGGCCCGTCCCGGTGCGGCGCCAGGAGGCTCAGGCCGATGTCGCTCCGCCCGGTCAGCCGGGACAGCAGCACGGCAAGCCCCGCGAGTACCGCACCCCGCGCGGTCCCCGTGCCGGTGATCCGCTGGAGCCCGTCGACCAGGGCGGAGGGCAGCACCGATCCACAGGCCCACGTGCCGTCGGCCGGCCCTCCCGCCTCCCCCACGGGCGGCGGGCCGGGCGGTGAACCGGCGAGCTCGCCCTTCCAGTGGCCGAGCTCCCGCTCGCGCGCGTCACCGGCCGTCCACGCCCGTTCCGCGGCGACGAGGTCGCCGAACCGGGCCGCCGGCCGTGGCACGACCGCCTCTCCCCGGCGAAGGCGGTCGTAGACGCCCGCCAGCTCGGAGAGGAAGACCATCGGTGAGAGCTCGTCGGCGATGAGCCGGTGCAGCACGAGCGAGAGCACGCCGCGCCCGTCGCCGAGCCGGAACAGGGCGAGGCGGAACAGCGGCGCGGATTCCGTGGGCAGAGCGCGGCCCGCCTCCAGGCCGAGCCGCCGCGCCAGCTCGGCCGGGCGCGCGGGCTCCGGCAGGGCCGGCAGGTCGACCACCTCGACGGTGGCGGTGGTCTTACGCGCTACCAGCCGGACCGGGTTGCCGTCGAACGCGCGAAAGTACGTCCGCAGCGCCTCCTGCTCGGCCACCACCGTGGCGACGCTCCGCTCCAGCGTGGCGACGTCGAGGTCACCGTGGAACTCGTAGGCCCCGGTGACGTGCGGCCGGTCCTCGCCGGACCACGCGCGCCGCTGGGCGGCGAGCAGGTTGCCGGTGGCCTGCCCGCGTACGGCCCGCTTCCCGGGAACCGTCTCCAGCTCAGACATCGCTGCCGGCCTCCAGCCTGGCAAGCGAGCCACGAAGGCGCACGCTCTCGGCCACGTCCAGCACCATGGCGCCCGAGGTCCGCTTGGCCAGGGCCGGGTACCGCGGCGGCCCGGCCGGGCGCACCGGCTCGAACGGCCTGTCCGGCGAATCCTCGGCTCCGGCCCGCTCTCGTGCGTAGAGGTACAGCAGCTCGTCGACGCGATAGCGCGGCTCGCCGTCCTCACCGCCGGCGACGGGGGTCAGCAGATGTGCCCTGACCAGGTCCTCGACGATCCGGCCCGGCTCGCCCCCCGGTCCGCCCACCAGCAGCTCCACCGTGGACGCCCGCAGGGGCGCCGGGCCGAGCCTGCCCACCAGCCGGAACGCGCGCCGGGCCTCCGGGGACAGACGGCGGTAGCCGGAGTCGATGCTGGCCCGCATGCTCAGCTCGCCGATCGCCAGCTCGTCGAGCCGGCGTGAGGTGTCCGCGAGCCGGTCGGCCAGCACGGCGAGCGGCAGGGCCGGGCGGGCGGCCAGCCGCGCCGCGGCGATCCGCAGCGCCAGCGGCGTCCCCGAGCACGCGCGGACGATCCTCCTCGCGTGCTGGAGCTCACGCTGGACCCGGTCGGGTCCGGCGACCGCGCGGAGCAGCGCGATCGCGTGCTCGTCGTCGAAGGGCCCGAGGTTCACCAGGTGCGCGCCCTCGAGCATGGTCAGGCGCGTACGGCTGGACACAAGGGTCCCGCAGGCGCCCGCGCCGGGCATCAGCGGCCTGATCTGCGCCGCGTCGGCGGCGTCGTCCAGGACGATGAGCATCCGCCGGTCCGCGAGCATCGACCGGTACAGCGAGGCGCGGTCCTCGACGCCCGCGGGGATGTCGCGCATGGCGACGCCCATCGCTCGCAGGAACTCCGCCAGGGCGTTCGCCGGCGGCTTGGGCCGGCCGTTGGCGCCGCCGAGCACCTGGTAGAGCTGGCCGTCGGGGAATCCCGGCGCCAGGCCGTGCGCGGCATGCAGGATCGTCGCCGTCTTGCCCGTCCCCGGAGGGCCCGAGACCACGGCGACGGCAGGCCTGCCGGGGTCCGCGGCGCCCAGCAGCCCGGTGATCTCGCGGATCAGCGGCTCTCTTCCGACGAAGTCCGGCACGGCGGCGGGCAGACATCGCGGCCGGGCCGGC
>NZ_BAAAZR010000009.1:0-123661 GCF_039537005.1 Sphaerisporangium flaviroseum | reverse complement strand
GGCGACGGCGGACCCGCCGCGGGAGGCGGGCCGCCGGGGGGTCCACGACGATGACCTGCGCCCCGCCAGGATCCGGCTCTGGACCTCGCGCAGCTCCGGCCCGGGCTCCAGGCCGAGCTCGCTGGTGAGCAGCTCGCGGCCCCCGGCGAACACGGCCAGCGCCTCCGCCTTCCGCCCGACGAGATCGAGAACGACCATGAGCTGGGCCCGTGTCCGCTCGCACAGCGGGCGCTCGTCCACCATCCGGCGCAGCCGCACGAGCGCGTCCCCGCACCGGCCGAGCTGGAGCTGGGCCTCCACCAGGGAGGACAGCACGGCCCACTGGCGGTCCTCCAGCGCCGTGATCCCCGCCCGGACCCATGACCCAAGCTCGATGCCGCCGAACGGCCTGCCCCGCCACAGGCCCGCCGCGCGCTCGAGCGACCGTACGGCCCGCTCGGTGTCCCCCGCGCGCATGGCCGCCTCTCCGAGATCGGCCAGCCTCTCGAAGAGCAGCCAGTCGAGCTCGGCGTGCTCCACCTGGATCAGATAGCCCGTCGTGTGACCGGCGACCCTGGGCTCCCCCTTCGCCGTACGCCCGAGCGACGCTCTCAGATCAGCGACATAGGTGCGGATGTTGGAGGTCGCGGATCGGGGTGGAGACTCCTCCCACAGAGTGTCCACGAGCCGATCGGTGGAGACGACCTGGCCGGGGTGCATGAGCAGGGCGGCCAGCAGCGCGCATCGCTTCGCCCCCTTGATTTCGACCGGACCGTCAGGTGATTGGATTTCAAGCGGGCCTAGTATGCGGAATTGCATTTCATCTCCCCGTCGCTTATTAGGCTGCGGGGCCGAATATAAAACCCTTCCGTATATGGTCAGTATAATAGCGATATATACGGCGGGTGAGCGGTCCGCCGGGGAGAGGAAAACGCCTGATCATCCGGCCGGTTCCGCCTCGGAAAAAGGCGCGCCGATCGCGCTGAAGAGAGCCGAGGCCTGCCGCAGATGCGTTTCGGCCAGGCCCATATCCCCCTCGTCACGCAAGGCCTGGCCGAGGGCGAGGTGGGTGCGCGCGGAGTCCAGCCGGTTCCCGGTCTCCCCGTGAACGGCCAGCGCCTCGCGGGCGTATCCGATCATCCGGGCCGCGGGCTCGCGACCACGGCCGATACGGGCGAGCAGGGTGAGGACCTGTCCCTCCAGCACCCGGAACTCCGCCTGCTCGGCCAGCTTCAGCGCCTCTTCCGCGTGGTCGGTCGCGGCGGCGTGCTCCCCATGCAGGAAGCGGGCCTCGGCCAGGCCCAGCAGTGCCTCGCCCAGCAGGATGCGGACGTCGATCTCCCCGGCGATGGTCAGGGCGGTCTCGAGCAGGGCGATGGCGCCTTCGTGGTCCCCCGCCCTCCCGCACACCGAGGCGAGCGTCGTGCGGGCGTGGGCCTCCAGGCGCCGCTCCCCCGTGTCCACCGCGATCTCCAGGGCCGCTTCGGCGCAGTCGTAGGCCGAATGGAGCCGGCCCGCGTCCCGGTGGACCAGGGCGAGCCCCGCCAGGCTGGTGGCCTCGTCGTACGGGCTGCCCAGCCTGCGTGCCAGCGCGAGAGCGCCGGTGAGCTGGGCCAGCGCCCCGTCGAGGTGGCCCAGCCGGTGACGCAGCCCCCCAAGGACGCACATCGTGCCGACCTCGGCCCTCAGCGCGCCGGCGTCGCGGTTGAGCGCCAGTGCCTCGGTGGCGAGTTCGGCCCCCTCCGCCACCCGGCCGCACTCCCCGTAGGCGGACGCGAGCGTGTTCAGGATCCTCGCCTCGCCCTGCCGCCAGCCGAACCGATGGTGCAGCTCGCGCGCCCGGGACAGGTGGGTGGCGGCCTCGGCCGGACGTCCGAGCAGGTACAGGATGACCCCAAGATTGCCGAGGGCGCTCGCCTCGCCCGGCCCCCACCCGGCGTCGACGCTGAGCTCGATCGCACGGGTCAGGTACGCGATGGCCCGGGGATGCCGGAAAAGGCCGAAGTTCACGCGGGCGAGGCAGTGGAAGACGGTGGCCTGCGCCCGCAGATCGTCCGCGACCCGCGCCGCCGAGAGCCCGGCCAGGGCGATCGTGATCCAGTCGTTCCTGTGCCGCCGCCGGTCGTAGTAGTCGCGCAGCCCGTCCGTGAGCAGCCAGGCGGTCGGTGACGCACCCTGCCTGGCGGCGTGCCGGACGAAGGTGAGCAGGTTGTGCCGTTCGGCGTCCAGCCATCCGAGGACCGTCGCCGGATCGAACGCCTCGGCGCCGGCCGGCGACACCTCCTCCGGCGGCGGAAGGCGCGTCGCCTCGGGGTACAGGTAGCGCACGGCGGTGTCCACCATGCCCACGTACCAGGTGAACAGGCGCCGCATGGCCGCCTGCCGCTCCTGCCCGTCGTCCTCGGTCTCCGCGAGGTTCACGGCGTACGAGCGGAGCAGGTCGTGCAGCGTGAACCGGCCCGGCCGGCGCTGGTCCACCAGATGCGCCGCGGACAGCCGGTCCAGCGCGGCGGCCGCCTCCTCCACGGTCATGCCGGCCAGCGCGGCGGCGGCCGGTCCGGTGAAGTCGGCGCAGGAGACGAGCCCCAGCCTGCGGAACAGCCGTTGGACCGGCGCGGTCATCGTCCGGTAGGAGAGGTCGAAGGCGGCCCGGACGGCGGTCTCCTCGTCGTCCTCGATCGCCATGGCGCTCATGAGGTCGCCCGCGTCGAGCGCGGCGAGTTCGGCGACGTGGTCGGCGATGGTGCCACGTGGGCGGTCGACCAGATGGGCGCCCGCGATGCGCAGCGCCAGGGGCAGGTGCGCGCACAGCTCGGCGAGCCGGGCGGCGGCCGCCGCTTCCTCCTCGATCCGGTCGGCGCCCAGCAGGGTGCCGAGCAGTTCGATGCTCTCGTGCGGGGTGAGCGCGTCCAGGGTGACGCGGTGGGCGCCGTCCCTGGCGACCAGGCCCGTGAGCCGGTCGCGGCTGGTGACCAGCACCGTGCAGCCGGTTCCCGCGGGCAGCAGGGGCCGCACCTGGTCGGCCGACCTGGCGTTGTCGAGCACGAGCAGCATGCGGCGGTCGGCCACGAGCGACCGGTAGCGCGAGGCCGCCTCCTCCATGTCCATCGGCACCTGGTCGGGCCGGGCACCGAGCGATCGCAGCAGCACGGCCAGCGCGTCTATCGGCCGCCTCGGTGAATCGGTGGCATGGCCCTGGAGGTTGAGGTAGAGCTGGCCGTCGGGGAACCGGCGAGCCACCCGATGGGCCCAGTGCACGGCCAGAGCCGTCTTGCCGACTCCGGCGGTGCCCGCGATGATGATCACCACAGGGGCCGGCCCCGTGGTCGGGTCCTGGGACAGCCTGCCGTCGAGCGTTTCCAGCTGGCGGTGCCTGCCGGTGAAGCCGACGATGTCCGGTGGCAGCTCGCGCGGCACCGGCCGGGGCTCGGGCGCGGGTGACACGGCGATCCCTCCGGTCGCCGGCACCATCAGGTCCTCGTCGGCCCGCAGGATCGCCTCGTGTAATCGACGCAGCGGCGGGCCGGGCTCGATCCCGAGCTCCTCCGCGAGGAGCGCGCGCGTCTCGCGGAAGACCCCGAGCGCGTCGGTCTGCCGTCCCGAGCGGTAGAGGGCGAGCATGAGGCCGGCCCGGAGCCCTTCCCTGTACGGATGCTCGCGGGTGAGGTCGATCAGCTCGCCGACGAGTTCCGCGTGCCGCCCCCGGGCGAGCTCCGCCTCCAGATAACGCTCGTGGGTGTCCAGTCGCAGGTCCTCCAGCCGGAGCGCCTCTTCGGCGATCGTCTCGGACTCGCGAAGGCCGGCGAAGGCGGGACCGGCCCACAGCCCGAGCGCCGCGCCCAGCAGGTCGCCCGCCTCCTCGACGTCGCCCCGGCCGAGCGCCACCGTCCCCTCCGCCGCCAGGCGGCGGAAACGGGTGGCGTCGAGCTCGTCACCGACATTGATCACATAGCCGTCCGGCATTCCGGAGATGCGGTCGGCGCCCAGCTCGCGCCGCAGCTTGTGCGCGTAGAGCTGGATGTTCCGCCGGGCGGAAGGAGGCGGGTGATCACCCCAGAGGACGGTGGTCAGGGAGTCGTTCGACACCTGCCGACCGGCCCTGGACAGGAGCGCCGCGAGCATCAGCCGAGGCTTGAGCGCGGTGCCCACCGAGACGGTGCGGCCGTCGTGGGTCACCTGCAGCGTGCCCAACACCTGAAAGTCCATCCCATACCTCACGCCACTACGCCTCTCACAGAGGATCATGTGGGGTTCGATCGGGGTTGATCCTGCCAGCCAATATACCGGGGGTATACCGCGATTTACTATTATTATGGATGCAACTGGCACTTGACGACTTGATACTAGTCCTAGTAGCCATGCATGTCGCGCGATATATCGAAATCGGGGTGTAAAGCGGTTCACGAGGTGCACGTCCCAATGACCCGGCCATAACTGTGCAGGGCGCCACACTCACACCGCCATTTCAGCCACCCCCCCCAAAGCACCCCACCCCCATTCACACCACCTCGGCGACCACGACCATGCACGGCGACGAGGGCGTCCGCCCCTTGGAGCGGAGGTGCTTCCGCCTGACAGCTGGGGCGTCGCTTGTTCGGCATGCCGGACATATCCGCCGCGAAAGGCAACCGGTAGCAAGAGGGAGCCGACCGATCCGGTGCGAAGGGCACGGCCGACCGATCCGGTACGGGGCACGGCCGACCGATCCGGTACGAAGGGCACGGCCGACCACGGGCCGTGCTCTTGTGGTGTCAGATGGCCCCGGCCGGGTCGTGCCGCGATGTCGATCCACCCGCCGGCCGTTCGTATAGGGAGTGGAGGCCGGCACGGTGCCGGCCCGGCCCTTCGGAAGGACCTGGGACGCGGCCTTCGATCGCTTGAGGCGCGGTCGCCCAGGTCGAGCGCCGGGAGCTGAGCAAGACGACGGGCTTCGGGGCGGTGCGGTCAGTTCTCGCCGAGGCGGGCTCTGGCGGACGAGGCGTCTCCCGCCACCCGGAGCCGGGTACGCCGCTCCTCGCGCCGGTACAGGATCGCGCGCGCCGCCACCACGACGCAGAAGACGCCGAGCAGCAGGCCCCAGGCGACGTCGGTGAGGAAGTGCATGCCCCGGTACAGGCGGGAGAAGCCGACGATGAGCGGGGCGGCGACGCCGAGCACCCAGATCACCACCTGCAGCGCCCTGGAGCGGACGTGGATGCTCAGGATGAGCGCCATGGCGCAGTAGAAGCCGACGGCGGCGCTGACATGCCCGGAGGGGAAGCTGGAGGTGGGCGGGGCGGGGTCGAGGTGCTCCACCGGCGGCCGATGGCGGCCGACCAGCGTGGTGGTGGCCAGGAAGACGAGCGACTGGCCCCAGACGGCCGCGATCAGGAAGATCGATTCGCGCCAGCGCTTGTAGACGAGCCTGAAGATGATCGCGGCCAGCGCCGTGAGGGCGACGATGTACGGCGTGTCCGACAGGCTGGTGCCGTAGTCGGTGAGCGTGTTCCACAGGCCGGTGCGGTCGGCGGCCAGGTCCCTGTTCAGGGCGGCCTCGCCGGTGGGCACCGCGAGGACCAACCGGCCGGCGCCGTAGGTCACGGCGACCATGAGGACCAGCGGGAGCAGGAGCGCTGACGCGTAGTGCTTGATGTGATCGACTTTCGCCACAGGTCACCTTCACTGGTTCGGGCTCGGCTCCGGTGTCCTGAGGAACTCCGGTGCCTTGAGGAAAGGGAGGCCGCGTCCGGGCGCCCGTCTGAACACCGGCCGAGCCCGGCCGGACATGAGTGCGCGCGTGCCCCGGCGGCGGCCGATGGCCATACCTAGAAGCTCTTCGATCTGCGCAGGGCCGCCGGGCGGCCGTCGGGATCGACCGCGAGCCGGTAGAGCGGCAGGGCGAGCACCCTGCGGACATTGGACAGCTCGGGAGAGGGATGCGGGCGCAGCCGCCCCGGCGGCCGAGGGCCCTTGCGTCCGCCGGTGTGCCAGGCCTCCAGCCTGGCCGCGGACTCCGCGAAGGCGTCGAACGCGGTGACGGGATCGCACAGCTCGTCGACCTCCGGGCCGTCGCCGGGCAGGTCCAGGTGCTCGGCCATGAGCGCCAGGCGCAGGTCGCGCGCGAACCTCCTCGCGCCGTGCGGCGGGCGCGGATCCTCCTGCTCGTCGAGGACGGCGCAGCTCAGCTCCGAGTCGTAACTCCACGAGCGCAGGTTGACGTTGTCGGATCCGACCGAGGCCCACACGTCGTCGACCACGCACACCTTGGCGTGCACGTAGACGGGCGTGCCCTGGTGGTTCTCCAGGTCGTAGATGGCGACCCGGTCGCCGCCCGCCTTGAGCAGCCTGTCGAGCGCGTTGACCCTGCCGATCAGGCTCGCGGGCCCGGCCAGCCAGCCGTCCTGGTCGGGGTGGCGGGGGACCACGACCACCATCCGCAGCTCCGGCTCGCGCTCCAGCGCCTTGGCGAACACCTCGATCACGTCCGTGGACCACAGGTACTGGTCCTCCAGGTAGATCAGCGAGCGAGCCCTGCCGAGCACCTTGTGGTAGGCGTGCGCCACGCTGCGCTCGCCGTCCGGCGCGAACGGGTAGGCGCTGTGCCTCGCGGGATAGGTGCGCAGGAGCTGCACGGCGTGGGTGCCCACCGGGGACGGCGGCGGCCCCGGCTTGGGCAGCGGCGGGACGTCGTCCATCTTGGCCAGATGGTCGCGCAGCCGCCGCAGCGGGTCCCGGGTCTCGGGCGCGGGGTCCTCCCAGCGCTCGCAGAACACCTTCTCCACCTCCGCGACCGCGGGACCGTGGATCGCGACCTGGACGTCGTGCCACGGGGGCCGCTCGCCGTACGCCTCGGGCATCGGGCAGGCCTGCGGGTCGCCCAGGTGGTCGGCGTCGTCACGGCGGCTGTGGCACAGGTCGATCCCGCCCACGAAGGCCACGTCCATGGCGGAGCCGTCGTCGTGCCGGATGATGACGAACTTCTGGTGGTGCGAGCCGCCCGGCTTGGTACGCGTGTCGAGCACGGCCTGCCCGCCCGCCGCCTCGATCTCCTCGCCCAGATGGCGGTTCTCGGCCGAGCTGAAGCGTAAAAGGTCCATGTGCGAGCGCCAGATGAGTCCCCTGACCAGCGCGCCCCTGCCGGCCGCCGCGGCCATCGCCTCGCCGACCTCGGGCCCGTCTTCGGTGAGCCGCTCGTCGGGATCGCCTCGCCAGTCGGCGAACAGCAGCAGGTCGTCCTTCTTCAGCGCCTCGATGCAGTTCTTCAGTTCGGCGAAGTAGGTCGCGCCGTGGATGAGCGGGCGTACGTCGTTGCCCGTGGTCCAAGCGTCGAGCTTGGTCGCGGGATTGCCTCTTTCCTCGTCGGTGAGGAACCAGTCTTGGAGCCGCATTCGCTTCCGGCTACCCGGCCGGCAGGAGATCAGTCCTTCCAGCCGGTCGCACGCTCCGGCGAACGAGGGGCATCACCACGTGTCTCCCCCGGCTCCTTGGAGCGAGCGGAGCCGCTCAGGACGCCGTTACCTGCGGAACCGTCTCGTACAGCGCCCAGTCGGCGCTGATCGCGCCCGCGGCCCGCAGGAGCAGCGGCAGATATTCCTCGGTCAGCTTCTCCACGGAGGTCTCGGCGGCGTGCGCGTTGACGTTGACGGCCGCGATGACGTTCCCCAGCCCGTCGCGAAGCGGTGCGGCAACGGACCGGATGCCCAGCGCGAGCTGTTCGTCGGTCATGGCCCAGCCCTTGGCCCGCACGGCGCGCAGCGCGGCCTCACGCTCTTCGGAGCCCGGCCGCCACCGCGGCTCGATGCCCGACCGGCTCGGCTCGGCGAGGACCCTCTCCACTTCGCCGGGCGCCAGCGCGGCCAGCAGCACCTTGCCCAGGGAGGTCTGCAGGGCGGGAAAACGCGTGCCGACCTGCACCGACAACGTGACGATCTTCGGCACGGCCACCCGGGCGACATAGACGATGTCGGATCCGTCGAGCTGCGCGATCGAGGACGACTCATGGGTATGCGCCACCAGCCACTCGAGATGGGGCCTGGCCACCTCCCACAGCCCCATCGAGCGCACGTAGGAAACGCCCAGCTCGAGCACTCGCGGGGTGAGCGCGAAGCCACCGTGCTCGGACCTGGCGTATCCCAGCTCCCGCAAGGTCAGCAGGATGCGGCGGGCGGTCGGCCGGGCCAGCCCCGCGGCGGCCGCCACCTCCGCGAGGGACATGACGGGGCGTCCCGGCTGGAACACCCTGATGACATCGAGGCCTCGTGCCAGCGCCTCGATGAAGTCAGGTCCGGTATCAGCACGTGCCATGAACGCCTCTCCCGCTCGGATCCCCTGACTCTAGACGGTGAGAGCGACCGTCCCTTCCGCCGTGCGGTTCATCGGCTGTGCGTGGAGGCGCTGTGGTAGTCGGTGTAGGTGTAGGGATTGTCGAGGATCGTCGTCTGAGGGATATCCGGGTTCATCCCTTTCTGCCATGCCTCCTCCCCCATGGCCGACCGCAGGTACTCGACGGTCCGCTCCACCTCTTGACGGGCCGCGGCCAGGTCGACGCCGACCAGACGGTGCTCGTGCTTCACCACGCGGCCGTTGACCAGAACGGTGTGCACGTCACCGCGCTGCGCCTGGAACGCGACGTGGCCGAAGGGGTTGAGCATGGGGAACGAGACCGGAGAGTGCTCGTTCTTGATGAGGACGATGTCGGCCTTCTTCCCGGCCTCGATGCCGCCGAGCTCGTGGTCACGGCCGAGGGCGCGCGCCCCGCCCCGGGTGGCCCAGTCGACGACCTGGTCGGCGCGCAGCCCGCAGTGGGTGACCGTCTCCCCCTTGGCATGCGCCTGGAAGTGCTCGCGGGAGCGGTCGGCGCCCAGCGTGGCCCGCATGGCGGAGAACAGGTCCCCGCTCCACCAGACGCTGGTGTCCATCGAGAGCGACACCGGGATGCCGTGGGCGCGGATGGCCCAGGTGGGCGGGTAGCCCTGGCCGGCGCTCTGCTCGCTCTCGGTGGAGACCGAGATCGAGCCGCCGCTGGCGGCGATGCGGTGGTAGGAGTCCGTGGACAGCGACGCGGCGTGCACGTACACCGTCTCGGGGGTCATGAAGCCGTGGTCGTACATGAGGCGGATGCCGTCGTCACCGGTGGCGCCCCAGACGCCGGCATGGGTGGTGACCGCGACGCCGAGCTCGCGGGCGACCTCGAAGGCGGGCTTCTCGGGGAAGGCCGGATCGCCGGTGACGTCGAACGCGAGCTGGAAGCCGAGCATGTCGTCGCCGGTGATCCGGCGGCGCACGAAGTCGCGGAACTCCGGTGCGCCGGTCCACTCGGCGGGTGGCTGCTGGATGTTGCCGTAGGCGAGCACGAACCGGCCGGGCACCGACCGCAGCGCGTCGACGGCCGCGTCGGCGTGCTCGACGGTGCGCAGGCCGTGCGACCAGTCGACGACGGTGGTGACGCCGGCGTCGACGGCCTCGATCGCGGCCAGCACGTTGCCCGCGTGCACGTCCTCTGGCCGGAACAGCTTGCCGTGCTCCAGGTAGTACCAGACGAAGTACTGGGTCAGGGTCCAGTCGGCGCCGTAGCCGCGCATGGCGGTCTGCCACATGTGCCGGTGGGTGTCGATCATGCCGGGCATGACGATGCCGTCGGTCGCGTCGATCACGGCGGTGCCCTCGGGCACCGGCAGATCGGGGCCGACGGCGGCGATCCGGTCGTCGACGACGAGGACATCGGTGCGGCCCAGCACCTGGCGCCCGTCGTCCATCGGCAATACCGTGCCGCCGCGCAACACCACGGGCCGTCCGGGCTCGAACTCGGTCCGCTCAACCATCGATGGTCTCCTCACCGTGCTGGCGACCGAGGACAGGGCACACAGGCCGATTTTTCGGACTACTGTCCGCTGTAAGTCGCCTTATTCGTCGCTACTCTGATCAGCCCGGCCGCTCGTGTCAAGGGTCTGGCGACGCCAACAGGTAATATGCCAGAATCGCCATAGCGGACAGATGTCCGCCCAACGGACGGAAGGGCGAGGCCGGATGACCAACGCTGTACCCGTCGGGCAGGCCCCCGGTGGACCGCTGTCCGGCGTGCTGGTGGCCGACTTCTCCCGTGTCCTGGCCGGTCCGTACGCCACGATGCTGCTGGCGGACCTGGGGGCCGACGTCGTCAAGGTCGAGAGCCCGAAGGGGGACGACACCCGCACCTGGACGCCACCGGTGCGCGACGAGGTGTCGACCTACTACCTGGGGGTCAACCGGGGGAAGCGCTCGATCGCGCTGGACCTGCGTGACCAGGCCGACGCCGAGACGGCCCGCGAGCTGGCACGCCGCGCCCATGTCCTGGTCGAGAACTTCAGGCCGGGCGGCCTGGACAAATACGGGCTCGACTTCGCGTCGGTGCGGGCGGCCAATCCCGGCATCGTCTACGCCTCCATCAGCGGCTTCGGTTCGGGCCCCGGCAGGCACGTGCCGGGGTACGACCTGATGGTGCAGGCCATCTCCGGCCTGATGAGCCTCACCGGCGAGCCGGACGGCCCGCCGTACCGGGCGGGGATCTCGGTGTTCGACGTGATGGCCGGCAACCACGCCGTCATCGGCATCCTCGCCGCACTGCGGCATCGCGAGGCCACCGGCCAGGGCCAGCACGTCGAGGTCAACCTGCTGTCGTCGGCGCTGACGGGGCTGGTCAACCACAGCTCCGCCTACGTCGCCGGCGGTGTCGTGCCGTTCCGCATGGGCAACGCGCACCCGAGCGTGTTCCCGTACGAGCCGCTGCCCACCGCCGACAACGACCTCATCGTCGCCGCCGCCAACGACGGGCAGTTCAGGAGACTCTGCGAGGTCCTGGGCATCCCGGAGGTCGCCGACGACCCGCGCTTCGCCGCGAACGCCGGCCGGACGGCGCACCGCGAGGAGCTGCGCCCCGTCCTCGTCGAGCAGCTCGCCAAGCGCGGCGCGGTCGAGTGGTTCGAGCTGCTGGTCGAGGCGGGGGTGCCGAGCGGGCCGATCAACACCATCGACGGCGGATTCGCGATGGCCGAGCGCATGGGGCTCGATCCCGTCGTCGAGGTCGGTGAGGGCGACCGCGCGGTGCCGACGACGCGGCATCCCATCCGGTTCTCCGAGACCCCGGCCGGCTACGCGCTGCCGCCGCCCGAGCTCGACGAGCACGGCGCGGAGCTGCGCAGGTGGCTGACCGTCCCGGAGAAGGAGGACGACCGTGGCTGAGCGGATCGACCGGCCGGAGTACGCCACCGCGCTCGGGGCCTCCTCACCGACGTCGATCACGCTGCTCGGCCACGACCTGGCCGAGGACGTGATGGGCAAGGTCGGGTTCGGCGAGCTCGCGTTCTGGCTCGCGACCCAGCGGCGGCCGACGCCCGGGGAGACCCGCGTGTTCGAGGCCGTGCTGGCCGCGCTGGCCGACCACGGGTTCACGCCCACCGCGATCGTGACCCGGCTGACATACCTGTCGGCGCCGGACTCCATCCAGGGTGCGCTGGCGGCCGGGCTGCTCGGCGGCGGGTCGCGGTTCCTTGGCGTCACCGAGGACTGCGGCCGGTTCCTGCACGAGGTGCTGGCCTCGCTCGGCGGCGCGCCGCCGGCCGACGACGCCGGATGGGACGCCCTCGCCCTGGACACCGTGAGAGCCCGGCGTGCGGCGAGCAGGTTCGTCCCCGGCCTCGGGCACCACGTGCACAAGGAGGGCGACCCCCGCACTCCGCGGCTGATGCGGATCGCCGCGGAGGAGGGGCTGTTCGGCCCCCACCTGTCGCTGTTCGCCGCGATCGGCCGGGTTCACCCGCAGGTGCTGGGCAAGACGCTGCCGCTCAACGGAGCCGGCGTGTGCGGCGCCGCGCTGGCCGACCTCGGCCTGCCGCTGGAGCTGCTGCGCGGGTTCGCCCTGCTCGCCCGCACCGCCGGGCTGATCGGTCAGCTCGCCGAGGAGCTGCGCCGCCCGGTGGCCAACGACATCTTCCTTTCGGTGGACCTGAACAACCGGTCCGTCGCGCCCGAGCCGTACCCCCCCGTCGCCGACACCGCTGGAGGTCCGCATGGCTGAGCTGGTCGCGGTCATCGCGTCCACCCACCACCCCTTCTACTACCGTGCCAGCACCTCCACCGGCGAGGACCGCCCGCCGTTCGCGGACGAGTGGGTGCGCAAGGTGGAGGCGTTCCGGGAGACCCTGACCAGGGCGCGCCCGGACGTGCTGGTCATGGTGGGCTCGGACCATTTCCACCAGCTGTGGCTGGACAACATGCCGCAGTTCCTCATCGGGAAGGCGCCCTTCTACGACGCGAACTTCTACAACGAGGAACGTGAGTTCGGCCTGCCGAGGATGCTGTGCAAGGGCCAGGAGGACCTGTCGGCCTATCTGCTGCGGGAGGGCATGGACCAGGGGTTCGACCTCGCCTTCTCCAACGAGCTGCGGATCGACCATTCGATCACCTGCCCGATCATCACGCTGCGCCCGCAGAACGACCTGCCGATCGTGCCGATCTACACCAACATCTTCGCCCCGCCTCTGCCACGGCCCAAGCGATTCGTGCAGCTCGGGCGCACCATCCGCGAGCTCGTCGAGTCCTGGCCGGAGGACAAGCGGGTGGCGGTCATCGGCACCGGGCACCTGTCGCTGGAACTGGGCGGGCCGCGCCAGTTCGGGCCGACGGGGCCGGACCCGGAGTTCGACCGCAAGGCCGTCGAGTGGATCTCGTCGGGGGACATCGAGGGATGCCTGGCCGAGGTCACCCTCGACAGCCTCCACCTGCCCGGGAACGCCACCCACGGCTTCATGGACTTCATGCTGATGATGGGCGTGGCGGGTGAGGGCAGGAAGGCCGACTACGTCGACACCTACGACCTGTTCCACACCATGGAGGCCTACTTCACCTGGTATCCCGCCGGAGGTAAGGCGTGAGCAAGTACCTGCTGAACAAGTTCCTGTTCACCGTCGACCGCGATCCCGCGCTCGTCGAGCGCTACCGCGAGGACCCGAGGGCCACGGTGACGATGTGGGAGGCCGAGTACGCCAACCGCATCCTCAACTGCCACGACGGCGAGTCGTCCACCTGGCTGCGGTTCGACGACACCGAGCGCGAGGCCCTGGCCACCCACGACCACCCCAGGCTGTTCGAGCTGGGCGCGCACCCGTTCCTGACGCTCACGCTGTTCATCGCCATGTTCGAGCGCGACCACGAAGCGCCGCTGGGCTTCCAGCTCGACTACGCCCGGCGGCTCGCCCACGTGTCGATGCCCTACCCCGACATCGCGACCTGAGCCATGCGCGCCGCGGAGATCCACACACCGGGCCGGCCGCCGCTGGTGGTCGACCGCGTCATGCCCGTACCCGGGCCCGGAGAGACGCTGGTCGAGGTCCTCGCCGCGCCCATCACTCCGCTGGACCTGCTCTGCGCGAGCGGCACGTCCTACTTCGGCAGGCCAACGACCCCGTACGTCCCGGGAGTCCAGGGAGTGGGGACCGCCGGCGGCAAGCCCGTCTGGTTTCCCACCTCGGCCGGGATGGCCTCGGGCGACGGGAGCATGGCCGAGGTCGCCTCGGTACCCGTGCGGGACCTGGTTCCGTTGCCCGACGGCGCCGACCCGGTCGCCGTGGCCGCGCTCGGGCTCTCCGCCGTCGCCGCCCACATGGCGCTGAGCTGGCGCGGCGACCTGGCCGCCGGCGAGCAGGTGCTGGTGCTCGGCGCCGGAGGCGTGGTCGGGCAGGCGGCCGTGCAGCTGGCCCGCATCGCCGGTGCCCGCAGGGTCATCGCCGGAGCGCGCTCGCCGGTCGCGCGGGAGCGCGCGAGAAGGGCCGGTGCCGACGCCGTCGTCGCCCTGGACACCGATGACGTCGTCGAACTCGCCGCGCGTTTCGCCGCCGTCGCCGACGGGCCGGTCGACCTGGTGCTCGACCCGCTCTTCGGCCCGCCGGCGGCGGCCGGAGCCCGTACCCTCCGGACGGGCGGCAGGCTGGTCAACCTGGGCGGTTCCGCCGCGGAGACCTGCCCCATCGACTCCGCCACGCTGCGCAGCAAGTCGCTGCGGCTGCTCGGCTACACCAACAACGAGCTGAGCCCGGAGCAGCGCTCCGCGGCGATCTCCATGATCGCCGAGCAGGCCGCCCTCGGACGGCTGGCCGTGGCGCACGAGATCGTGCCGCTCGACGACGCCGGGTCGGCGTGGCGACGCCAGGCCGATGGCGCGACGACCGGACGGGTCGTCCTCAGCGCCGTCGGCCGGCCAGGTCCCGCGTCGCCGGTCAGCAGGAAGTGACCGCCGCGGGCAGCACCCGGTCGGTGAAGTAGCGGTCGATGTGGTCGCGGGCGCAGGTGTTGAAGCCGTAGAGCGTGTGACCGGGCCCATCGTGGCGGATGGTGGCGCTGCCCGGCACCTGCTTGAGCACCCTTTGGACGGCGTCGGACTCCCCCCAGGCGCCGGCGCCGAGCATCGGCGGCAGGCCCTTCGGCAGCGGGGCCGGCGGGTTGGTCACCCGCACCGGCCAGCCGACGCAGCCCAGGGTCCCGGTCGCCAGAGTGTTGGCGGTGCCCGCGTCGGGCGCGAGCCTGCGCAGCCGGTGGATCGTCGTCTCCAGCTCGGCGCGCCCGGCGGGGCGGGGCCAGTCGAGGCACTCGGTGACGCCGGTCGACTGGTCGGGGTAGCGTGCGCCGCGGTCGGGCAGGAACCCCGAGGCGTCGCCCTCGGCGGCCATGCTGATGTCCTGCGCCAGCCCGGGCCACGCGGTGACGCCCTGCCTGGCGGAGCTGATCGCGAAGGCCTGCAGGTCGCGGCCTTTGTAGGCCACGCCGGCCCCCTTGGCGGGGATGGGCGTTCGGTCGGCCTCGGCGACCAGCTTGCGCCACTTGGCGGGCACCTCACCGCAGGTGCCGGCGGCGCACCAGCCGAAGAACCGGTCGAGGGCCTGCTGGTTGCTCTTGGCCATCTCCTCCAGCTCGCCGGTCCAGCCGGTGGTGCTGTGGTTCCACGTGCCGTCGAGCACCATGGTGCGCACCTGCCCCGGGAACAGGCGGGCGTAGGCCTGCCCGTAGAACCCGGCGTAGGAGGCGCCGTAGAAGTTGAGCTTGGCGCCGCCGAGCGCCTTCCTGATCGCCTCCATGTCCTTGGCGTTGTCGGCCGAGCTCATGTTGGCGAAGAACTCGGGGTCCTTGTTGCGGCAGGCCTCGGCGTAGCCCCGGTTGGTGTCCGACAGCCGCCCGAAGTCGGCGTCGTCGCCGGGGAAGTCGGGCAGCGGGATGCGCGTCCAGGTGCACGGCAGACCCGTGCTGAGGCCGCCGAACTGCTCGCCGTAGCCCCGCGTGTCCCAGGTGACGATGTCCATGCGCCGTCGCAGTTTGTCCCACCAGTCTCCGGACCGGGTGATGGCGATCCCCGGCCCGCCCGGACCGCCGTAGGCCACAAGGACGGAGCCCTCGGAGGCGCCGGTGGCCTTCAGCCGGCCCAGCTTCAGCGTGATCTCCCGGCCGCCGGTCTTCTGCCAGTCGACCGGGACCTTGAGGTCGGCGCACTCCATCCCGGCCTTGTCGTTGGGGCACGGGCTCCATTCGAGCGGGCCGGCCTGCTGTGCTTGCGCGCCCGAGCCCAGCAGGGCCAGGACGACGGCGATGTGTTTCAGCATGCCGACCACCATCTCCGAACGGCACCGCGGCCACATCGGACCGTGGACGGGTTCGGCGGGCGGCGGATCAGACCAGGGGATGTCATCCCCCGCGTCACCGGCCCAGGACCCTGGCCACGCCTCGGGCGATGGTGGTGGCGAGGACCCACCCCGCCGCGATGAGGCCGTAGGCGAGCCATTGGGCGCCGCCGGCCGGATTGTAGGCGCCCTGCTGGCCGAGATCGACGAACGGCAGCAGCAGGTCGAGCGTGTAGATCACGGGGTTGAAGTCCGGCGCCTCACCTCTCTTCAGCGCCGGAGGGCGCGCCCGGCCGTACACCACGCTCCCCGCCACGAGGAGGACCACGAGCCAGGCGGCGGCGCGCCAGGGCTTGTACCCGAACCCGACCGTGATGTCCTGTACGACGCTCCACACCCGGCCGAGGAAGGTCTTGCTCCCGCGGATCCGGCGCTCCTTGGCGTACAGGACCGTCCGGGCGTCCACCGGATGGCCGGCCAGCGTGTAGAAGGCCGCGAGCTGCTCGTACGGCTGCGGCTGGTACCCGCGGGTGTCGCGGTGCAGCCAGCGTAAGCGTGCCCTGGCCGTGAGCTGCGGTTCCATGGACTCGTAGGTCAGGCCGTTGAGATGCATGGCCGCGGGCCACCGGGCCGGATCGTCGCGCAGCCGACCGACATGCGCGTGATCGAGGATGACGACGCCGTCGGGGGTGTCGCGCGGCAGCATCGCCAACTCCCCCACGTGGAGCCCGGTGGCCTCCAGTGCCACCCCGCCCGGGTTGGCCAGGACGACGCCGCCGAAGTTCAGGTCGCGGGCGATCCGTGTGTGCCCCATGCGGACCTCGCCGTGGACGATCATGTCCTCGCAGTTGAGGTCCGCGGCGACCTCGTTGCGGGTGAAGCGGAGGGCCATCCCGCCGGGGTTGTCGAACTCGGCCCGCATGAACAGGACGGGCCCGCCGAACCGGCAGTTGCGTACCCGGACGCGTCCCCTGGCCTGGAGCCCGTCGAACCGCGCCGGGCCGTCGATCGCCGCTCCCTCGATCACCAGCGGCTCGCCGTCCTGGGGGAGGCGAAGCCGGGCGCGTCGCAGATCGAGCCCGCCGCGTAGCTGGGCGCTCACGAGGCTGACCTGTCCCGCCGACAGCGTCAGGTCGTCCCCCATGACGGCCCCGTCCACCGTGGCGTGGTCGAGGTTGAGCGCAATGCCGCCCTCGTTGGCGAAACCGGCCCCGATGAAGGACAGGTTCGCTCCCAGGCGGGCCCCGATGAGACGTACCTCCCCGACAGCGGTGAACGGCGCGCCGCACCACACGCCTCCCGTCACCGCCAGCCCGCCCGCCCCCAGGGCGAGGCCGCCGGGGTTGTTCAGCCGGGCGCCGCCGAGTTGCAGGCTCGCGCCGACCTGCACGTGCCGTATGCGGACCTCGCCGTCGGCGTGGAGGCCGGCGGCCTGGAACCGCCCCTCGACGACGCTGGCCTCGGCGTCGACCGCCATCCTGCCGTTGCCGGTCACATGCGCGTTCGACAGCTTGACGAAACCGGCGACGCGCATGCCCTGCAGCCTGAGGGTGCCGCGGGCCCGCAGGCCGGAGCAGTCGAGGTTGCCGTCGACGGTGAGCCCGTCGGCCGCCAGCGCGACGCCCTGTTCGTCGGCCTCCAGTACCGCATCCTCCATGAAGACCTCGCTGGCCACCTTCGCCCGGTCGAGCCGCACGCCATGCGCCACCGTGCTGCCGTACAGGTTGAGCAGCCCTTCCAGCCGCAGCCGCGCCCCGTTGAGGCGGACCAGCCGGCTCTGCACGAGCCGTACCGTCCTGGTGGTGGCCTCGACCAGCCGGATCTCCTCGTCGAAGTGACAGTGCTCCACGATCAGCGGCCGGTCGGCGACGGCTCCCATGAGGTCCAGGCGTCCGCTGATGCGCGCTCCCCGCAGCCGGATCGCAGCCGCGCATCCCTCCTCGGCGGCGACGGCGCCCAGGAGGAGAGCCTGGATCACCTCGGCGCGGATGGTGCGCCTCTCATCCCAGTCGTGGACGTTGTCCAGCCTGTCGTGGTCCGCGTCACCGGTTCGAAGATCGAGCCATGCTCCTCTGGCGCATGCCTGGCGCAGCAGTTCCTCCGCAGAGGTGAGGCTCTCGAAGATTGTCACGGGCTCCATACTGATCCAGCCGAACCCGCCGTGGGACGCGCAGA
Source organism: Sphaerisporangium flaviroseum (assembly GCF_039537005.1). NCBI lineage: Bacteria > Bacillati > Actinomycetota > Actinomycetes > Streptosporangiales > Streptosporangiaceae > Sphaerisporangium > Sphaerisporangium flaviroseum. The sequence goes on along the minus strand of NZ_BAAAZR010000009.1, from coordinate 105,887 downwards.
ACCCCGAATCCGCCCCCAACCGGCGTGGAACATCGGTGTCACGTGATGTCACGCCTACGAGGAAGGGGAGGACCTCGGCACCCGCGCGCCGGGGGGACGTCACGGGCGCGCGGGTGCACCAGGGGGAGGGTCCGCTGATGCGGCGGGAGATGACATGACCGTGGTGTCGGACGAGTGTACAAGCGGCGTACTGATCAGGCTGGCCGGCACTTTCGCGGTCGAGCGGGACGGCGTGCCATGCCCGCGCGCGCTGATCGGGGGCAGGGCCAGGACCCTGCTGCAACTGCTCACGGTCGAGCGCTGCCACGCCGTGCCGGCCGCCCACATCGTGGACGTGCTGTGGGACGGCAATCCGCCGAAACGGCCGGCGGACAACATCGCCACCCTGGTGAGCAGGCTGCGCAGGACCCTCGGGCCGGCGGCGGTCACGGGCGGGCGACGGGGGTACCGGCTCGGCGAGGTGCCGGCGGTCACCGTGGACCTCGACGAGGCGGCGGCTCTGGTCGCGGAGGCGGAGCACCGGCTGGCCGTGGACGCGGCTTCCCTGGCGAACGGCTCCACGGCACCCGCCGAGCACGAAGGGGCGCCTGCCGGCAAGGAGGCGGCCCTGGCGGGCGTCGCGGCGGCGCGGGCGCTCGCGCTGCTCGGCTGCGGCACGGTGCTGGGCGAGGAGGCCGACGCCCAGTGGGTGACCTCCGCGCAGGGCGAGGCCGAGGACCTGCTGCGGCGGGCACGGCACGCCGCCGCGGCGGCGGGGCTGCGAACCGGGCGTCCGGCGGACGGCCGGCGGACGGTCGAGGCGGCCGTCGCCGCCGACCCGTTCGACGAGGCCGCGTACCGCCTGCTGATGCGGGCGCACGCCGCGTCCGGTGAGCCCGCCCGGGCCCTGCTGGTGTACAAACGGCTGCGCGACACCCTGGCGGCGGAGCTCGGCACGGACCCCGCGGTCGAGACCCGTGACCTGCACCTGGCGATCCTGCGCGCCACCGGGCGGCCGCTCGCCACAGGGGACCGACCCCCACGGTGAGCGGGCCCGTCCTACCGGGCGGGGACGGCCGGAGACTCGGTGTACATCTGTGCCTGCAAGGCGTACATCTCCGCGTACCGGCCCGAACCGGCGATGAGCTGGTCGTGTGTGCCCTCCTCGACGACCTCGCCCTGGTGCAGCAGGTAGATCCGGTCGGAGTTCCTGACGCTCGCCAGCCGGTGCGTGATGAGGATGACGATCCGACCGGCGGCGAGCCGGCGCAGCGACTCGTACACGGCGAACTCGGCCTTGGCGTCCAGCGGCGCGGTGGGCTCGTCCCAGATGAGCAGCGGCGCGTCGCGGAAGACGCCGCGGGCGACGGCCAGCCGCTGCCACTGCCCGCCCGACAGCTCCAGCCCCCCGCGAAAGTACTTCGACAGCAGCGTCTGCCAGCCGAGGGGCAGCGCCGCCACCACCGTGTCGGCCCCGGCCAGTTCCGCGGCCTCGCGCAACGCCACGTCGCCGGGGTCGTCCCGGTCGTGGCGCCCGGCGCGGACGTTGGCGCGAGCGGTGTGCGGCCACCGGATCGGTTCCTGCAGCACCATCACGATGCGGTCGGCCACGCTCCGCGGGTCCATCTCCGCGATGTCCACGCCATCCCAGCTCACCTGACCGGCCGTGGGCGTGTAGAGGCCGGCGATGATCTTCGCTAGCGTGGTCTTGCCCGACCCGTTCTCGCCGACCAACGCGATGGTCTGGCCGGCGCGCACTTCCAGGTCGACCCCCTTGAGCGCGGGCGGCGTACCGGATCCACCCGGGTAGTGGAACCCGACGTCGCGCAGCGCGACCAGTCGCGGTGCGGCCGGCGCCGGACGGGTGGGCGCCCCGTGCCCTCGCGATTCGGCGTCGGCGACGAAACCCTGGTAGTCGGTCACGTACATGCCCTGCTCCAGGAGCTGGTGTCCCGCGACCACCAGGCGGCCGAGCGCCCCGGTCGCCGACCGCACGGCCATCACCGCCGCCCCGGCCACCGCCGGCGCGATCCATCCGGCGCGCAGCAGCAGCGCGAGCGCGAGGAACGTGGCACCGGTCGCCAGCCCGGTGAGCACCCGCCCGGCGGCGTGCGCGCGTACCATCCCGATCCCGACCCGTACCTCCTGGTCGCGCAGCGGATCGGCCACCTCGGCGTACTCCCGCAGCAGGAAGTCCTGGGCCTGGCAGGCGCGTATCTCGGCGGCGGGCCGGCGTTCCGTGCCCAGCTCGGTGATCATTCTCACCCGGCGGTTCAGCGTGACCGTCCGGGTCATGTGGGCGTACGACAGCCGGGCCGACCGCTGCACCGTCCAGCCCGCGGGCAGCACGCCGAGGGCCAGCACCGGCAGCAGCGCGGGATGCAGGACGGCCAGCCCGGTCAGGGCCGCGGCGACCGCCAGGGCGGCGCCGATCAGCTCGACCAGGTTGTCCACGGCGCTCCCGAGGTGGAACAGCCCGCGGTCGCGGGCCCGCTGCATCCTGTCGTAGAACCCCGCGTCGTCGAAGGCGGCCAGCTCGACGCGCAGGCCCGCCTCGAACAGCTCGCCCTCCGCCATCCGCCTGACCGCGGGTGTCACCCGGGCGTGCGCGGACGCGACCGCGGTGTCGACCGCGCCGCGCAGGACGTACGTGCCCACCACCACCGCGATCATGGGCAGCGCGGCCGTCACCTGGCCGGCCGCCGTGCCCGCGGCGAGCAGCTCCTCCAGGACTCCCGCCGTGGCCAGCAGCCCGAAGGCCGTGGCGGCTCCCGACGCGATCTGCAGCACCAGGACGGTGACGGCGTGCCGGGGCGCCGCCCGCGCGATGATCGCGAGCACCGCCCCGGTGGTCGCCGGCAGCCGCCGGAACATCCGCCCCAGGCCGATGTCCCCACCCGCTTCGTCCAGAGACCAGTACGGCGAGGCCATCTGGGCGTCGTCGCTCAAAGGCCCCTCAGCGGAGGCCGGCCGAGCGTCGGAGCTCAAAGGCGTCTCACCGGCCCCGGATCCGGCAGCAGCACCGAGGGGAGCGGGGAGCCGGGATGCATGCGGAGGAGCTGGTAGGCGACCCCGCCGAGTCCCGACAGCAGGCCGGGGGCGAAGGCGTCCCTGGCGTACCCGCTGACCGGCCCGTGCTCTTCGAGGCTGCCGATGACGTGGGCGTCCAGGTGCGGACGGTCCAGCCCCGGCGTGCCGAGACCGGTGGCGATGGCCTCGTCCATCACCTCCCAGGCTCCGAAGTCCCCGTGGCAGAGCGTGTGGTTCCAGCCGATGCCCTCGGCCTGGCATGCCTGCGACGCGCGCCGCAGCACGTCCCGCCACCGCTCCACGTCGCCATGCCCCTCCCGGAGCCGGTCGGCCGCGACGACGCCGATGCCGCCCGCCCCGTGGCACCACGCCGCCGCGGTGACGTCCGGCATGCGCAGGTCGCGCCAGCCGCCGGGCTTGGGCACGTAGAGGGTCTCCTCGTAGTCGAACGCGGCCTCGGCGACGGCGGCGCACTCGGGGTCGCCGGTGACCGACGCCAGCCGCCACAGCGCCCAGCCCATCCCGGTGGCACCGTGCGCCAGGCCGCCGAGCCCGTCGGGGAACCCGGGGTTGGGCCACCACGCGGCGCCCTCCCCTCCCCGGGCGGTGGACGTCAGCCGGCGGCCGATCTCGGCCGCCAGCTCCACCGGGGCCGTCTCCCCCGCGCTCTCGCCGAGCCGCAGCAACGGCACGACGGCCCCGCACATCCCCCGTACCAGGTCGGGTGAGGGGTCGGCGTCCAGCGCGCCGGGGATCTCCTTGACGATCTCCAGCGACCGCGAGACCGCCTCCCGCGCCCCGACGACGCCGAGCCGCGCCAGCAGCAGCCAGCCCCAGATCCGCGACGCGAGCCCGAGGTAGCCGCCGGGAGGGCCGGGGCGGCTCGCGCGGAAGGTGGGCCGGTCCTTGGCCCACTGCCTCTCCGCCGTCCGCATGGTGCGCAGCACGCCGTCGAGCAGCAGGCGCACCTCCCCCACCGGATCGGCGCGCCCGTGCTCCACCTCGTACAGGTAGGCGCCCAGCAGGACGGCGACGCCGGACGATCCCCCGTACATGTCGAGGCCGAGCGGCATGACCGCCCAGCCGGTCGGGTTGAGCACCGGCGCGATCCAGGTGACGGTGCCGTCCTCGGCGCGCAGGGCGGCCTCCGCCAGCGACCGCATGATGTCGGCGGCCATGGCCCGGCGCCGGCGGTCGAGGTCGCGGGTGTCCAGGCCCGGCGGCAACAGGCGCCGCCGGTCGGGCATCCAGCCCTCGTTGAGGTAGGCGCTGACCAGGGCCGACTGGATCACCTGCCGCTCCATGTCCATGTCCGTCGCCCGCCACCGGGCCAGCGTGCCGGCGATCAGGTCCTGCTCGGGTCCCCATCCGGTACCGCGCGGCCCGGTCATCCGGCCGCGGCGGGGAGTGGTGGCGTAGAACGGGATGTCCCCGTCCAGCAGGTCGTCCACCTCCGCCGCGATCACCACCGGGTCCTCGGGCCGGCCCGGCACGTTGGCCGCCTGCCTGGCGAGCAGGTCCTCCGCCCGCGCCCTGGCGGCGGGCTCATCGTGCAGGGATTGCGGGTGCCACAGCATCCGTCCCAGCTCGGCGTAGCCCTCTGTGGACCGCAGCACGACGCGGATCGGCAGGTCGGCGAAGCGCGCGAGCATCGCCTCCAGCTCGCCCGCCTCGTCGATCTTCGTCAGCCGCCGGGTCAGCCGGGTGAACCCGTCGACGATCAGATCCCAGTGCCTGCCCAGCGCAGGGCTCTCACTGGGGTGGTTGAGCGCGGTCGGCACCGGCACCGGCGCGAAGCCGACGCGCGCCCGGTCGGTGCCGGAGTCGAGGATGACCGGCAGGTCGGCGGTCGGCTGCTGGCCGGGCAGCGAGCCGATGGCCGACATGTCGACCCCGCGCCAGCCGAGGACCAGCCCCCGTCCGGGCAGCAGGCCGGTGCCCAGCACCGAGCCGCCGATGAGCGCCGCGGCCCGGTCGCCCGCCAGTCCGTAGCCGGAGGGCCGCAGCGGCGGCTGGGGGGTGAAGAGCGTCTCGCAGTCGATGACGGTCGGGATCGGGCCCGCTGCGATGAGGTTCTCGGCGTGCAGGTCGCTGCCGCCGAGCAGCCGCATCACGGCCAGCCAGTGACCGAGGTTGCGGTAGAAGCAGCGCAGTTCCTCCCCGTCGGCGCAGTACCGGTGGGTCACGTGCTCGGCCCAGCCGTAACCGTCGCCGGCCACCACGTCGGGCACCCGGATGCGCGTGTCGGCCGGCTCGTCGTCGAGCAGCCGGGCCAGCGTCCTTGTGGTGGCGAGGTCGACCTCGACCGACCGGGGCTTGTACACCACGCTGCCGGCGCCGCAGATGAGGATCGCCACCGTCTGCCCGCCCCGGTGGCTGTCGCCCGCGCCGAACCGGACCTCGGCCAGCTCTCCGGGGTCGGTGCCGGCGAGGGCGGACAGCGAGGACCGGTCGGCGGCGAAGCGGCGGGCGAGGCTCAGCGCCGCCTCGCAGCGGTTGCCGATCACCCGGTTCAGTCGCGGGAGCAACGTGGGATAGTGCTCGCCGAGGGAGTCCCAGAACTCCTGGTCGGCCGCGCCGGCCTCCCATTCCTTCCACCGCGCCCGCGCGTCGGGGGCGGTGAGCCTGCCGGTCATCCTGGCGGCGTGGAGCTCCAGGAGCAGGACGCGGTTGGTCTTGAGGCGCACCGCGTTGCGCAGTGCGGTCGCGGCGCCATCGTGGACGGCATCGCGTTCCGTCGCGGCGAGTCCCGTGATCGTGCCGAGACGGGCTGCCAGCCGGTCCAGAGACGGTTCCAGCAGGCAGCCCAGCACGGTATCGCCTACCGTGTTCTCCGGCATCGTGTCAGCAGCACTCGCGCGAGGCGGAATAGGTGCAGGCGGTACCGCAGATGGCGGTTCCACCGGGGCAGCCGACGGTCTGGGTGCACCCGGACGCGGCCAAGATCGACTCCATGGTGATGTCGCCCTCGGCGTACTCCCCGAGGGCGAACAACGGTCCGGCGGGGCTCTCCCACCCTTCGATCGTCTGAACGCCGCTGCGCCAGCCGGCGATGATCCGCGCGGCCTGCTCCGTTGTCACTTCGGACATGGGCTCGGTCCCTTCTCGAACTGGACGGTCGTTCGAGATGCTGTCAGCGGCCATTGCAGTTTCATTGCACCTGGACCTGCCGGGGCACGGTGGAACCCGGCCGAGCGGTGGCGTCGCCGGCTAGGGAACGAGGCTCGCCGGAAAGCGATTCGCCACCATCTGCCCGACCTTGACGCCATCTGTCTGCGTATGGGACGTCGCCACCGGCCGACGGGAGGCGACGGTTCCGGCACCCGCCACCACCATGCTCATCGGCTGGTACAACGACGCCCGCCTCGTGCTCGCCGACGAGACGAAGGACCCCCGCCAGATGGTCGTGGTCGACCTCCAGGGCAAGGTCGTCCGCGTCCTCGCCGACATCCCCTCGGCCGAGTACGGCCTGACGAGACTGCTGATGCGGTTCACCGCGAACTGACGTCGGGGCGAGGCCCGATCCCCCCTGTCCACCGGTCGCCGGGGAGGGAGGCCGCCCTCCGGAGTGGCGGCACGGTGCTCTCCCGGATCAACAGCCGGTAGTCGGCCCGCATCTCCCGTGCCGGGCGGTGGACGGAGCCGTCGAGGCGTTGCTTGAGCAGGTCGACCGCGATGCGGGCGAGCTGGGCCTTGTCCGGCGCCACGGTGGTGAGGGTGGGCGTGCTGAACCGGCCGTCCTCGATGTCGTCCAGGCCGGCCACGGCGATGTCCTCGGGGACACCCGCGCCGGAGGACAGGATCGCCCGCATCGCGCCCAGGGCCAGCAGGTCGTTGAAGCAGAACACCGCGTCCGGCGGGTCGGCCGAGGCGAGCAGGGCGGACATGGCGGCGGCGCCTTCGGCCCGCCCGTAACGCTCGACCTTGACCACCGTCTCGGCCAGCCTGTGGGCCGCCATCGCCTCACGGTATCCGGCCAGGCGCAGCGGCGCGGTGCCACTGGCGGCGTTGTCCTGGGCGCCGAGGGCGGCGACGCGGGTGCGCCCGAGTCCGATCAGATGCTCGGTGACGTCTCTGGCCGCGCGCACGTTGTCGATGGCCACGTGGTCGGCCGGGCCGTCGTGGATGCGCTCGCCGAGCAGCACCAGCGCCGTGTCGTCGGTCCGGGCGGCGAGCTCCTCCTCGCCGATCGCCACCGGGCTGAGGATCAGCCCGTCGATGCGGTGGTCGCGGACCCCGTCGAGCACCTGCCGTTCGCGTCGCAGGTCACCGTCGGTCTGCTCGATGACGACGATCCATCTCTGCTCGGCGGCCGCGGCGATCACGAACCTCGACAGCTCGGAGAAGTACGGCTTGTCGATCTCGGGCAGGGCCAGCGCGATCACGCCGGTGCGCCCCTGGCGCAGGTTGCGAGCCGAGAGGTTGGGCCGGTAGTCGAGCTCTGACAGGGCCTGCTCGACTTTGGCCCTGGTGAGCGGCGAGACGTGGGCATAGCCGTTGACCACGTTGGAGACGGTCTTCACCGACACTCCGGCCAGGTGCGCGACGTCGCGCAGGCTCACTCCCACTAGGTCCACCTCTCGGATCACGATGCGTGGTCACGCGACCTCGTAGCGGCCGCACGACTCTTCGATCTGGGACCCCTCGGCCTCCAGGTCGATCGTAACGTCACGATATCGACCCGGAGAGCAGCTGTTTACAACGTTGAAACAACGTTGTAGAAATCACCTACCGCTTACCTGCGACAACAGAGAGGTCGTGTCTTGGCACCGGCTGCTCGCCTCACGCTTGATCCCTCCTTCCGGATCGCCCCGGTGGAGCCACGCCTGTTCGGTTCCTTCGTGGAGCACATGGGCCGTTCGGTCTACACCGGCATCTTCGAACCGGGGCACCCGCTGGCCGATGCCGAGGGAATCCGTACGGACGTGCTGGAGCTGACCCGCGAGCTGGGGGTCACGCTCGTGCGCTACCCGGGAGGGAACTTCGTCTCCAACTACCACTGGGAGGACGGCGTCGGCCCGGTGGAGGAGCGCCCGGTCCGCCTGGACCTCGCCTGGCGGAGCCGGGAGGACAACCGCTTCGGGCTGAACGAGTTCATGTCCTGGGCGGCCAAGGCCGGGGTCGAGCCGATGATGGCGCTCAACCTGGGCACCCGGGGCGTGACCGAGGCACTCCAGCTGGTCGAGTACGCCAACTACCCAGGCGGCACCCGCCTGTCGGAGCTCCGACGCGCACATGGCGTGGACAAACCACATGACATCCACCTGTGGTGCCTGGGCAACGAACTCGACGGTCCGTGGCAGATGGGCCACAAGACCGCAGGCGAGTACGGCCGGCTGGCCGCCGAGACGGCAAGGGCGCTCAAGCGCTTCGACCCCGGCCTGTCCCTGGTCGCCTGCGGCAGTTCCAACAGCGGGATGCCCACCTTCGGCGCGTGGGAGGCCGAGGTGCTGGAGGCGACCTACGACATGGTCGACTACATCTCGCTGCACGCGTACTACGACCCCTCCGACGGAGACGTCGACTCCTTCCTGGCCAGCGGCGCCGACATGGAGCACATGATCCGGTCCATCGCCGCGACGGCCGACCACGTGGGCGCCAAGCTCCGCGACCGCAAGAAGATCAAGCTCTCCTTCGACGAGTGGAACGTCTGGTACCAGAGCCGCTTCCACGGCGAGTCGTCGCTGGACTGGGCCGAGCACCCGCGGCTCATCGAGGACGCCTACGACGTCACCGACGCCGTCGTGGTGGGCAGCCTGCTGATCACCCTGCTGCGCAACGCCGACCGGGTCGGGGTGGCCTGCCAGGCGCAGCTCGCGAACGTGATCGCCCCGATCATGACCGAGCCGGGCGGCCCGGCCTGGCGGCAGACCATCTTCCACCCGTTCGCGCTGACCGCCCGGCACGCCCGGGGAGAGGTCCTCCGGGTGGAGCCCGAGTGCGCGACGATCGACACCGGGCGGTACGGCGAGGTGCCCGCGCTGTGGTCGACCGCCACGCACGACGAGGCGACCGGCGGGCTGACGCTGTTCGTGGTCAACCGCGACCGCCATGCCCCCTGCACCACCGAGGTGACCCTTCCCGGCGGGCTGCGGGCCGTCGAGCATCTGGAGATCGCCGACGCCGACCCCTCCGCCCGTAACTCGGCGGGCTCGCCCGACCGGGTCGTCCCCCGTCCCGGCACCGGTCTCCATCTCGACGGCTGCAAAGCCACGCTCACCCTTCCGCCCGCTTCATGGACTATTGTCCGTTTCGCTCCCCCCGCCTCCAGGAGTAACCCATGACCAGTCCCCTGTCCCGCCGTTCGTTCCTCGGCATGTCCGGAGCCGTCGGGCTCACCGCGGCCCTGACGGCCTGCGGCGGCGGTACCAAGATCGGATCCGGGTCCTCCGGTGCGGCCTCGGCCGCGCCCACGTTCTCCGGCGGGGAGTACACCGGCCCCAAGGTGACCCTCGACTACTGGAACGGCTTCACGGGCGGAGACGGCCCGCACATGCGCACCATGCTGGCGGCCTTCAACAAGGAGTACACGGGCAGGATCGAGGTCCGTAACGTCACCCGGCGCTGGGAGGACCTCTACCCCGCGATGCCGACGGCCATCTCCGCCGGCAAGGGGCCGGACGTCGCCATCATCCACAACGACTGGATCGGCACCTTCGCCGCCCGCAAGGTGCTCACCCCCCTCGACGACGTCGTCGCCGCGCTCAAGCTGAGCGACAGCGACTTCATCCCGGCCGTCTGGCAGGCCGGCGTCTACGGCGGCAAGCGCTACAGCATCCCGCTGGACGTGCACTGCCTCGGCGACTACTGGAACGCCGCCCACCTCGACAAGATCGGGCTCAAGGAGGCCCCGGCGGACAAGGCGACCTTTGAGGACGCCCTCGCCGAGCTGTCCAAGGCGGGCATCGCCAACCCCTTCTGGATGCCGAACAAGTGGCCCGCGCACCTGATGTTCATGTCACTGCTGTGGCAGCACGGCGGTGAGCTCTACAGCGAGGACGGCGCCAAGGCGCTCTGGGGTGGCGAGCAGGGAACGCAGGCGCTGGCCTGGATGGTCGAGCAGATCGACAGGGGAGTCAGCCCCGCCAAGGTCGCGATCGACACCCAGTACGCCGCCTTCAAGAACGACAAGGTCAGCTTCACCTGGGACGGCATCTGGCAGATCAACGACCTCAAGACCAACGCCCCGAGCCTGCGCTGGGGCATGTCCCCCGTACCCGCCATCGGCGGCACCGCCGCCACCTGGAGCGCCTCGCACAACTTCGTGATGACCTCGCAGGCGGCCAGAGACGTCAACAAGGTGCAGGCGGCCAAGTTCTTCATCGACCACATGAGCCGGCAGTCCACCGAATGGGCCAAGGCCGGCATGATCCCCGCACGTAACTCCGCCCGCCAGGAAGCGGCCATCGCCGACCTGCCCCAGATCAAGCTGGCCTCCGACCTGGACGCCTTCCACTTCCTCCCGGCCCTGCCCGGCGTCGGCGACGTCCAGTCCAAGGCCCTGGAGCTGGCGGTGGCCAAGGCGGTGCTGAAGCAGTCGAGCCCGGCCGACGCCCTCAAGGAAGGCGTCGCGACCGCCGACAAGCTCCTGGCCGAGAACAAGCGGAAGTACGGCCAGTGAGCCTGCTCACCCGTCCGGACTACCTCGAGGGAGCGGCCCCGGCCGCTCCCTCGAGGGCCACGCCACGGATGCGGCCCTGGACGCCGTACGTCTTCCTGGCGCCCTACCTGGTGCTGTTCGCCGTCTTCATGGCGCTGCCGATCGGGTTCGGGTTCTGGACCAGCCTGCACGAATGGGACATCAACCTCCCGGCCAAGCCGTTCGTGGGGGCGGGCAACTACGCCGACCTGTTCGACCCCGGCAGCGTCGACGGCTCCCGATTCTGGATGGCGATGAGGGCGACCGGCATCTTCACCGTGGCGTCGGTGCCGCTGCTCATCCTGCTGCCCCTGCTGGTGGCGCTGCTGATGAACGGCCGGTTCCGTGGCCGCAACCTCTACCGGGCCGTCTACTTCGCACCGTACGTGCTCGGCGTCGCCGTGGTGGGATTCATCTGGCGGTACCTGCTCGACGGGAACATCGGCCTGGTCAACCACTACCTCGGCCTCGACGTGCAGTGGACCACCGACGTGCCGCCCGCGTGGATCGCGCTGGTGGGGGTCACCGTGTGGTGGACGCTCGGGCTGAACGCGGTCATCTTCCTCGCCGGGCTGCAGGACATCCCGCGCGAGCTGTACGAGGCGGCGATGGTCGACGGCGCGGGCCCGCTGGCGCGGTTCCGCTCGGTGACGCTGCCCGGGTTGCGGCCGGTGACGGTGTTCGTGGTGAACGCCACGATCCTCGCCTCGGCCAACATGTTCGGCCAGTCCTACCTGATGACCCGCGGATCGCCCGCCGACCAGACCAAGACCGCGATCTACCTCATCGCCGAGACCGGACTGCGGCAGTTCGACATGGGGACCGCCTCGGCGATGAGCTTCATCCTGGCCGGGTTCCTGATGTGCGCCAGCGCCCTGGTCTTCGGCGCCTTCCGCGTCAGGGGTAAGTCATGACCGTCCCATCCACCCTGCGCGTACGGCGATCCCTGCTCCATCTGGTGCTCGCCGTCGTCGCCGCCCTCTACATCAGCCCGCTCGTCTACATGCTGGTGACCTCGTTCAAGACGCGCGAGGCCGCCGGCTCCACCGAGCCCCAGTGGATTCCCGACCCCGCCACCGTCGCCGGGTACCAGGAGATCCTGAACAGTCCCGACAGCCCGATCCTCACCTGGTTCGCCAACAGCCTCATCGCGGCGACCGGCCACGCCGTCCTGGTGCTGCTCACCGCGGCCCCCGCGGCGTACGCGCTGGCGCGGCTGCGCTTCCGTGGACGTACGGCCATCTTCACGGTGGTGGTCGCCACGCTGTTCATCCCGCCGGTGGTCCTGCTGATCCCCAACTTCCTGATCGTCAACGAGCTGGCGTGGGTCGACAGCCTGCCCGCGGTGATCGTGCCGGCGGCGGCGGGCGGCTTCGGGGTGTTCTTCCTGCGGCAGTTCTTCCTCACGCTGCCCGGTGAGCTGGAGGAGGCGGCCGAGCTGGACGGCTGCAACCGCTGGCAGATCTTCACCACCATCGCGCTGCCTCTGGCCAGGCCCGCGCTGGTCACGCTGTTCCTGCTGTCGTTCCTCACCAACTGGAACGACTTCCTCTGGCCGATCTACGTGCTGCTCAGCCCGGACGCGCTGACGCTGCCCGCGGGTCTTGGCAACTTCCAGAGCGCCAACACCATCCGCTACGACCTGCTGATGGCCGGGGCGGTGATCGCCAGCCTGCCGGTGATCCTGCTCTACCTGGTCGCCCAGCGCTGGGTCATCGAGGGCATCTCCCGCTCGGGCCTCAAGGGCTGACCCCCAGGGCCCGGCGTGTCCGTATGTCAGGTGTCCGGCGTATGAAGGTACGCCGGTCACCTGGCCCGGTAGCAGCAGCGCGCTCCGGTCTCCACCGTCGCGCGCAACTCGGCGCCGATGCCGGGGTCGGCCGCGGTGATCGCGTCCAACGCGCGCCGGATGGCCTTCCCCACCGCGATCCGGGCCCTTTCCGGGCTGCCGGTGAAGGGGCGCAGCCGTCCGGCCAGGCCCGTGGCGCCGGCCACCTCGTCGATCAGCCGGTCACGCTCGGCGCGTAAGGCGGCCACGCGCTCGATCTCGTTCATCGACTCGCATTCGTCGATGTCATCCTGCAGCTGCGAGAGCCGCCGCTTGTAGTCGTGCACCGACCGCTCGTCCAGCGGCGGCGCGCCCCCGACGCGCGTCGCCGCCCTGGCGGGCACCGGGCCCGCGATCAGGTCGGCGGCGGGGATCTCCCGCCCGGGATCGGCCAGGAGCATGGCCAGGTGCCCCATGCCCACGCTGTGGGGGACGAGCACGGTCCGGCCGTCCATCTCCAGCTGCCACTGCCGTCCGCGGCGCCGGCACGTCACCGGAGATGCCCCCTCGCCGGCGTCACCGTTCCCCGCCCGGCGCGCCCACTCCCGCGGCATGCCGACCGGCAGGGCCGTTCCCAGCGCCGCCGCCTCCTCGGCCGCGAGCGCGAGCTCGCGTCGCGCCTCCCCGCCGTGCGTGCCGTCGCGAAGCGCCAGTGCCTGCCCGAGGCGCGCCCGCGAGAGGGCCACGGCCGGCCAGTGGCCCAGCGCCAGGTTGTCGCGAACGGCCGCCCGCAGATGGTCCACGGCCCTGGTGGCATCACCGGTGGTCAGGGAAGCCACCCCGAGCGAATGGTGCACCGACCCAAGGCAGGTGACGCCCAAGGTGGCGAGCACCGGAAGACGCGCGAACGGGGCGAGAAGCCTGTACGCCTGGGCCGAGACCTCCGCCTCTTCGAGCAGATGCGCCGCCTCCACCACTCCGTACATCGTCACCAGCCAGCTGCCCGATCGCGGCACCTCCGCCAGGTCACGGCCGCACAGCCGGGCCAGCATGCTCGCCGCCAGGCGCCGGTCTCCTGCGGTCGCGGCCGCCACGGCCAGGACCGCGAAGTAGGAGTTGTCCCTCGCACCCAGCATCGGCGAGTTCACCAGCTCCGACAGCGTCGGGACAAGCTCGCCCAGACGGCCCTGGTACCAGCGGATGGTTCCTATGTGGCCGACGTACCGTGCCCTGGTGGTGGGGTCATCGGCCGCCGCCCCACGCTCGGCGCAGGCGGAGGCCAGCGCCTCGGCCTCCGCCAACCGGCCCCCCCTGATGCTCAGCATCACTTCGATGCCGCTGACGACGAACCCGACCGCCAGGTGGTCCTCCCTCGCCAGCAGGGAACGCAGTTCCCCAAGGGCCCGTTCGGAGTGCGGGTCCGCCTCGAGGAACAGGTCGACGGTCCGCCACAGCAGCCCCATCAGCAGGTCCGCGCGCCGGTTGGTGCGGGTCGCCTCACCGATCAGTTCCCCGGCCAGTTCCGACCGCAGCGCCCCGTGCTCAGGTCCGGTCACGCAGTTGTGGGCCAATCTCAGGGTCTCGACCAGCGCCACCACGTCACCGGCGCGCCGCGCCTCCGGCACCATGGCCAGGATCTCCGCGTGGTCGCCCGTGCGGAAGGCCTCCTCGGCGGCCAGTCTGGCCCGAAGCCGCAGCGCCAGCGGGGAGCGCGGGTCGATCAGCGACAGCGCGTGGCGCTGGCGGACCCGTACCATGGCCTCGTCCGCGGCCGTGCGGTGCTCGTGGACCCACAACCCGCTGAGGCCCAGCGCGGCGGACGCGGTCGCCACACCGTCGTCGCGGCGCTCGGCCTCGCGGTAGGCCGCGTCGAACCACTTACGGCCGGTTCCCAGGTCGCCCCGCGCGAACAGGGCGTGTTCACCCGCCAGCAGCGACAGCTGGAGATCGTCTTCGCCCGCGCTCGTCGCCGGCCCCCGTCTCTTACCCACAGGCGTCCTTTCCGGCAGCCGTTCGCACGCTCCCCCAAGCGCGTCAGGTCTCGTCAATCAACGCATCTACCAGCTCCTCTTGTCGAATACCTTTTATCGTGGCTTTGAGGGCCGGCGGAGTGCGACCCCTGACATTGCGGCGCCGGTGGCTGCCCCGGATGCCACGCCGCAAACCGTGCGATCCGCCGGCCCGCCGGCGGTGCGAGAGGCACCGCTTCTTCGGGACGGCCGACGGGTTTGCCGCTCCCGGTCCGGGTATAGGAGGCCGCCGATCATCTGAGTCACCTGGAGCGTCTGATGCGGTTGCCCCTTTCCCGAGGTCCGATCACCACCCGGCTCTTCGAACAGCTGGCCCGGCCGCCGCACGACTTCGACCCGTCGCCGGTCCGCGCGACCGGCGCACCGCTGCACGACGGCGATCTGCAACTCGCGCTCTTCGTCTGCTACGAGCTGCACTACCAGGGCATCGACGGCGTGGACGAGCGCTGGGAGTGGAACCCGTCGCTGCTGGCGATGCGGCGGATCCTGGAACGGCGCTTCGAAGACGGCCTGGCCCAGGTCGTGCCGCGCCCATCCGCGGTCCCCCCGGCCGCCGTGAGACCGGCGCTGACCGAGTTGGCGATCGCCGCCGACAAGGGCCCTTCCCTTTCGAAGTTCCTCCAGCGGGAGGCCGATCTCGAGCAGTTCCGCGAGTTCGTCGTGCACCGGTCGATCTACCACCTCAAGGAGGCCGACCCGCACACCTGGGCGATCCCGCGGCTGCACGGCCGTCCCAAGGCCGCCCTGGTGGAGATCCAGGCCGACGAGTACGGCGGCGGGCGCCTGCAGCGGATGCATTCGGAGCTGTTCCGGGCCACCATGCGCCGGCTCGAGCTGGACGACTCCTACGGCGCCTACCTCGACAGGGTGCCGGCGATAACCCTGGCGATCTCCAACGTCATGTCCCTGTTCGGCCTCCATCGCCGGTGGCGTGGCGCGCTGCTGGGCCACCTGGCGGCGTTGGAGATGACCTCGTCCCTGCCCAACATGCGGTACTCCCGTGGGCTGCGGCGGCTGGGCGGCGACGCGGAGGCCACCCGCTTCTACGACGAACACGTGCAGGCCGACGCCGTCCACGAGCAGATCGCCGTCCATGACATGTGCGGTGGCTTCGCGATCGCCCATCCCGGTCTGACCGGTGACGTGCTCTACGGCGCCGACTGCGCCCTGACCCTGGAACGGCTCTTCGCCGAGCACCTCATCGGCTGCTGGCGAGGTGAGACCTCCTCACTGGCCAGGACGGATCTGGTGGCGGGGCGCTCATGATGGTTCTCTCCTACGTGCTCCCCCTGCGCTGGGAGCACGAGGCGGATCCGGGCGAGCCGACCGCCTACCTGCGGCGGCTGGGCCGCAGCGTCCGGGTCCGTGGTGGACGGCTCGCCGGACGAGCTCTTCGCCCGGCACGCCGGTCTCTGACGTGGACTGGTCCGACACGTGCGCCCCGACGACGTCCTCAGGACGGCCGCCCACTCTCCTCGCCTGCTCCGCCGTAACGGTCAGCCGGGCTCGTCGGGCCCGCTCGGCGCCCGGAACCCGGTCGCCTTGTGCGAGCCGTCGCAGAACGGCTTGACCGATGAGCGGCCACAACGGCACAGCGCCACGGTCGCCCTGCCCGGGTCGATCGCCCGCCCGTCCTGAGTCGTCAACGCGAACGGCCCCCGTACGAGAAGCGGGCCGTCCTCGCATGGCGTGACCGTGACCAGGTCCTCAGTCTCACTCCGCTCCGGCATCCACGCACCGTGCCCGAGCCACGTACCGGCAAACGCGCCGGGACGGCCGGCGATCGTCAGCCGCGGGGAACGTACGGGCGATCGGGGAAGTTGGGGATGGCCAGCGTCTGCCGCAGGAGCAGATCCGCGACGTCGGCCAGCCGCCGGCGGCGGTTGTAGGCGGCGCGCTGGCGGGCGGCGCCGGAGCCGCCACACCGCAGCCGGTGCAGCACGGCGGTCACCAGGGCCAGGTCGCCGCTGTCCTCCAGGCTGTGGCACACCTTCGCCAGCAGCTGCCTGACCAGGTGCCAGGTCGGCATCCGGCGGCCGGACAGCAGGTCGACGCAGTCGCCTTCCATGCCGTCGCGAGCCGCTCGCCAGTAGGCGGCGCACAGCGGGGTCTGGTGGACCTGCGGGGCGGCGACGCCTCTCCGCACGTCGGCCAGCGCGGTGGAGGCCAGCGCCCGGATCAGCGCGGCCAGCATGATCGCCTCCTCGACCGTCGCGCAGGTGTCGGCGGTGCGGAACTCCAGGGTCGGCAGGTGGTCGGACGGCCTGACCAGCCAGTACACCATTGCCCTGTCGAGGATGGCCCCAGTGGCGTACAGGGAGTCGACCAGGGCTTCGTAGTGCTCGGCCGAGGAGAACAGCGGCGGCGGCCCGGCGCTGGGCCACCGCGCCCACAGGATCGCCCGCCAGCTGGCGTATCCGGTGTCCATCCCGTCGGCGATCGGGGAGTTCACCGTGAGGGCCAGCAGCAGCGGAAGCCAGGGACGCACGTGGTTGCTCACCTGGATCGCCTCCTCACGGTCGGCGATCCCGATGTGGACGTGGCAGCCGCACGCTGCCTGGCCGTGCAGCAGGGCTCGAAAGTGCTGGTACATGTGCAGGTAGCGAGGCGAGGACGTCAGCGGCGGCATGCCCGCGACGCCCGCGAGGCAGGTGCCGCAGGCGGCCAGGCCCGCCCCCACGCTCGCCGCCGCGGCGGAGGTGACGGTCCGCAGTTCCAGCAGATCGGCCGCGAGCCGCCGCAGATCGGTTCTGACAGGGGTGTTGGTCTCGATCTGGAAGCGGGTCAGCTCGGGTACCACCTGGGTGGCGAGCGGCCCGGGGATGCGGCGCAGAACCTGCTCGGCCGTGGGCCGCGCCCGCCCGGTCCGCGGATCGATGAGCACGAACTCCTCCTCCATCCCCACGGTGAGCCGGGGATGGCCGCGGCGCGAGGCAGGCGATCCGGTCATCGGCGCCACCGCCTGGTGGGAGACCCTCCCTTGGGAACGATCAGTGGTGCCGGCCATCGTGATCGCGTCCTTCCTTCACACCGCCGGGCAGCCGGCACCCGGTTCGCCGAGGTCCAGGGCCACATTCCTCCGGTGAAGATCAATAGGTCGGCATGAACCCTGCGACTGCCATAACTCATGATTGCCGGGCTAATGCCGATAAATACGATCGAAGACGCCTTTTGCCGGGGTCTGCGCTAACTTCATCGCGCCTTGACCGGGCCGGACGCTTGTCACCCTCCATATCCGGGCAGGCCTCACCGGCCGTGACGAGGCGCGTCGCCGGCGGCCTGATCTTCGCCTGTGACGTAGTGGTGCAGGTGGCCGGCTCCTTCCAGCATGGCGGTCGCTCGCTGGTGCAGCCCCTCGCGGCGTTGCGCGATGGCCGCGCGCAGAGCGTCACTGCTGCCGGTCCGGCGCAGGCCGTCGAGGACAGGCTGGATCTGGGACAGGGGGTAACGGCCCTGCCGCAGCATGTTGATCATCCGTGCGTCCCGGACGTCGGCCGAACCGAAGCGGCGGTACCCGGTGCCCGGCTCACGTCCGGGAGTCAGCAGGCCGGCGGACTCCCATACGCGCAGAGCGGATGCGCGCACACCGAGGGAGGCGGCCACCTCTCCGATGCGCATGCCCGACCGCGGCGGCGCCGAGGCGTCCGGGGTCTCCTCCGCGACCGCTTCGAGCGCTTCGCCCGTCGCCTGGAGCGAGAGCCGTTGTTCGTGCAGCATGGCATGGGCGGCGTCCACCAGGGTGAGCGCCAGTGGGAGATCTCCGGCATGGACCGCCTGCATGATCGCTCGAGCGGTGTCCCACCCGTAGCCCCTCGCCAGGGCCCGGTACGTCAGCAGGGCCCGGCGGTGGGCGACGCCGAACCTGCGGTAACCGGCAGGGCTCCGCGGGGCCGGAGGCAGGATGCCGGCGTCCGCGTAGTTGCGGATCTGCTGGGTGGAGATGCCTGCCGTTCGCGCCAGATCGATGGGGCGAAGCCCTGCTTCCTCACGGCTCATCGGTACGCCTTCCCGGTGACGGCTGCGATTTGAAGGTTATCCCCCCAGACCTCTAGTAGAGGCCTCCTGCTGCGCGGAAAGCCTCCACGTGTAGCTTCAATGGAGCACTTGAAGGCCACCCAGCGGCGCCGCGGGCTTGACGTGACCATCGGCATCGGGTTCCACCCGATCACCGTGCCGGCTCCCATCGTGCCGCGGATGGCACGGCGTGAGCCGGGTTCGCGAGCGGCCTCCCGCCGGCGGCAAGCCGCTGATACCCTTCGATGGGTTCGAGTTGAACGTGTTCAACCGGAGGCGCCATGACCACCCTGGTGAACGTCATCATCATGATGGGGATGCTGGTCGTGGTGCCGGCCGGGCTGAGGCTGATCGATACGCCGCCCTGGGTCAGGCTGGTGTGGGTCGCGGGCGCTGTCCCGGGCGCGGGCTCCCTCTGGCTTCCTCGGGGGACGGCCGCGATGGTGCTCGCCATCGTCTACGCGACGGCGACGCTGACCCTCGCCTCGCACGCCGCCATGCGGGCGTGGCGCCACCGGTCGTTGGCTCCGCGCGAGGTGGCGGTGCTCACCGCGCTGGCGACCCCGGCCGTCGCGGGCCTGTCGCTGGTGTGGGAGCGTGCGGGCCACTGGCTGCTCGGCTTCGAGCCCTACATCCTCGCACTGACCGTGGCGCACTTCCACTTCGCCGGATTCGCCGCCGCCCTGATGGCCGGCCTGGTGTGCCACGCCACCGGAGAACGTCCGTTGTCCACGGCCGCCGCGCTCACAGTGCCCGGCGGCACTGCCCTGGTGTTGCTCGGCTACTTCGTCGGCGACTGGGCCGAACTGGTGGGCGCGGTGGTACTCACCGCGGGTATGTGGCTCGTCGGCTGGCTGACATGGACAGAGGTGCGGCGCGGGGTCTCCGATCGGCTGACCCGCGTCCTGCTCTCCACCTCCGCCGTGATCCTGGTGGCCACGATGGCACTGGCACTGAGCTGGGCGCTGGGCGAGGCGACCGGGCTGCCCCACCCATCGCTGACGTGGATGGCCGCCACCCACGGAGTCTGCAACGCCGCCGGATTCGCGCTGTGCGGGGTGGCCGCCTGGCGCAGGCTGCGGCCCCTGCCTCTCTGAACCGGCGAACGAGACGAGGAGCGCGATGGATCTGAAGAGGTACGACGACGCGGAGCCGACCTACGCCGAGGTGGGGGCGACCCGCACGGAAGAACTGCCGGAGGGGTACCGGCGCATCACGCGCCGATACGAGATGGGCGACGGTGCCAGGCTCGGCCGTGCGGCCGACGCCCTTCTGACCTGGCGCATGCACGCCGCCCTCGGACTGTCGCCGCAAGCCACGGCGCCGAGGGCGGCACCCGGTGTCGTCGTGGCCTCCCGCCTCGGGCTCGGGCCGTTCGCCCTGGTCGCACCCTGCCGGGTCGTCTGGACCGTCGAGGAGGACCGCCGTGCCGGGTTCGCGTACGGCACGCTGCCCGGCCATCCGGAATCCGGCGAGGAGTCGTTCCTCCTGGAGGTGGCCGACGACGGGTCCCTGTCGTTCACGGTCCGCTCCTTCACCAGGCCCGGCCGCTGGTACACGCGTGCGGCCTGGCCGCTGGTCGCCATGGTCCAGCGGTTCTTCGTCAACCGCTACGCCGCCGCGCTGCGCCGCCACATCCGCTGAGCCGCCGAACGGCGAGGCCGAGGGCGCTGAAGATCACCCGCCTACGCCGATCGCGGCGGACAGCGTAATCTCCCAGCAGAGAACAACGTGAGGCAGGAGATTCCCCATGGCCGAGGACCCGAGCACCCCGAACCCCTTACCTGCGCCAGATGACTCAGGGCTCGCGGCGGAGGGCGCCGAAAGGCAGAAACCGGCACAGATCGACAGCACCGTGCCGCACTCCGCCCGGATCTGGAACTACATGTTGGGCGGAAAGGACAACTACCCCGTCGACCGCCAGGCGGGGGACAGAGTCCGTGAAGTCTTTCCCGGCATGGTCGACATCGCGCGCCATTCTCGGCACATGCTCACTCGTGTCGTGCGCTTCCTCGCCGGTGATGCGGGTATCCGCCAGTTCCTGGACATCGGCACCGGGCTGCCCACCGTGGACAACACCCACGAGGTCGCCCAGCGGGTGGCGCCGGAGTCGCGCATCGTCTACGTGGACAACGACCCCTTGGTGCTGGTGCACGCCCAGGCCCTGCTCACCAGCACCCCTGAGGGAGCCACCGACTACATCGAGGCCGACGTACGCGACCCCGAGCGCATCCTGCGGGCGGCCGCGAAGACGCTGGACTTCACCCGGCCCACCGCGCTCATGCTGATGGGAATCCTGGGCCTTGTCAGGGACTACGACGAGGCGCGCTCGATCGTGAGCCGGTTGATGGAGGCTCTTCCCTCTGGCAGCTACCTGGCGCTCTACGACGGCGCCGACACCGACCCGTCCTACGTCGAGGCCCTGCAACGCCACAACGCGGGAAGCGGCGTGGTCCCCTACACCCCCCGCAGCCTGGAGCAGATCACGGGTTACTTCGACGGTCTGACGCTGCTGGAGCCGGGCATCGTGTCGGTCACGCGGTGGCGGCCGGAGTCCAACCCCTGGGGCGACGCCCCCGACGTCGCCTGCGCGGGCGGGGTCGCGCTCAAGACCTGAGCGGGCGCCCTGGAAATCCTTGCCGACCTGCTGGACCAGGTCGGCAAGGCCGCCCCGTCCAGCAGCAAGGTCGACGCCACCGCCCCGGACCGGCTCCCCCGATCAGCGATGGGACGCCACCCTCGGACGACCCGACGATATGGTGCCTGCCATGCCGCAATCAGATGGAACGGGGTCATCCTCGGTGACCGCGGACGACGTCGACCAGGCCGTGCGGCTCGCCGTCGGCATCCTCCAGCAGGCGCCCCCGCCGGCCTGGGAGGGCAAGGCAGGCTCGCTCGATTGGGACTGCTGGGAGACCGTCGAACACCTCAGCGACGACCTCTTCTCGTACGCCGCCCAACTGGGCCCGAGGACACCGCCCCTGGAGGGCCTCGTGCCCTTCGCGTGGGAGCGCCGCAGGCCCGGAGGGCCCGCGAACGCCATCCACGCCGACCGCGCGGCGGGACCGGCGGGGCTGTTGCAAGTGCTGGAGGCGAGCTGCGCGCTGCTGACCGCCATGGTGCGCACGACGCCGCCGGAGGTCCGCGCCCACCACACCTTCGGGGTGTCGGACCCCGAAGGCTTCGCCGCGATGGGGATCGTGGAGACCCTGGTGCACACCCACGATCTGGCCGAAGGGCTCGGGCTGGCGTGGAACCCGCCCGCCGATCTGTGCTCCCGGGTGCTCGCCCGGCTGTTCCCCGACGCCCCGGCGTCCACCGACCCCTGGCCCACCCTGTTGTGGGCCACCGGACGCGGCGAGCTCCCCGGGCACCCGCGTCTGACCACATGGCGCTGGTACGCCACGCCCCGGTCATAGATCAGGAGGGGAAGTGCACACGATAGACACGTCCATCGTCATCACCGTTCCTCCGCAGAAGGTCTGGGACGTCCTCGTCGACTTCGGGACGTACGCGGAGTGGAATCCCTTCATCCGGCGGGCCGAAGGCGCCGCGGTGGCGGGCGGCACCCTGAAGCTGTACATCGAGCCGCCCGGCGGTAAGGGCATGACCCATCACCCGACCGTCCTGGTCGCCCAGCCCGCCAGGCACCTGCGGTGGCTGGGAAAGGTCGCGGTGCCCGGCCTCCTCGCCGCCCGGCACGACTTCATCCTGGAGCCGATCGACGAGGGCACCCGGCTCCGTCACCGTGAGGAGTTCACCGGGCTCCTGGTCCCCTTCCTCGGGCGGACACTGAAGCGGACGGAAGAGGGCTTCGCCGCGCTCAACCGAGCGTTGAAGGACCGGGCAGAGGGACGCGTGTGATCCTCACTATGTCCGAGGGCCTGGCTCCCTCATCTCCCGGGCTGTACACGTAGACGCCATCGCCCAGCGTACGGCGGATGACGCGGGCGATGCGGTCGGTCGTCGGCCTCAGTGTGCCGCCAGGTCTGCGGAAACGCGAGCGCGGTGGCGTCGTCCGCGTGGGGAGCGCGGCCGGGCCGTCCAACAATTCGGTTGCCCGGCCGGAGGGCCGTCTGCTGTACTCCCGGCAAGAGCCGGTCGATCAAGGAGACGGAAAATGCGTCGAGCGTTCACATCCCCCCAGAGGAAGGTTTCCGCTTATCTAGAGGGATTGACGCTTAGTGCATACGTTGAACTTGGGGATCCTGGCGCATGTCGACGCCGGTAAGACCAGCCTGACCGAGCGGCTGCTCTACGCCGCCGGTGTCATCGACGAGGTCGGCAGCGTCGATGACGGCAGTACCCAGACCGATTCCCTGGCGCTCGAACGGCAACGCGGCATCACGATCAAGTCTGCCGTCGTGTCCTTCGTCATCGGTGACATCACGGTCAACCTGATCGACACACCCGGCCACCCGGACTTCATCGCCGAGGTGGAACGCGTGCTGAGCGTGCTCGACGGCGCCGTGCTGGTGATCTCCGCGGTCGAGGGAGTGCAGGCGCAGACCCGCGTGCTGATGCGGACGCTGCAGCGGCTGCGCATTCCGACCCTCATCTTCGTGAACAAGATCGACCGCGATGGCGCGCGGTACGAAGGCGTGCTCCGGAGCATCTCCGAGAAGCTGACTCCGGCGATCGTCCCCATGGGATCGGTCCGCGACATCGGCACGCGCGGCGCCGGCTTCGCTCCTCACGACGCGGCCGGCACCGCTTTCACGGCCAGGCTGACCGGTCTGCTCGCCGACCACGACGACGCGCTGCTGGCCGCGTACGTCGGCGACGAGACGACGGTCTCCTACGACCGGCTCCGCCGCGAGCTGGCGGCACAGACCGCGCAGGCACTGGCGCATCCGGTGTACTTCGGCTCGGCCATCACCGGCGCGGGCGTCGATTCGCTGATCAACGGCATCGAGGAGTTGCTGCCCGCGACCGAAGGCGACGCCGATGGCCCGGTCTCGGCCACCGTCTTCAAGGTCGAACGCGGCCCGGCCGGGGAGAAGGTCGCCTACGTGCGCATGTTCTCCGGAACGGTGCGAACGCGGGACCGGCTGCGGCTCCCCGGCGACGACGAGGGGAAGGTCACCGCGATCAGCGTCTTCGACCGCGGCACGGCCGTCCGGCGTCCGTCGGTCGCCGCGGGGCAGATCGGCAAGCTCTGGGGTCTCACCGACGTCCAGATCGGGCACGAGATCGGTCTGCCGCCAAAGGAGAGGTCCGGGAGCGGCCACTTCGCCCCGCCGACGCTGGAGACGGTGGTCGTGCCCTGCCGTCCCGGCGACAAGGGCGCGCTGCACGCCGCGCTCACCCAGCTCGCCGAGCAGGACCCGCTGATCGACCTACGGCAGGACGAGATCCGGCAGGAAGTGTTCGTCTCACTCTACGGAGAAGTGCAGAAGGAGGTCGTCCAGGCCACGCTGGCGAACGACTTCGGCATCGGCGTCACATTCCGGGAGACCACCACCATCTGCGTCGAGCGGCCGATCGGCAGCGGTGCGGCCGTCGAGGTCATGAACAAGGAGGCCAATCCGTTCCTCGCCACCGTCGGGCTGCGCATCGACCCGGCCCCCATCGGCACCGGTGTCGAATTCCGGCTGGAGATCGAGCTAGGGTCGCTGCCGTTCTCGTTTCTCCGGGTCGTCGAGGACACGGTGCGGGAGACGCTGCACCAGGGCCTCTACGGATGGCAGGTGCCCGACTGCACGGTCACCATGACGCATTCCGGCTACGCGCCGCGGCAGAGCCACGCCCACGCCACCTTCGACAAGAGCATGTCGAGCACCGGCTGGGACTTCCGGTGCCTGACACCGCTGGTCGTCATGAGCGCGCTGCGGCGGGCCGGCACCAGGGTGTACGAGCCGATGCACCGCTTCACCCTGGAGATCCCGCCGGACACCTTCGGACAGATGGTTCCGGCGCTGGCGCGGCTGCGCGCCGTGCCGCGGGCTCCGGCGATCCGGGGCTCGTCATGCGTGCTGGAGGGTGAGATCCCGGCGGCTCGGGTGCACGAGCTGCAGCAACAGCTGCCGGCGCTGACGCGCGGCGAGGGCGTGCTGGAGTGCGCCTTCGACGGCTACCAGCCGGTCTCCGGGACGATCCCGACCCGCGAGCGGACCGACCACAATCCGCTCAACCGCAAGGAATACCTGCTGCACGTCATGCGGAGGGTCTAGCCGATGACTCCTCCCACCACCGCCCGGCGCACCGTCCTGCGCCACCTTCGTCCGGCACTTCGCTCCGTCCGGCGCTCGGAATCCGCCGCCGCCCGGAGCGCGGGTCGCACCACCGCCCGGCGCACCGTCCTGCGCCACCTTCGCCCTGGACCCCGCTCCGCGGGAGCCCTGGCCGCCGCCACGGCCGCCATGACGGCGCTGCCGCTGGTCGCGCCCCTGATCACGGGTCGCTTCGTCGACGAGGCGATCGGCGGGGCGAGCACCCGTCACCTCACCTTGATCGCTCTCGGCTACCTCGCGGTCGCGGTCTCCGCGCAGGCCGCGCGGGTGGTCACGGCCTGGCTCGCGAGCCGGCTGGCCTGGGACGGCACGAACCGCCTCCGGGAGCGGCTCGCCGAGCACGCCCTCGGCCTCGACATGGCCTACCACGGACGGCACACGCCCGGCGAGATGATCGAGCGGGTCGACGGGGACGTGGTCGCGCTCGCCGACTTCGTCGTCGCGTTCCTGCTGGACGTCGTGGCCGGCATCCTGCTCCTGGTGGGCGTGCTCGTCGTCGTGTTCACCGTCGACCCGCGCCTCGGCGGCGTCCTGCTGGCCTACTGCGTGCTGATCGGCTTCGGCATGGCACGCGCGCAGAGGCTGGCCGTACCGTCCGCCGCCCGCTCACGAGCGGAGCACGCGGCGCTCATCGGCACCCTCGAGGAACGGCTGGCCGGCGCGGAGGACATCCGGGCCAACGGCGCCGGCCGGCACGCCGTCAACCGGTTCCACCAGGCCGCCGCCGCCTGGTACCACGCGGACCTCCGGGCCGGGAAGATCGGCAGCGGCCTGCTCGCGTGCACCACGGTCGCGTTCGCGACGGGCACGGCGATCGTGCTCGGCCTCGCCGCGTGGACCCAGGCGTCCGGGACGCTCACCGTCGGCACCGCCGTACTGCTCTACCAGTACACGCTGATGGTGCGCGCGCCGTTCGAGCGGTTGATCGACCAGCTGAGGCAGTACCAGACGGCACTGGCCGGCGTCGCCCGCATCGGCGACCTGCTGGCCGAGCGGCGCACGCTGCCCGCGCCCGCCTTCCCGCGGCCGCTGCCGGCGACCGGGCCGCTCAGCCTGCACCTCGACGGCGTGGGCTTCGCGTACGCCGACGACGACGAACAGGTGCTGTCGGGCATCACCCTGAAGCTGGCGCCGGGTGAGACGCTCGGCCTGGTCGGCCGTACGGGCAGCGGCAAGACGACCATCGCCCGGATGGTGCTGCGCCTCTACGATCCGACCGAGGGCGGCGTCCGGGTCGGCGGGCTGGACCTGCGCGACGCCGATCCCGCGTCGGTGCGCCGGCGGATATGTGCCGTCACACAGGATGTGCAGCTCTTCGCGGCGAGCGTCCGGGACAACCTGACGCTCTTCGGCCCGCCTGCCGACGATCGTCGGCTGCGCGACATCCTCACCGGCGTCGGTCTCGGCGGCTGGCTGGCCGGCCTGCCCGACGGGCTCGACACGGAACTGGGCGGCGTCTCGGCGGGTGAGGCGCAACTGCTCGCCTTCGCCCGGGCGTTCCTCACCGACCCCGGGCTCGTGGTGCTGGACGAGGCGTCCAGCCGGCTCGACCCGGCCACCGAGCGGCGCGTCGAGCGGAGCGTCGACCGGCTGCTCACCGGCCGGACCGCCGTGCTCATCGCGCACCGGCTCTCGTCCCTGTCCCGGGTGGACACGATCGCCGTCGTGGACCACGGCAGGGTCGTCGAGTACGGCCGCCGCGAGGATCTCGCCGCGGATCCGGGTAGCCGGTTCGCTCGCATGCTCGACATGGCCGGGGTGCGCCGATGAGGCCCGTGATGCTGGTGGCCACCCGCCTTGCCCGCTTCGACCTGCGCCGCTACCTGGTCGGGGCCCTGCTGTGGATGCCGGTCAGCGTCATCCCCCTCGGGAGCGGGCTGGTGCTGCGGCAGCTGTTCGACCAGATCAGCGGGCATCGCGCCGCGACCCTGGAGCAGTCGCTGTGGCTGTGCGCGGTGTTCGTCGGTGTGGAGGCGGTCCGCGGCCTGGTCCTCGTCATCGCGCATACATACGGCGTCTACTGGTGGGACGCCGCGGCGACCCTGCTGCGGGCCAACGCGCTCCGTTCGATCCTCACCGCGCGCGGCCCCGCCGCGACCCGGCTGCCGCACTCCTCGGGCGAGTCGGTCGCCCGTTTCCGTGACGACGTGAGCGACGTGGTGGAGTTCACCGACGAAGCCGTCGCCCTGGCGGGCGCGGTCCTGTTCGGCGGTGCCGCTCTGGTGATCATGGCGTCGATCGACCCGGTCGTCACCATCGTGCTGGTGCTGCCGATGGTCGCGATCGGGGTGCTGAGCCGCCTGATGAGCGGGGTGATCCGGCGGCTGCACCAGCGTGCCCGCGTGCTCGGCGCGGTCGTCACGGCCTTCATCGGCGAGGCCTTCGCCGGTGTACTGGCGATCAAGACCGCCGGCGCCGAGGACGCGACGCTGCGGCGCCTGCGTGAGCACAACCGGAGGCGGCGCGACGCCGCCGTCAAGGACCGGCTGGCGATCGACCTGCTCGACTCCGCGACGGGAACGACCGTCGAGATCAGCATCGGTCTCGTACTGCTCCTGGCCGCCTCCGCGATGCGTCGCGGCGACTTCACGGTGGGCGATCTGGCACTGTTCACGAGCTACGTCGGCTGGCTCGCGGCGCTGCCGCGCACCATCGGCGTGCTGCTCTACCGCCTCCCCCAGGCGACGGTCGCGACAGAGCGGCTCGGCCGGCTGATGGCCCCGCACGAGGACGCCGGCGACCTGTCGCGGTACACCGGCGTCTGGTTCCACCGGCAACCGCCTCCCGCGATGACGTCACCGCCGGATCGCGACGACGCGCTCGAGCTCTTCGAGGCACGCGGGCTGACCGTACGCCACGACGAGACCGGCCGCGGCGTGCACGCGGTCGACCTGGAGCTCAGGCGGGGATCGTTCACGGTGATCACCGGCACCGTCGGCTCGGGCAAGACGACTCTGGTGCGCGCCCTGCTCGGCCTGGTGGCGTCGGACGCCGGCACGATCGCGTGGAACGGCCGGCCCGTCGATGACCCGGGGACCTTCCTGGTGCCGGACCGCACCGCGTACGCGAGCCAGATTCCGCGCCTGTTCTCCGAGTCGCTGCGGGAGAACCTGCTGCTCGGCTGGCCCGCGAGCGACGACCGGGTCGCCCGCGCGCTGGAGTCGGCGGTGTTCGAGGACGACCTGGCCGAGATGCCGGACGGCTTGGACACGGTCGTCGGCCCGCGCGGCGTACGGTTGTCCGGTGGCCAGGCGCAGCGGGCGACCGCGGCGCGGGCGCTGGTACGGGCGCCGGATCTGCTGGTGGTCGACGACCTGTCGTCCGCGCTCGACGTGGAGACCGAGAAGCTGCTGTGGGACCGCATCACCGGCACCGCCCGCGACGGGCACGGCCCTGAGACGCTGCTGGTGGTCTCACACCGGAGGTCGGCGCTGGAACGAGCCGACCAGATCATCGTCCTCGACCGTGGCACAGTCGCCGGCCGCGGCACGCTCGGCGAGTTACTCGAGAACTGCCCGGAAATGCGGCGGCTGTGGGACGAAGAACGCATCATCGAAGCCGAGGAACAGTCGGACATGCGATGCCGGCCGGAGTCACTAC
Organism: Sphaerisporangium flaviroseum; assembly: GCF_039537005.1. Lineage (NCBI taxonomy): Bacteria > Bacillati > Actinomycetota > Actinomycetes > Streptosporangiales > Streptosporangiaceae > Sphaerisporangium > Sphaerisporangium flaviroseum. The sequence goes on along the minus strand of NZ_BAAAZR010000009.1, from coordinate 77,594 downwards.
CGCCGGAAAGCGAAGCGGGACTCCGCGATGCCCAGGAACAAGCGACGCCCCCGGCGCCGGACCAACACGGCTCCTGACGTTCCACCTCAGACCAAGACTGCCGGGACCCCGACCGGAGCAGGCCCTGCTTCTCCGACATGGTGACGATCTCCCGCGTTCCTCACAGGTCGCACCCCCAGGGACGGTGGCCGTGCTCGGCGGGGGGAGCTCAGTCCCTCCGCAGGCGCAGGCCGGTGTACAGGCGCAGGGCGGTGCCGCCGAAGTGGGGGGCTCGGATCTCGCGGGTCAGGTGGAAGTGCTCGCGCAGGGCCGGCTGGAGTTTCTCGCGCCTGTCGGCGTACTGGCCGGGCCCTTCCTTGGTGGCCACTCGTAACGCGAGGTTCCACAGCGGGGTGGCGCCGGGGGTGACGACCGCCAGCGTGCCGCCGGGTGCCAGCACCCGCCGTATCTCCCGGCAGGCGGCGTCGATGTCCAGGACGTATTCGAGGGCGCTCACACTCACCACGCAGTCGAAGAACCCGGTCTCATAGGGCAGGGATTCGACGCCCGCACGGGTCAGGGTGGCCTTGACGTCGTGCCTGGCCAGGGCGGCGGACACGTCGTCCGCCATGTCATGGGGGTCGGCGCCGTGGAGCGCTTCACAGCGCAGGGCGAGTTCCGGCATGAAGACGCCGCTGCCGTAGCCGATCTCCAGCAGGCGGCCGAAGCGCATGCCGGAGAGCAGGTCCAGGATGATGCGGAAGCGGAGCCGCTGGACGTGGCCGAGCAGGGGACGGTAGTTCCAGCCCGGGTGGTCCACCGGGCTCGTGCACCGGAGCGCCGACCGCGGGAGCAGGTTGAGCGGGCGGGAGGAGATCATGTGGTCAGCTCCTTGGAGGCTCGAGGGATATGAGCACTTCTTGGGCGTGGTGGTCGGACATTCCCTGGGGGTCGAGGAACCGGTACCGGTGGACTTGCGGACCGGCGGTGAAGGTCCAGTCGAGCCGCCACAGCGTGGGGCCGGCGGCGGGCCATGAGGCGGGGTAGAGGGATCCGGCGGCGTGGCCGGCGTCCGAGAGCCTTGCGGGGAGCCCGCGCAGGTCCCCCATGGCGGCCGTGGTGTTGAAGTCACCTGCCACCACCACCGGGTTGCGGTTGGCGCCGATGTCGAAGCGCAGGCCGCCGAACTGGGCACGGCGGGCGGAGTCCCGCCCGTACAGGTCGGTGTAGAACCTCGGTGTCAGCGGATCGTCGCCCAGCTTGTACTGGGCCGGGATGTGCACGTTGTAGGCCGTCAGCACCGAGGCGCCCACCCTCAGGTCCGTACGCAGGACCTTGGACAGGTCGAACACCGAGCGCCAGGGTGAAGTCGGGCCGAGGGCCCTGGCGGGACCGACCCGAGGGGTCGCCACGATGGGAAAGCGGGACAGCGTGACGAGCTCGCCCTGGACCGCGATGTGGTAGCCGGGGAACTCGCGGCGCAGCCGGGAGAGATCGTCGATCCGGCGGGGAGCGCCGTTCTCCCAGTGCATGTATTCCTGCAGGAGGTAGACGTCGGCGTGCCGGGACTTCAGGTAGCCGTAGAAGCGTTCCGGTCGCTCGCCTTGCGCCCAGTATTCGGTGTTCCATGAGACGAGGCGCAGGGCACCGGCCGGAACCGGTCCGCCGTTCCCGGTCAGCGCGCCGAGATTCGTGCCGCTGTGTCCGGCGCCGAGGACGAGGGCCGCGACCGCCAGGGCGCGGCACCACCGCCGCGACCGGCCGGCCAGGCGCGCGGCGGCCAGCAGCACGAGCGGTGCGGCGAGGTAGACCACCGGCGGGAGCAGGTCGGGCAGCAGCCAGAGCCAGAACCGGCCGGACAGCAGGTGGTGCAGGACGACGAACGCCGTCCATGCCACGGCGGCACCGAGGGTGAGCCACCTCAGCACGGCACCGGCGATCGAGCCCGGCGACCGGGCTCCGGCGGTACCCCGCCGCTGCCGGGTGTCTTCCGAGCCGGTGGTACCCGGTCGTCGAGGGACGTCCTCCGGGCCGGTGGTACCCGGTCGCAGCCGGGTGCTTTCCGGGCCGGAAATGCCCGTTCGCTGCGGGGTGTCTTCCGGGTCGGTTGGATGTCCGCCGGGGGTCAGCGTGCGGGGTGCGGTGTCGTCGAGCCTCACGTCACGGTCACCGGAGCCGGGGCGTCGTAGATCTCGCGGAACCTCGCCGAGGCCAGCCACTGCAGCATTCCGGCGATCACGGCGGCGGAGATGACCAGGTTGACCAGGAAGTGCACGCCGACGAAGTAGACGCCGAAGACCGGGCAGCGCCGGGCGAACACGAACCGGTACATTCCGGCGTCCAAGGCCAGCGACGCGGCCAAGAGCAGCGCGGGCACCGGCGCCCACACCGGGCCGAGCACCAGGGGCAACGGCAGCGCGGCGACGGCGAGCAGCGACGCCAGCGAGCTCCAGGCTCGGGAGGCCGTCTCGTAACCCCGCGCGAACCTGCGCTTCTTCGCGTACAGGGGGACGCGGAGCCGGCCGCGGTGGAACAGCTTGCGCAGCAGCGGTCCCAGCTCGGCGTCGTGGTCCAGCCGGCCGTGGATCGCCGGCGTGCTCAGGAGCCGGTAACGCCGGTTGATCCGGTGGCCGTAGTCGACCTCCTCGGTGTACCTCAGCGACGGGTTGAACGGTCCGACCTCCGCGAAGACCTCCGCGCGCATCGCGAACATGGCCGACCACAGGAAGGAGACCTCGCCGGCCGTGTCGATGGTCCAGTAGTGGTGCTGCAGGGCGCGGTAGTCCTCCACCCTGCTGTCCCGGAACAGCGGGTCCGGGTCCTCGATGCCGCACACCGCGCCGATGCTCGGGTCGGCCGAGAGGAGCGCCACCGCGCGTTCGACCGCGTCGGGGGCCAAGGCGATGTCGGAGTCGACGAAGAACAGGATCTCGCCGCTCGCCTGGTGAGCGCCGGTGTTCCTGGCCACCGCGGACCCGCCGTTGACCTGGGTGCTCATCACGGTTATCCCCATGGACTCCGCGACGCGCACCGAGCCGTCGGTGCTGCGGTCGTCCACCATCACGATCTCCAGCGCGGGATAGGTCTGCTCCTGGACGGCCGCCAGGCACAGCGGCAGGGACCTTTCGTGGTTGTAGTTCGGGATGATGACGGTGACCAGGGGGCGGTACGCGTTCACGGCGATCTCTACCTCGCTCAGGGGCCGGGTTCGATGTGGAAGTCGGCTGTGTCCTCATCCGGTGGGGACACGGTCATGTGCTGGAGGTGATGGCTCGACATGCCCTGCGGTGAGCGCAGCTCATAGCGGTGGACCCCGACACCCGGCGAGACGAGTGTCCAGTCCATCCGCCAGAGCCGCAGACCGGCGAACGTCAGCGTCGCCGGATAGGGCGGCCCTCCGGCCGCCGCCGCGTCCTCCAGGCGGTCGAGCCGGTCGAGGTCGCCCATGCTGGGCAGCACGTTGAGGTTGCCGGAGACCAGCAGCGGGTGGGGATTGGCGTCGACGTCGGCGGCCAGCTTCTCGAACTGGAGCTTCCGCTCGGCGTCCAGCAGGCGCAGGGACCGGTAGAAGTCGCCGCTCAGCGGGCTGTAGTACAGGTGGAACATGTCGTAGAAATGCACGTTGTAGACCGACAGGACCTTCCCGCCGACCAGCAGGTCCGTACGCATCGCCCCGTGCTTCCATCCGTTCAGGAACGGGACGTCCGGCGGTGGCTGCGGGTTGGTCTCCAGCGCCGCCTGGCGCACGATCGGGAACCGGGAGATCGTGATCAGGCCTTCGACGCTCGCGAAGTGGTACCCGGGAAACTCCCGCCGCAGCCGGTCCTGGTCGGGGATCGGCCGCCGGTCCTCCGGCCCACCGCCGACGCACTCCTGGAGCAGGTAGACGTCGGCGTGCTGCCCGGTCAGGTAGCGGTAGAAACGGCCGGGGTCGTCGTGGGTGTTCCACTCAAGGGTGTCCCACGAGACCACGCGCAGCGCGCCCGGAGGAGCCGGCCCGGCCCCGCCGGCCCACAGCGCCCGTGGATTCAGCCCGGCTTCGCCCACCCCGGCGGTCAGGGCGGCCAGCGCGAGGACGAGCGCCCAGCGTCCGGCGGCTGGGGCGCGGCGCAGCCTCAGCAGCGCGACGAGGGCGAGGGCGAGCGGGAGCACCGCGAACATCAGCGGCGGTGTCGCGAGATCGGGGAGGAGCCACACCCACGTCCTGCCGGTGAGCAGCCTGTGCAGGAGGGCCAGTGCCAGCTCGGCCCCCGCCAGGCTGATCAGCACCCGGTCCGAGCGGGGCAGTGACGTGCGCGCGAGCGGCACCATCAGCATCGCACCGAGCGCCACCGGCGGCGCGGCCAAGATCAGCAGCAGCGGCAGCGAACCGCCCCACCACCAGAACCGGCCGGTCACCACCCAGTTGACCAGCGCGATGACGAGCCACCCCACCGGCACGGCCAGCGACACCCACCCAACCCACCGCGCCCCACCCACCCCGAAGGGCTTGACCCCATCCCTCCAGGCCCGGCGCGGCGCAAGATCCCCGCGGTACGGCCGCGCCGGCTCGGCCGCGGCGAGACCCGGATGAGCAGCGGCCCCGGTCCGGTGCCGAGCCACCTCGCCCGCACCGAGACGGCCATCCCCGGACGGCCCCGCCTCCGCCGCGTCCAGACGGTGGGGGGGTTCGGGCTGGGGCTGTTCCGTGTGGGCGGGATCGGGAATGGTGGTCATGGGTCGCTCCGGGGAGGACGGTGGCCGACGGTGCGGGCAGAAGCTCGGCCGATCCAGGCCAGCAGCCCGAGGACGGCGACGGCGGAGGCCATCTCGCCCACGGTGATCAGCACCCGGCTCAGGGCCACCAGGGTGACCAGGCCGGAGCCGGAAAGCTGGGTGGCGAGGGTGAGGCCGAGGACGAGTTCCCTGCCGCCCAGCCCCGACGGCATCACGAGGGTGAAGATCCCGGCCACGGCGGCGAGCGCGAACCCTCCGATGCCCACCGTCATCGCCCCGCCGGGCGGCGCACCGAGCGCGATGGCCAGCACCGCGATATGCGTACCACTGACCAACCAGCCAAGCGCCATCACCCCGGTCACCACAAACAGCACGCGCCGCCCAGGCAGTACGAAGGACCTCCCGGCCAGGTCAGAGGCCCGTCCGGGCTGGGCGGGGGGCCGCTCGGGCTGGGTGGGGGGGTGCTTCGGTGGGGTGGTCGGTGGGCTGTCACGGCGTAGTACTCGTTGGGCGAGGCTGAGGAGGCCGGACAGCAGCCGAGGCGCTGCCAGCGGGACCAGGGCCGCGGCCAGCACCGGCAGCAGTGCCCACCAGATCGCGTCGGCCGCCACCAGCCAGGGCAGGGCGAGCAGTCCCACCGCGAGGCCGGAGATCACGCCAAGCCCCTGGGAGGCCACGAAGGCCCCGGCCAGCCGGGCCGGTGGCTCGCCCAGCGCTCGGGCGGACGCGGCGTGCGCCACCGCGGGCCAGACGCCGCCCGGCAGGTAGCGGGTGAGCCCGGCCAGGAAGAAGACCCGGAGCGCGGCGGCGTGCGTCAGCCGGGTGCCCATCGCGGCCAGCAGCATCCGCCATCCGAAGAACCCCGGCACCCCGCCGACGGCTGCCAGCACCCCGGCGAGCAGGGCGTTCCCCCAGCCCACCAGCCTCAAGCTGGCGCCCAGCCCGTGCCGCACGCGCCACATCTGGTAGCCGAGGAAACCCAGCACCACCAGGTAGCAGGCGGCGCGCAACCCGGTGAGCGCGCGCCGGCGGAGCGGCGAACCCGCCGAATCCCGGCCACCCGCCCTTCCCTGCCCGGCCCCGCCCAGCCTCTCCCCCAGTCCCCGGCGACCCGGCCCGGACTGTGCCAGCCCCTCCGCAACTGCCCCACCATCCCCACGACCCGGCCCGGACCGTGCCGACCCCTCCGCAACTGCCCCACCATCCCCGCGACCCGGCCCGGACCGTGCCAGCCCCTCCGCAACTACCCCACCATCCCCGCGACCCGGCCCGGACTGTGCCGGCCCCTCCCCCGGTGCCGGGCCGTCTCGGTCGGGATCGGTGTTCGTCGCGGTCATGCCGGTGCCTTTCGGTACATGCGGCGGAACGACCGCGAGGTCAGCCACTGGGCGATGCCGACGGCGGCCCCGGCGGCGATGGTCAGGTTGACCAGGAAGTGCATGGCGACGAAGTACAGGCCGAAGGCCGGTCCGCGGCTGGCGAACACGTACCGGTACATCCGCCGGTCGATGGCCAGCCAGGTGGCGAACAGCAGGGCCGGTAGCACCGCCGGCCACAGGGCGCCGGCCGGCAGCGCCGCGGGCCACAGGGCGCCGGCCAGCAGCGGCGCCGGCAGGGTCGTGACCGCCAGCGCGGCAGCCAGGCTCGCGCCGGCCTCCGGCGAGGCGACCACCCCCGCCGCGTACCGGCGTTGCAGGAAGAAGGGCACCTGCACGCGTGTCCGGTAGAACACCTTCCACAGCGCGATGCCCAGCGTGGCGTCGTCGTCGTGGCGGCCGTGCACGGCCGAGGTCAGCCGCACCTCGTACCGGTCGGCCAGTCGTTCGCCGACGTCGGCGCCCTCGCTCTGGGTGAGGTGGGGGTTCCAGGGCCCGACCTCCGCCCACACGTCGGCGGGTATGGCGATCATGGCGCTCGGCAGGAACCCGCTGATCGGCCCCTCGTTGGCGCGGAGCCAGTAATGCCGGAACAGGTTGCGGTAGTCCTTGATCAGCTTGTCCCGGATGAGCGGGACGGGATCGAAGTTGCCGCAGACCGCGCCGATCTCAGGGTCGGACCGCAGGATCGCCACGGCGGCGGCGACCGCTTCGGGGGCCAGGGCGACATCGGAGTCCAGGAAGAACAGGATCTCGCCGCGCGCGTGCTCGGCGCCGAGGTTGCGCGGCACGGACGCCCCCCCGCTGTTGGCCGGCGTGCTGATCACGCGTACGCCCAGCGACTCCGCCACCCGGACCGAGTCGTCGGTGCTGTGGTCGTCGACGCAGATGATCTCAATCGGGGAGTAGGTCTGCTCCTTGACCGCGCGCAGGCAGAGCGCGAGCACGTGCCCGTAGTCGTGGTTGGGGACGATGACGGAGACGAGCGGCCTGGGCTCCATGGTCAGCAACCTTTCGAGGGATCGATCGAACGCCGCCGGATCGCCGGGCGACGCGACGGCCCGAAGGAGGAGTCGACGGTGGCGCGCGCCCATCCGGTGGCGGCCCCGGCGAGCAGCGCCACGTGGACGAGGAAGTGCACGGCGGTGAAGTAGGCGAGGAATCCCGGTCCCTTCTCCCGCAGGACCAGGCGGGACAGCGGCGGGTCGGCGGCGGCGAACAGGGCGAGGAAGGCCGCCGGCAGTCCCAGCAGCGGCGGCCAGGCCAGGCCGAGCGGGAGCGTGGCCAGAACAAGTGCGGCGGCGAGCACGCCGGTCATACGGTTGATCTTCAGGGCGCCCCTGCGCAGCCGGTTCCGCGCGGCGAAGGGCATCAGCTGGGCCCGCCGGTACTGCTCGGCGAGCAGGGGCGGCAGCCGGTCGGCCTCGTCGTGACGTCCGGCCACGGCGTCGGTCAGCCGGATGCGGTACGCGGCGATCAGGCGCTCGCTGTAGTCGTCGTCCTCGGCGCTCCGGAGGTTCTCGTCGAACGGCCCGACCTCGTCGTACACCCGCCGGGGCACGGCGGCGAGGGCGAAGATCGCGCTCTTGGTCAGGCCCACCGCGCGGGTGAGGGCGGAGTGGAGGTGCAGGGTCCGGTACATCTCCACGGGGCCGTCGTCGACGAGCGGCTCCTTGGCGTACACCCCGTAGACGCATCCGCACCCGGGGTCCGCCCGCAGCAGCTCCACGGCGTTGCCCACCGCGTCGGGGGCCAGCGCGACGTCGGAGTCCAGGAAGAACAGGACCTCGCCGCGGCTCGCGGCCACTCCCGCGTTGCGTGCCGCCGACACTCCCCCGTTGCGGGGCTGCTCGACCAGCCTGCAGGGATGCTCGCGGGCGATCACGCGTGACCGGTCGGTGCTGGCGTCGTCGACGACGATGACCTCGACCGGGCTGTACGTCTGGGCCTGTGCCGATGCCAGGCAGGCCCGGAGCGTCTTCTCCGCGTTGTAGGCCGGCACGATGACGGACACCAGGGGGGACGATCGGGACACGGCTCACCTTTCATGGCAGGATCGCGTGGGCCAGGACGGGGTAGTGGACGAGCGCGAGCGTGGCGCCGAGCACGGCCGCCCACAGCCCGCAGATGCCCACCGTGACGCGGTCGCGCAGCAGGACCCGTACGGGATCGGTTCCGCCGCGTCCGGCGAGCTGGATCTGCAGGTAGCGGAAGAGCGCGAACAGGGCGAACGGGACGGACAGCATCATCGCCGTCTGGCCGTGGTCGGGGCCGAAGGGCGCTTCGGTGCGCAGGTAGATGAGGCCGGCGACCAGGGCGAGCACCGAGGTGATCTGCAGCAGCGCGTTGGCCAGTTCCAGCGAGTAGCCGGCCAGCGCGGGCCGGTGCGCGGCGCCCACTCCCAGCAGCTCCTGCCGCCGCTTGCCGATGAGCAACAGCAGGGAGACCGAGAACGCGGTGATCAGCAGCCATCCGGCCACCCGCTCGCCGGTCGCGAGGTATCCCTGGACGACCCGGAGCACGAAGCCGAGCGCCACGGCGCCCACGTCCACCAGGGGGATGTGCTTCAGCACACGGATGTAGGCGACGTTGAGCACCAGGTACGCCGCCACCGGCCAGTACGGCCCGGTGCCCATGCCGGTCACGACGGCGAGCAGGGCGAGCAGGACGGCGCAGTACAGGCATGCGCCCCAGACCGGTACGCGACCGGCGGCGACGGGACGCCGGCGCTTGACCGGATGGCGCCGGTCACGGTGCCGGTCGGCGATGTCGTTGCCGACGTAGACGGCGGCGGACGCCAGGACGAACGCCAGCGCGGCCCAGGCGACCCTGCCGACCACGGCGAAGGTCCAGGGAGAGGCGTCGATGAGCGCGATCGGTATCAGCAGAAGGGCCTTGATCGAGTGAAGCGGGCGTATCAGGCGTACGAGGTCCCCGGCCAGGCCCGGCCGGGCCGCGACGGCCAGGCCCGGCGGCGGTTCAGGCCGCAGCGGCCCTTCGTGTACGCCGGCCGATTCGGCGACGTGCATGTCTCCACCTCCAGCCCGGCTCAGAAGAAGACCTTGGCCAGCGACAGCGCACCCTGCCGCCAGGCGTCGCCGCTGGTACGGCCGGTGGCCCGCGCCGGGCGGTCCGCCCGCTGCCCGCGCCACCACTCGTAGGTGCGCAGGATCGCGTCCCTGTTGGACAGCCGGGGCCGGAAGCCGAGCCTGTCGCGGGCCTTGCCGATGCTGACGTAGGAGTCGGCGCGCAACTTGTGCAGCAGCCGCCCGTATACCGGCGACAGCCCGCTCCGTTCCAGCAACCGGAGCCCGGCGAGCGCGGGTCGTGCGGGCAGCGACACGACGCGCTTGCCGTGCCCCGCGGCGTCGAGCACCGCCTGGAAGTCCGTCCGCAGCGTGCCGAACTCGGCGGCGGCCACGTTGTAGGTGTCGTTGGCGACGTCCGCCGGTGCCGCGAGGACGCTGGTGACGGCCGCCACCAGGTCCTCCACGGCCAGCATCTGGATGCGCACGTCCCCGCTGCCGAGGACGGGGAAGTTGCGGCCCTCCTCGGCCCACTGGAAGAGCATCGCGAACAGGCCCATGCGGCCGGGGCCAAGGAAGGTCTTGGGGCGCAGGACCGGCACGCACATGCCGTCCGCCCGGAACTTCTCGGCCACCTCCTCCGCCTCCGCCTTGGCCCGGGAGTAGACGTCGACGGGTTCGCGCGGATGGTCCTCAGGCGTGGGGACCAGCGCCGGCAGGCCGTACACGGCGGTGGAGGAGATGTGGACGACCCGCGGCACCCCGGCCCGGCGTCCGGCCTCCAGGAGGCTGCGGGTGCCGCCGACGATCACGTCGCGGATCTGGTCGGCCGGATAGCTCGGCAGCGCGCCGGCGCAGTGCACCACCGCGTCCGCCCCCGCCATCGCCTCCGTCATGAGTGAGGTGTCGCGTATGTCCCCCACGCTGTACGGCCACGCCGGTGCCGGGCCCGCCGGTGGGCGCAGGTCCACGCCCAGGACCTCGTGCCCCTCGCAGGCGAGGTGCCGGGCCAGCGTGCTCCCGAGCATCCCGCTGCTGCCTGTCACTACGACGCGGACGGCCATCGCGGCGCCACCTTCTCCCGTACGAAACGGACGAGCAGCCGGGTGAGCCCCTTGGCGAGGGTCTGGTCGAGGCTGTCCAGGAAGTACTCGACGTCGGCGGGCTCGGCCACCAGCGACGGGGCCGCGACCAGAGGGTTGTGGCCGTTGAGGGTGTAGTAGGCGTAGACGCCGTGGTCGCGGTAGAGGGCGTCGACGACCGCGCAGGTGATCAGTTTGATCCGGAAGTTCGGGTCACGGGCCAGTCCCGCCGGGGCGAGCCGCGCCGCGAGGTCGAGGAGTTTCGGCCCTCCGTCCAGGAAGATCCCGTACATCGCGCCGGCGCCGCGCACCTCGGCCACGGAGTCCGCGTGCTCCTTGCGGATACGGTCCAGTCCGGGCGCGAGCACCCGTTCGATCTCGCGGGCGCGTTTGGGGTAGTCGTCCTCGACCGCGATGTTCACCGCCTCGATCGCCGTCGCGGTCTCCTCGCCGAAGCCGTAGTAGGTCGTGCTGGTGCTGTGCAGCAGGGAGTCGGTGAGGTTGTCGTAGGCCTTGCGGAAGATCGGTTCGCGCGCGATGAAGGCCGAGATGGAGGACTTGCCCCCGCCGAAGGACTTGGACGTCGTGAGCACGTCGGGGACGAGGCCGGGGTAGCGCATGAAGTGGAACAGGCTGCCGGTCTTGCCCCACCCGGTGTAGATCTCGTCGAAGATCAACACGATGTCCTCGGCGGTGCAGATCTCCCGCAGGCCGCGCAGGAACTCCTCCGAGCAGAAGCGCACGGTGGACGCGCTGAACGGCTCTATGAGAATCGCGTAAACGTCGCAGCGGCCGTCCGGCCGGCGCGCGGCGGCGATGGCCTCGCGTACGGATGTCAGGTCGCCGTATTGAAAGGTGCAGATGCCGGGGATCGTGGGGAAGGTGAATCGGTTCTGTCCTACGGCGGTGAGCCCGCCGGAGCCGAGCAGCTTGCCGTGAAAAGCGATGTCGGCCCGAAGGATCCGATGTCGCCGACCCTTGTGGTATTTGTACGCCAATTTGACGGCACCCTCCACCGCCTCGGCACCGGAGTTCGGGAAGAACGACATGTTCAGGTCGCCGGGCAGTAATTGGGCGAGATTGTGACCGAGAGCGGCGATGTACGGGGAGAAATACGTCTTGTGCACCTCCATTCGCTCCCTCTCCTGATACCGCCTGCGAGCGGCGAGGATGCGAGGATGGTTGTGACCGTGGTTGAGGACGCCGACCCCTCCGGTGAAGTCCAGGATCCGTCGTCCGCCGCGAGTCCAGATCCACATTCCCTCGGCACGTTCGACCAGCTCACGGCCGAACCCGAATGAGGTCATCAGGGAGACCTGGCTCCGGCTGACGTACTTGCCGTAAAGGCTGTGGACTTGTTGTGCTGTCAGGTGTTCGCACTCGTCGATGCCGATCAACTCGGACACGCATGCCTTCCTTCCATTGCGAGCGGTCAGGGCTCGCGTGGTGGCAGGTTGAGCCCTTTCCTGGGACGGGGCAATGGCAGCCTCAAAGGGCAGCACAACAGTAGGTAGAGCTGCGCGAAGTTACGTAGCATAAGTCGCAGGTTTTATCATTTTTCACGAATTATCGCGTTACTTTCGGCCGGCCACTCACCGGAAAAGCCAACAGGTTTGTGACCGTGCGCAAGTGGCATGTTCGAAACCCATGTTTCGGCCTTTTACGGCCAGAGGTGGCATATGTCGCTACATGCTCGGTACGATCCTTTGCGACCTACGTCCCTGACCGACGGAGGGGCCCACCATGGGCGACTTCTTTCACCTGCTGCGGCTCCGGGTGGAAGCCAACGCCCGCAACGCGGTCGACGTCTACACGCGCGAATTAGCCGAATACCGGGCGCTGTCCACCGGCTCCCTGGGACATGCCTCGCTGCTGGATTTCGCGGTGACCCTGCGCCGCCGCACGTACGCCCTCGCCGAGGACGGCCGGCCCTTCAGCGGTGAGGACCTCGCGTACATGGCGGCGGTCGGCAGGGAGCGCGGCGAGAAGGGGGTGTCCCTGGCCGCCCACCGGCGGGTCCTGGTCCTCCACTCCACCCTCACGCTGCACGAGATCCAGGACGCCGCCGGCCCGCACGACCTCGACGCGCTGATGCTGACGCTCGGCTGGCTGGGCCCGCAGGGGGTGACCGCCCAGAACGCCTACACCCGCGGCTACATGGAGGGGCAGGAACGGTGCCTGTCCCTGGTCACCCGCGTCCAGTTGCTCGCCAAGATGCTGCTCGCCAACGACCCGTCGGCGCCCGAACTGGCCAGGAACCTGGGCATGACCCTTCCCGAGCGCTACGTCGTGACGGTCGTGCGGATCGCGGGCCGGCCGTTCCGCTGGCTCGACCGGGTACGGGACCAGGTCATCGAGGTGCTCATCGAGGGTGAGCGGATACCGCTCGCCTGGCCCACGCCGGAGGAGCTGGTGGCGCTGGTGCCCGAGACGAACGGCACCCCCGCGTCGGCGGAGGATCGCGCGCTGTCCGTGGCGCACGACTTCGCCGAGACCATCGGCCGGCCGTGCTCCGTCGGTACGGCCACCGGCCGCGTTGATGCCCTGTCCGGGGCGCTCTCGCTGGCGCGGCAGGTCAGCCAGGCGGCGCCCATCGAGACCGTTCCCCGCCGCGTCTACACCCTCGCCGACGTCTTCGTCGAGCTCGGGACCGCGCAACTGCCTCAGGTCGACGAGTGGCTGCAGGGCGTGGCCCGGCGGCTCGCCGGCGGCCCGGACCTGGTGACCACCCTGGACGTCTACTACCGCGGCGACATGAACCGGCTGCGCGCCGCGGCCGCGCTGCACATCCACCCCCGCACGCTCGACTACCGCCTCCAGCGCGTCCGTGAGCTGACCGGGCTGAACCCCGGCTCCACGCGCGGCATCCGCGTGCTGAACACCGTGGTCGCCCGGGTGCTCGCCGGCGCCTGGCCCGAGCCGGAGTAGGCACCCCGGCCGGAGCCGGAACCCCGGCCGGAGCCGGGAGCAGGCATCCCAGCCGGAGCCGGGAGCAGGAACCCCGGCCGGAGCCGGGAGCAGGCGCCACACCGACCCGGGAGCAGGCGCGGCCCTTCGCGGTCTCTCGCACCCTCGCCTTAGGCCATCACGCGGGCGCGGTGTCTTTTTCGCATGGCAGGAAGCGGTCAGGGCGGCGCAGCTTGCTGCCGTCGATTCGTCTGGTCGACGGGCTTCGAAAACCGCAGAGTTGTTTGTGCAAGGACAAACAAGAAGCCCGCAGAGAAAAGAGCCGAAGAAATGACGAACACCACCGCCGCCAAGCGCTCCGCCGGAACCACCTGGGACAGCTTCTCCCGCGCTGCGGGAACCACCTGGGACGGTTACTCCCGCGCCGCGGGAACCACCTGGGACTAAGACGACCGACGAATTCCGGAACCGTGACCGACCGTACGATGAATAACTGAAAAGCAACCTCTGAACGTCCGCATCACCCCTCCTCAGACGGAACGACGCAGCCGATCGAGACCATCGCCGTCAGCATGAGACCCGGTGGCATCGGTGATCATCCAAGCGTCGAGCACCCCGATCCCCCAGGCCGCCGCGGAGTCGACGCCAGCCTCCCAGCCTCCTCCGGCCGGCCGGGATCCTTCCCGCCACCAAGGCGCTCCCCCCGATCGCCACCTCTCCCCCCGCGCCCGACCTCGCGCATCTTCCGCGATGGCAGGAAGTGGACAGGGCGGGACAACTTGCTGCAGCCCATTCATCTGGATAACGCGTCCCCGAAACCGCAGAGTTGTTTGTGCAAGGACAAACAAGAAGCCACGAGAAAGAGACGAGAAAATGACGAACACCACCGCCGCCAAGCGCTCCGCCGGAACCACCTGGGACAGCTTCTCCCGCGCCGCGGGAACCACCTGGGACGGTTACTCCCGCGCTGCGGGGACCACCTGGGACTAAGAAATCCGAACCATCAATCAAACCCGGTCCCATTAACCCGACTCAGCCACCAGAATATGTTCGGCAGTACAGAGCACAGGTTCCACCCGGTCGATTGAGACCATCCGCATTCGAACGGATGGCATCGGCGAACTTCGGCAGCGGCCAGGTCCACACCGAGGCGTCTCCCGCCCGGAACGAGCGGCCGGCAGATCCCCGCTCGACGACCCGCCGCGGCCCTCCCGCCCTCTTCTTACCCGCCGGCACCGGCAGGCTCGCGACCCTGCGCCAGGAAGCCTAGCGGGGGATGTGGCCGATGCCGCCGAGCATGCGGATCGGCAGTGGCCGCTCGGCGACACCGTCGGGCCGCCAGTGCTGGACGTCCACCAGACCAGGCTCTACCAGGGTGAACCCATCGAAGATGCCCTCGATCTGCGCGACGCCGCGGAACACCGCCGGTGACACCGCGTCGGCGTACACCTCGCGGAAACGGGCCACCATCTCGGGCGGAGCCCCCTCGTCGGTGCCATGCGATATCACCAGCATGCTGCCCGGCGCCATGACGGCGCGGAACTCTCCTACGATGCCGACCGGGTCGTCGGGAATGAAGTTGAACAGCGACGTCGCGACCAACGCCACCGGCCTGCCGAAGTCGATGACCTTGGCGAGCCTGCGGACCACCTCCTGCGGTTTCCGGACGTCGCCGTACATGATCTGCACACCGCTGCGTAAGGCCCGGCCGTGGGACAGGACAATCGGGTCATTGTCGATACCCACCACGACCACTTCCGGATTCATCTGCCGGACCACCTCGTCGACATTCGGTGAGGTGGGGATCCCGGTGCCGAGGTCGACGAATTGACCGACGGCCGCGGCGGCGAACGCGACGGCCCGGCGCATGAACGCCCGGTTCGCCTTGGCGAGGTCCGGGCTCTCCGGCATCAACTCGATCAGCCGCTGGACCGCCGCCCGGTCGACGGCGTAGTTGTCCTTACCGCCGAGCAGATAGTCGTACATGCGCGCGGTCGACGCCACGCTGGTGTCGATGTGCCGGCACGACTCCTGGGACGCCGGCTTCCACCGGAGGTACCGTGAGGCGTCGTTGAACGCCTGCTCCGACTCGTCGAACGCCCGCTCGGCGATGTGCATGGCGGCCGCGCTGATGTCGTCCGTGGAGGTGTCGGTGTGGGCCCAATTCGCCAGCAGGCCTTCCGAGGCGGCCAGGACGCCCTTGGCGACCAGGCGCCCCTGCGGGTGGTCGGTCCCGCCGAGCAGCGCGGCGAGACGCTCGGCGGTCCGGTCCCTGGAAGGGAGCAGGTGCTCGCCGCCGGTGGCCGCCTCCCGGTACAGGACCCGGGCCCTCCGCGGGTCACCGGTCACGAACAGGACGTACGCGTCGACCGCCAGACGTGTCCGGTCCGGCGAATACGCGTGCAGGCGCGACACCGCCTCCTCGACGGTGCGGATCGCCTCCTCGGCGCACCCTTCGTACACCAGTCTCAGCAGTTCCAGCCGCCCACGCTGGCGGTCGGGGAAGCATTCGTAGAACGTGCGGTAGGACACCGACGCCCGTGCGCAGATGTCCACGACCCTGGTGTCGGTGTACCCGAGGACACCGAACAGCTCGTAGGCGGCGGTGATGAGCCGCTGCTTCTGGTCGGCGAGCCGCTCTTCGGCCGTCTGGTTGGCGTATCTGCGGCCAGACACCAGGCTTCCTTTCTCCGGTGGACGATGCCATTGTCCCCATCCAATGCCGCTGACGCCCAAAATGGATCGACTGAGGCCCTGACAACGAGATACGCCAACCCGCCAAGCCCGGTCCGCGGGCCCGGTGGTGGGCCTCCCTTAGGCTGCACGGGTGCTACTCGGCGACGAGTAGCAGGCCGCTTGTCCATGAGCGAGGGCTACGTGAGGATCTCGGGTCCGCTGGAGGCGCGGCGCCCGGTGCCGGAAGGCTCTCGGCACCGGGCGTGCGCCCGGCCGCGGTCAGCTCGCCGACACGGAGAAGTTGTTGGTGCGGAAGTCCATCCCGCCACTGGACGAGGTGATCTCGTAGCCGAACTGCACATCGCCCAGGGTCACGTCACCGAACCAGTTGTTGGTCCTGAGCCAGGTAAGGATGGCCTTGATGTCGACGGTGCCGGAGTTGGCGTTGCCCTGCCGGATGAACGAGAACACCTGGTTGGAGCCGTTGGAGCCGCGGTAGACGTCCCAGGAGTGGCCGCCGGCCGACGTGCTCGTCTGCCGTGACCCGAGCGGGCCCACCGGGCCGTACTTGTTCATCCACAGCATGATCTCGTAGGTGTGCCCGTCGCACCAGATGTCGTACGCCGTCGCGTACGCGCCGCCGTTCGGCACCGAGACGTTGAAGCTGCTGCGCACGCTGCCCAGCGCGCTGATCCGCCGGTTGACGTTCCTTGTGGCGTTGGGGTAGGACTTCACGCCACCGGTGTTGGGATGGTTCGCCCAGACACCCCAGTTGCTGTAGGAGTTGGCCCAGATCGTCTGCGGGCCCGCACCACCGCCCCAGATGTTGTTGTAGAGGGTGTAACCGCCGTTGGTCCAGGTGCCCCACTGGGCCGACGACGACCAGGTGGCAGCCTGGGCCGGGTTGGCGAGCAGCCCGACGAGGACCACGAGCATGGATGCCGGAACGAGCAGACGTAACGTCCTGAGCATGATCTCCCTCTCCCGATGTTGTCCTGCCGGCGGCCGGAGCCACGTCTGTCGAATCGACTGTCGAAGCGCTTCGACGGCGTTTCGAGTAGATCGCGAACCGGTTCCGCCTGGAGTGGGGTCACCGTAGGTTCGCAGGCGGCCGGGCGCAACGCGTGCGGTAAGCCATTTCCGACCCCCCAGGTCCAGCCACGGGCGGCAGCGCGTCCCCGTGAAACTTCCAGCGTCTCTGCGAGGCATCCGATCGCGCCAAGAAGGTCGCGTGCTGGAGCCCTCGTCCGGCGACGCTTCTGGTTGTATGGCGGGTGATGAAAGCACGGACGATGCTCGCGGCACTCGCCGCCCTCCTTGTCGCGGCTCCCTCCTCGGAGGTACGGACAGAGCTGTCCGTGATGACATGGAACGTCTGCACGGGCACGAATCCCCGCTGCGGTCTCTACCGTGCCGGCGCCGAGCAACTGGCGTGGACCATCGGGCAGTACGCCCTCAACCAGCCGATCAAACCCGATGTGATCTTCTTACAGGAGTTCTGCACCGGGGCCGACAGTGCGCTGGAGCACTCGCTGGAGCAGCGGACCGGCCGCAGGTGGAGCATCCGGTCATGGGGCCTGCTCTCCAGCACCGGCGCCCCGTACGCCTGCCAGCCCGATCGCTCCGGCCGCTCGCGAGGCGCGCAGAGCATCGCCATCGCGGTCGCCTCCGACTCGGTCACCTTCCGTACCCACCTGCTGGCCTCGCCGCCGTGGTACGTGAAGCGGGCCGTGCTCTGCGCCACGATCCCCGCCAAGCGGGTGCGGGCCTGCGGCACCCACATGTCCAGCGGAGAGGGTTACGACGATCGGCAACCGGGCGCCCCGTACCGGACCCGGCAGATCCGGCAACTGATGGCCCACGCCGTCGAACCCGGTTACCGGACCGTCTTCGGCGGTGACCTCAACGTCTCGCCACCGGACAGCGACTCCGGCAGCGCCGCGGGCCGTCGTGCCATCGTGCCCGCCTACCAGGCCTACGGGGAGTGCGACCAGCGCGGGACCGGCCGTACCGGGCAGTGGACCCACAGCGACGGCTCAGGACGGAAGAAGCTCGACTACCTGTTCGTCCCCAAAGGCAGCACGTGGCGATGCCACCTTCCCCCGCTCACCCCGCTCTCCGACCACAGGCCCGTCTACATCAAGGTCGCTTTCTAGCGAGCCACCCTGACGACTCCGGGGCGGCGGACCACGACGACGCGTGCTCACCGGCCGCGGAACCCCCGGACGTGTTCTCGCCGGGCCGACCATAACGATTGACTGTGAACCATCTTTCTGGTTTGCCGCTTTTGCACTGATCGTGGAACGCTTCAATCAGGGCGAACGGCGAGGAACAGGTGAGGATCAGTGTCATCGGGTAGCGGGCGATCGACATGGTGGCGTTCTCATCGGCTGATCGCCCCCACCGCGGGGGCCGTCGTGATGGCGCTGGTCGTGGCGGGCTGTTCACCGGGCCAGGTCGAGGACCGGGCGGCTCCGGCCACGCGAGAGCCCGCGATCTCGTCACCGGCGGCGTCCGGCGCGGAGCCGCGGAAGGGGCCGCCGGTGGACCCCGCATGGCCTCGCTGGGGGTTCACCCACACAGAGGTCAGCGCCAACGACCTCACCGAGCGGTTCGAGCGGGACGTGAGCCGGACGCTCGCCCCGATCCCGATGCTGCAGAACCAGCACATCATGGGGTTCGGCGTGCGCAATCCCCAGCCCCGCCCGCAGGAGTTCGACTGGGAAGACCTCGACAGCCGGATGGACTTCATGAAGAAGTCCGGCAGCACGCAGGTCATCACGCTGTGCTGCGCCCCCGACTGGATGAAGGGCGGCCCCGAGGGCCCGACCAAGGACTCCGCGTGGGACGAGCACCTGGAGGACGCCCCCTACCCCGAGCACTTCGGCGACTTCGCCAAGCTGTCGGCGGCCGTGGCCACCAGGTACAAGGACGTCGAGTACTTCATGGTCTGGAACGAGCTCAAGGGCTTCTGGAAGGACCATTCCAAACCCGCGGACTACAAGGGCTACACCGAGCTCTACAACATGGTCTACGACGCGGTGAAGGCGGTCCGGCCCGATGTCAAGATCGGCGGCCCCTACCTCGGCTTCGACAGCAACAGGACCGGGAAGTCCGAGCTGCGGGGCCCGTGGGGGGTCGTCAACCAGAACGTCCTTGACGCCTTCGAGTACTGGTTCGAGAACAAGAAGGGCGCCGACTTCATCGTGGTCGACGGCGCCTCGCTGACCGACGCCCACGAACTGCTCCCCGACGCGTTCGGAGCGCTGGGCAAGTTCGGCGCCGTCACCGACTGGCTGCGCGACAGGACCGATGACATGCCGGTCTGGTGGTCGGAGTGGTACTTCGTCCCCGAGGACGACACGAGATGGCCCGAGCCCATGCGGCTCGCCGTCCAGGCCGCCTCGATGATCGAGTTCGCCGAGAGCGGCGCCGCCACAGCCCTGTACTGGAATCCGCAGAAGAAGAAGGGCGCCTGCCAGGGCTGCATGTGGCACCCGCGGACCGGCGCCCCCCTCCCGACCGGCCGGCTGGTGAGCGACTTCGCCAAGTGGTTCCCTGCCGGGGCCGAGCTGGAGAACGTCACCTCCTCGGACCCCAAGGTCCGGGTGCTGGCGCAGCCTCGGCGGCTGGTGATGGTCAACACGACCAACACGAAGATCACCACGACCGTGGACGGCAAGGAGTCCACCCTCCGGCCTTACGAGATCAAGTGGAGCGACCGCTAGCCGAAGGCGCGGTGCGCCGACGCCCGTCCGGCCACATCGGCCCGGTCCCGCTGGGCGGAAGGCGATGGGGGCGAATGGTCATGCCGCCGGAGACGGCATGACCGGGTCGACGCCGCGCAGCATCATGCCCTGGCCCCTTGAGCGGTGAACGTCGTCGACGGG
Organism: Sphaerisporangium flaviroseum; assembly: GCF_039537005.1. NCBI lineage: Bacteria > Bacillati > Actinomycetota > Actinomycetes > Streptosporangiales > Streptosporangiaceae > Sphaerisporangium > Sphaerisporangium flaviroseum. The sequence continues at coordinate 57,942 of NZ_BAAAZR010000009.1, read as the reverse complement.
TTGGTCCAAGGGGTCGCGGAACTGCACCAGGAAGGTCGTGCGCGCCTCGGCCGCCGTGTTGACACCCGACCCGTGCACGGTGAGGTAGCTGAAGAACAGGACGTCGCCCGCCTCGGCCTCGACCGGAACGGCGGCTCGCAGGGGCCATTCCGACGGCGGCAGGTGCCAGCCGCCCTCCTCGATGTGGGGCAGCGGGCCCTGCTTGTGGCTGCCCGGCACCACGCGGACGCATCCCTTCTCCTCCGGCGCGTCGTCGAAGTGGAAGATGGCCGCGCCGACGGTGTGCCTGGTATGCGGGAGATGCGCGGCGTCCTGGTGCAGGGGGAACGGCGAGCCCTTCTCGGCCGGCTTCACGAAGATCTTGGTGTGATGGAGCTGGACGTTCTCCGTGCCCATCAGCGCCGCGGCCACATCGGTGAAGCGCGGCTCGACCAGGATCCGCGCGAACGCGGCCGAGTAGAACTGCGCGTCGTGGCAGTGCCTCAGCTCGGTCGCTCCGCCGGCCAGCTCACGGGCGCTGCCCCAGGTCGGGTCCGTCGCGCGCAACCGGCCGAGGACCGCATGGCACTCCTCCCGGTACGCCTGCGCCTCCGGCCTGCTGAGCAGGCCTTTGACAAGGAGGTACCCGTTGTCGCGGTAGAACGCGACCATCGCTGGATCGACCATGTCACTCTCCGGTCAGGGCTCGCGTCCACTCTGACTCACGGCTGACCATTCTTGCCGTTCCCACGGCTCTTGCCTGGGGGGTTCGGCTTGTTCTTGACCGGCTTACGCTCAGGCTCCCTGACACGGGTACGGGCGCGGTCATCGCCGGTCTCGATGGTGCCCGTCCCGGGCGTGGCCCCGGCCTGCCTGGGACGGGCAGGGGCGGGGGTGGGATCGTGGCCGGTCACCGACTCGACGGCGATGGAAGGAGCCCTCGACTCCGGCTGGACGGCGATGGAAGGAGTCCCGGGCTCCGGCCGGCCGCCGCGCCACTCGGTGGTGGCGGTGGTGAAGACCACGATGCCGACGGCCAGGCCCGCGGCACAGGTTGACAGGCCACGGCGCCAGGTGACCCGCTGACGTACCGGGATGGACCGGCGATCGCCGAGCACCTGCTCGCCGGTGGGACGGTGGCCGATGCCGGGGCCCTGGGCCGTGCTCTGGGTGGTGCCCGGCGGTACAGGACGGGCGGCCGGGAGCGGTGCCGCGGAACCGCCCGCGGTCCGCTCCTCCAGAGCGGCCACGTCGCGAAGCTGCTCCTGGGCGCGGACGGCGCCGGTGCGGCGAGCGGGATCCTTGTCGAGCAGTCCGGCGATGACGGGCGCCAACGGGCCGGCGCACTGGAACGGCTCCGGTGCGGCCGTCTGCACGGCGGTGAGGGTGGCCAGTGCGGTGCTGCGGTCGAAGGGGGGCCGGCCTTCCGCGGCCGCGTACAGGGTGGCGCCCAGGGACCACAGGTCACTTTCCGCACTGGAGGCGGCGCCGCCGGCCCGCTCCGGTGCGATGTAGGCGGGCGTGCCCATCACCATTCCGACCCTGGTCAGGCTGGCCTCCTCATCGAGGGAGGTGGCCAGTCCGAAGTCCGTCAGGACGGCGTGCCCCTCCTCGGTGAGCAAGATGTTGGCGGGTTTGACGTCGCGGTGCATGACCCCGACCGCGTGCGCCGCCTCCAGCGCCGACAGCACCTCCAACCCGACACGCGTGACGGTGGACACCGGCAGAGGACCTTCATCGGCGATCACCTCGGCGAGGCTCCGTGACCGGACGAACTGCAGCACGATCCACGGACGATCGTCGGCCTGCACCACGTCGTACACGGCGGCGATGTTGGGATGGTTCAGCCGTGCGGTGAGGCGCGCCTCCCTCATGGTGCGTTCGAGCAGGACCTCCCGCTCCGGGCCGGTGAGGTGAGCGGGCATCGTGAGCTCCTTGACCGCGACCTCACGATCGAGAAGCTCGTCATGGCCGCGCCAAACCGTCGCCGTGCCGCCGCTGCCGATGCCCGCCAGAAGACGGTACCGCCCCGCCAGAAGCCGCCCTTCGTGCCGTGAAGAAAGCATGGGGCAGGTCTACCCGATGATCGATCCGGCATGCCGCCAGATCACACGGGTAGTGACAATGTCGCGATGTGCCCGGCCGGCACCGGCGAGCGGCTCCGCCGAAAGGTCGCGTCATGGGCGGGGCTGTCCCGGACGGCCGTCTCCGGGGATGATGCGATCAAGAAGTTCGTTGCGCGGAGGAGGCAATCGTGCGGCTGGGTTTCAGCATCGGCACCCTGGGACCCGTGGCGTCCACGCCCGGCGACCAACTGAAGCTGGTCCAGGAGGCGGAGCGGCTGGGCTACGAGTCCGTGTGGGCCTCTGAGGGCTACGGTGTCGACCCGGCGGCCACCCTCGCCTGGCTGGCGGCGGGAACGGAGCGGATCGAGCTCGGCACGGGGATCCTGCAGATCTCGGGGCGTACCGCCATCGCCACCGCCATGGCCGCGGCCACGATAGACCGGCTTTCGAACGGGCGGTTCCGGCTGGGCCTCGGCACCTCCGGCCCACAGGTGGCGGAGGGCTGGCACGGTCACCGCTACGAGCGCCCGCTGGCCCACCTGCGCGACTACGTCCAGGTGGTGCGCACCGCCCTGGCGGGCCGGCCGGTACGCCACGAGGGGCCCACCCTGGTGCTGCCCCTGCCCGACAGCCGGGGCAAGGAGCTGACCCTGGCGGTGGAGCCGGTCCGCAAGCCGCTTCCCGTCCACCTGGCGGCCATGGGCCCGAAGGCCATCACCCTCGCGGGCGAGGTCGCCGACGGCTGGCTGCCGATCCACTTCCCTCCCGAGCACCTCGCGGAGTCCCTCCAGCGGCTGCGCGAGGGGGCGGCTTCGGCCGGGCGCGACGTCTCCCGCATCGCTGTCTCCCCGATGGTCATGGCCATGGTGGACGACGACGCGGACTACGCGCGGGACCTGGTGCGCCCCATGCTCGCGCTGTATCTCGGGGGCATGGGGACCCGGGAGGTGAACTTCTACAACCGGCTGGCGCACCGTCTCGGCTTCGCCTCCGCCGCGGCCCGGGTGCAGGACGCCTACCTCGACGGTGGCCTGGGCGAGGCCATGGAAGAGCTGCCGGATCCCCTCGTGGACACCCTCACCCTCTGCGGTACGCCCGCACGGGTACGCGAGCGGCTCGCCGCCTACCGCGAGGCCGGAGCCACCACGCTGATCGTCGGCCTGAACGCCCCCACGATGGACGACCGCGTCGAACAGCTCGGCCTGCTCGCCGAGCTCAACTCCCCTCGCCCGAGGTGAGGGGAGTTTCCGGCACCTGGCGCAGTTTGGGGATGGGGGACATCGCCAGCACCGCCATCGGGACGAGCGCCCCGATGAGAGCGGCCACCAGGACGACGGGACGCATGCCCACGGCCTCGCCGATCAGGCCCGCCACCAGCGCGCCGAGCGGTGCCGGCACCAGGCCCATGGCCCAGATGGTGGCGATGACCCGGCCCACCATCTCGCGCGGCGTGGCCGACTGCAGCACGGTGATGTTGTTGACGACGAAGATCTGCGTGGTCAGCCCGACGATCAGCTGCGAGACCGCGAGCATGGCCACCGCCAGCCACAGCGGCCCACCGGCCAGGGGCACCAGCAGCAGCGAACTGTTGCCGATGACCGTGGCCCACAGCATCGTGGGGCCGGGCCCGACGCCCTTCATGAAACGGACCGCCAGCCAGGCTCCGGCGATCGCCCCTACGCCGCCCACGGCCAGCACGCCGCCGACCCAGGCCGCGGGCACGCCGACGTCCTGGACCAGGAAGGGGAAGTAGAGCGTCTGCAGGATGCCGATGTCGAAGAACGAGTACACGGCGCTCGCGATCGCCAGGGGGCGTATCAGGGGCTGACCCATCACCCAGCGCAGCCCCTGGGCGATCGCCTGGAGCATCGAGCCGCCGCCCTCGTCGGCCTGGGGCCTGTCCTCCCGCTTCCTGATGAGCAGCAGGGAGACGGCCGAGATGACGTACGTCATGGCGTCGATGATGATGACCAGCGGCGCGGACCGCGCGGCCACGAGAACTCCGGCGAGACTCGGTCCCACCGCTTTGGCGACCGAGTCGCTGAGCTGCAGTTTGCTGTTGCCGTCGCCGAGGTGCTCAGGCGCCACGAGGCCGGGCAGGTAGGACCGGTAGGCGATCTCGAACAGCACGCCGAAGACGCCCATCGCGAACACCACGACGTAGAGCCACCACAGGACCAGCAGGTCCATGACGAACAGCAGGGGCACCGTGCCGAGCATGACGGCGCGGGCGACGTCGCTCACGATCAGCACCGGGCGGCGGCGCATGCGGTCGACCCAGACCCCGACGACCAGGAACAGCACCATGGGCAGCCTGGCCAGCGCCCCGAGGATGCCCATCTCGGCGACCGAGGCGTTCAGCAGCAGGAACGCCACGATCGGCATCGCCAGGACGGTGACCTGTGTGCCGACGAGCGACAGGCTCTGCCCGGCCCAGAGCTTGAGGAAGTCCTGGTCCCTCCACAGCGTGGCCGGTCCCGTCCGTTCAGTCGTGGGTGACGCCATGATCCATGCACCTTCTCAGCTCGGTGGCCGCGTCGGCGACCAGGGGCTCATACATGACCGTGAAGCGCTCCCCGAGGATGGGCGAGATGCGCAGCCGGCCGGTGACGACGGACCGCCATCCCATGTCGTCCGGCTGCGCGCCCTCCCTGGCCGGCGAGAACAGCAGCACGTCGCCGTCGTAGGGGTCGTGCCGGTAGTCGCCCACCGCGTGGGCGTTGGCGCGGAAGACCTCGACGAAGCGCCGCGCCTGCCGCAGGTCGGCGGTGTCGGGCTGGAGCCGGTCCGCCTTGGCCGCGGCCTCGATGACGGCCAGCAGCCGTGCGTCGGGGTCCATCCGGCGCAGCGCGTCCAGGTCGACCTCCACGGGGCCGCCGGCCAGCGCGTGCATCAGCAGGACCGCGTCGTCCTGGAGCGAGGCGCGTATCACGGGCTCGTTGGCGTCGGAGTAGAACAGCACGACGAGCGGGACCTCCTGCCCGCTCTCCCGCAGCCGCCGTGCCATCTCCAGGGCGATGTTGCCGCCGATGCAGTAGCCGCCGAGGACGTACGGCCCGCGCGGGCGCACCTTCAGCAGGTGGGCGACATAGTCCTCGACCATCTCGGCCAGGGTGGTGTGCGGTTCCTCGCCCGGGACCAGCCCGCTGGCCTGGATGGCGTGGACGGGCTGGTCCGCGCCGAGCCGCCGGGTCAGCGGCAGGTACCGGAAGACCTGGCCGCCCAGGGCGTGCGAGAGGAAGATCGGGGTACGGTCGCCGACCGGCCGCAGGGGCACGATGCGCTGTTCGGCGCCGTCGCTGTCCTGGGGGCGCCGTAGCTCGGCGGCGAGCAGCGCGACCGTCGGCGCGGTGAGCACCATGGAGAGGGGAACTTCACGGTCCAGCTCCTTGCGCAGCTTCATCGCCAGCCTGAGCGCCAGCAGGGAGTGGCCGCCGAGCGCGAAGAAGTCGTCATGGACGCCGATGGCGTCCCGCCCCAGCGTCTCCTCCCACAAGGTCGTCAGGCGCGCTTCGAACGGGTCGCGCGGCGGCAGGTACGGCGCGCGACCGGTCTGCCCGGGGTCGGGCAGGGCGGCCCGGTCGAGCTTGCCGTTGGCGGTGACCGGGAGGGCGTCCAGGCGTATCCAGGCCACCGGCACCATGTGGCCGGGCAGCCGGGCACGGAGCCGCGGGGCGAAATCCACGTCGCCGTCAGGGTCGTGGAGCACCAGATAGGCGGCGAGGGTGTCCCCCCTGAGCGTCACCACCGCGGCCCTGACCTCGGGCTGTGCCACCAGCAGCGCCTCGATCTCCCCCAGTTCGACGCGCTGGCCGCGGATCTTCACCTGGAAGTCGGTGCGGCCGAGGTACTCGATCTCGCCGCCGGGGAGCCACCGGGCCACGTCGCCGGTGCGGTAGAGCCGCTCCCCCGCGGGGCCGTGCGGGTCGGGAACGAACCGCTCGGCCGTCAGCGCGGGACGACCGACGTAGCCGCGGGCGAGCTGGACGCCGCCGATGCACAGCTCTCCGGCCGTTCCGACGGGCACCCGCTCGCCGTGCGCGTCGAGGACCTCCAGCCGGGTGTTGGCGGTGGGCCGCCCGATGGGAACGGCGCTCTCGCCGGGCGCGCAGGGGTGCCAGGAGACGTCCACGGCCGCCTCGGTGGGGCCGTACAGGTTGTGCAGTTCGACTCCGCGCAACCGCTCGTGGAAGCGCCCGGCCAGCTCGGCGGACAGGGCTTCGCCCGAGCAGATGACCCGCCGCATCGCCTGCGGCCGCAGGAACGGCTCGTCGAGGAAGACCTCCAGCATGGAGGGCACGAAGTGCAGGGTCGTGACGCGTTCCCTGGCGATGAGCGCCACCAGGTAGGCGCTGTCCCTGTGCTCGTCCGGCCGGGCCACCACGAGCCCGGCGCCGGTGACGAGCGGCCAGAACAGCTCCCACACCGACACGTCGAACCCGATGGGCGTCTTGTGCAGGACACGGTCCTCGCCGGTCAGCCCGAACGCCTCCTGCATCCACATCAGGCGGTTCGCGATCGCGTGGTGGGAGACGCCCACGCCCTTCGGCCTGCCCGTCGAGCCGGAGGTGAAGATCACGTAGGCCAGCGCGTCAGGCGGGACGGCGGGCCGCGCGGCATCACCGTCCGGGGGCGTGGCCTCGGCGGAGGGTGTGCCGACCCGCAGCGCGACGCCGTCCGGCACCTCGCCGGCCGTCTCCTCGGTGACCAGCACCGTGCGCGCCCGCGTCTCGGCGATCATGTACGACAGCCGTTCGGCGGGCAGCCCCGGTTCCAGCGGGAGGTAGGCCGCGCCCGCCCCGAGCACGCCGAGAAGGGCCGGCAGCAGTTCCGGCCCGCGCGGCAGGTGGACGCCGACCACGTCGCCGGGCCGCGTGCCCGCCTCCACCAGCGCCGACGTCACGGCTCGGGCACGCGCCACGAGTTCGCGGTACGTCAGCCAGGCCTCCTCGTAGCCGACGGCGGGCGCGTCCGGCGTGCGCGCGGCCTGCGCGGCGACGAGTTCGTGCAGGGGCGCGATGTCGTAGGACCGCCGCGTGGCGTTCCATCCCGTGATCGCGTCTTCGTCGGCGGCGAGGTAGGGGGCCGCGGGCCGGGGGTCGGCGTCCGGACCGGTGGCGAGCAGGCGCAGCGCGGTCCGGTAGTGGTCGCGGACGCGCTCGATCTGCTCGGCGGGGAACTGCGCCCGGTCGTAGGAGAGCGTCAGGTCGAAGCCGCCGTGGTCCCTGTTCCTGCCGAAGCTCACGGTGAGCGGCAGGTCGGTCTGCTCGAAGAACTCCTGGTCCACGATCTCGATCCCCGCGGAGGCGGGCATGTCGCGGTAGACGTGGAAGTCGCGGAAGTCGAACAGCACGTCGAGCAAGGGGGTGCGCCCGCTGGCCCGCCGGATCTCGAACAGCGGATAGCCCCGGTGCGGCAGCAGCGCCACCTCCGCCTCGAACACCCGCCTCACCAGCGCGCCCCAGGTGGGCGTGTCCGCCGAGACGCGCAGCGGCACGGTGTTGAGGAACAGTCCCAGAACCTCCTCACCCGACTCGCTCTCGGGGCGGCCGTGCGCGACCAGGCCGGTCATCACCTCAGGCCGGCCGGTGAGAAGGGACAGCACCCGCACATGGGCGGCCAGCAGCACCGTCCGTAGTGGCACGTGGAGCGACCGGGCCACGTCGCGCAGGCCCTCCAGCACGCCGGCGGCCACAGGATCCGTCAGGACCTGGACCGCACGCGCCTCTCCGGCGCCCGCGCCGGGCAACCGGGGTATCCGGGTGTCGGGAGCGTCGGCCACCTGGGCGAGCCAGAACTCCTTCGCCTCCTGCGACGCGACGGCGGCACGTTCGCGGGCCACCATGTCACGGAACGCCGCGCCGGGTGCCTCTGCGGGGAGCGGGGCTCCGCCCAGATGCCCGGCGTACCGGCGGAACAGCTCGGTGGTGAACGCCGCCACGCTCCAGCCGTCGAGGATCGCGTGGTGGAAGCCGAGGCTGAACGTGAACGACCCGCCGGGTAACAGATGCACATGAGCACGCGCGAGCGGCGGGTTCGCCCAGTCGAACGGGCGCCCCTTCTCCTGCTCCGCCCACTCCCGCAGCCGGGCCTCCACCTCGGCGTGGTCGGTGAGGTGCGTGAGGTCGGATACCTCCAGCGGCATGACGGCGGACCGGTGCACGAGCTGGACCGGCTCGCTGAACCCGGTGAGGTCGAAGGAGGTGCGCAGCACAGGGTGCCTGCCGGTCACCTCCGCGAGCGCCGCGGTGAAGGCCTCGCGGTCGAACCGCCCGCGCAGCGTGATGGTCGTCAGGTCGTGATAGGTCGGCGCGTCTGGCTCGTACGCGCTGTGGTACAGCATGCCGGCCTGGAGCGCGGCCAGCGGGTAGGCGTCCTCAAGACCACGTGCGGCACCGGCCGTGACCGTCATCGCATCTCACCTCCGAGCAGTCGGGCCATGTCATCCGGGTTCAGCAGGCCGAAGGCGGCCACGCTCCGCTCCTCCGGCCCGGTCTCGCCTTCCGCGGGCCGTAGCCGCCCGGCCAGCTCGCGCACGGTCTGGTGCAGGAAGATCTGCTCCAGCCGTACGGCGTAACCTTCCTTGCGCAGCCGCGCCACGACCTTCAGGCTGCGGATGGAGTCGCCGCCGGCGGCGAAGAAGTTGTCGTGGGCGGAGACGCGGTCGAGTGCGAGCACCGCGCGCCAGGCCTCGGCGACGGCCACCTCCGCCGGTCCTCGCGGGTCGTCGTGGACGGTCTGGTCATCCGCCCGCGGCAGGGGCAGGGCACGCCGGTCGAGCTTCCCGCTGCCGGTGACGGGCAGCTCGTCGAGCAGCACCCAGCTCCGGGGGATCATGTGGTCGGGCAGGCGTTCCGCGAGCGCCTCGCGCCATTCGCGGCCGGGCGCCGCGTCGAGCGGGCTCTCGGGAACGACGTACCCGGCGAGGCGGAGGCCGGCGCCGTCCTCGACGGCGTGCACGGCCGCCGCCCGCACGCCGGGCAACGCCCCGAGCGCCGCTTCGATCTCGCCGAGCTCGACCCGCATCCCGCGGATCTTCACCTGGAAGTCGGTGCGGCCCAGGTACTCGATCTCGCCGTCCGGCCGCCACCGCGCGAGGTCCCCGGTGTCGTAGAGGCGCGCTCCCGGCGGGCCCAGCGGATCGGGGACGAACCGCTCTGCGGTCAGTCCCGGCCTGTTCACGTAGCCCCGCGCGAGCTGCACGCCGCCGATCCACAGGCGTCCGGGCACCCCGATCGGGACCCGGTCCAGCCTCGCGTCCAGGATCTCCAGCCGGGTGTTGGCGATCGGCCGCCCGATCGGAACCGTGCTCTCCCCCGGTGCGCAGGCGTGCCAGGACACGTCCACGGCCGCTTCGGTCGGGCCGTACAGGTTGTGCAGCCCGGCGGCGGGAAGCTCGCGCAGGAGGCGCCCGGCGAGCTCCGCCGGCAGGGCCTCGCCGGAGCAGACCACGGTCCGCACACCGGCGAGACGCGTTCCGAGGCGGGGCTCGTCGAGAAAGGCGTCCAGCAGCGACGGCACGAAGTGCAGGGTGGTGACCGACTCGGCCTCGATGAGGCCGGCCAGGTAGGCGGGGTCGGCGTGCCCGCCCGGCCGCGCCACCACGAGCCCCGCGCCGGCCATCAGCGGCCAGAACAGCTCCCACACCGACACGTCGAAGGAGAAGGGCGTCTTGTGCAAAACGCGATCGGCGGGGCCGAGGCCGAACGTCTCCTGCATCCAGCGCAACCGGTTGGCGATCGACCGGTGTGACACACCGACGCCCTTCGGCCGCCCGGTGGACCCCGAGGTGAAGATGACGTACGCCAGCGCATCCGGCGGCACGTCCACATCCGGCGGACCGTCTTCTTCCCCGGCAAGGTCCACGTCCAGGACGCCGTCCTCCTCCCCGACGAGCCCCACGTCCAGGACGCCGTCCTCCTCCCCGGCGAGGTCAGCGTCCTCGTCCAGCAGGACGCGGGTCAGGCCGCCGGGCAGCGACGCCGCCGTCGCCGCCGTCGTGACCACCAGCCGCGTCCCGGTCTCGGACGTCATCAGAGCCAGCCGCTCGGCCGGGTGGTCCGGTTCCAGCGGCAGGTAGGCGCCCCCGGCGGCCAATACCGCGTGCACGGCGAGGACCAGGTCGGCTCCACGCTCCAGGCACACTCCGACGACCCGGTCAGGACCCACGCCCAGCGTGCGCAGCCTGCGGGCGAGCCGGTTCACTCTCGCGGCGAACTCGGCGTACGTCAGCCAGGCGCGGCCACCGTCCGTCCTCTCGTACCCGAGCGCCGGAGCCGTCGGGGTCCGTGCGGCCTGCCGGGCCACCAGGCCGTGCAGGGTCTCCCCGGGCGGGCCGCCGACGGTGACGGCGGTCTCTACGCGGTCGCGGCCGGTGGCGTTGGCCGCGGTCTCCACGCGGTCGCGGCCGGTGGCAGTGGCGGCGGCCTCCACGTGGTCGCGGCCAGCGGTCTCCACGTAGTCGCGGCCGGTGGCGTTGGCGGCCTGGATGATGTTCCGCTCCGTGGCCGTGAGCACCGGGATGCCGGACACCGGGGCCTCCGGCGCCGCCACCGCCCCCGCGAGGAACGCCCGGTAGTGGTCGGCGAAGCGCTCCATCCGGTCGTGGTCGAACAGGTCGGTCGCGTAGTGCAGCACTCCGATCAGGCGATCCCCCGCCTCCTCGACCACCAGGTGCAGGTCGACCTGGGCGACACCGGGGTCGACGTCCAGCGTCCGCAGCGCCAGCCCCGCCACCTCGGGCGGTGCGGGCGGGACGTTCTGGTAGGCGAACATCACCTGGAACAGCGGGTTGCGCGACAGGCTGCGCGTCTCGGCGAGCTCCTCGACCAGGACCTCGAACGGCAGGCCCGCGTGGTCGTGCGCCTCGAGGACCCGTTCCTGGGCGCGGCGGAGAAGCTCGGTGAAATCGGGGTCGCCGGAGACGTCGCCGCGGAGCACGAGGGTGTTCAGGAACAGCCCGGCGACCTCCTCCAGTGCGGGATGGTCGCGCGCGGAGACGGGGGTGCCGATCGGGATGTCGGTCCGGCCGGTGTACCGGGCCAGCAGACCCTGGAGTGCGGCGAGCAGCACCGTGAACGGCGTGGCCCGCCTCGCCTGGGCGAACGCCCGTACCGCGGCGACCGTCTCCTCGTCGATGACGAACGTCAGCCGCCGTCCCTCGAAGCTCGGACGTCCCGGCCGGCGCCGGTCGGCGGGCAGGTCCAGGGTGTCGGGAAGCGCGGCGAGGGTGCGCTTCCAGTAGTCCAGCGCGCCGTCGTCCAGGCGGTCACGCCGCCACGCGGCGTAGTCCCGGAATCCCACGGTGAGCTCGGGCAGCCGTGCCGGGTCGCCGTGGATCCGCGCCCGGTACAGCTCCATCAGGTCGCGGAGCAGGATCGACAGCGACCACCGGTCGGTGACGACGTGGTGCAGGGTGAGCAGGAGGTGGTGCTCGTCCCGCGCCGTCCGCAGCAGCGTCGCCCGTATCAACGGCCCCTCAGCAAGATCGAACCGGTGCCGCGCCTCATCCCGCGCAGCAACGGCCGCCGCGTCGGACTTCGCATCGACCACCGCGACGGACGTCACATCGCCCACCGCACCGGACGTCACATCGGACGTCACATCGCCCGCCGCGCCGGACGTCACGTCGACCACCGCATCGGACGTCACATCGGCCACCGCATCCGACGTCGCGGCGGACACGTCGGACGTCACGTCGGGCGTCGCGGACAGGTCCCGCGTCTCCAGCCGGGGCCGGTGGGGGCCCTCCGCCAGCAGCGGCTCTCCGTCCTCGTCCACGATCACCATGCGCAGGATCTCGTGCCGATCCACCAGGGCGTCAAATGCTCCGGCCAGCGCTTCCGCATCCAGCGGGCCGATCAGCCGCTCGCCCCAGGCCACGTTGTACACGGGGTTGCCCGGGTCAAGCTGGTCCATGAACCACAGGCGGGCCTGGGCGTGCGAGGGCCGCACCGGCCCTTCGCCCGCCGGCGGGATCGGTCCGGTGCCGGCCGGGCCGGGCCGGGCGGGGAGCAGCGACGCGAGACCCGCGATCGTCGGGGTCTCGAAGCAGCGGCGCAGCGGGACGTTCACCCCGTACGCCTCGCGGAGCCGGGTCACCAGGCGCATCGCGAGCAGCGAGTGGCCGCCCAGTGCGAAGAAGTCGTCGTCGACCCCGATGTGCTCGTCGTCCAGCAGTTCGGTCCACATGGCGTGCAGCGCCCGTTCCTGCTCGGTGCGCGGGGCGACGCGTGGCCGCCGCTCCGGGCGCTCCCGCGCGGGGGCGGGCAGCGCGGCGCGGTCGAGCTTGCCGCTGGGCAGCGTGGGGAACCGGTCCACCACCACGTACGCCGCCGGGACCATGGCCTCCGGCAGGCGAGCGCGTACGTGCTCCCGAAGCCGCGCCGCCACCTCCGGCTGACCGGCCCCGGCAGAGGCGTCCAAGGTCGATCGGGTGGGGCCGCCCACCGCAGCAGACCCAGCCCCCTCACCCACCCAGGCGTCCGCGGGCGAGGGGGTCGGGCTGCCCACGGGGGCGGACCCGGCCCGCTCACCCGCCCAGTCGACGTAGGCGACCAGGCCGCGGCCGCCCGGAGCGTCATCACGCACCACCACCACCGCACGACGCACCAACGGATGCTCACCCAACACCGCCGCCACCTCATCAAGCTCGATCCGCACCCCACGAACCTTCACCTGATCATCAAGACGACCCAAGAACTCCAACACACCACCACCACGCCACCGCACCAGATCACCCGTCCGATACAACCGCCCACCACCACCCCCGAACACATCCGGAACAAACCGCTCCCCCGTCAGGTCCGGCCGCCCGAGATACCCCCGCGCCAACCCCACCCCACCGATCAACAACTCCCCCGCCACCCCCACTGGAACCGGACGCAACCCCCCATCCACCACATACACCCGCGTATTCGCCACCGGACCACCGATCCCCACCGGCCCGCTGTCCCGCGTGATCCTCATACGCGTCGACCACACCGTCGTCTCCGTCGGCCCGTAGAAGTTCCACAGCCGCGGGGTGATGTCGAGGAGCCTGCGTGCGAGATCGGCGGGGAGCGGCTCCCCACCGCAGATGATCTGAGGCAGCCCGTGCGGCAGCTCGCCCAGCAGCATCTCGGCGACGGAGGGGGTGAGCTGCACCAGGTCGGCCTTCTCGGCCGCCCCGCGCACCTCCTTGGGCGTCTTCACCGCCTCGTCCGGCGTGACCGCGAGGGTGCCGCCGGAGAGCAGCGGAGTGAAGATCTCCAGCGCCGCGATGTCGAACGAGAGCGAGGTCAGCAGCAACACGTCACCGCCGCCCTGCTCCCTGGCCACGTCGGTCACCAGGTTCACCAGGCCCCGGTGCGGCACCTCCACTCCCTTGGGACGTCCGGTCGAGCCGGAGGTGTAGATGATGTAAGCGAGCTGGTCGGGGCTCACCTCGGGCAACGGCTGCACCGGGCCGCCCGTCTCGTACGGCGGCTCCAGCTCGCCGGGGAAGGCATCGAGCAGCAGCTCGGGCGGGCGTTCGGCCGGCAGCCGATCGCGCAGGTCCGAACGAGTGAGCACCAGGCACGCGCCGGAGTCGCCGAGGATGTACTTCAGCCGCTCGGGCGGATAGGCCGGGTCCAGCGGCAGGTAGCAGGCTCCCGCCCGCAGCACCGCGAGCAGTGCCACGATGAGGGTCGCGTCGCGCGGCAGGTACACCGCCACGCAGCGCTCGTCGGTCACCCCACGCGCGCGAAGCGCCCGTGCCAGCGCCGCCGACCGCTCGTCAAGCTCGGCGTAGGTCAGCTCGGTCCCCTCGGCCGTGCGCACCGCCGTCGCTCCGGGAACCCTGCGCGCCTGCTCGGCGATCAGCTCGTGCAGCGGCCGGGCGGGGTACCAGGCGTCGGTGGCGTTCGCCTCGACCAGCAACCGGCGCCGTTGTCCCTCCGTCATCAGGGGAAGTTCCGAGAGGCGCAGGCCGGGGTCGGCCACGGCCGCCTCCAGCAGCACACGGTAGGCGGTGACCAGCCGGGCGACGGTCTCCTCGTCGAACAGCTCGGTGCTGTATTCGACCCATACGCCTATCCCGTCCTCTGTCTTGATCACGTCCATGGTCAGGTCGAGCTGGGCGGTGCCGTTGGAGAACTGGTAGCGTCCGGTCAGGGGCAACAGGTTGAAGCCGACCTGGTAGATCGGCGGGGTGCTCGGATCACGGTGCGGTCGCAGCGCCTCGACGAGCCGGTCGAACGGCACCTCCGCGTGGTCCAGCGCGTCCACGACGGTGGTCCGCACCCGCTCCAGCAGTTCGGTGAAGGCCGGGTCCCCGTGCAGGCCGGTGCGCAGCACGAGCATGTTGACGAACATGCCGATCAGCGGCTCGACCTCGGGCAGCTCGCGCCCGGAGACGGGCGAGCCCACGACCACGTCCTGCCGGCCGGCGAAGCGCCCGAGGACCGCCGTGAATCCGGCGAGGAGCACCATGAAGAGCGTCACGCCCCGCCCCTTCGCCAGCGCCTCCACGCGGGCGGCGAAGTCGGCGGGCAGGTTCACGTGGTACTCGGCGCCGGCGTAGGAACGTCTGGCGGGCCGCGGCCGGTCCCTGGGCAGTCCCAGGTCCGCCGGGATGCCGTCGAGCTGCCGCCGCCAGTAGCCGAGCAGGTCCGCGAGAGTCCCCTCGCCGAGGCGCCCTCGCTGCCAGGCCGCGTAGTCGGCGTACTGGACGGGCAGGTCGGGCAGGCGTGGCGGTCTCTGCCGCCCGATCGCGTCGTAGATCTCCATCAGCTCGGCCAGGAGGTTGTCCCCTGACCGGGCGTCGAACACCGCGTGGTGGGCGATGAGCAGGAGCCGCCAGTCATCGGCGGCCACACGGACCAGGTGGGCGCGCCACAGCGGCGCGCTGCCCAGCTCGAACGGCGCCGCCGCCTCCCGGGCGGCCAGCTCGGCGAACGCCTCCTCCCGATCGCCGCTCCCGGCCGTCAGGTCCGAGACGGCGAGCGTGACGGGCAGCTCCACCTCGACGATCTGGACGAGGTCACCGTCCTCGACCGCCAGCGCGGTGCGCAGCGCCTCGTGCCGCTCGACCACCCCGCCCAGGGCCTGCCGCAGCCGCCCGGGATCGATGTCACCGGGAAGGTCGATCCGCATGTTCAGGTTCTGCACGGGGACATCGGGTTCGAGGCGGCTGAGGAACCACAACCGCTCCTGGGCGAACGACGCCGGGAACACGTACCTGCGCGTCACCTGCTCCCCCTCCTATCCGCCCATGGCTTCGCGCAGGCTGCGTGGCCGCATGTCCGTCCAGACCTGGTCGATGTGGTCGAGGCACTCCTGCTTCTCGCCCGAGAAGCCCGTCGCCCGCCACCCGTCGGGGATGGTCCGGTCGGAGAACCAGATCGAGTACTGCTCCTCGTGGTTGACCACGACCTTGTACAGGCCCTCCTGCATGTCACGCCCTCTCTACTCGGGGCAGCCGCGTGATGGCCACCGGCTTGTCTCCCTCACCCGGCGCGGCGGCCCGGTCGCCGCCCTCGCCGTTCCCGGCGTTCTGCGCGCGTATCTCCTGAACCAGCGCGGCCATCCCGGTGACCGTGGGCACCTGGAAGAGGCTGCGCATGGGCAGCCGCACGCCCAGCTTCTTGCGCAGCAGCGCGATGAGCTGGACGGCGACCAGCGAGTTGCCGCCGAGTTCGAAGAACTCGTCCTCGACGCTCACCCGCTTGGCGCCGAGCACCTCGCACCACAGGGCGGCGAGGGTGCTCTCCAGTTCGTTGCGGGGGGCGACGTGGCCCGCCGCCTCGTCGTCGGCGACGGCCTCCCCCGTCGGCGTTCCCAGCTCCTCGGCCACGGTGTCCTGGGTCAGCTCACGCACACCCGCGACGAACTCGTCGAGGGGGATGGCGTTCACCACGACCTGGCGGCCGAGTTCCACGGCGGCCAACCGGCGGAAGGCGTCGGCCCCCTCCGCCGGGGCAATGCCGTGCGTGGCCCCCTCGGCGTCGAGAACCGCCCCGGCGGCGGCCGACTGCTCGTCGAGGGCCTGCACGCCGGCCGTCTCCTGGGCGCCTTCGTCGACGGTGCGGACGACGTCGTCCGCGTCGATCCGGCGCAGGACGAAGTCGGTGACCTCCACCACGCGGTGCCCGCCGTCGTCGTACAGCGTCAGGTCCAACGCCACGATCTCCCCGCCACCGCCGTCGCGCTGCTGGGCATGGCTCCACAGCCTGGCGGGAAGCGGGCCGTGGACCGTGACGCGCCCGTATCCCAACGGCAGGAATCTGCCCCCGACCGAGGCGTTCACGAAGGAGGTCGCCTCGTCCAGCAGCGCGGGGTGCAGGACGAACCGGTCCAGTTCAGCCGTTACCTCAGGACCCGCCTCCAGCCGGGCCAGGTGCTCGTCCTGCCCTTGGTGAACGGCACGTATATTGCCCCAGCGCGAGCCGAAGGTGAGGAGGCCGGAAGAGGAGGCGGAGAACATGTCGTCGGTGGCGTGGCTGATTCCGCCGGAACACCGGGCGCGCACCTCGGTGAGATCGTCCACACGGCTCACGGGGGAAACCCACAGCGCGACGCCGCGGCAGTGGGTCACCGGCCGCCCTCCGGCGACGCTGGTCACCTCGAACTCCAGGCCGTCGCCTCCGGTGGTGAACGACACGCGGATCTCGGCCACCGCGTCGTCGGCCAGCGACAGGGGCGTCGTGAACGCCACATCGCGCAACTCGACGACGTGACCTGGGCCAGGGCTCGGCGTGGTGGACTCGAAGGCGTGCCGCGCGACCTCCAGGTAACCGGTCCCGGGCAGGACCGCGACCCCGGCGATGCGGTGTTCGTCGAGCAGCCAGTGCGTCCGCGGGGAGATCTGGCCACCGCACCAGGGCAACCGGTCGGCGGGCGGCTCGTGCCGGTGGGTGAGCACCGGATGGCCGAGCGCGCTGACCCGGTCGCCGCGTTGGAGCGCGCGGAACGCCACCGGAGCGGCGACCTCCGCCGCCATCCCCACCTCGAGCCAGGCCCCCCAGTTCACCGAGACCACCCGGCCCGGCCAGGTGTGGGCGTAGGCGTCGAGGAAGTTGTTCGCGGCGCAGTAGTCCACCTGCCCGAAGCCTCCCGCGACCGCGGTCACGGAGGAGCACAGCATGACGATGTCCAGGTCGAGGTCGCCGAACGCCTCACGGAGCGCGATCGCGCCCAGGATCTTGGGCGCCATCACGCGTTCGGCCGCCTGGCGTTCCTTCACCTCGGCCATGCCGCCGCCGGGCTCCCCGGCCGCGTGGACGATGCCGTCGACGCGGCCGAACCGGGCGAGCGTCTCCTCGCGGGCCGCGCGCATGCTCCCGGCGTCGGTCACGTCGGCCGCCAGGGTCACCACCTGCGCCCCGGCCGCCTCCATGCGGCGGATCGCGGCGATCGCGCGTGCCGTGCGGTCACCGCCCTCTTCGAGGGCGTCCCACTCCTCCCGCGGGGGCATTCCCGTACGGCCCAGCAGGACCAGCCGGGCTTCGAGGCGCACCGCCAGGTCCTCGGCCAGGGTGACGCCGATCCCGCCGAGCCCACCGGTGATCACGTACACGCCGTGCCGCCTGAGGCCCGTCTCGCCGGCGTCGGCCACCTCGATCCGCTCGTAGTCCCGCGTCCAGCGGCGCCCGCCCCGCAGCGCGACCGGGGACGGCGGCGCGCCCTCCCCGGGACGGTCGAGCACGGGATCGCGGGCGAGCTCCGCCAGCACCGGGGCGAGGTCGTACGACGGGTCCGCCAGGTCGATGTGGCGCACCCGCAGCCAGGGCGCCTCCAGCGGGACCACGCTCGCGATCCCGGCCACCGTCGCGTGCTCGGGATGCGTCAGGTCGTTCCCCGTGACGGCCTGCGTGCCCGCGGTGAGCACGTCGAGGTGGACGTCCGACCGGCGATCGGCCAGGGACAGCGCCTGCACCAGGTTGAGCAGGCTGAAGAAGCCGAGATCCTGCGCGGCCCACATCCGCCCGGCCGCCGCGCCACCGGAGGGGCCGTCGAGCGCCCACGCGTGGATGATCCGCTCAGGGGCGCCGGTCTCGGCGACGAGCGCCTCGTAGTCCTCGCGGAACCCGGGGCGGACGGTGAAGGAGCCGTCTGGCGACCGCCCGTACGCCTCCCCCGCGGCCACACGGATCACCTCGCCGCCCCCGGCGCGCAGTGCCGCGACCAGGGGATCGGCCGACGGGCCCGCGAAGGCCAGGCAGCGCGGCGAGGGGGACGCGCCGGTGAGGGCGATGGGGGCCTGCCGCCAGGCGGGAACGCTGAACCACTCGCCCACCGGAAGCGCACCCGTACGCACGGGGGCCGGGTAGACCATCTCGGGGTCGGGGAGGATGGGCACCCAGTGGTGGACGCGCTCGAAGGGATAGCCCGGCAGCGGGACCCGGCGGCCGGATCCGGACAGGGCCTCGGCGTCGACGGTCACGCCGGCGGTCCAGAGGGCGCCGGCGGTGGCGTAGAGCACCTGGAGATCCGACTTGCTGTCGGACGGGCCTGGCAGGCTCGCCAGCGGCGCCGCGGCGCCCTCCCGCACATGAGATCTGGCCAGGCCGGCGAGCTGGCGTCCGGGCCCGCACTCGACCAGAAGCCAGTCGCCCTCGGCGAGCAGGGTGACGACGCAGTCGCCGAACCGGACGGTCTCCCGCAGGTGGCGGGTCCAGTACGAGGGGTCGGCCGCCTCCTCGGCGGTGATCCACGTGCCGCTGAGGTTGGACAGGAAGGGAAGGCGGGGCGCGTGCCGCGCCACTCCCGCGACGAGCGCGTGGAACTCCCCGAGGATGGGATCCATCATGGGCGAGTGGAAGGCGTGCGAGGTGCGGAGCGGTGTCCTTCCGATGCCGGCCTCCTCCAGCCGCGCCGCGTACTCCTCCACCAGGTGGACCGGCCCCGCCACCACGCAGGCCCCGGGACCGTTGACCGTGGCGATCGACAGCCCCTCGGGAAGCCGGTCGCGCAGTTCGTCCTGGTCGAGGCGGACCGCGAGCATCGAGCCCGGCGGGACGCTCTGCATCAGCCTGCCCCGGGCCGCCACCAGGCGCAGCGCGTCAGGCAGGTCGAAGACGCCGGCGCAGGTCGCGGCCACGTACTCCCCGATGCTGTGGCCGATCATGCCCGCCGGCTCCACGCCGCAGGCCTGCCAGAAGCGCGCGAGCGCGTACTCCACGGTGAACAGCGCCGGCTGGGTGAACTCCGTGCGGCGCAGCCGCTCCTCGGCGGCCGCGCGGTCGTGTTCCCCGGGCATCAGCAACGTGCGCAGGTCGAGGCCGATCTCGCCGAGGAGGATGTCGGCGCACTCGTCCACGACCTCGCGGAACACCTTCTCGGTGCGATACAGCTCGGCGCCCATCCCCACGTACTGGGAGCCCTGGCCGGAGAAGAGCCACGCCACGCGCGGCGGCCGGCCGGCGCTTCCCTTGATCAGCCGCCGGGGGTCGCGCAGGGCGGCGGCCGCGTCCGCGATGTCCGTGGCCACCACGGTGGCCCTGTGCTTCATCTCGCGCCTGCCGACGCCGAGGGTGAAGGCGACGTCCGCCAGGTCGAGGTCCTGCCCGGGTTCCTCCAGCCGGTCGGCCAGGCGCCCGGCCATGGCCGTCAGCGCCGTGGGGGTGCGGGCGGACAGGCGCAGCAGGTGGGCGCGCGGTTCGCTGGGCACCGGTTCGCGAGGCGGCGCCTCCTGCAGGACGACGTGGGCGTTGGTGCCACCGATGCCGAACGAGCTGACGCCCGCGCGGCGCGGGAAGACCTCCGGTTCCCACTTGACCGGAGTGCTGACGACGTAGAACGGGTTCGTCCCGAAGTCGATCGCGGGGTTCGGCCGCTCGAAGTTGATGCTCGGCGGGATCAGGCCGTGCTCCAGCGCCAGGACCGTCTTGACCAGCCCGGCGATGCCGGCCGCCGGGCCGAGGTGCCCGATGTTGGTCTTGACCGAGCCGATGCCGCACCAGCCGGTGTCCGTCGTGTTCCCGCCGAACACGCTCGACAGCGCCGCCACCTCGATCGGGTCGCCCAGCGAGGTCCCGGTGCCGTGCGCCTCGACGTAGCCGACCGTCCGGGGATCGACGCCGGCCACGCCGAGCGCCTGGGAGATCGCGACCGCCTGGCCTTCCGAGCTCGGCGCGGAGAACCCCACCTTGGTGGCGCCGTCGTTGTTGATGGCGTTGCCGATCACGACCGCGCGGATGTGGTCACCGTCGGCGACGGCGTCGGACAGCCGCTTGAGCACGGCGATGCCTCCCCCGCCGCCCCATACCGTCCCCTTGGCCGACGCGTCGAAGGCCCTGCAGTGCCCGTCCGCGGCGTAGATGCCGTCCTGGTGGTACTGGTAGCCCCACTCGGGGGGCATCTCGATCGACACGCCGCCGGTGAGCACCATGTCGCACTCCCCGGCCCGCAGCGCCTCGCACGCCACGTGCACCGCGACCAGGGATGAGGAGCACGCGGTGTGCATCGTCACGCTCGGACCGCGCAGGTCGAGCTTGTAGGAGACCAGCGTGGCCAGGTAGTCCGGGTGGTTGCCCACGTAGATGCCGAGGTTGCCGACGGAGGCGTGCACCTTCTTGTCCCGCCGGATGTACATCCACTGGTACTCGTCCGAGCCGACGGCGCCGTAGACGCCCACCTCGCCCGAGTAGCGGGCAGGATCGTATCCGGCGTCCTCAAGAGCGGAGTACGCCAGTTCGAGGAACATCCTGTGCTGCGGGTCCCGCGTCTCCGCCTCGCGCGGGGACATCCCGAAGAACGGGGCGTCCAGGGCTCCGTATTCGGCGGCGATGGAGGCGGCCCGTACGAACGTGGGGTCGTCGAGCAGGTAGTCGGGCACGCCGAGTGCCGCCTGCTCCTCTTTGGTGTAGAACCTGACCGACTCCACACCGTCCACCAGGTTGCGCCAGAACGCCGGGACGTCGCCCGCGCCGGGCAGCCGGCAGGCCAGTCCGACGATCGCGATCGGTTCGACCGTGTACTCCCCGTCATTGCCCATCGGGACGGTCATTCGCTGTTCTCCTGTCTGGCCTGGTGAGGCCTTCGCGACGAGGTGCGTGCCTGGCGCACGGCGATCCGCCGGGCGGCGCGCTCCGATCCAGTGAGTCGTCGGTCGCCGTCGAGGTGCGCGGCGAGGGTGCGGACCGTCGGGTAGCGGAAGAGGTCCACGATCGGCACCTCGCGTCCGAGGGAGGCGGCCAGGCGGACCTGCACCTGTGCGGTGGCGAGCGAGTGCCCCCCGATGTCGAAGAAGTTCTCCTCGACGGAGATCCGTGGCACGCCCAGCACCTCGCGCCACACCGCGGTGATGAGACGCTCGGTCCTGGTGGCCGACTCCTGGTCGTGGCCCTGTGCGGGACGCGGCGCCGGGTCGGGCAGCGCGGCCCTGTCGAGTTTCCCGTTCGGGGTGAGCGGCAGGGCCGGCAGCATGATCACGTCGGCGGGCACGGCGTAGCCGGGCAGGCGGTCGCGCAGGTGGCGCCGCAGCTCACCCGGCAGGGTCCCGGCCGCGGCGGGGACGGCGTACGCGCGCAGCACCGGTCCGTCCGGCCGGCCGGCCGCGACCACGGCCGCCGCCCGTACGCCCGGATGCGCCGCCAGGACGCTCTCGACCTCACCCAGCTCGACCCGGAACCCGCGGATCTTGATTTGTCCGTCGCGCCTGCCCGCCGGCACGACCCGGCCGTCGGGGTCGTAGCGGCCCAGGTCCCGCGTCCAGTACCGGCGTGGCGCGCCGTCGCGGCCCTCTCCCGCGAAACGCTCCTTGGTGAGCCGCTCGTCGAGGTACCCCTCGGCCAGCCGGTGACTACGGATCACCACCTCGCCGAGCTCGCCCACGGCGGCCGGCGCGCCGCCGGGTGCGAGGACGAGCAGTTCGGCGCCGTCGATCCCGTGACCGACCGGGACCGTGCCCGCGGAGCCGGCCGCCCGGTCCGTGATCTCGTACATCGCCTGCACCTGGGGTGTCTCGGTCGTCCCGTAGGTGTTCACCAGCCGGACGGCCGGCGCGACCTGCCCGAAGCGGGCCACGACGGCCGGGGTGAGGCGGTCCCCGCCGAACAGCACCAGCCGCAGATCGGGAAGCGGGACCCCCGCGGTGGCGACCAGCGCGGCGAGCTGCGGGGTGAGATGCGCGACGGTGATCGCGGCCTCGCGCAGCCAGGACGCCAGGGCGGCCGGATCGCGGATGGCGTCCTGGCCGGGGACCCGCAGCACTCCCCCGGCCACCAGGGGTGTGAAGGCGTCGCGCAGCAGCGGGTCGTGAGCGAGCCCCGCCAGCAGCGCGAACCTGTCCTCGGAGGTGAGGCGGAACGCGCGCGGATACCAGTCGAGGAAGCGGGCGAGCGGCTGCTCACCCGCACGCACGGGTTTGGGTTCTCCCGTGGTGCCGGAGGTGAACGACAGATACCCCCGCTCCTCCGGCGGTACGACCGGGACCTCGTCACCGTCCGCGCCCGGCGGCTCCGGGGTCAGGACGGGGAGCCAGGCGAGCTCCGTCGGCGGAGTGGCGCCCGGGCATCGGACCAGCGCGCGGGCATCGACCGCCCTTGCCTGGGCCGCCAGCCGTACGGGCGGGAGCTCCGGGTCCAGCACGGCCCACCGCGCGCCGCTCGCCAGCACGCCGAGCAGCAGCGCGGGCAGCTCGTGGTGACGGGCGGCCAGGACCGCGACGGCCTGCCCGGGGGTGATGCCGGCGGCGGAGACGGCGCGCGCGGTCCGGCCGGCGAGGCCGGCCAGCTCGGCGTAGGTGAGCCGGCCATCGGCACCGGCGACCGCGACCTGCCCGGGACGTCCGGCCGCCTGGCGCAGCACACGCTCCACCAGGCCGGTGCCGTGCCACCCGGGCAGCTCGGCTCTGCCGTCCGGAAGCGACCCGCCGTCCGGAAGCGGCCCGCCGTCCGGAAACGGCCCGTGTTCCTTGGACGGTTCCGCGGTCCCGTCCGGGAGGGTGACGCGCAGGGATGGCGTGGCGGCCGGCGGCCGGAGCGGCGCCAGGTGCGCCGGCCTGCCGGGATCGGCGACCAGTTCGCCGAGCAGATGGACATAGCCCGCGAGCAGCGCCTCGATCCGCTCGTGGCGGAAGAGCCGGGGGTTGTGCACGGCGTTGAGGAGGTAGCGGCCGTCGCGCTCCGTGACGTACATCGTCAGGTCGAACAGCGAGCCGGGCAGCCCGGGACGCAGCGGCCGGGCGGTGATGCCCGGGAGGGCGAGCCGCGGCTCGGCGAAGTCGTACATGTTGAACTGGACCTGGATCAGCGGGTTGCGGGACAGGTCGCGACCCGCGACGAGCCGGTCCACCAGGCGTTCCAGCCGGATGTCGAGGTGGGCGAGCGCGCCGAGCAGCGCCCTCTGGCACCCTGCCACGTGCTCCTCGAACGGCTCCCCGTCCCGCACCGTCAGCCGGAGGGGCAGGACATGGACGAAGCAGCCCACCAGCGGCTCGAACGCCGGGTCCCGCCGGTCGGCGACCGGCGTCCCGACGATCATGTCGTCGACGCCGCTGAGCCGCCTGAGCACCTGCGCGAACGCGGTGAGCAGGACGGCGTACGGCGTGACGCCGAGCCGGGCGGCGAGCCGGCGGACGCCCAGGCTCACGCCGGCTCCGACTTCGGTGTAGGACGCGGCGCCCTCGAACGTCTGCACGGCCGGGCGCGGGTGGTCGCCGGGCAGTTCCAGCACGGTGGGCGCCCCGTCCAGCGTCTCGGACCACCAGTCGAGGTCCGCCGGGTTCTCCCTGCCGGCGAGCCAGGCGGCGTAGCCGGCGAAGGACGTGGCGAGCGGGGCGTACGGCTCCGCCCGGTACGCGCGTGCGATGTCCTCCCACAGCACCTTCTGCGACAGGCCGTCGAACACGATGTGGTGGGCGGTGACGGCCAGGACGTGCTCGTCCGGGGCGAGGCGGAACAGCCGTGCCCGCCACAGCGGTCCCCCGGCCAGATCCACCACGCGACGGGCCTCCTCCTCCAGCCGCGCGCGCAGGCCGGGGCCGTCCGGGGCGTGCGGGCCGTCCGGGGCGTGCGGGCCGTCCTGGGCGTGCGGGCCGTCCTGGGCGTACGCGGCGTACGCGGCGCCGGACCCGTTGGGCGAGACGGCCCCGGTCACGTCCTCCACCGGGAGCGGCACCTCGCCCGGCGGGCCGACGACGACCGTCGGCACGCCATCCTTCTCGGGGACCCGCCAGCGCAGCACCTCGTGGCGCCGGGCGACGGCCGACAGCGCGGCGCGTAACGCGCCGGTGTCGAGCGGGCCGGACAGCCGCTGCGCCATCGCGATGTTGTGGGCGGGCGTGCCGGGTGCGAGCCGTTCGACGAACCACATGCGCCGCTGGATCGCCGACAGCGCGGCGGGAGCCGTGCCGGGCGGGGCTCCCGCGGGCGGCGCCGTCCCGATCCGCGCCGCGAGGCCCGCCACCGTCCCGCCGGACAGCACGTCCTCGACGTGGATCTCCCGGCCCAGCTCCGCCCGGAGGGCGGACACCAGGCGCATCGCGAGCAGCGAGTGGCCGCCCGCCGCGATGAAGCCGTCGTCCAGCCCCGGCTCGGCGCCGCCGAACGTCCGTGCCCACACCGCGGCGACCCGGCGTTCCGTCTCCGTGCGGGGCGAGCGGCCGCCGGATGCGACGGCGTCCGTGACGTGCAGGGCGCGCAGGCCGTCCATGTCGACCTTTCCCGCCGTCGTCAGCGGCAGCGCCGGCAGGCCGACGACCTGGGCGGGGACCATGTAGGCGGGCAGGCGGGCCAGGCAGTGCTCGCGGATCGCCGCCGGATCGGCCGCGTCGCGCGGCGTGAGGTAGGCGACCAGATGTCTCAGCCCCGAGGCGCCCGTGGCCACGTCCACCACCGCCTGACGGACACGGGGATGGGCCCGCAGTACCGACTCCACCTCGCCGATCTCCACCCGCTGGCCCTGGAGCTTGACCTGGCGGTCCAGCCGCCCCAGGAATCCGATCCGCCCGCCCGGCTCCATCACGACACGATCGCCGGTGCGGTAGAGCCGGGAGCCCGGCGGGCCGTACGGGTCCGGCACGAAGCGCTCGGCCGAAAGGCCGGGCCGTCCGAGGTATCCGCGGGCGAGCTGCGGCCCGCCGATGCACAACTCCCCGGGCGTGCCGGGCGGGCAGGGGCGCAGCCGGTCGTCAAGGACGTGCGCGGCGCTTCCCGGGAGCGCGCCGCCGATCGGCAGGGGCCGGTCCCACTCGCCGGAAAGCTCGGTGCCGGCCACGCACACCGTGGTCTCGGTCGGCCCGTACCAGTTGTGAAACCTGCGCACACCCGGGCTCGCCCATCTGGCCACCTGTTCTGGCCCCGCGGGCTCCCCGGCCGTCAGCACGTCACGCAGCCCAGGCAGCCGGTCGGGGTCGAGCAGCGGCAACAGGGCGGGCGGAATGGTGCCCCAGCTCACCTCGTGCGCCTCCAGGAAGCGTTGCAGCCGCGCCGGATCCACCCGGTCCTCGTCCGGGACGAACATGACCGAGCCGCCCCTGGCCAGCGGGGCGAAGATGTCGAGCACCGACACGTCGAAGCCGAGCGCGGCGAACCCGATGCTGCGGCATCCGGCGTCGAGCCCGAAGAACTCGCCGGCCATCCTGACGAAGGCGGCAGCGGCTGCGTGGCTCACCACCACGCCCTTCGGACGGCCGGTGGAGCCCGAGGTGTACAGGACGTAGGCCGCGTTGGACGGATGCGGTGTCCGGAGCCCCGCGCCCTCCCGCTCCCCCGGCGCGTGAAGGTGAGCGTCCCGGCCGGCGCCCGCGCCGGTCGAAGGCCGGAACGTCCGGACCGGGAGCCCCGCCGGCAGGTCGCCGCCCTCACTGCCGGTGACCACGTGCCGGATCGCCGCGTCCTCGACGACCCCGGCCAGCCTCGCGGGCGGATGCGCGGGGTCAAGCGGCACGTACGCGCCTCCGGCCCGGAGCACGCCGAGGATGGAGACCAGCAGCTCGGGTGTCCGCCGGGCGCAGACGCCCACACGCGTCTCCGGCCCCACTCCCGCCTGGCACAGCCGCTCGGCCAGGGCGCCCGCGGCGTCGGTGAGCTGCCGGTAGCTCAGCCGCCGGCGCCACTGCCGTATCGCGGTCGCCTCGGGTGTGCGCGCGGCCTGCTCGACGACGAGTTCGTGGAGGAGCGCCCCCTCGGTGTCCCCGCTCAACGTGAACCGCCCGTCAGCGCGGTGAACCGCAGCCGCATCCGGTCGTGCGGCAGCGCAACGGCCGCGACGACCTCTCCTTGCGGGGTGGGCAGTGGCAGGTGGGTGACCCGCCACGGGGTGAGATCGGCCGATGGGCTCGGATCGCGGTGGGCCAGGGGCCGCCACGGGCCGGGAGCGGTGAGGTCGGGGAATCCGATCAGGGCCGGATCCGCCCCGCTCCCGGCCGCCAAAGCCTTCTTCGCGGTACGGGCGCGGAGTGCCACCCACGGCCGGTCCTCCTCTGCCGTGCCCTCGATCTGCTCCCGTTCGTCAGCGCCGAGGGAACCGTCGTCGAGGGCGTCGCCGTCCGGGGTGCCCGGCCGTCCGATGGCGACGCCGACCGGATGGCCCCGGGTGACGGCGGCCAGTGCCAGGCCGTCGTGATGGACGGTGCCGCAGCGCAGGGCCTCTCGGTCGGAGCCGCACCGGCGCGTGACCATGTCCACCAGGTCCGCCGCGGAAGTGTTCCCTGTGACCAGCCAGAGGTGTACCTCGTCGTCCTCGAGCGGCTCGGGGCCGCCGTCCCCGGCCAGATCCCGGGCGATGAACCGGGTGAGGTCCGCGTGCCGGTCGGCGAGGAACAGGTGGCCACCGCGCACGGCGCGCAGGTCGAAGCGGGACCGGGTGTGCCGGCCCCATCCGAGCATCACTGATGGGGGCACCTCCGCGTCGTCGAGGCCGGCGAAGGCCACCAGCGGCACGTCCAGCGGCGGCTCGGGCGTGTACCGGTACTCCTTGATCCAGCCGAAGTCGCTCCGCAGCACGGGCATGGCCAGCTCGCGCAGCTCCGGCATGTCCCGCAGCTCCTCACGGGCGCCCGCGCGACTGATGAGCTGGTCGATGAACGCGTCGTCCGGAAGATCCACCGCGGCGGCGATCGGGACCTTGCGGTCGGGGGGGTGCGCCCCGCCGACGTACAGGCACACGGGCAGGGGCAGCGCGCGCCGGCGCAGCTCCCTGACGACCTCGAACGCGATCCGCGCGCCCATGCTGTGGCCGTAGACGGCGTAGGGCCGGCGCGTGCGGGAGGCCATCTCGTCGGCGATCTCGCCGACCGACACCCGCGGTGGCTCGGCGATACGGGACTCCCTGCCGGGCAGGTGGATCGGGACGACTTCCGCGGCGTCGGCGAGTGCCTTCCGCATGCCCCAGAAGGCACTCGCCGCGCCCCCGGCATATGGCAGGCAGAACAATGTCGGTACGGATTCAAGGGTCGACGGTAGTGAGTACTCGGTCACCAAGCGCAGCGCCCCCTGCTCGGCTGCAAATGCCCCGGAATACGATGTGGTAGGGAGATCTACCACGTTCCTCTACATAATTTTCGTACTTGACCATCACCCTTATATACAGACAGAAGGGACGTCGTCAAGATCTTTTACTGACGTGCGGAGAGCGCATTTACGGGTTGTCCGAAACAAGAGGGACCACCGGCCCGATAGCAGGCGAAACCCTCCATGCGAAGACCCGGGACGGCCGGCGACAGCCCGGCCACGCTCCGCGACAGGGTGGTGTGAATGCCGATGGACCGGGGTTGTCCTGCGGAAACGGCGCTGATCAAGATCGTGATGGCCGGAAAGGCCCCGCCGGGCGAGCATGCCGCGATGCGGACGGAGGCGGTGCGCACCTAATGCCCAATAAGGTAGGCGCCGGTCTGCCTCATCGGCCTCGCGATGCCGTCCGCTCGTTGCTCCCTGATGACTCGGCCGACCCGCCGGACGTCTTCTACCTGCACTGTTCAAAGCAACAATTAACGTCAGAAGACCAGCAGGAATTGTGTCAATACCGCCAATCATAAGATGGGCTATCCGTCAAGATGGACTGGCAATTCACCGTTTATAGAAAATTTTCAACGGGAAAGCGACAATCATCTGGGATGTCACACCCTCGGGTGGCGATCCGTGCCGCGGCACGGCACCATGACAGGATGACCGAACCCACCAGAGTCACGGTGACGCTCCTTCTCGCCGTCTGGGTGCTCTTCGGTTGCGCGACCGGAACCGCTCCGCCGCCAACGCAGAAGAGGGATGCCGTGCAGGACTCGCGCGCGCCCGGGGCCGTCCGGCAGCCCCTGTCGCCCGACCACGCCGCCTCTCTCGCGACCCTGCGCAAGGTCGACGACCACCCCCTGTGGACCATGAACTTCCGTGGCGGGTACGACCCCTTCGCGACGATCGTGCCGGCCCTGCCGCCCACCGCCTTCGGGTGCTCCCTGTTCTCCGCCCACGGTGATCCCGCCGACCCGGTGTTCGGCCGCAACTTCGACTTCGACCACCACCCGGCGCTGCTGCTGTTCGCCTCCCCGCCGAACGGCCACGCGTCGGTGTCGATGGTGGACGTGTCGTACCTCGGGGTGCGGTCCGACGCCGAGTTCACCACCGATGCCGGCAGGAAGGCGTTGCTGAAGGCTCCGCTGCTGCCGTTCGACGGCATGAACGCCAAGGGACTGGTCGTGGGCATGGCCACGGTCCCCGAGGCCGAACCGGGTTTCGACGCCAAGCGGCGCACGGTCGGCAGCATCCGCGTCATGCGGCTGGCCCTGGACGAGGCCGCGACGGTGGACGAGGCCATCGCGGTGTTCGAGCGGTACAACGTCGACTTCACCGACGGCCCGCCGCTGCACTACATGTTCTCCGATGCCGGTGGCAGGTCGGCGATCGTCGAGTTCGTCGACGGCGAGACCGTGGTCCGGCGGGGGCAGGGGCCCTGGCAGGCCATGGTGAACTTCGCCTTCGCCGGGTCGACCGAGCAGAGCAGGCTGGCCGATCCCCGCTACCGCGCGGCCGGCGAGACGCTGGAGGGCGCCAAGGGCCGGCTGACGGCGGAACAGGCCATGGGCCTGCTCGACCGCGTCCGGCAGAGCCACACCCAGTGGTCGATCGTCTACGGGCAGAAGAGCGGCGAGCTGCGGCTGGCCACCGGCCGTCGATACGACACCGTGCACAGGTTCCGCCTCGCGATGGACTGAGGCCCGATCCTCCCCGCTCCATTCCGCGCCGCACCTTCACTCGTCTCATTTTCGCAATCGATTGCGAATACGCCATGACCAGGCAGGTCGAAGAGCGCTCCTAACGGTTACAGAACGCACAAATAGCGCCTTGACGGTGCTGAACCCGTTGGATACCGTCAGCGCAACCGATTGCAGAGGTCAACCAGAGGCAGGAAAACGCACTGATCTGAGCAGGGAGCTGAGATGGGGCATGTGGAGGCTCACAGTGCGCCCGGCGCGCACCGCGCCACGGGTGACCAAGCGTCGGAGCCGGCGCTCATCGAGGCGGTACATGTGACCGCGGGTTACGAGAACAGGCGGGAACTCACTCGGCTGATCGCACTGCGAGACGTCTCACTCCACGTACGACGGGGCGAGTTCCTCGCCATCGTCGGACCCTCCGGATGCGGGAAGACGACCTTCATCAACCTGATCGCGGGCTTCGTCAAGCCGATCGAAGGTTCGGTACGGGTGCGCGGCGGCGAGGTCACCGGTCCGGGCGCCGACCGGGCCATGGTCTTCCAGGACTACGCGCTGCTGCCGTGGCGAACGGTCGAGCGGAACATCCGGTTCGCCATGGAGAACCGTCGCGGGCACGTGCCGAAGGCGGAGCAGGCCCCGCGCGTCGCCCGCGCGCTCGAACTCGTCGGGCTGACAGGTTTCGAGAAGTCCTACCCCCACGAGCTCTCCGGAGGCATGCGCCAGCGCGTCGGGATCGCACGCGCGCTCGTCACCGAGCCCGAGATCCTGCTCATGGACGAGCCGTTCGGTGCGGTGGACGCGATGACGCGCGAGGCCATGCAGGCGGAGTTGGAGAAGATCATCGCCGAGACCCGGCAGACGGTCGTCTTCATCACGCACTCGATCGACGAGGCCATCCTCCTCGCCGATCGCATCGTGGTCATCAGCAGGCGGCCCGGCACCATCCGGGAGATCATCGACGTCGACCTGCCACGACCGCGTTTCGACGAACAGGCCGATGTGAAGCAGTCGCCCAGGTTCGGGGAGATCCGCACTCACCTGTGGTCGCTTCTCGCGGACGAGGCGCTGGGCGCGCAGCAGGCGGGCGCATCACGATGACCGAGACGATCAACGGCACCGCACCCGGCGCGGAGCGCACGACCAGGCAGATCGAGAGCATTCACGTCAGCAGGTTCGCCCGGTTCAAGAACGTCGCGATCACCGTGGTCAACCTGAGCATCTTCTTCGTGATCTGGGAGCTCGTCGCCCGCGCGGAGGTCATCAACGCGCTGTTCTTCCCGCGTGCCACCGCCATGTTCTCCGCCCTCTTCAACGGATTCGCCGACGGCACCATCTGGCCAGAGCTCAGTCACAGCCTGACGAACTTCCTCATCGGTCTGGCGATCTCGGCGGTGATCGGCATCCCCGTCGGCCTGCTCATGGGTGCGAGCAAGGTCGCCGACCTGATCCTCAGTCCGTACGTCTGGGCGATGACCTCGCTCCCCCGTGTCGCCCTCATCCCCCTGCTGATCCTGATCATGGGGTTCGGCAACTCCATGCAGCTGACGATCATCATCCTGTCCGCCGTGTTCCCGATCATGGTCAACTGCATGGCGGGGGTGAAGACGGTCGAACCGTCACTGGTTCGTGCGGGCGAGGTCTTCGGGGCCAGCAGGCCGCAGATCTACCTCAAGGTGATCCTGCCGTACACGCTTCCGTTCGTGATCGCCGGCGTCAACCAGGGCATCGCCCGGGGACTGGTCGGCATGCTCATCGGTGAACTGCTCGGCGGCGGGGGGAACGGGCTCGGCTTCCTGCTCGACAAGGCGGGCGAGCAGTTCGACGCGCCGATGCTGTACGCGACTCTGATACTTCTCGCCGTCATGTCCGTTGGATTGGTGCAGTCGATGCGCTGGCTCGAACAGCGTGCGGCGCCATGGCGCGACATCTCACGCGCGTAGATCTCCCAACCCGCCAGGGCCGGCACGGTTCGCTGTCCCCCCACTAGATACAGCCGCTTCCATGGGACGACGCCCAGGAGTCACCGATGCACAGATCCAAGCAGGTACTGACCCTCTTCACCCTGACGTTCCTCCTCGCGGCGTGCGGAGGCGGAGGCGGCGGTGCCGGCGGCGGCGCCAAGGGCCCGGACGCCACGGCCCAGAGCGTGCCGAAGAGCGCCGAGGACGTCAACGGGACCATCGACAAGAGCAAGGTCAAGCGCGAGCTCGTGGTCGGCGTCGACAACCCCTACTACCTGTTCCACGAAGACATCGTGGTGGCCCAGGAGAAGGGGTACTTCAAGGAGTTTGGCATCGACAAGGTGGACATCAAGACCATCGAGGATCCGCTGCCCGCGCTGATCGGCGGCTCGCTCGACATGGCGCTCTACGACTCCGACACGACGATCGCCGCGGCCAAGAAGAGCAACACGGGAGTCCGGTTCCTGTCGGTCTATCTGGGCGGCGAGGCCAACATCCTGGGCGTCGGCAAGGGCATCAACACGGCCGCCGACCTGAAGGGCAAGACGATCACGGGGGGCCAGTTCAACAGCCGCAACGACGCGATCCTGCGCGAGTTGCTCACCAAGAACGGCGTCGTCCCCGACCAGGACGTCAAGATCGTCAGCACCGGTGGCCAGTCCAACGAGCGGCTCCAGTCCGTGATCGCCGGAGTCGTCGACGGCGCCAGCGTGCAGATCCGCCATCGTGAGCTGCTGGAGCGGGCGGGTGGCAAATTCCTGTTCGAGGAGACCCGCAAGGTGCCGCAGAACGGGTGGGCGGCCAACGAGTTGCTGACGGAGAGCCCGGAAACCGTCACGGCCTTCCTCACGGCCACGCTGAAGGCACGGCAGTTCATCACCGACCAGGCGAACAAGGACGCGGTCCTGGCCATGATGACGAAGAAGGGGTTCGACATCCCGTCCGAGTTCGCGGACGCCTACTCGGCGGAGAACGCCCCGACCTACCACGTGGCCGACGGCGGATTCGATCCCGCGGACATGGACAAGTTCATCAAGGACCAGATCGGGTTCAAGTCGGTCCCTGAGGGCACGGACTGGCGCACGTACACCTCTCTCGTCCCGCTCTGGCGGGCCCAGAAGATCCTGGGCCTGCCGTTCAGGCCCGCCATCGGGAACGTGTGAGCCATGAAGGTGGGAACGGCTCACGCCAAGGGACTCCGGCTTCTCGCACACCATGACCTCGCCGGCAGCGGCGACGGCATGCAGGTGATGCGCGAAGGCGACGCCCTCTACGTCGGCCACAGCGGTACGTCCCGGATGGGGACCTCGATCCTGGATGTGGCCGACCCGCCGCGTCCCCGGCTCGTGGACCAGTGGCCCGCGCCGGACAACACCCATACGCACAAGGTCCAGGTGGCCGGCGGACTGCTGCTCGTCAACCACGAGCGCTTTCCGTACCGGCCGGCCGGGCCGCTCGGCCCGCACTCGGCGGGGCTCGCCGTGTACGACCTGACGGATCCGCTCGCCCCCGAACAGATCGCGTTCTGGGAGTCAGGGGGCAAAGGCGTTCACCGCATCGTGTGGGAAGGCGGCCGGTACGCCCACATGTCGGCGGTGCCCGATGGCTTCACGGACCGTATCTGGGTCGTCGTCGACCTCGCGGATCCGGCGCGCCCCGTCGAGGCCGGGCGCTGGTGGTGGCCGGGCCAGTGGGAAGCGGGCGGAGAGCGGCCGGGCTGGCCGGCGGGACGGCGCTATGCCGCTCACCACGCCCTCATCTCCGGCGACGTCGCCTACCTCGGCTTCGACGATGCCAACCTGGTCGTGCTCGACGTCTCCGACATGGCCGCGCCGAAGCTGCTCGGCCGCTGCGAGTGGGGCGGCGGCGCCACGCACACATGCCTTCCGCTACCCGGCCGCGACCTGCTGGTGGTGTCCGACGAACAGCAGCGCGACGGCCCGCGCGCTCCCGAGCGGCGGATCCACCTCGTGGACATCGCCGACCCCGCCGAGCCGCTGTACCGCGGCGTCCTCCCCCACCCCGAAGGCCCGTACGACGACCTGCCGATGCGCTTCGGACCGCACTGTCTGCACGAGAACAGACAGGGGTCCTACCGCAGCGAACGCCTCATCTTCGCCACGTACTTCAACGCGGGCGTGCGCGTCTACGACCTACAGGACCCAGGCGACCCGCGCGAGGTCGCGCACTGGGTCTCCGAGATCCCGGCCGGCCAGCGGGCGCCACAGGCCAACGACCTGTTCGTCGACACGGACGGACTCATCTGGGTGACCGATCGCACCCATGGCGGGCTGTTCGTCCTCGAGCCGGAGCCGGCCCTGGCCGCGTTGATGGAGGAGGCGCGTGCGTGAGGGCGCCGCCCTTCGCGTGTGCCCCCTTCGGAGGTGATGCAACCGATTGCCGCCAGGGCGGGTCGGGCGTCGTTCATACCGTACGCGGGGAATGTCGGCCACACGCGCCCGTGGCCGACCACCTCGCCGGGGTCCCGCTACAGGTCAGTGGCGATGATCTTCTCGATGTTGCGCTCGGCGAGGGCCGTGATGGTGACGAACGGGTTGACGCTGGTGTTGCCGGGGATCAGCGAGCCGTCGATGACGTACAGGCCGGGGTAGGCGGTGAGGCGGCCGTAGTTGTCGGTGGCCTTGTTCAGGACCGCGCCACCGAGCGGGTGGTAGGTGAGGTGATCGCCCCAGATCTTGTAGACGCCGAACAGGTCGGTCCGGTAGATCGTCCCCTCCTTCGCGTTGATCTTGTCGAAGATGGTCTTGGCCATGTCGATGGACGGCTGCTTCCAGGAGGTCTGCCAGTTCAGGTCGACCTTGCCCGTCGCGGCGTTCCAGGAGAACTGGGCGCGGTTGGGGTTCTTGGTGATCGACAGGTAGAACGAGGCGAAGGTCTCGATCCCGGTGGGCAGCGGTGCCACTTCGGCGAACGCGCCACCGGCGGCCCAGTTGTCGATACCGGAGCAGGGAATGGTCGACTGGAGCGAGCCTGTCGGGTCCCACAGGTGGTTGGCGCGGCCGCACATGACGTTGCCGTTGTCGCCCCAGCCCTTGCCGATCTCGCCGTTGAGGTTGGGCAGGAGGCCGGTGGCCTTGAGCTTGACCAGTAACTTGCTGGTGCCGACGCTGCCGGCGGCGAAGAACACCCTGTCCGCGATGACGGTCTTGGTGGTTGTGGTGTCACCGTTGGTGTTCATCTGTTCGATGACGACCGTGTAGCCGCCACCGGACGCCGGGGCGACCGAGGTGACCTTGTGCAGCGGCGAGATGGTGACCCTGCCGGTGGCCTTGGCCTGGGCGATGTAGGTCCTCTGCAGTGACTTCTTGCCGTGGTTGTTGCCGTAGAGGATCTCTCCGGCCAGAGCCGACTTGGTGGCGGTTCCTGCCGCCTCCTGCTTCATGTAGTCCCAGTCGTACACGTCGGGCACGAAGACGAACGGGAAGCCGGAACGCTGGGCGTGCTTACGGCCGACCCGGGCGTACTGGTAACAGTCGGTGGTGTCGAACCAGGCCGGGTCGATGGTGCCGACCCCGAGCGCGGCGTTGGCCCGCGGGTAGTAGATGTTGTACATCTCGTCGGCGTTCACCGACGGGAGGACGGAGCCGAAGTTCGCCCGCTTGGGGGTGACCGCCATGCCGCCGTTCACCAGCGAACCGCCGCCGACGCCGCGGCCCTGGTAGACCGTGATGCCGCTGAAGTCCTCGGCGTCCAGGATCCCGGTGTAGCGGGGGATGTCCCTGTCGATCGGGAAGCCGAGGAAGTAGTTCAGGGGGGCCTTGGTCCTGGTGCGCAGCCAGTAGGACCGCTGGTCCGGGGCGGTGGTGGCGCAGAAGATCTTGCCATCGCTGCCGGGGGTGTCCCAGGCCATGCCCATCTCGATCATGTGCACGTCGATGCCCGCCTGGGCGAGACGCAGGGCGGCGACGGAGCCGCCGTACCCGGTGCCGATCACCAGTACCGGGACGTGCGCCCCGCCGG
This sequence comes from Sphaerisporangium flaviroseum, assembly GCF_039537005.1. NCBI lineage: Bacteria > Bacillati > Actinomycetota > Actinomycetes > Streptosporangiales > Streptosporangiaceae > Sphaerisporangium > Sphaerisporangium flaviroseum. The sequence goes on along the minus strand of NZ_BAAAZR010000009.1, from coordinate 22,840 downwards.
TGATCGGACCGGCCGCGCGGGCCGCCGCCTGGGCCGCGGTGCCGCGGCCCGCGAGGGCCGCGACTCCCAGGAGAGAACCGGTTCCGACGATGAACCCACGGCGCGAGACGCCCTTGGAACCGATGCTGCCCGAGGTGTTGTCATTCATGTGGTTCTCACTCTCCATGAAAGGGACCAGGGATTGCTCGCGCCTTAGTGACTTACAAACTCATGAGCGACGTGCCGTCGATCGGGGATCCGGAGCGCCAGGTCACCGCACCTGGGTCCGCTGGGCGGAGGGCGATCGGCCACTGGGCAGCTTGCACACGGTGTCGAGGCCGAGCACATGGTTGAGCCGGCCGAACGCCAGCCAGGAGCCGATGCTCATGCTCAGCTCCACGATCTCCAACTGGCTGTAGTGGGCGGTCATCCGAGTCCAGAACTCGTCGTCGATGCCGTGGTGGTCCAGGGCGTACCGCTCGGCGTACTCGGCGGCCAGCCGGGTGCGGTCGTCGAAGGCGTCGGTGGTGCGCCACTGGGTAACCGCGTCGGCGAACTCCTCCTCGACCTTCTGCCCGTCGCGCTCCGTCCGCCAGTCCAGGCAGAAGACGCACCCGTTGATCTGCGCGATCCGCAGCCGCGCGGCCTCGAACTCGCGCAGCCCGAGGGTCGTGTGCGCGTACACCGCCATGGAGAACTTCGAGGCGGCGATCCCGATGCCGGGAACCATCTCGCCCCACACGTACTCGATCGCGTCCTTGCCATCGGGGATGTCGATCTTCATGGCCGTCTCCTTCCGAGCTTGCCGACAGCGGGGCGCAGTGGGACGTCGAGGGCGTCGTAGAGTCCGGGTTCCGCGTCCACGAGCCAGTCGATGGCGCTCACCAGGCGTCCGACCGCGGTGGCGTTGCCGCCCGCCGCCCGGTTGCCGCTCTCGTCGGTGGCCTCGACGGTGACCTCGATGCGCGGGCTGCCCTCGATGATCACCCGATGTGCCCCGTCGCCGTCGGGCGGCGTCGGCCAGTCCGGTGCGCAGGACGGGTGGATGCGGGTGACGTGCTCGATGACGATGCGGGGTTCGCCCTCGACGATGCCCTGCACCTCGAACCGCACGGCGCCCTGGGTGCCCGCCTCGAAGTCGCCCATCGTCTTGGTGCTCACCGTGTGGTCGAGCGCGCGCCGGTCCAGGGTCTCGTGGATCTCCTCGATCTCGACGCCGAGGGCCCTGGCCATCAGCCGCACCTGCCCGCCCCAGACCATGGTCGGGACCGTCGGCGCGATCATCGGCGGCTCGTAGTCCATCGGCTGGCCCATGCCGACCAGGTACCGGACCGAGTCGGACTGGTCGTAGGCCGAGTAGTCGAAGATCTCCTGGCAGCGGATGACGTCCACGGTGGTGCCGAGTCCGCTGATCAGCAGTGGCAGCACGTCGTTGCCCCAGCCGGGGTCGACGCCGGAGACGAACAGCGAGCCGCCGCCGTCCGCGATGGCGGCCAGCACCGGTTCCCGCAGTTCCGGCGGGGCGTTGCGCTGGTCGTAGAGGGCGTAGAGCGAGGGGGTGACCACCACGGCCCCGGCGCGGATCGCCTTGATGATGTCGGCGAGCGCCTCGTCGGGGCGGATGTCGCCGGACGCCGCGTACACCACGGCGTGCGGGCTGGTGGCCAGTACGGCGTCGATGTCGGCGGTCGCCGCGATCCCGAGATCGTGGCCGAGCCCGCCGAGGTCGCCTGCGTCGCGGCCGACTTTGCCGGGGTCGTGGACGAGCACGGCCGTGAGTTTCAGGACCGGATGGGCCTCGACGGCGCGGATGGCCGCGCGGCCGACGTTGCCGGTGCCCCAGACAATCGTGGACAGCATGGCCGGAGCGTAGCAAGCGCTTGGTTTGGCGTATAGTGTCGTCGCCCCTTTTGCCGCGCGCGCGTCGCCGCCGGGCATCGAACGGCCGTATACGTGGTGCTCGGAGGGAGCCCCCAGAGTCGCGGTGCGGCCGGAAGGACTGGTGTGAGGCGCCACTGAGATGTTCTTCTGAAGGATGAGTGATCCTTTGCACGAACGCGACACGGCCGCCGCGGCGCTGGAGACGGTGGCCGGGGCCGCCCGGCCGTACCTCACCTCCCTGGACGAGCGTCTCGTCCACGACCACGCGGCCGACGCGCTGCTCGACCTGCTCGACGGCGACCTCTCCGAGCGCGGCGAGGGCACGCTGGACAGCGTCGAACGGCTGCTGCGCGTCGGCACCGGAACGGCGACGCACTCCTCGGGACCGCGCTTCTTCCATTTCGTCGTCGGCGGGTCGACCCCGGCGGCGCAGGCGGGCGACTGGGTGACCTCGCTGCTGGACCAGGCCTCGGGGCTCTGGCTGACCTCGCCGCTCGCCGGCCGGGCGGAGACCATCGTGCTGCGGTGGCTGAAGGACCTGTTCGGGCTGCCTGCCTCCTATGGAGGCGTGCTCACCCCGAGCGCGACCTTCGCCAACCTCACGGGGCTGGCGTGCGCCCGCCAGTGGTGGGGCGAGCACCACGGCGCCGATGTGACGGCCGACGGGCTCGCGGGGCTGCCGCGGATGCCCGTGCTGGCCGGCGGCTACATCCACCCGAGCAGCCGCAAGGCGCTGCAACTGCTCGGCTGCGGCCGTGACGCCGTGCGGGTCCTCGCCCGGGACGACGCAGGGCGGGTCGATGTGGCGGCCATGGACCGGGCACTCGGCGAGATCGACGGACCGGCGGTGATCGTCGGGAACGCGGGCGAGGTGAACACCGGCGACTTCGACCCCATCGACGAGCTGGCCGACCTGGCCGGCCGGCATGGTGCCTGGCTGCACGTGGACGGTGCGTTCGGGCTGTTCGCGGCGGCCTCACCCCGCCTGTCGCACCTGGTCAAGGGAGTCGAACGGGCGCACTCGGTGACCGCCGACGGGCACAAGTGGCTCAACGTCCCCTACGAGAGCGGGTTCGCGTTCGTCCGCGACCCGGCGATCATGGGCCGGGCCTTCGGCGCGTGGGGCGCGCCGTACCTTCCCGCCGAGAACGATCCGCAGGTCAACTACAACTGCCTGGGCCCGGAGTCCTCCCGGCGGGCGCGGGCGCTGCCCATCTGGGCGACCTTACGGGCGTACGGCAGGCAAGGCCACCGGGAGATGGCCGAGCGCCACCACGACCTGGCCCTCCGGCTCGGTGGCATCGTCGAGGACTCCCCCGACCTGGAACTGCTCGCTCCGGTGCGGCTCTGCGTGGTCTGCTTCCGCTATCGCCCCCGGGATGTCCCCGAGGCCGAACTGGACGATCTGAACAGGCGGATCGGCCAGGAGCTGATCGCCGACGGCCGGGTCTACGCCGGGACCACCATCTACCGGGGCATGACCGCCCTGCGACCGGCCATCGTGAACTGGCGAACCACCGAGGCCGACATCGACCTCCTGGTCTCGGTCATCCGCGAGATCGCCACCCGGACGTCCGCCGGCTGATCGACATCGCCCCCGATGTGCGCGCCGGTACGGAAGGCGCGCAGCGCAGGCTCCACCGCCTCGCCGCGGCCGGTGACACGCGTGCGGGCGGCCCACCCCTCTCCGGCTGGACAGGGGTGGGCCGCCCGCACGATGTTCGGTACGGCGCCGCTAGGCCGCGGTGCTGGGCCAGTCGGGGACCTCGGTGATCTCCACCACCGCGGCGGTGAAGTTCCAGCCGCCGCCGGCGCCCGACAGCAGGACGCGGTCGCCGACGCTCACCTGGTGGGTCTCCAGCAGGTAAGTGAGCCCACCGAACTGGTCACCCGCACCGATGTGGCCGGTCTCCAGGCCCCAGCGCGTCGTGGTGCGCCCCTCGTCGATGCCGAACGCCTGGTTGCGGATCTTCGCCACTCCCTGGCTGACGTTGGGGAACACGAACCAGTTGATGTCGGCGAAGTCGACCTTGGCGTCCGCGAGCGCGAGTTGCACGCTCTCATGTTGCCGGACGGCCAGGTCCGTCATGATCGTCTTGATGTCGCCCATTCGATCGGTGTACTGCTCCCTGCGCGACCGCAGATCCACCGGCCAGCCCTGCTCGCCGCTGGCGTCGGCCCACTTGGCGTCGCCCCGGCCGGTACCCTCGTGTTTCGGGTCGCCGATCGAGGCCGTGGACAGCAGCCGGGCCACTCCCGGCCGGCGCGACAGCACCAGGGCGGTCGCGCCGTCTCCGCGAGCCATGCCCTTGTCCGAGCGGAAGCGGTCGAACTGCGGCAGGGCGAACTTGTCGGTCGTGGTGAGGAGTGCCGCGGCCGAGAGCGAGCCCACCGACAGGTAGGCGGCGGCCAGTTCGAGCGCGGCCATGCCGCCGTTGCAGGCCTGCCTCACCTCCACCGACTGCGCGCCACTGCCGACCGTGCGGTGCTGAATGTAGGGTGCGGGCGACCAGTGGTCCAGCCCCTGGAAAGAGGTCGTGGCGCACAGGACGATGGTGAAGTCGCCGCCGGGCACCCCGGCCCGCTCGACCGCGACCTGCCCGGCCGACACGGCCATGTCCGCCGGACTGTCGTCGGGTCCGGCGACCGGCAGCGCGATGTAGCCGTCCTCCTGGTACTCGGCGGCGTCGTAGCGTCCTTCGGCGACCGCCTTCTGGACGTCCTCACGCTGCCCGATCCAGGCCGCGGACGCGTTCACATGGATATCGTTCCACTGCATTCTTGTCGTTCTCCTGTTCTGGATTGGCCGGTCTACTCCGCGACCGATGCCGATCCGGCCGTAGGTGTGCCGACTTCGTCGACTTTCGGCCTCGACGCGACGGCCGCGGGTTTCTCCAGCAGGAAGCAGAGGAAGGCCGCGGCCATCGTGGCCGCCCCGGCCACCAGGCCGGCCATGCGCAGCCCGTCGAGGAGCTCCCCTGTGGGTCCCGCGGCGCCGGGTCCGGTCGGCAGGCCGGTCGTGGCGACCGCGACCAGCGCGGCGAGGCCCACGGCACCGCCGATCTGGCGGGCGGTCATCGCCATCGCCGACGCCACGCCCTGCTCCAGCAGCGCGATCCCGGCGCCCGCTCCGGCGAGGATCGCCGGAATGGCGAGCGCGCCGCCGATGGACCAGATCGCGAGGCCGGGCAGCAGCAGCCAGTACGACCCGTTCTCGACGAACCCCACGGCGAGGATGGCCGCTCCGGCGCCGGTCACGAACACACCCGTGAACATCGTGGTACGCAGGCCGCGCTCGCTGAGGAAGGCGGTGCTGAACTTGACGGCGAACGCCATGGAGATGACGGTCGGGGGCAGGAACGCCAGGCCGGCGGCCAGCGGGGTGTACCCCAGCACGTCCTGAAGGTAGGTCGTGAAGAGGTAGTACACCCCGGCGAGGCTGCCCTGGTAGAAGAACGCCGTGGCCATGGTCGTCGCGAGGCTTCGGTGCTTGAGCAGTCGCAGGGGCATCAGCGCGTCCCGGCTGCGCGCCTCGACCACTAGGAACACCACGAGAAGCACGAAGCCGAGCACGAGCGCGCCCGCGCCGCGGGTCGTGCCCCAGCCCACGTCGGGGCCGCTGGCGAGGCCGAACACCACGAGCGTGACGCCGGCCGTGGCGAGCAGCGCTCCGAAGATGTCGAAGCTGCGGTTTCCGCCGAGCGCCGGGGCCGCGGGGAGCACTCTGGGGGCCAGCAGCGCTCCGCCGAGGGCCAGCGGCACGTTGATGAAGAAGACCCACTCCCAGCCGACGTAGTTGGTGAGCAGGCCGCCCAGCAGCGCGCCGGCCGACAGACCGACACCGCCGATGGCGCCGTAGGTCACCAGCGCGCGGTTGCGCGTCGGGCCCTCGTCGAAGCTGCTGAAGATCAGCCTGAGTGTCGCGGGGGTGAGCAGCGCCCCGCCGAAGCCCTGGACGGCGCGCGCGCCGATCAGGATGGAGGGGTCGGTCGCCAGGCCGCCGACCAGCGACGAGATGGCGAAGAGCAGCAGGCCGGTGATGAACATCCGGCGGGCGCCGAGCCGGTCGGCCGCTCGTCCGCCGAAGAGCAGCAGGCCGCCGAGCGCGACGACATAGGCGTTGACCACCCATTGCAGTGAGTGCGCTGTGAAGCCGAGCTCCCGGCCGATGTCGGGAAGCGCGACGAAGACGATGTTGAAGTCAAGCGTGATGACGAACTGGGCCAGGGCCAGGAGCGCGATCCGCTGCCCGGGGCCCGAACGTGTGGAGGTGGTGGAAGCGACCACTGCTTTGCCTCTTCCCCTTCGGTTGAGTCGGGTTCCTTCGTTTGAAAGCAAGGCGGTTCTCATCGCGGTCACCGGCGGTGCCATCGCCGGTCGCCCGGGACATCCCCGCCCGTCAGGCCGGGCCAGGCGCTCCACCCGGCTTCCCACGCGTGCCGGGCCTTGCTTGGTACCAAGTCATGTCCGTAGGACACTCCTTGTTACCCACCCCATGTTCTGACACTGTGGGTGATGTCCATAAGGAGGAATTTCCATGTCACAGAGGAACTCGCGTGTGACCGACCAGGACATTCACCCTGTGGCCTGTCCGATTCGTGAGATCATCGACAGCGTCGCGGGCAAATGGAGCGTGCAAATCGTCCTTCTGGCCGTATCCCGTGGGCCGATCCGCTTCACCGAACTGGAGCGCAGCATCGAGGGCATCAGCCGGCGAATGCTCACCTTGACCCTACGCAACCTGGAACGGGACGGACTTCTCATAAGGACCGTTTTCCCCACCGTGCCCCCCCGGGTGGACTACTCCGCCACGACGATGGCCCGTGAACTTCGCGGCGCCTTCGAGCAGCTCGCCGAATGGGCACTTCGGCACCAGGACGCGATCGCGGCGGCTCGGAAGTCCTACGACGAGGAACACACCGTGAACCAGCGCGCCGAGGTCACGGTGTCGGCGTCCTGACCAGGGCCGGGCTCCCTGATTCCCTTGGCCTGCGGGTGGCGCCGGTCCGGCGGGTGGGGACCACGCCGCCGGAAATAGGGGCCGAATAGGGGTGGCACAAACCGGGACGACCGTTGCTACACTCCGGGATTGCTCCGGTGGTGACGGTCATTCCACCGCCGGTGGTCATGCCCACCAGAGGGAGATCACTTGATTGTCGAACACGCACTTCTTAAGGTCGCTCCGGGTAAGGGCGAGGAGTTCGAGCGTGCTTTCAAGGAAGCCGAGCAGGTCATGGCGAAGGCGAAGGGCTTCCATTTCGTCGACCTGCTTCGCGGTGCCGAGGGGACCGAGGACTACCTGTTGATCGTCGCGTGGGAGTCGCTCACCGCAAGCGTCGACGGCTTTCGGGGATCGCAGCTGCACGACCGTTGGAACGAGTTATTGGGCCCCTACCTCAGCACCACTCCCGAGCATGTGCACTTCGACTTGCTCTCGCATTACACCGGCGAAGCCTGACCGCACGCCGGTAGCCACGCGCCCCGTCATCCTTTTCCCGAGGAGGGCGGGGCTTCCTCGTTTCCGGGGCGTGCGCGCGCCGCCCCCATCGATTTATATAAATTTAACTTGACCGGTCATCGCAGGTTAGGTCGGCCGCAAACTCGCTGCGTCGCCGCCGGTGCACGCATGGCGATCATAACTGCCGGCTTGGTGATGTGGACGACCGATTCCCATGTGATAATGAACTAAGCGCAGTTTAGAACGGCTCAAACCTGCTGCGTTGCCATCGATCGACACACGGTGATCAGGGCCGCCAGATCGTTGTGTGTTCAACCGTTCTGGCCCTCCAACGGCTGTTTCTGGGGGAGATTCATGGGGGAGATTCATGGGCCTGGTGGAACGAGAACGTGAGTGGGACTTATTTAAAGACGCTTGTATCGATTGCTCCGATACCGGCGGAGGCGTGATCGTCGTCAGCGGGGCGGTGGCGAGCGGGAAGACCGTCCTGCTGCAGGCGTTCGCCGAACAGATGCGCAAGCAGGGCTGGGTCGTGCTCAAGGCCGCCGCCTCGCGTATCGAGATAGGCCTGCCCCTCGGCGTGATCGGGCAGCTTGTGTCGTCCGTGGACATGGGGTCCCTCGGCGACGGGTCGGTGAACCGCGCTCCGGGGACGAGCCTGCTCACCCAGCCCTGGGTGAGCGGCGGCTTCGACGTCGCCGGCCGCAGCGAGCTGTCTTATCTGGGCGAACTGCGGACCATGCTGCACCGCATCGGCCAGGAACGGCTGATAGGCATCTTCGTCGACGACGCGAACTACGCCGACGCCCCGTCCCTGCTCTGCCTGCTCTATCTGGCGCGCCGGCTGCGGTCGTCCCGCATCCTCCTGGTGCTGAGCGACGGCCTCGCCGACCGGCCGGAGTACAACTGCTTCCAGGCCGACGTGCTTCGCGAGCCGGGGGCTCGCCACATCAGGCTCAACGCGCTGTCACATCAGGGCGTGGCGAGCATCATCGCCGGCGACCTCGGCTTCTCGCCGGGCAAGGAGCTGGTCACCCGGGCGCACGACCTCACAGGTGGCAACCCGTTGCTGCTGGCCTCCCTGCTCGAGGACCACCACGCGCAGCCGTCCCCCACCGAGACGTTCCACCCCGGGGAGGCGTTCGGCCACGCCGTCACGATGTGCCTGCTGCGATGCGACCACCTGGTGCAGGACGTCGCCCGCGTGATCGCGGTACTGGACGACGAGCACAACCATCCCGAGCTGGTCGCCGAGATCCTCATGATGGACCGGGCGTCTGTGGCCCAGGCGCTCGACGCGCTGCGGGGCACGGGTCTGCTGGGAGGCTCGGGACGTTTCCGCCACCAGGTCGCCCGTGACGCGGTGATCCACAGCTGGGCCAACGAGGACCGGCTGGCCGTCCACGCCCGGGCCGCGCGCGTGCTGCGCGAGCACGGAGCGTCCGCGACGGTGCTCGCCAGGCACCTGATCGCCGGCACGCCCGTGACGGCGGGCTGGGTCATCCCGACGTTGTGCGAGGCGGCCGAGCGGGCGCTGGCCGACAACGAGGTCACCCTGGCCATCGACGCCCTGCATACCGCGCTGGCCCTGTGTCACGACGAGGCGCAGAGAACCAAGATCAGATGCCTGCTGCTGCGCGCCCAGTGGCGCGTCGATCCCTCGGCCGCCGCCCGGCATCTGCCCGAGCTGCTGGCCGCCGGGCTGGAAGGCACCCTGGCCTCGGCCGACACGGTGACGCTGATCGCCTACCTGCTCTGGTTCGGCCATGGCGACCAGGTGGGTGAGCTGCTCGACGCCCTCGAACGAAGGGCCAAGGAGGAGCCGGACAGTCCCGATCAGCCCTTCGGGCTGGTCGAGCTGTGGCTCGGGTGCTCCTACCCGGACCTGTTCTCGCGGCTGAACTCCGGCTCGACCGCCTCCGCCGACGAGGCGCTCCTGTCGGAGCGCAGCGGCCTGGTGCGCGCGGCGAAGCTCCTGAGCGCGGTGCTGCGCGACGGCTCGGACGAGAGCGCGGGTGTCCGGGCCGAGCAGGTGCTGCAGGGCGTCCGGCTGGACGACCGCGGGGTGCTGGCCATCTGCGGGGCGCTGGTCTCCCTCATCTATACGGGCAAGCTCGAAGAGGCGGCGTTCTGGTGCCGATCGCTGCTGGCCGAGCCGTCCGCTCAGAGCGCGCCCACCTGGCGGGCCATCCTCTCGGTGCTGTGGTCCACCATCGAGATGCGATGGGGCCGGTTCACCGAGGCCGAACGCTATGTGGAGGCCTCGCTGAGCCTGCTGTCGCTGGACGGCTGGGGAGCGGCCATCGCGCTGCCCCTGGCGAACGTGATCATGATCAAGACCGCACTGGGCAAGTACGAGGAGGCGGAGTCCTATCTGGCCGTCTCCCTCCCCAAGGGGGTCTGGCAGACCCTCGGCACCCTGCACTACATGCACGCGCGCGGCACCTACTATCTGGCCACGGGCCGTTTCTACGCGGCGCTCGACGACTTCCAGACGTGTGGTGAGGTGGTCGCACGATGGGAACTCAGCAATGTCACGATCGTCCCGTGGGCCGCGAGCGCGGCCGAGGCCCTGCTCGCCCTGGGAGACCGTGACGGAGCCGAGGAGCTCGCCAGACGGGAACTGGGCAGGACCTGTACCAAGCAGTTCGTCGCCAGGGCGGGACTCATACGCGTCCTCGCGGTGACCGGGGAGGGTGAGCGGAGCCTCGATCAACTGGAGCAGGCCGCCGACCTGTACGAGCGGGCGGGCGACCGGTTCGAGCTGGCCCGCACGCTGGCGGAGATCGGCCGGGTGTACGAGACGAGGGGCGACGACGACCGGGCTATGGCGATGGAACGGCGCGCGCAGCACCTGGCGCAGGAGTGCGCCTTCGAGACGATCTACTTGAGAAACCTGTTCGGGGCCGTACCGGCGTGCACCAGGAAGCCACCGGGCACCGGTCACCACGCCCCCACCACGGAACTCAGCGAGGCGGAGTTGCGCGTGGCCACCCTGGCGGCCAACGGGCACACCAACCGCCAGATCGCGGCCCAGCTGTTCATCACGGTCAGCACCGTGGAGCAGCACCTCACCCGGGTCTACCGCAAGCTCAACGTCGGCAGCCGGGCCGACCTGCCCGCGGAGCTGGGAGGGGCCATTTCCGAGCTGGAGACGGTCGGCTGCGTGGCGGAGCGGGCCGATCACCGCCGCGTCGCACTCGAGGCCGGGTCATCGCTCGGGACCCCGCGACCGCCGCCCGGCGGAGGGGGTCTCGCACCGGTGTCCGGCTGCGAACTTCGCTGCGTGGCCTGACGGCCACCCGGGCCCATCAGCGTGCCGCCGGCCGCAGGCCGCCGTCCAGGCGCACGGTCTCCCCGTTGAGCATGGGGTTGCTCACGATGTGCTCCACGAGCGCCGCGTACTCACCGGGGATGCCCATCCTCGCCGGGTGCTGGAACTGCGACTCCAGGGACTTGACCGCCCGCTCGGGCAGCTTCTCGAGCATCGGCGTGTCGAAGACACCCGGCGCGACGGTGACGACCCGGATCTTCTGGTCGGCCAGGTCGCGGGCGATCGGCAAGGTCATGCTCGCGATCCCGCCCTTGGACGCGGAGTACGCCGCTTGCCCGATCTGACCGTCGAACGCGGCCACGGACGCGGTGTTGACGATGACCCCGCGTTCCCCGTGGACCTCGTCGAGCCCGCTCATGCGCTGAACGGCCAGCCGGATGACGTTGAAGGTGCCGACGAGGTTCACCTCGATGACACGCCTGAACTCCTCCAGCGGGAATGGGCCGCGCCGTCCCGCCGTCCTGATGGCGCTGAGGATCCCCGCGCAGTTCACCACGACGCGGAGCCCGCCCTGGCCTGACGCGACGTCGAGCGCGTCGGTCACCTCTTCCTCGCTGGTGACGTCGGCGGGGACGAACGTCGCGCGCTCGCCCAGCCGGTCCGCGACCTTGGCACCCGGCGACGACGGAAGGTCGGCGATGACGACACGGGCCCCGGCCGTGACGAGGCGACCGGCGGTCGCCATGCCGAGCCCGGAGGCGCCACCGGTGACCAGTACCACACTGCCCGCGATGTCCATCGCGCTGTCTCCGTCCTGCCGAGCGGCTTTATCGGAGACAGTCCAGTTTATAGCCGGCACATCATACAACCCTTATTAGCGATAAGGGGTGCGGCGGCCGGATTTTCTGGGGTGGCGATAGGGGGGGTGGCGCAACTAGCGTGCGACACGTCCATTTCGCTTCAGAGAGCTCATGAATATGCCCTCAGGACGTCAGAATGTCACGCCAGAATCCGGTGCGCCGAGTTTTCTCGACGACCTAGCGACCGGGGGGATCGACTGGGACCTGTATCTTCCTTTTCCCACGCAGAATCCGGCGGAGAAGAAAGCCGAAGAGGATTTCGCCGAAGAGGTGGCCGAGTTCGTCCGGTCGAATGTCGATCCCGATGAGGTCGACCGCACCGGCGCGCTTCCCAAGGGCCTGGTCGACGATCTGCGGGCACGTGGTTATTTCCGGCTCCGCAACGGGGCCGGACTCGGCGGTTTCGAACTGTCGCACCACGGCGCCTTCCGCGTGTTCGAGAGGGCGGCCGCCTGGTCGGTGCCCGTAGGCCAGCTTCTGGCGATACAGAATGCCGTAGGGGCGGCGGCGCTGCTCGCCGCACTGCCGCCGGGGCCGCTCCACGACTTCGTCCGGGGCCGCGTCGCCGACGGCGTGGTGTCCGCCTTCGCCGGCACCGAACCCGCCGGGGCCAACAACGCCTGGCCGGGAACCACGGCGACACCGGCGGACGACGGCGCCTCGTACCTCCTGCACGGCGAGAAGCTGTACACCGGCAACGGCGACATCGCCGAACTGCTGGCCCTCACCGTCACACTGCCCGGGGCCGGCGACGACCGCCGGGTGGGCGTGGCCTTCGTCGACACCGGGTCTCCGGGCTTCCGCGTCACATCGCACCTCGAGTTCATGGGGAGCAAGGGCCTGCCGAACGCGGCCCTGCGCCTGGACGGCGTGCGCATCCCCCGCGAGCACGTCCTCGCGGGAGAGCCGGGACAGCCGCGCTTCCCCGCATCGATCGGGCCGATCGCGCTGCTGAGCGCCGTCCACTTCAACGCGGCGCCGGCGCTGGCCATCGCCCGGCAGTGCGTCCGGTGGTCGCGCGAGTTCCTGGCCAGGCGCGCCGTCAACGGCCGGGGACTGGCCGGGTACGAGCAGATCCAGCGCCTGGCGACGGCGTCCCTGGCCGACCTGTACGCCATCGACACCGTCGTGCGGTGGTGCCTGCTGGGGGGCGGGCCGTCGAAGCGCTGGTTCGAGCTGTCCCTCGCCAAGAACATCTGCACGACGGTCGCCTGGCGGATCGTCGACCGCACGGTGTCGCTGCTCGGCGGCGAGGGACTAGAGACGGCGCCCGGCAAACGTCGCCGCGGTGCCACCGCCGCGCCGGTGGAGCGGCTGTTCAGAGACGCACGAGGGCTGCGGGTCTCCGGCAACGTGGACTTCCTGCTGGACATCCAGGCCGGACGCCTGGTGATGGCCCGGTTCTTCGCCGGGCCCCACGACCCGCTCGACCGGCCCGAGCCGCAACCCGGTGGCCTCTCCCCCGCCAACCACCGCCACCTGCGAGCCGCCTCGGCCGGGATCGGGCGCCTGGCCAGAACCTGCTCCGAGCTCGCGGCCCGGTATCCCGACCCCGCCGCGCTCGACGAGCGGCAGCACATCCTCGGCCTGATCGGGAAGATCACCGCGGAGCTGCTCACCATGTGCGCGGTGCTCTCGCGGGCGGCCCACGGAGATCAGGACCTCGCGCACGCGCACTGCGCGGGTGCGCGGGACCGCCTCGAGTCCCTGTGGCGGCTGCTGGACGACCGCGACAGCGCGGACGAACCCGACTTCGCCGGCATCAGCGATTCCTGGCTGGCCGGTAGGTCCCCGAGTTTCCTCACCGACGACCAAGGAGACCGATCGTGATGACGGACGGCGCGGGAGGAGGACTTCCCGCGGTCCTCGACGGCTTCGACCTCACCGACCACGCGCTGTTCGCGCGAGCCGAGCGGGGGTTCCCCTACGAGGTGTTCGCCCGGCTCCGCGCGGAGGCGCCGGTCCTGTTCCACCCTCCGGGCCATACCGATGACGGAGAGGGGTTCTGGGTCCTGAGCCGCCATGCCGACATCGCCGCGGCGGCCGCCGATTCCCGTACCTTCTCCGCCAGGGGCGGCGGGAACCGTACGGGAGGCGGATCGCACCTGGACGACATGCCGATCGGCGGGCTCGCCGGCGTCATCGTGGCGATGGTCGACAGCCCGCGGCACGAGCTGATGGCCCGGTTGCTGGGCGGCGGCCTGACCGAACGGGTCGCCCGGGCGGTCGAACCCGAGTTGCGCGCCCTCGCCGGCGACCTGATCGACAAGGCCGTGGCACGCGGGGAGTGCGACTTCGCCACCGACATCTGCGAGCCGTACGCCTTCCTCGGCATCGCCCTGCTGCTGGGAATACCCGTGGAGGACCGGGCCGAGGTCGCGAGCTGGGCGCACGCGTCCACCGGGTTCATCGAACGCAGGTCGGGTCTGCCGGACACGACATCGCGCCGGACCATGCAGGCCACCCAGGACTACGTCCGCAAGCTCATCGTCCGCAAGCGCGCCGACCCCGGCGAGGACCTCGCGTCCATCCTGGCCAACGGCGAGCTCGCGGACGACCCGGGCGAGGAACCGCTGAGCGAGCACGAGAGGGAGATGAACCTGCTGCTGTTGCTGCTGACCGGCGGCGAGCAGCCGAGGAACACCATCGCCGCCGGGGTCCTCGGGCTCGCCGGGCACCCCGGGCAGTGGCACGACCTGCGCACGGACCGCACCCTGCTCCCCACCGCCCGCGAGGAGATGCTGCGCTGGGCGCCGCCCAACCCGTACAACCGGCGCACCGCCACCTGCGACGTGCGGATCGGGGACGCGGAGATCAGGGCCGGTGACAAGGTCACCCTGTGGTGGCCCTCCGGCAACGCCGACGCGGACGTCTTCGAGGACCCGATGGCGTTCGACGTGCGCCGCACCCCCAATCCGCACCTGACCTTCGGCCACGGCCACCACTACTGCCTGGGCAATCTCGTGGCCAGGCTGCAGTTCGACTGGCTGATGGAGGAACTGCTGGAGCGGGTCGGAGAGATCCGGCCCGCCGGACCGGTCGGCTACCAGCCCAGCAACAAGCACACGATCGTGTTGGACATGCCGGTCCGGCTCGAACCCGCACCGAGATGACGAGGGAATGTGAGTGATGAGCGAGCTGCCCGTCTTCGATCCGAGCCTTATCCCCATGCTGCTGCCGTTCGACCCGTTCGACGCGTCAGTGCATGCCGATCCCTATCCCACCTACCACAAGATTCGTGACGAGCACGGTGCCGTCTACCGGTCGCCGGCGGGCATGGTTTCCACCTTCAGCCATGAGGCGGCCTCCGTGGTCCTGAAGAGCCCGGACTTCGGCTGGGGCGACAACCCGATGCTCGCCGACCAGATGGTCCGCGACCCCGACGCCCCGGACGGTCCGCCACGGCGCATCCTGATGTTCATGGATCCGCCCGACCACACGAGGGTGCGGGGCCTGGTGTCCCAGGCGTTCACGCCACGCACGGTGGAGTGGCTGCGGCCGAGGGCACACCGGTTCGTCGAGTCGCTGATCTCCGACGCGCTCGCCGCGCGGGACGCCTCGGGCGTCGTCGACCTGCACAAGACGGTCATCAGCCCGCTGCCGGGGCTGGTGCTGAGCGAGCTGCTCAAGGTCCCGGCCAAGTACCACGCGGACTTCCTGACCTACTTCCGCGACAGCGGCATCGGGATCGACCCCGCCTTCCTGCTGACGCCCGAGCAAGTACGGGCGCGCGACGACGCGCGCGCGGGCTTCATGGCGGCAGGCATGGAGATGGCGGCCGAGCGGCTGGCCGACCCCGGCGAGGACCTGGTGAGCCGGCTGGCACTGGCCGAGCAGGACGGGGACCGGCTGAGCAGGGCGGAGCTGGCGCTGACGCTGATGAACCTGCTGGCCGCCGGCTTCGGCGCCACCGTCGCGATGATCGCCAACTGCATGCTCGGGCTGCTGCGCCATCCCGCCCAGCTGCGCTGGCTGCGTGACAACCCCGATAAGATCGCCGGAGCCGTGGAGGAGCTCACGCGGTACGACTCGCCGCTGCAGATGACGTTCCGCTCCGCCTTGCGCGACACCGAACTCGCCGGGGTCCAGCTGGCCGCGGGCCAGCCCGTCATGGTGGTGCTGGGCGCGGCGAACCACGATCCGGCGGCCTACCAGTCCCCCGATGTGCTGGACCTGTCTCGGACCTCCGGTAAGAACCTCGGGTTCGGGCACGGCATCCACTTCTGCGTGGCCGCGCCGATCGCCCGGCTCACCGCGCAGGTCGCGATCTCCGCGTTCGCCGCCCGCGAGATCGAACTGGCCGACCACGACCCGGCACGCCCGCCGGGCATGGTCCTGCGCACCATCGACGAGCTGCCGGTCAAGCTGGGTGATCCCATCTGACCCGGTAGCACGCCCACAAGAGAGGGCCCGCCGTCCCGGCGGGCCCTCTTCGGCGTTCACGCTCAGGTCATCCAGGAGCCGGCGGGAGCGGGCCGGATGGGACGGTCCCGGTCCCACCCGGCCCGCGTGACGGCGGGCGCGGCCTCCGCGACCGCCTGGAGGCGTACCGCCATGAGCACCGCCACCACGGCGGCGAGCTCATCGTCGTCCACGTGACCGCGGACGATGCGTATGACGGGCGCGTCCATCACATCGGTGGGTTGCCGTGCTTGCGCGAGGGCACCTCGGCGTGTTTGGTCCGCAGCATTGCCAGCGCCTGGATGAGCGTGGACCGGCTGTCGCGCGGATCGATGACATCGTCCACCAGCCCGCGCTCGGCGGCGTAGTAGGGGTGGATGAGGGTGTTCTGGTATTCCTTGATCTTCTGGGCCCGCATCAGCTCGGGCTCGTCGGCGCCCTCGATCTCCCTGCGGAAGATCACGTTGGCCGCCCCTTCCGCGCCCATGACCGCGATCTCGTTGATCGGCCAGGCGAACGACAGATCGGCGCCGACAGATCGGGAATCCATCACGATGTAGGCACCGCCGTAGGACTTGCGCAGGATGAGCTGGACGCGGGGGACGGTCGCGTTGCAGTAGGCGTAGAGCAGCTTGGCGCCGTGCCGGATGATCCCGCCGTGCTCCTGGTCGAGTCCCGGCAGGAACCCGGGCACGTCCACGAGGGTCAGCAGGGGGATGTTGAAGGAGTCGCAGGTCTGCACGAACCCGGCGGCCTTCTCGCTGGCGTGGATGTCCAGCGCTCCCGCCATCGTGGCGGGCTGGTTCGCCACGATGGCCACCACGTGCCCGTCCAGCCGGGCCAGGGCGCAGATCACG
The DNA here is from genome assembly GCF_039537005.1 of Sphaerisporangium flaviroseum. NCBI lineage: Bacteria > Bacillati > Actinomycetota > Actinomycetes > Streptosporangiales > Streptosporangiaceae > Sphaerisporangium > Sphaerisporangium flaviroseum. The sequence goes on along the minus strand of NZ_BAAAZR010000009.1, from coordinate 6,130 downwards.
TTGGTGGCCCACCCCTCGTGCACCTCGAGCAGGTCCCCGTCGTCGACGATCTCCCGGATCACCGCGCGCATGTCGTAGGGGATGCGGGGATCGGGGGGGACCAGGTCCAGCAGCCGGTCGGTGCGGCGGTCGGCCGGGTCGTCGGTCGGGACGCGCGGCGGCAGCTCACGGTTGTTCGCCGGCAGCAGCGACAGCAGGTATCGGACGTCCTCCAGGCAGGTCTCCTCGTCGTCGTGGACGAAGGCGGCCACGCCAGAGGTGGTGGCGTGCACGTCGGCTCCGCCGAGGTCGTCCTGGGTGACGTCCATCCCGGTGACCGCCCGCACCACGCCGGGACCCGTGATGAACATCTGCGAGATCCCGCGCACCATGAAGACGAAGTCGGTCAGCGCCGGGGAGTAGGCCGCTCCCCCGGCGCACGGCCCGAGCATCACGCTGATCTGCGGGATCATCCCGGAGTTGCGGGTGTTGCGCACGAAGATGCCTCCGTACCCGGCCAGCGCGGTGACGCCCTCCTGGATGCGCGCCCCCGCCCCGTCGTTCAGGCTGACCAGCGGCGCGCCGGCCGAGGCCGCCAGGTCCATCAGCTTGTGGATCTTGGCGGCGTGCGCCTCACCGAGCGATCCGCCGAAGACCCGGAAGTCATGCGCGTAGACGAAGACCGTCCGGCCGTGGACGGTCCCCCAGCCGGTCACCACGCCGTCTCCGTGCGGCCGTCGCGCCTCCATGCCGAACCCGGTCGCGCGGTGCCGCCGTAACGGCTCCACCTCGTGGAACGACCCCTCGTCGAGCAGCAGCCCGATCCGCTCATGGGCGGTCAGCTTGCCTCTGGCGTGCTGGCGGCCGGTGGCCTCGGGGTCATTTCCCTCCCGGACGGTCTGCTTGAGCTCGGCGAGCTCGTCGAGTCCTCGGGCGATCCGCATTCAGTGCTCCTCGCGGCCGTCACGGCCAGTGGGGGTCAGTCCCGCGAGCAGGTGCCCCGCGCGGTCCAGGTCGTCGGGCGTGGTCCCGGAGCGGGCGACGAAGCCGTCGGGCCGTAGCAGCAGGAAGCCCCGGCCACGCTCGGAGTGATGGTCGTGGCTCACCAGGCCGGGCATCGTGCCGGCCAGGTCCTGGGCACGCCGGCGCAGATCGCCGTCCCGGTCCCCGAGGGTCAGCAGCCGGAACGTCCCCTGACCCGGCTGCGACGGCGCCGGCACCCAGGGCGGCACACGCGTTCCCGGTGACGGCATGCCGCGGGGGGCCGTCACCGGGCCGGTCGTCGCGAACAGCGCATCTGGATAGCTCACCCTCCAGCCGGCGAGCAGCGGCACGAACCGGCGTCGCAGCAGCCCCGTCGCCTCCAGGCCGCGCCACGCGGTGTTGCGCATGCGGGCCTTGGCGGGGCTCAGCATGAACATCTTGGCGAAGCGCCCGGTGTTCTGGACGGTCTGCTGGGCGGCCTGCCTGCGCTCGGGCTCGTAGGAGTCGAGGATCGCCGGGTGGAACACGCCTCGTACGACGCCCGCCAGTTTCCAGGCCAGGTTGTGCACGTCCTGCAGCCCGAGGTTGAGCCCCTGCCCGCCGATCGGCGAGTGCGTGTGCGCGGCGTCCCCCACCAGGAAGCAACGGCCCTTCCGCAGGGCGGCCGCGATGCGCTCCTGGCTGCTGAAGGTGGTGATCTCGTCGAGGCTCTCCACCCGCATCCCGGTCGAGCCGCGCTCGCGCAGCAGTCGCTGGACGGTGGCCTCGGTGAGCTCGGTGCCCTCGGGGATCGGAGCGCCCAGGCGGACCTTCCCCCCACGCAGCGGTGCCACCACCATGGAGCCGGACGCACGCAGGAAGTAGTGCACGTCACCGGGTTCCAGATCACCGAGAATGCGTCCCTCGGTGGCCAGATAGGTCGTCGGCAGGGCCACGCCGGGGAAGTCGATGCCGAGCGCCTGCCGCACGGTGCTGCCCACTCCGTCGGCCGCGATGAGCCAGTCGGCCTCGATCAGCTCGGTGGAGTCCGGCTGCTGGGCCTTCACGGTGATCCCCTCGCCGGTGGAGGCGACGTCGACGACGCGCGTCGACCGCTCCACCCGCCCTCCAAGCTCCTCCAGGATCCGCTCGAGGATGAGGCTCGTCTGGTCCTGTGCCAGCACCAGCGCCTCGTTCTCGGCGCCGACCCGGGTGCGCAGCCGCTTGTCCCCGTCCATGTGGTACTGGAGGGCGTTGAGCCGCAGCCCGCGCCGCTCCGCCTCGGCCAGCGCGCCGAGGCTTCGCAGCACCGCCAGGCCGAGCGGCCAGAGCAGGGTGGCGCGCGACCCGGCGTTCGGGCCGGGCCGGGCCTCAAGCAGCCGTACGGAAACACCCATGCGGCGCAGCTCGCAGGCGGCGGCCAGGCCGCAGGTCCCCGCGCCCACGATCACTACTGAGGTCTTGTCTCCCATTGCGCCATCGTCTCCTTCGGCATCGTGGCGTTCCGCGACAGCCATTCCGCGACGGCCTGCGCGGTGGTGGCGACATGCTCTTCGATCACGCTGAAGTGGTCCCCGGGCACTTCCACCCGGTCGTCGGCCGGCGTTCCGGCGCGGTCGAGGCCGGCCGCGCCGGCGATCGGCTCCGCGGCGGCCACCAGCAGGGTCGGGGCCGTGACGGGCTTGGGCTCGCGGCCGATGAGCAACCGCAGGTAGGCCCCCATGGCGGTGAGCCTGTCATCGTCGAGCGGCATGACGCCCTCCGCCCGCTCGGCCATCGCGGACAGCACACCGGGTGCCGTTCGCTCGAGGAAGTCCTCGTCGATGGGGTAGGAGTCCACCAGGACGAGCCCGTCAGGCCGTACACCCAGCTCCTCCAGCCGGGCGGCGGCGAACCGGGCCAGGATGCCGCCCGATGAGTAGCCGAGGAGCACGAACGGCTCGCCTTCCGCGTGGCCGCGCACCGCCTCCACGGTCGCCTCGACGAGCGCCTCCAACGACGCGGGCAGGCGCTCTCCGTTCCGGAAGCCGGGCAGCGCGAACGCGGTGATCTCCCGTTCACCGCTGCCGCCGTCCTCGGCACCTCCCTCACCGGCGCCGGCACGACCGCCCTCGGTGGCGCCGTCGCCGGAGCGCAGGCGTGCGGCGAGCCTGGCGTACTGGTGCGGGCCCGAGGTGGCCAGCACCGTGGGAAGGCAGATGAGACGGGGCCGGCCGCCTCCCCGCACCAGAACCGTGGGCTCGGGCAGGTCCGGCTCGGCGGCGCCGAACTCCGGCCGGAACCGCGCGGCGTCGGCGAGCAGGCCGGTGAACGGGGCGAGCCGGCCGGACTCCCTGGCATGGGCGAACAGGGCACCGAAGGCGCCACCGTGCGGTGCGTCCTCGGAGACCCCCTCCTCGCCCAGCTCGGCGTCCAGCATCCGGGCGATCGCCTCGGGAGTGCCCGCGCTCACCACAAGGTTCCCGCGGACCCGCAGGCCGGTCGCCGCGCTCAGCCGGTTGCGCAGTTCGACCATGGTCAGAGAGTCCATCCCGAGCTCCAGCAGGCCCCGCCGGGGATCCACCGCGTCCGCGGAGGCATGCCCGAGCACGGCGGCCACCTGGCCGCGCACCAGGTCGAGCACCTGCCGTAGCCGTTCGGGGCCGGGCGCCCCCGTGAGCCTGGTCGCCGCGCCGGGCGTCGCGGCCGCCCCGGCCCGGCCGGCCGCCGGCCCGTACCGGGCGGCTTCGGGGATCTCGCCGAGCAGCGGGCTCGGACGCGTGGCGGTGAAGCGCCGTGCGAAGCGTTCCCAGTCGACCTCCACCAGGGTGACGGCCGTCTCGTCATGGTCGAGCGCCTGGCGGAGCGCGGTGAGCGCGAGGCTCGGCTCCAGGGCGGGCAGCCCTCGCTCCACCAGGCGGGCCGCGCGCAGCGCCTCGAAGTCCGCCTCCTCCTTCGTCCCGCCCGGGTTCGCCCACGCGCCCCACGCCAGCGACGTCGCGGGAAGGCCCAGGCCACGCCGGTACGCGGCGAGCGCGTCCAGGTAGGCGTTGGCCGCCGCGTACACCCCGACCCCGACGCCGCCGCCGAAGGTCGCGGTGAACGAGGAGAACATGACGAACGCCGACAGCTCGGCGCCGAGGGTCAGCTCGTGCAGGTTCTGGGCGGCGGTCGCCTTGGCACGCAGGACCGCCTCCACCGTCTCGGCCGCGAACGACTCCAGCGGGCCTTCCTCGAGCCGCCCCGCCGTGTGGAAGACAGCGGTGAGGGAGACCTGGGCGAGCACCTCCGCCAGCGCGTCACGATCGGCCGCGTCGCAGGGCACGACGGACACGCTCACTCCCGACTCGGACAGTTCCGCCACCAGTTCGGCCGCGTGGCCGGGTGGCGTGCCCGGTTCGGTGGTCAGCAGCAGCCGCTCGGCGCCTTCGCGTGCCAGCCAGCGGGCCACCTCAGCTCCCTCGCCGCGGGTGCCACCGGTGACCAGGATGGTGCCTCGCGGCCGCCACGCGCGGCGCGCGGGCCGGTCGCCCAGTGGCGCGGGGACGACCCTGCGGGCCAGTATCCCGGCGGGCCGGACGGCGATCTGGTCTTCGCCGCCTGGACCGGCGAGCACGGCCGCCAGCAGCGACAGCACCCGCTCGTCCGGCTCGGCGGGAAGATCGATCAGCCCGCGCCACAGCCGGGGATGCTCCAGCGCCGCGACCTGCCCGAGCCCCCAGACCCGCGCCTGGGCCGGGTCGACCGGCGCGTCGGTGCCGGTCGCGGCGACCGCGCCCCGGGTCAGCGTCCACAGCGGCGTCTCGGCGCCGGACTCGGCCAGCGTCCGGATCAGCATCAGCGTTCCGCTGAGGTCCGCGTCGGAGCCGGCCAGCAGCGACACCACCCCGTGGACCTCTCCGTCCAGGGCCGTGCGCAGCCGGCGGGCGGCCTCGGTGTCGCTCGGCGCCGTCGCGTCGACCGCGATCCGGATCGTCCGGGCGCCTCGTCGTTCGAGGGCCGTGACAACGTCCTCGCCAGGATGTCCGGCCGGCTCGACGATGATCCAGTCGCCGGTGGGCTCCGCCTGGGCCGGCTCCCCGAGCGGGCGCCACGCGACCCGGTAGCGCCACGAGTCGGGGCGGCCGGATCGCGCGGTCGAGGTGCGACGTGACCTCACCCAGTGGCGTTGGCGTTGGAAGGGGTAGGTCGGCAGGTCGACCTGGTCATACCCGCCCAGCACCGGCGACCAGTCGACCTGCACACCCTGGGCCCATGCCTGCCCCACCGAGGTGTACAACCGCTCCAGCCCACCCTCACCACGGCGCAGCGACCCCACCGCCACCACCTCACCACCAGCCGCCTCGGCGATCTCCTGCACCCCCATCACCAGCACCGGATGCGCACTGGGCTCAACGAACACCCCGAACCCATCAGCCAGCAACGCCTGCACCGCCGCACAGAACTCCACCGGAGACCGGCAATTGTCAAACCAATACCCCGCCCCCAAATCCGCCCCATCGACCACCCCACCACTCACCGTCGAATACAACGGCACCCGCCCCGACACCGGACGCACAAACCCCAACGACTCCACCAACCGCCCACGCAACCGCTCCACCTGCGGCGAATGCGAGGCCACCGACGCCTCCACCACCCGCGCCCGCACCCCCTCACCCTCCAACACCGCCACCAACTCCCCCAACACCCCAACATCACCGGCCACCGTCGTCACCGACGGCCCATTGACCCCCGCCACCACCAACCCCGCAAAACCCCCCAACCGCGCCTGCACCTGCTCACGCCCCAACCCCACCGACGCCACCGCACCCCGCCCCACCAACTCCCGCGCGAACAACCCCGACCGCTCCACCACCAACCGAGCCCCATCACCGAGGGTCAACGCCCCCGCCACACACGCCGCCGCGATCTCCCCCTGCGAATGACCCACCACCGCAGAAGGCACCACCCCCAACCCCTCCCACACCGCCGCCAACCCCACCTGCACCGCGAACAACACCGGCTGCACCACATCAATACGCCCCAGCAACCCCCCATCCCCCAACGCCTCCACCACCGACCAATCCACCCACCGCTCCACCTCCGCCGCACACTGCCCAAACCGCTCCGCGAACACCCCAGACGACCCCAGCAACTCCACCCCCATCCCCACCCACTGCGAACCCTGACCAGGAAAAACGAACACCACCTTCCCCCGGCGCCGCGCCAG
>NZ_BAAAZR010000008.1:628047-778204 GCF_039537005.1 Sphaerisporangium flaviroseum | reverse complement strand
ACCAACGGACCCAAGCGCACCTACTCCTATGACTCGATGGACCGCCTCACCGGCGACACGCTGAAGACCTCCGCCGGCGCCGCCATCGCCTCCATCACCTACGGCTACGACCGCGACGACAACCTCACCACCAAGACCACTACCGGAACCGCCGGCGCGGGCACCAATACCTATGCCTACGACCACAGCAACCGGCTGACCTCCTGGACCGCCCCCGGGGGCGCCGTCACCGACTACGCCTGGGACGACTCAGGCAACCGCACCAAGGCCGGCACCAAGACCTTCACCTACGACGAACGTAACCGGCTGACCTCCGGCGACGGCACCACCTACACCTACACCGGACGCGGCACCACCGCGAGCGAGACCAAGAGCGGCGTCACCAAGTTGCTGAAGTTCGACGCCTTCGATCGGATGACCAGCGACGGCGAGGCCATCTACACCTACGACGGCCTAGACCGCGTCATCAGCCGCAGCCAGGGCGGCGTACTCAGCCGCTACCTATACGGCGATCTGACAAACGATCTCATCGCGATGACCAACGACGCTGGCGCCGTACAAAGCCGCTACAGCCGAGGCGTCGACGGCGAACCGATCGGCATCTCCGACGGCACCGGCCCCCGCTTCGCCTTCGCCGACCAGCACGGCGACGTCATCGGCACCTTCGGCGCCACCGCCACCTCACTGGCCGACTCGGTCGCCTACAGTCCCTTCGGCGAAGAAACCGTCAGAACCGGCGCCCGCCACGACCTCGGCTACCAGGGCGAACTCACCGACCCCGCCACCGGCAAAGTCAACATGCACGCCCGCTGGTACCAGCCCGGCACCGGCACCTTCACCAGCCGTGACACCTGGACACTCACCGCAGTATCTTCGATTCGACTGAATCGCTATGGCTATGCCGACGCTAATCCGCTGACACAGTCGGATCCCACTGGTCACGCGCCAGGCGGTCCTACTCCGACTCCGTGGAACTCCCCCGAATGTAAGGCATCCACTGTCAGCGGTCGTACAGGTCCGTGTGATCCGCCAGACACCGTTCAGGTGAACGACCAGAACTACTGTCAGTATCTCCCTGACTCGCCCTCGTGTCGACAGCACAAGAACAACAACGATGGCGACAAAAAGAACAACAATAGTCAGAACCAGCCCACCAGGAACACCAATGGCGGCGGCGGTGGATCGGATGCACCCCCACGTAAGCCGGTTATTGACTGTACCAAGGGTCCGAAACAGGGGTACTGCGACCCGCGAAAACGGGAGCAAAGGGAAGGCTGCGGGAAGAAATGCGGCTACGTCGAACCCTTTGATTCTGACGGGGTAACTCTCAACTGCGACCTATGGAATCCAGATCCGGACTGCCCCGTCCCAGACCCTGACCTGGTCAGCTGTGTCGGATGTTCCGCCCCGATCAAATTTACTCCTTCTCCCGGTCCACCCTTAATCGACGTGCCATATGGCAGCCAGCCACAACCGATCAACTGGGGCCAAATAATTCATGACGTATTCGACTTCATCGGGACGCACTTCGACCCTCCACCCCCAACTCTAGGGGGGAGGTGCTTGGCGGCTACCTCGGCCTCGGTACCCTAGCGCTCCCATTCCTCCCCGGGTTCCTCCACGCGTTCCTGGATGTAGCAGCTTCGTACCCGGAACCTTGGTCTTGATGGCCGACGGCACACACAAACCCATCAATCAGGTACAGGTGGGTGACTGGGTCACGGCGACCGACCCTGAAACCGGCCAGACCGGTCCCCGCCTCGTCCTCGATCTCATTCGCAGCAACGGCAACAAAGGACTCGTAGAGATCACCGTCGAAATCGTCGATGGCCGAGGTCACGCCAACGGCATGGTGATCACCACTGACAAGCATCCGTTCTGGGCCTCCGGGCTACATAGGTGGGTGAACGCGACAGAGCTTCAGACCGGTATGGTCCTGCAGACCAGCGCCGGTGCTCACGTGCGGATCAGCGCTGTGAAGAAGTGGACCGAACGCCAACAGGTCTACAACCTTTCGGTCGCCGGCATTCCGACCTTCTTCGTACGAGGGACAGGAGTCGATCTACTCGTCCACAATAGCCCGTGCAACCGGTGGGGTGTTGGAGGAAAGGCGCCCAATGCGCCCAGCAAGCGTAACCCGGATGGTGGCATGTCCCCGGATCGGGAGACGGCAGTGAAACGCGCGAGAGAGAAGATGAAGGAGCACGATACCTCCGTCTTCCGGGAAGAGTGTGGCACTGGTAAGCTTCCACACGTACACGTAGACGTTTATAACAATAAGGGACAAGTAATAGAGACGTGGCACTACCCTTATCCCAATCAGGCTTGCTGAATCGAGATGTGCTAGATGATAAATCCGACACCTGCGAATATCGTAAATGGGCTATGCGCGGCCTTGGCTGAACATGCCCGACTCTGTACAGAAGCTCCAGGTGATGCTGCCGCCATGGTTGCCCAGGTAGGGGAGGTTCACCGTCTCGCGCGTGAATACGGTGATGCGCTATTCTTGAAGTCCGGCTGGTCTAATCCACTGGGTAACATCTATGCCGATGCCTCGGATGAGGATATCGAGGATGCTGGGAAGCGTATACCCGCCGAAGACGGCCTATGGCTGACTGTGTTCGATAAGAGTGTGATCAGGGTTCCACACGCCGCACGTTTGATCACTTTTGCAGAGGAACGCTTTTCCCGCCCAGTGAAAGATGTGGAAGAGGCCATTACAATGCTGTGCGAGGCAGACGGCTGGAGGCCAGATAGTTACCCTGAACAGCTATTTGTTTCCGAGGGGAGAGAGATAGTGATGTATTCAGAATAATGAGACGCTGCCATCTCGCAACTGGTGATGCGGGCTGGACTGTCCTCAGTACCATGCCTTGACGGTCGGCTTTGCGAAATTGTGCATTTTGCCATGCCAGCCGAACTGCGCGTGCGTAGACAACTATAAGGTCGACGGCTTGTTTGTAGGCGACTGTGGTGTGCAGAAATGCGCGGAAGCCATGTGACGACGACCGCGACAGGGACGTCATAGTCTGTTGAGCGGTAACCACACGCAATGCCCCGCTCGCTCTTGGATGAGGCGTTCGGTTGCTGCTCACCGTCCCGTGGCGAGTTCGTATGGCGGGCGGTGGATCTGCCGGAAGGAACCGCAGCGATACCGTGCTGTCCCGTGAAGCCGTGACGAGCTGCTCCTCGGAGGCCGTTATGCGACTGATCCGTCACTGGATCTGCCGCAGCTGCACCCTAGAACAGCAGGAACTGCTCCGCGCCGTCTGACTGCGACTCATCCAGTAGTACATCGGCCGCCTGGCGCAGGCCGGCGACGGTGAGATCGGTTGTACGGGGCAAGTCGGCGATGAGCGCGGCTAGGAGCAGCGCGGCGCCGGTCGCGTCCCACAGGGCGCGGTGCGGCTGCCCTCCGCTGGTGAGGCGGGTTACTTCTTCGGTGAGCCCGTAGTGATCGAGAAGGACGGTCAGGCTTCGCCCGGGATTCCCGGTGCGGGCGAGCCGGGCGAGCTTCAGCGTGTCGATCAGCGCGGTCGGGCGGATCCCTGGGCAGCGCAGCGACAGCAATCGCCAGTCGACTCCCACGTTGTGCCCGACGATGTACGCCCCATCCAGGCGGATAGCGAGCTCCGGCTCGATGACGTCCAGGGAAGGCGCGGCAGCGAGTGTGTCGTCGGTCAAGCCCGGAGAGATCCAGGGGCGGCGTGGGATGCGCCGCCTTGGGTTGACCAAGGAGTGGTAGCCGGCGGCCATGTGGGGGCGGCCGGCTTCCAGCGGGACGACCCCGACCTCGAGGATCGCCTCATCGCCACGGTCCTGGCTGCCGGTGCCCTCCAGGTCGAACGCGACCAGTGGGGCGGCGGTCCACGGCTGGTCGTGCATGGTGGGCCTCTCCTGGTTGGTCAGTCGTCGTCGTAGCGGGCGCCGGCGGCGAGCCGTTCCCGCGCCTGGTCGAGTTGCGCCTGCTCTTCGTCGCTGAGTACATACCCTTGCAGGGCGCGCCCGTGAGCGGTGTGGACATGCGGGTGGTCGACCTCCCACACCTGGTAGCCCAAGGCGTGTTGGAGGGCGTACCGGCGTTGCTCGCCCAGGGCGTGCGTCAGCACATGGCCATCTTCCACCACGAACGGCGCGTCCACCGGGTAGCCGAACGATTCCAGGGCCGCCCGGAACTCGTCCTCGGTGGGTGTCCGGAGCGCGGACGCGCAGCGTGCGATCTGCGCGGCCGGGCAGATGTCGCATACCTCCGGCACGCCAAGGTGCCCGTTGTAGTCAGCCACCTGGTGGGCGTAGGTGACCCCGCAGGAGGTCTTGCGGAACAACGGTGTGGTGATACCGGAGTCGCGCCAGGCCCGCACGACGCGGGCGTCTAGGTCGCCGGGCAGCACCTTGCGGCGTTGGTAGTCATCCTCGTAGGGCACCGGCACCCCGAGGTCACGAAGGTATCCGGCGTTTTCCGGCTTGTGGTAGTAGCCGGTGAACACCACGGCGTCCACGTATCGGCCGACCTGGAGCACGCCGGCCATGGTGTCGGGGTCGTCGTTCCAGCCGGGCACGATCGGCCGCCAGTAGAGGATCACCTTCGTGCGGCGACGTAGGCTCGCCGCGGTGAGGATGGAGTCCACCGTGGTGGTGGTCTTGGCGATCGGCTCCACCCGGGCGTCCCGGATCCCCGAGTAGGTGAACAGCAGGCTCACCCGCACATTGCGCAGCCCTTCGAACACCGCCATGTCCGCAGGGGTGACGTGGAACCGTGTGCCGCTCGAAAACAGGATCTCGCTGCTCAGGGCTGCCGCGTCCGGGTAGTTCTACCGTCAAGGGGACCATAGGTGGGTGATCCTTTCGACTGTATATGCTGTTGCGCGTCGTCTGCTGTCTGTGCCAGCGGTGCTGCTGCGCCGGGAGCGCCACAGGATCAGGGGACTCGGCGAGCCGTGGCTGGCACAGCCGTACATCGACCGCACGTACTCCGCGCCGATGTGCGCACCATGGGCGCTAGACCGAGTGATCGATTGGGCGGTCCATGCTCGGTTCATGATCTTCGGTAGGCAGGCCGGGGACAAGGAGTTCACCGTAATGTGCCCGGCAGATGGTCCGCCAGCTCCTCACGCTCTGCTGCGCCGATCCGTCGGCCGTCCCAGAGGAGATCGTCGCCGCCTCGGTCGCCCTCGCCGAGCAGCGCGCCACCATACCCGGTCTCGACGCCGCATTTCTCTCCGCCGCCCGCTCCCTGCTCCTTCTGAACGCCAACCGCGGGGCATACTGGTCGGCGATGCGCGCCATCACCGCCCCCGTGCTCCTCATGCACGGCGAAAGGGATCGCCTGGTGCCCATCAGCGCCGCCCGGGAGGCGGCGTCGCGCAACCCGAACTGGCGGTTCGAGAGCCTCCCCGGCATCGGACACGTGCCACAACTCGAGGCGCCCGACCTCGTGGCAGACCTGCTCCTGGACTGGCTCGAATCGGCACACAGCAAGAACTGATCTGCCAGAGACGTCCTCGCCGTGGCCCACCATGGACTGATGGGCCGCCGGATCCGTCCCGGCTGTGACCACGAGTTCGCGCTACGCGAAGGGCTGCAGGACCTGAGCGGCGAACTCGAACAAAGGATCACCCGGTGCGTTGACCCGTGCCACCGCCAAGCGCAGAATGATTCGGCAGGTCCGTCGAGGTAGGCCTTGCGTGTCCGGTGTCCGCAGTCCCGAAAGGAGGCGGCGGGATGGGCGAACGAATCGATCCTTCGCCGCGGTTGTTCGGTGAGCACTCGAACTACGTCTTCGGCCACAATCTCGACGAACGGCAGCGGCTGGAGTTCCAGTTCAGTTTGCTGCGGGAGGATTTCAACCTGTGGTTCGACGAGATGCTGCGGCTGGGTGGCTTGGCGACGGACCCGGACCACGCGGACTGGTCGGTGCTGGACGTGGGGTGCGGCGAGGGCCAGTTCAGCCGTGAGATCGCGCGACGCTACCCGCACGCGCGAGTGGTCGGTGCCGACGTCGACGTCCCTGCGATCGCGGCCGCGTCCGCGAACGGCGTCCCCGGCACGAACGTGCGGTTTCTGGTGCACGACGCCCGGGAGCAGATCCCTGAGGATGTCGTCCCCGACGGCGGTTTCGACGCGGTGATCATGTGGATGGTCCTGCTCTACCTACCCGACAGGCGTGCCGCGCTGGCCAACTTGGTCGCGGTGCTGGCGCCCGACGGGGTACTGATGCTCGGCAACGTACCCGACCAGGCCCTGCGCCTGGACCACCCGTCCGCGGTGGCCATCATGACCGCCGGCCAGCAGGCGCTGCGGCGGCTCGGGACGCTCGGCCTGGAGCGCGAGCTCGATGACCTGCTGCGGCAAGAGGGCCTCGCGGATGTCACCACGGTGGTGCTGCGCCATCCGGTTGGTGGCGCGACCAGCCACGGCCAACGCTGGTACGCCTACGCGCTGGCCAGCCTCAAAACCGGTAAGCTCCTCCTCGTTGACCTGTGCAAGCTGATGGACGGCGTGGAGTACGACCGGCACGTCGAGCAGTTGGCGAACGCATCGGTGCTGGAGCTGTCGGGAGATTGTCGTTTCCTCGTCACGCTCGCACGCCGCGGCTGAGAGCCGTCAGCGACTGCCTTCGCCCCCAGGCGGCCGCGCGCCGCCGCCCAGCACGGCGGCGCACTCACCGGCCGTCCCTCGGCCAGGGCGAGCCACCGGCGGATCTGCTCCGGCCGCTCGATCACCTCCTTCATGTGGTGACACGGCCCGTACCCCAGCCGCTCCAGAGCCGTCTTGAGCGAGAGCGTTCCCGTACGGCCGAAACCAGCCCCGATGACCTGCATGATCTTTGCCATTTCCTCGGAGACCGCGCGGCGGCTACAGGGGAAATGCCTCATCATCGCCGGAGGCCGGCGAGGAGCCCCGCCGGTCACAGGGACAGGGGGGAGGCGAGCGTACCGGGGTCGGCGGCGACCAGGCCGGAGAAGCGCCCGGGAGCGAAGAAGTCCTTCGCCGCCGCCACCACGTCGCGAGACGACACGGCCGCCAGGCGGCGGGGGAAGTCGAGCAGCCACAGCGGGTCCCTGCCCTTGGCCGCCATGTCGGCGAGGGCGGAGGCGAAGGCCGCACGCGGGGCCAGGCGAGTGGCCATGGAGCCGAGCGCGTAGGCCCGGGCGGAGCCGATCTCCCGCTCGGTGGGAGGGTGCGTGCGCATCCGGCGCAGCTCGGCGGCCAGCACCTCGAGCGCGGCGCCGGTGGTGGCCGCCGCCGTGTCGGCCTCGATGGCCAGCAGCGCGCTGCCGGGGTGGGTGTCGAAGAAGGTCGTGACGCCGTACACGTAGCCCTTGTCCTCGCGCAGGCTCCTTGACAGCCGGGAGGACAGGTAGCCGCCCAGCACGTTGAGGGCCAGGAAGAGGGCCGGATAGCGCGGGTGCTCGACCGTCACCGCCTGCGCGCGCAGGCGGACGCGCGACTGCGGCGCGCCGGGCCGCGGCAGCAGCGCGAGCCGGCCGCCCTCGATGGGGGGAAGCGGCGGCAGGGGCGGGGCGGGGCACGGGGGTGTCGGCCAGCCGACGAGCGCCTCGCCGGCGGCGTCGGCCAGGCTTTCGGGGTCGTCCCGGCCCAGGATCACCAGGACGGCGCCGGACGGGTCCAAGGGCCGCTCCGGCCACCGCCCGACGTCCTCCTCGCTCACCTGGAAGGCCACCGGGTGATCGCCGAACAGGTGCCGCGCCAGCTCGTGCCTGATCGTGATGTCGGGGTGCGCGCGCACCATCTTCAGCTGGGCGGCCAGCTGCCCGCGCGCCGGCTCCACCTCGGCCTCGCCGGGTACCGCCCGCACCACCTGCGCCAGCGCCGCCGCCAGCGACCGCGGCTCGGGGCCGTGGGCGGTGACGGTCATCTGGTGGACGTCGGCCGCCGCGTCGAGCTCCACGTCCGACTCCACGTCCTCGCGCCGCGACAGGCAGGCCGCCAGCAGCATGGACGAGGCCAGGTCGCCCCGGGCCGGGCAGGGCCGGGGCAGGTGCAGGCGCGCCTCGACCAGGGGGGTGACGCCGTGGCGCAGGGCCAGCACCCGCAGGCCGTTGGCGAGCGTACGGTCCACGTCATTCCTCCTTCGGGCGGACGGTGAGCAGCGCGCGCGAGTCCGGGCGCAGACCGCGCGCCGCGGCCGCCACGTCCGAGGCGCTCACCCCGGCGTAGATCTCCGGCAGCCGCACGGCACGCGAGGCGTCGCCGAACAGCAGCTCGAAACGTCCCAGCAGGCGCACCCGGTTGGCGATGCGGTCCATGGACCGGTGATGGGAGGTGAGCCAGGAGCTGCGGCAGCGCCGCAGCTCCTGCTCACCGGGCCCGTCGCCGGCCAGTGACTCCAGTTCGGCGTCCACGGCGGCCAGCACCCGCTCGGCGGGCACCTCCCTCGGGTGCACCGCGGTGAGCACCCACATGTCGGGGTCTCGGGCGTCGAGGAAGTCGAACAGCCCGACACGCGCCGAGAAAGTGATGGTGTGTCCCGTCTCGCGGCGCAGGCGTTCGCGCAGTCGCGGCCTGCCGCCACCGGCGAGCAGGCCCGCCAGGGCCGACAGCGCGACGTGGGCGCCGGATGCCGGGTCGGGCACCCGGTGGCCGGCGGCGAGGGCCGGCAGCGGCGCGAGCCGGTCAAGGTAAGAGGCCTGCCGCGGCCCGGCCGGCGGCTCCCACCAGGAGACGGGCGCGGGGGCGGGCCTGGCGGGAATCTGCCCGAAGGTGCGTGCGACGACCTCCAGCACCGCCTCCGCCGAGACGTCCCCCGACACCGTGACCACGGCGTTGGCCGGGCTGTAGTGGCGTTCGAAGAAGGCCTCGCAGTCATGGAGGGTAACGCGGCGCAGGGACTCGTGGTCGCCGTACCCGTCGTGGGCGTTGGCGGCGTCGCGAAACAGCACCGGCGACAGCCTGGGCCAGGGAAAGCCGCCGTACGGTTTGCGGAGCTTCCCCAGGATCTCCTCGCGCACCACCGAGGTCTGTGCCCGCACGGCCCGCTCGGTGATCTTCGGGGCGCGCATGCGGGCGGCCTCCAGGGCCAGCACCCGGTCGAGGGCTTCGGCCGGGACGACGGTGTAGAAGTCGGTGTAGTCCTGCCGGGTCGAGGCGTTGCAGAACCCTCCGATGCCCTCCACCTGCTGGAAGTGCCCCTCGAACATCAGGTGCTCGAACAGGTGGGCGAGGCCGGGGAAGCCCTCGCCCCGGAAGCCGACGCCGTAGTGGACGGCGACGGCGGCCAC
Organism: Sphaerisporangium flaviroseum; assembly: GCF_039537005.1. NCBI lineage: Bacteria > Bacillati > Actinomycetota > Actinomycetes > Streptosporangiales > Streptosporangiaceae > Sphaerisporangium > Sphaerisporangium flaviroseum. The sequence continues at coordinate 768,962 of NZ_BAAAZR010000008.1, read as the reverse complement.
CGGCGCGGAGCGCTCCTCCTCCACGACCACCCGCAGGCCGTTGCCCAGTGTCAGGCGCCTCATCGCCGGATCAACCGCCCGGCCCGCGCCGCGTCGATCACGTCGGCGACGATCCTGAGGTAGTCCAGCAGGATGTCGTGCCATTTGACGTACGCGGCGAAGTCGTGCACGTGGCTCAGGAAGCGCACCGTCGCGGCCCTGCCCACGGCGGCCAGGTCCAGGGGGGCGCCGTACCCGTCTAGCACGCGGCCGATGAGGGCGTCGTGGTCGAGGGTGGCGCGCCCGAACCGGCCGGCCAGCTCGCGAAACTCCACCAGTTCCCCGATGAGCCAGCCCACGTCGGACTCCGGTGCGCCGGCGCTCAGGTCCTCCCCGGTCAGCAGGGCGCCGTCGCGCTCCGCTGTCAGGGGCAGCAGGGTGCCCAGGCTGGGGGCGCCGTGCAGCAGCACGCGCGGCCGCGCCGGCGCGCACCACGCCGCGACCGCGGCGCTGCGGCCGGGGCCGAGGATGTCGGCCGCGTGCCGGTGCAGCCGGGGCGCGGCGCCGGGCCCGTCCCCGTCCAGCAGCCACGACAGCAGCCGCCGCGGGCCCTCGGGGGCTGGCAGGCCGCCCTGCGGGGCCGGCGTGCCGTGCAGCCGGGCGAGGGTCGCGCCGGTCTGCGCCAGGGTGTCGGCGATCCGGGCCGTGCCCGACGCGCCCCGCAGGAAGACGCCCGCCAGCGAGCCGGCCTGATCGGTCCGGTAGCTCACGCCGGTGCCGTCGCCCCGCTCGGGCAGCGCGAGCCTGACCGGTCCTGCGGGCAGCGCCCGGACGGCCGCGAGCACGGCGGCGCCGGGCATGCGCATCGCGTCGCGGCGCTCGGGCCCGGGCCGCCGGGTCCACAGGTAGTCGCCCTCGCCGTGCCTGACGATCGTGGTGTGCAGGAAGCCGGTGCCGAACGACTCGACGATCTCGCTCATCGCTCCTCCCGCTCGCGCCGTCGCTCCAGCTGTTCGATCAGGGTGGACAGGGGAGCGGCCGCCAGGGCGTCGCGCTCCCTGGTGTGGGTGCTCAGCGTGGGCACGGGGTCGGCGACCACGACGTTGGGCCGGTCCTTGAGCGCCGCGAGGTTGCGCCGGTAGGCATAGGAGCCGGCCGCGCCGGGCGGCAGGGCGGGCGCGATCCCGATCAGCGCCGACGTGCACTGCAGCGCCAGCAGAGCGGGCGTGTCGCCGCAGCCGCCGGCGAACCGGCTCAAAAAATGGTAGGTCGCCGGGTAGACCAGGACGGTGTCGGGCCAGCTCGCGTACTCCACGTGCGGCGAGCCCGGCTCCGGGTCCTGCGGCCAGACGTCGAGCGGCACGTCCCTGCCGGTGATGGCCGCGACCGACTGCCGGGTCACGAAGCGCTCGGCGCTTCGGGTCAGCACCACCCGGACCTCCAGCCGCGGGTAGCCGTGCCGCAGCCAGTTGAGCCAGTACGGCAGGAAGGCGGCGCCGAGCGACCCGGTGGCGAGCACGAGCAGGCGTTCGGCGCCGAAGGGCGGCGCGCTAGTCATCGGCGCCGGCCATCGCGTCGAGGATCTGCTCGGCGTCGGCCAGCGCGGCCTTGTACCCCTCGGTCCGCATCACTCCCGCCGGGTTGAGAACGATCTCCTCGACGCCCGCCTCGCGGTAGCCGCGCAGGCGCTCGGCGACCTCCTGCGCCGTGCCATACACGTAGACCCCCGCCTCCACCAGGGCGGCGGCGCCCGCGCGCGGGTCGGCCGGATCGGCGCTCACCCCGGCCCGCCTGAGCATGTCGGTGTAGTGCGGCGCCCGCAGGTGGTGCCCGGCCCCGGCTTCCGCGAGCCTGCGCGGGTCGCGGCCGGCGTCGGCCAGCGCCACGTGCACGACGGCCGCGACGCGAGGCGGCGCTCCGCGGTGTGCCGCGCCCTCGGCCAGGGCGGGCATCAGCGTGTCGCGCACGTAGGCGGGCGGCGTCATCCAGGTGATGGCCACGTCCGCGACGGCGCCGGCCTTGCGTGCCATGCCGGGGCGCAGCACGCCCAGGCCCACCTCGACGGGGGCGTGCCTCATCGGGGGCAGCCCGCCGCCGCCGGCGGCGTACGCCTCGCGGGAGGTGGGGGGGATCTCGCCGTCGAGGATGGCGCGCAGCGCCCGGGCATAGTCGGCCGCGGCCGTCGCGGGCCTGTCGTAGGGCGCGCCGCGCAGCGCCTTGACCAGCTCCGCGGTGGCGGCGCCGTACCCGGCGACGACCGGCCTGCCGGTGAGCACCGCCAGGCTGCGCGCCTGGGCCGCCGCCTCCAGCGGGTGGCGCAGCGGCATCAGCGTCACCCCCAGCCCGGACGCCACCTTGATCCCCCGGCCCGCCAGGTAGGCGATCGTCTGGTGGGACTCGGCCATCACCGATTGCCCCAGCCAGAGCCGGCCGGCCAGGCCGCTTCTCACCAGTTCCCCGAAGGGCACGACCACATCGGGATGCGCGGGCTGGAGCGGGAACAGCAGTGCGGGAGCCATGAACCCTCCTAGGTGTGTGTCGCCTCCCGAGCCGTGGCGGCGCCGCGAGATCGCGGCCCCGCCACGTCGATCACCTCAGCAGCCGCCCTCGATGGTCAGCGTGCAGATGCTGTAGATCCAGTCGGTCGTCGTCGGGAGGGCCTCAAGGGTGTCGACCCCTGGGACCGCCGCGACCTCGGCGAGCGAGGTGTAGGCGTCGGCGCCCTCCATCAGAACCTCAGCGGACATGTGTTCACCCCCTTTGCGGCTCAGGCTCGAAGCGCCGGTTCAGCAGCCGGACTGGATGGTGTAGGCGATGCTGCACAGCGGGCTGGTGAGCCAGCTGTTGGGCGGGAAGGCCTCGAGGTTGTCGCCGCCGGGAACCGTCGCGACCTCGGCGAGCGAGGTGTAGGCGTCGGCGCCCTCCATCAGGATTTCAGTGGACATGGCGTTCTCCTTGTTGCTCTCAGGTGAATACGGGGTCGTGGCGTGGCCGCACGTGTCGCGAGGCCGCCACGCGGTTTCGTCAGCAGCCGGACTGGATGGTGTAGGCGATGCTGCACAGCGGGCTGGTGAGCCAGCTGTTGGGCGGGAAGGCCTCGAGGTTGTCGCCGCCGGGAACCGTCGCGACCTCGGCGAGCGAGGTGTAGGCGTCGGCGCCCTCCATCAGGATCTCGGTGGACATGGTGTTCACCTCCTTTCCTGGATCTCGCGGGTTCCGGACCCGGGTTCGGGTCCGGTGGTCTCGAAGGGGAGCGGCGGCGAGGCGAGGTTGCGGTGCACCGCGCCGGGCATCGCCCCGGCGGCCCGCAGCGCCTCGGTCACCGCCTGCTCCCGGTCGCCGCCCTGCCCGGCGCAGGCCACCAGCCCAGCGGCGACGGCCTGGGAGCGGTGCTCGCCGAAGCTCAGCCCGCGCATCCCCGGCCGGAGGTCGTGCGGCTCCCAGGCCCAGCCGACGCCGCAGCCGAGCGCGGCGACGTAGAGGGACAGGTCCTCGCGCAGCCCGGCGGTGGCGGCCGCGGCCGCGGCGACGTCCGGGGCGGCATGCCAGGAGCGCCGCCCCAGATAGACGACGACGCTGTCGCGGCGGGGGTAGTGGTCTCGGGCCGAGAGCACCTTGGCCCGGTAGGGCAGCCGCAGCTCCTCCAGCCGCGCCAGTATCGCGCCCCACAGCCCGGCAGCCGCGTCGGGCGTCCGGGCTCCGGCGTACACCCGCACGCAGGCGCCCTCCTGCATGCCGTGGCCCTGCGATCCGTTGACGAGCAGGAAGCCGGGCGACAGTGCCGGCAACACCGCCGGCAGGGTGACCCAGCGCGACAGCCCCCCGCCGGCCTCGCCGCCGGTCCCGGTGCCGGTCTCGGTCCGGGTCTGGCCGCGGGTCTCGCCGCCGGTCTCGGTGCGGGTCTGGTCGCGGGTCTCGGTGCGAGCCTCGGCGCCGATCCGGTCCTGCGGGATCAGCACGCGCACGCCGTTCAGCCGGACCACCGCCGACGAGCCGGGCTCCACCGTGGCCAGGACGCGGGTGCTGTCGTGCGGGACCATCGCGCGAAGCGCCTGCTCGAAGCCGGGGTCGTGCGGTGGCCTGCGCGGCTGCTCCCTGTGCGGGTCGCGGCCGGTGTGGAAGGCCTCGTACAGCGCGTCGGCGAGCACCTTGCGCAGGGCCTTGGGGCCGCCGGCAGTGATCTCCCGGCCGTCCACGGTGGCCGAGGTCAGGTCCGCGCCGACGCGTACCCGCTCCAGTGCCCGCATCAGTGCCCGCGTCATCGTTCGTCTCCAAGGCCCAGGATGGTGGTGAAGGCTGCGGGGTCGAGCAGGAGCCTGCGCCCGACGCCGGCCGCGGCGCGCTCCAGGGGTGACAGCCGCCCGCGCCGGTGGCCGGCCACGATGAGCCGGTCGATCAGGTGCCAGCCGGCGAAACCCGCCGCCCTGGCCACCAGCTCGCGGTCCGAGCGCGCCGCGGGCCTGGCCTGCAGGTAGCCCGACCAGAAGGACTCGACGCAGGGCCGCAGGGCCTCGAAGCGGCGGGTGCCATTGGCGACGACCTCGCGCTCGTTCGGGGTGTCGTCGCCGCCGGCCATGCCGAGCACGCCCCGGTAAAGCCATTCGCCGGCGAAGGCGCCCACGTCGCGCGCGGCGTCGGCCGCCCTGGCCTCCTCCCAGTCGGTCAGGTAGAGGGTGTCGTCGTGGTGCAGGAACTGGTCGAGCCGGATGTCGCAGTGCACCGGGACACGGGGGGCGCTCCGCTCCCACCGCGCCAGGTCGCCGATCGCCTCGACGATCGCGGGGTCGTTGTGCAGGATCGCCCACGCCTCCAGCTCGGCGCCGCTCGCGGCCGCGTAGACGCTCAGCGGGAGAGCCGACAGGCGGCCGAGCGGCGGGACCGGCGGCGGCGAGGTGTCCTGGGCCACCACCGGCGGCGCCTGGAGGGTGTGGAGCGTTCCGATCTGCAGGCCGGCCGAGCGGGCCAGCTCCCAGGTGAAGTCGTCGTCGGAGGCGAGGTCGGCTCCGCTGCGGGCGTCCTGCAGCAGGGTGAAGGCCACCAGGCCGGATTCGGCGTCGCCGCCCAGGAACCGGGGCGCGTTGATCACCTGGTGTCCGTCGAGCAGCGCGCTCATCGCCCTGGTCCGCTCCACCCTGAGCCGGACCAGGTCCGCCTCGCCGAGGGTCTTCTTGACGAAGACCGGGACGCCGGCGTCGGTCACTCCCGCCCAGCTGTCGTTGCGGCCGAAGAACGCGGTGATCGCGTCCTGCCGCAGCGCTCCCAGGCCGAGCTCGGTGAGGAAGCGGGTGACCTCGGGCACCTGCTCCAGCGGTACCGGCTCCAGCGTCAGCCGCTCACGCACCGCCATCGCCGACTCCTGGGACAAGGGCCGCGTGCGCGGCCGGTACGCGTTCGTCGTGCATGGTTGCGTCTCCCCGTCGTCGGAACGGACGTCCGCGATCCCCGGGCCGGACACGACGTCCGAACGTGACGTCGGACCGTGTCCGGCTGACCGCGGTTCAGAGCATGCAAGGCGCTACTTGCGCCGCACTTGGAGGCGACTGCAGGTGCAGGTGGCGAGGACGGCGGCCGCCGTCACAGCGAGCGTCGCCACCATTGTTTGTGCAGGTCACAGCGTTTCTGGGTGGTTCGCGGCGGGCGGGAGCGAGTGTCCTGCGCGCTTGAGGACACGCTCCAGCCGCTTCCAAGTGCGGCACAAGCGGCGCCGCGCATGCTGGCGCCCACCGACCGTCAGGCGTTGAAGGGAATACCATGAGCAGCCTCAAAGGGCCCGGTACCGTCACCTGGGACGTCACCTATGCCTGCCCCCTGCGATGCACGCACTGTTACTCCGAGTCGGGCAGGCGGCCCTCTCGCCAGCTGGGCCACGACGAGATGCTCCGGGTCGCCGACGCGATCGTCGCCCTGGGCCCGGAGTCGGTGGAGTTCGCCGGCGGCGAACCGTTGCTGGTGCGGGGGATCTTCGACGTCGCCGAGCGCATCAGGCAGGCCGGCATCGCCGTCAACCTCTACACCGGCGGCTGGACCTTCACCCCGCGGGCGGCCCGGGACGCCGTCCGGGTCTTCTCCCGGATCACCGTGAGCGTCGACGGGGCCAGCGCCGAGGTCCACGACGGGATCCGCGGGCGGGCCGGCTCGTTCGAGCGGGCGATGCGGGCGCTGGCCATCCTCGACGAGGTCGCCCCGCACCACGAGGTCAGGTTCGGCATCGACTGCGTGGTCACCCGCGGCAACCTCCACCAGATGGAGGAGTTCTGCACCGCCGTCGCCCCCCGCTTCGCGAACATGGCGTTCCTCATCTTCGGCGCTGTGCTGCCGTCCGGGCTGGCCAGCAGGCCCGGCTTCGAGGGCGAGCTGCTCACCGAACAGGAACTGAGCACGCTGGCGAGCCCCGAGCGCGTCACGCACCTGCAATCCCTGGCGCCGCCCTCGGTGCAGGTGATGACGACCGACAACTTCCTGCTGCAGATGAACCCCGACATGATCGCGCGCTACGGCTTCCCGATGATGCAGGTGGAGCCCGACGGGCAGGTACGGGCGATGCCCATCTACGAAGGGACCGTGGGAAGCCTGCTGGCCGACGATCCCCTCACCCTGTGGCAGCGCTCGATCGAACGCTGGCGCAACCCCTTCGTGGTGGAGACCCTGTCCTCGATCCGCTCGATGCGCGACTGGGCCGAGGCGACCCGGCGCCTGGACCACCACTTCGGATCCGAGGAGGTCCGCCGCCGCATAGCCCTTCGCCCGGCCTACCTCGCTCCCGCCCCGGCATGAGCCGCGCGCACGGTTCCTGGCGGCCGCTGCTGGACCACCTGCGGCCCCACCGCGGCCTGCTGGCGCTCGGCGGGGCGCTCACCCTGGCCGGCTCGCTGGCCGGGCTGGCGATGCCGCTGCTGGCCAAGACGGCGGTCGAGGCGTTCGGCGCGCAGCGCTCGCCGGCCGGGCCGCTGCTGGGCCTGACCGTGGTCGTGCTCGCGGCAGGCGCGCTCGCCGGCGCGCTGGGCAGGTACGTGCTGGAGCGGATGGGGGAGGGCATCGTCTACCGCGCCCGGCGCGACCTGGTGGACCGGATGCTGCGGCTGCCCGTTTGCGAGGTGGACCGGCTCAAGCCCGGCGACCTGCTGTCTCGCGTCACCTCCGACACCACCTTGCTGCGCGCGGTGTTCACCGACGGGATCGTCGAGTCGGTCACCGCGGTGTTCATGCTGGTGGGCGCCGTGGTGATGATGGCGCTCATGGACGGGCCGCTGCTGCTGGTCACCGTGGGCGTGCTCGTCCTGGTCGGCGGGCTGGTGGGCCTGGTCATGCCGCGGATCCGGCGGGCCTCGGTCCAGGCGCAGGAGTCGGTGGGGGAGATGGGCGCGGCGCTGGACCGGGTGCTGCAGGCCTTCCGCACGGTCAAGGCCGCCGGCGCCGAGCAGCGGGAGATCGATGCGGTGGCCGGCGCGGCCCGCCGGGCCCGCGACCGCGGTGTCGCCGTCGCCTGGTGGACCTCCGTCGCGGGCACCGCCTCTTGGGGCGCCGCCCAGCTCACCTTCGTGGCGGTGCTCGGCGTCGGCGGGGCCCGGGTCGCCTCCGGGGCCCTGCAGGTGTCGTCGCTGGTGGCCTTCCTGCTCTACCTGTTCTACCTGGTCGCGCCGATCGCCCAGCTGCTGCAGGGGCTCACCAGGGTGCAGGGCGGCCTGGCGGCGCTCAGCCGGATCCGGGAGATCGAGGACCTCCCGGCGGAGGAGACCTCGCCGGCGGGCCCGGGCGGCACGGACCGGGTGCAGGCGGCGCCGGTCGGCGTGAGGTTCGAGAACGTGGCCTTCGGCTACGGCGGCGGCCGCCCGCCAGCGCACCACGAGGTGTCCTTCGCCGTCCCGGCAGGCGGCGTGACGGCGCTGGTCGGCCCCTCGGGGGCGGGCAAGTCCACGGTCTTCGCCCTGCTGGAGCGGTTCTACGAACGCCAGGGCGGCGAGATCAGCGTCGACGGGCGCGACATCCGGCAGTGGCGGCCGTTCGAGCTGCGCGCCGCCCTCGGCTACGTGGAGCAGGACGCGCCGGTGCTGGACGGCACGCTCCGGCAGAACCTGGTCCTGGCGGCGCCGCACGCCTCGGACGAGGCCATCGGGCGGGTGCTCCGGCTGACACGGCTGGAGGAGCTGGTCGCCCGGCTCCCCGCGGGGCTGGACAGCGAGGTGGGTCATCGCGGCGTCACGCTCTCCGGAGGCGAGCGCCAGCGGGTGGCCATCGCGCGGGCGCTGCTGCGCCGCCCCCGCCTGCTCCTGCTGGACGAGGCCACCTCCCAGCTCGACGCGGTCAACGAGCTGCTGTTGCGGGAGGTGATCGCCGAGGTGTCCTCGGAGACCACCGTGCTGGTGATCGCCCACCGGCTGTCCACGGTGGCCGGCGCCGACCAGATCGTGGTGATGGAGGGCGGCCGGGTCAGGGCCACCGGTACCCACGCCGACCTGCTCGGCACCGACGACCTGTACCGCGAGCTCGCCGCCACCCAGTTCCTCGCCGCCCGGCCCGCCTAGTCCTTCAGTCGTAGATCGCCGTGACTCTTGGAGATCCCTGCGTCGGTGGGGGTCTGGCGGTAACCTGCCGGGCTCGGTGACAGGCGCGGGCAACGGCTTGGCGGCGACGTCTCCAGCGGGACCAGGCCAGCGCATGCTGCAGCCGTGCGCTCGGGCTGGGCAAGGTCGTGACCGCGAGGAGAAGGCGACGGATCTCGTAGGTGGAGTACCCCACTGGCTCAACGCGGCTGGAGAGCGTGGAGGTGCTGGTGATAGACGGGGCGAGAACCCCCTGTGTGGGTGGTGGTGCCGTCGCCGTCGCAGTGGAGATCGCCCTCGGCCACGGCGGTGGTGGCCTGTTGGACGGCGAGGAATGCGGCGGCTAACTGGGCAAGGGTGATGTGCCGGTACCAGCCGTGGTAGGAACGGACCTCGTAGTCGGCCAGGCCGCAGGCGGATTTGCCGAGCTTGATGGCTTCTTCTACCCGCCACCGGGCGCCGGGTACGAGAACCAGTTCCTCGATGGGTGTGTCGGGTGGCCCCCAGGCCAGGTAGTAGTCGCGGTCGGCCGGGGTCTCGGGGCGACGTCGAGCGATCATCCAGCGGGCCCAGCAGCTGGGGTCGGCGGCGGACTGCTGGTCATCCGCGCCGATACCGGCTTCCGGGTCGGGCAGGCGGCGGACCCACCACTGCCAGATACGGGTGTCCAGCTGGGACGGCCCGGCCGGCAGGCTCAACCAGTCGCACTCCTCGGCGATCCGGGCGACGAGACCGGCCACGTGCCGAAAACCCGGCCGATCCAGCACTTTCTGGTTGGCCTGGATGGTCACCGCGTAGGGCAGGCCACGCTCTTCCAAGGAGGAGCGGAAGGCGCCGTCACGGCCGTAGACCTCATCGGCGGCCACCCACACATGGCCGGGCGGCAGATCGGGCAGAACGCGGCTGATCATTTGCTCGGCCAGGCGCGGCTTGGTGGCGAACGCGCGCTCGCCGGGGATGTGCGCGCCCGCGCATCGGTCCCGATCCTGCATCCACTCCTCGGGCAGGTATAGCTCACGGTCGATCATGGCTTGCCCGGCTGCGGTGGCCCAGGCCGCCATCACCCCGATCTGGCAGTTGACCACAGCACCCGCGGTGCCCGTGTACTGGCGGGCCACTCCGGCCGAGCTGCGACCCCGCTTCTCGAACCCTGTCTCGTCGATCACCAGGACCCCGGCGCCACCCGGACCTGCGCCCGGCATCGCCAGCCCATCCAGCACATAACGGCGCACGAAATCCCGCAGCATGTCGGGCTCCCACACCGCTCGCGACAGCAGGTGTTGCAGCCCCCAGGCGTGCTCGTCGCCGACGTACTCGGCCAACTGCCAGCCGTTCTTACGCGAGATCGGCCCCAGCAATCCCCGGACGAAGTCAGCCGCCCGACGCCGCACCTCCACCCGCGGAAAGATCTCACCCACCTCGACCAGCAGATTCTCCAACTGATCCGACCACTCCTCGGCCCACTGCTGATCGGTAACGACCGAGCCGATCTGCATCATCGGTGCACGCATACCCGCATGCTCTTCGCCGGGATGGCCGAGTGCGGGCGGGAGTATGTGCGGGAAGTCAGCCATCCCTCGGTGGCCGGCGTCTACCGGATGCCGGCCGAGCCGAGCGGGCCGATGCCAGGGTGAGGCTCATGTCAGTGCTGGTGGGAGCACAACCCCGACGTCCACAGCGGCGGCTGGAGAGTTCTGGGCGGCGAGCTGGGCAGGGGTGAGGTCGGCGACAAGGCCGCAGGTGGGACCAGCGGTGAAGTCCGTGGCAGCGGTGTGCGGGCTGACTGCTTGGAGTGCGCATGGCAGGTCGGGGTGCAGATTCATCACCGGTCCCAGGCGGGTGATCTCTAGTAGGCGCAGCACGCGTGTGTGCGGGCTGATCACGTGCAGGTCGCCACCGGCGACCTGCAGCCGGTTACGGGCGCGGAGCAGGACCGCCAGGCCGGAGCCATCCAGGAAGGACAGGCCGCTCAGTTCCAGCAGCAGCGGCTCTTGTGAGCGCGGATGGACGCCGGCGAGAAAGATCTCCAGCTGAGCGGAGTTGGTGGCATCGACTTCGCCACTAACCCAGACCACCGTGCCGGCGGGCAGGCGATGATAGGTCACCATGAGTGGGCTCACGGGTCATCTCTCCAGTCGGCGGGAAGGCGAGGGTCGGGTGTCCGGCTCCGTGCTCCTGCGCTGCCCGGACAGTGGTTGTCTTGCAGCGAGGAATGGTTCCGGGCCAGAATATCCACTGAAGCATGTTACCGGAAAGACAGTTCATGAAAAGTTTCGGGAGTAGGCGCGGACCTGTGGTGAGTTATCAGCCTGCTAGAGCGAGAGTGTGACGCCGTCGTGACCGTTTCCGAGGGCGGCTCTTCCCGCTGGACTTTCCTTACCCATCACGCCCGGGTGCTGATGGAGATCGCCCGCCACCCGGACGCCACGATGCGCGACATCGCCGCGGCGATCGGCATCACTGAGCGCGCCGTGCACGGCATCATCAATGATCTGCACCAGGCCGGATACCTGAGCCGCGAACGTGTCGGGCGGCGCAACCACTACCGCATCCATCCCGATCAGCACCTGCGCTACCCCACCGAGGCCGCCTTTCCGGTCAGCCGACTGATCGAGGTGTTCGCCGACCACGACCTGGCCGAGCATCCCCACCAACGCGATGATCGGATGCGCACGCCGCAGGATGTCGACCGGCCCGGCTGAGGTGAGCGACCAAGATCGCTGGGCCGAGAAGGCCGCCGACCCGGGCCTGCTACCTGGCGCCGGTGAGTCGCGCCTGGTGCCGGGGGTCGGAGAACAGCGGAGCGGAAAGTCCCGTCACGGCCGTCTGTCGAGGTGAGAGGGTAAGCGAGCCCGCGTCGGTGACCACCGCTCCAAGGGGAGAGAAGGTTATGGCCAGAGATGCACCACGATGGCATCAGCGGGGGCGCGGCGGGCACGGTAACCCGGGTACGCCGCTCAACCGTCGGCCACTCGCCCACGGTGAGAACCTTGGGGGGACGTATGAAAGTCGGCCTCGGCCTGCCTATCAGCGAACCTGTGGCCTTGCTGGAGTGGGCTCGGGGCGCGGACGAGGGCCCGTTCAGCACGCTCGGTTTGCTGGACCGTCTCGTCTACGACAATCCCGAGCCTCTGGTGACACTGGCCGTACTCGCGGGGGCGACCTCCAGAATCCGCCTGCAAACAGAGGTGCTGCTCGCTCCGCTCCGCGAGCCGACGCTGCTGGCCAAGCAGACCGCGACCCTGGACCGCATGTCGGAAGGGCGCTTCACGCTCGGCATCGGCTTGGGGGCGCGCCGGGACGACTACGAGGCCACAGGTGCGGACGTCCACCGGCGCGGCGCGCGGCTAGAGGAGATCATGGGAGTGATGCGCCGAGTCTGGTCGGGCGAGCCGTACGGCGAGGGGATCGGCCCGATCGGGCCCAAGCCCGCCCGTCAGGGCGGCCCGGAAGTGTTGTTCGGTGCCTTCAGCCCGGCCGGGATCCGTCGTGCCGCCCGCCTGGGCGACGGTTTCTTGTGCGCGGCGCACCTCGCCGACGCCGAGAGTCTGTTCCGGTCCACCGAGACGGAGTGGCAGGCTCAGGGACGCTCGGGCCGTCCCCGGCTGGTCGCCCAGTTCAACGCCGCACTGGGACCGGATCATCTGATCAAGGAGGCGCGTGACCGGTTGTACGACTACTACAGCGGCCCCCACTACATGAACCTGCCGGTCGGCTTCGCCGACGGTGCAGTGGCCAGCATGCTCACCACGTCCGACCAGATTTGCGACACGGCCGCCCGGATGGCGGACATCGACGCCGACGAGGTCATGTTCTACTGCTGGGCCTCGGACGTAAGCCAGGTGGATCGCTTCGCCGGGGCGCTCAGAGGCATGTGAAATCCGCCGGAACCTCTCAAGCCCGCGGAAGGCGCGCCAGTCCGCCGCCGAGAGCCTGCAGGACTGCCAGGCCGGCCGATGCCGGCGCACGCTTGGGCCCGTTGGCCCGAGCAGCACCACGACGGACGCGCCGTAGCGCCGCCATGGCATGCCACCGTTAAGGCGAAGGCCCTGGGCTGCGAGCCTTTGGGCTCACGGATGCCAGCCCTATGCCGTCGGGGCGACGGGCTTCCGTTTCCCAAGTATATCGAATATCGTCGATGGACGATGAATGAGAAGCAGGAGTCACTGCCGCGTGCGGAGGCCGAAGAGTACGCCGCTTGGTTCAAGGCGCTGGCGGACGCGACGCGGATCCAGATCGTGTCGTTGCTGGCCCGGCGGCGGGTGCCGATGAGCGTGGGCGAGATCGTGATGGCCTCCGGGGTGGGCCAGTCCACCGTCTCCCACCATCTGAAGATCCTGGCCGAGGTGCGGTTCGTGCTGGTTGAGAAGCAGGGGACCTCCAGTCTGTACCGGATCAACGAGGCCTGCGTGCGCTGTTTCCCGACCGCCGCCGATGTGGTCATGGGCAATCCGGTACCGGCCGCGCCCACCTGCGAGTGAAGGAGCACCGCTATGGCGCATGAAGAGATCATCGACCACTACTCGGCACTGGCCCGGGCCGCGGCGGCCGGGCGGGTGGTCGCGGACTGCGGGCCGGACGCCTTCCAGGAGGGCTGCTTCGGCGCGGCCGGCTACGACGACATTCATGCTCTGCCTGACGGTGCGGTGCGGGCCAGCCTGGGGTGCGGCAACCCCGTGGCGATCGCCGAGTTGCGCACCGGCCAGACAGTGCTCGATCTGGGCTCGGGCGGCGGCATCGACGTGCTGCTGTCGGCCCGCCGGGTCGGCCCGCACGGCACGGCGTACGGGCTGGACGCCAGCGTCGACATGCTGGAGCTGGCCCGGCGCAACGCCGCGCGGGCCGGCGTGACCAACGCCGAGTTCCTGCACGGCCGGATCGAGCGGGTGCCGCTGCCGGACCGGTCGGTGGACGTGGTCATCTCCAACTGCGTGATCAACCTGTCCGGCGACAAGGCGGCGGTGCTGGCCGAGGCGTTCCGAGTGCTGCGGCCGGGCGGCCGGTTCGGGGTCAGCGACGTGGTGGTCGACGGAGCGATCGATCCGGCCGCTCGTGCGGCGGCTGAGGAGCGCATCGGCTGCGTGGCCGGGGCGCTGCCGGTGGCCGAGTACCGCGAGCTGCTGGCGGCGGCCGGGTTCGTCAGTGTGCGAATCACGCTGACCGCCGGCCACGGCGACGGCGTGCACTCGGCGATCGTCCAGGCCGCCAAGCCCGCCGCCGCGCCAGGGGTGGAGATCCGGCCGATGCGCGAGAGCGACGCCGATCAGGTGCTGGCCATCTACCAGGCCGGGCTGGACACCGGCCAGGCCGGCTTCGAGACCACCGCGCCGAGCTGGAAAGGCTTCGACGCTGCCAGGCTCACGTACCTGCGCTATGTGGCCGCCGATACTTCGACCGGCCAGGTCCTCGGATGGGTCGCGGGTGTCCCGGTGTCCGCCAGACCGGTGTATGCCGGGGTGATCGAGCACAGCGTCTACGTCCACCCGCGCTGTCAGGCTCAGGGCATCGGCCGTGGTCTGCTCTCGACGTTCATCGCCGGCAGTGAGGACGCGGGCGTCTGGACGATTCAGTCCGGCATCTTCCCGGAGAACACGGCCAGCCTGGCCCTGCACCAGTCCCTTGGCTTCCATGTGGTGGGCACTCGCGAGCGCATCGGTTGCCATTTCGGCATCTGGCGGGATGTGCTGATGATCGAGCGTCGCAGCTTTGCGGCCGGTACAGGTGAGGTCTAGGACGGCGTTTCCACCCACCCCCGGGTGCCATCGACGATGACGTACTGGCCGTCGTGCAGCCGTACGGTCGCGTCGCCCGTGGCGACGACGGCGGGGATGCCGTATTCGCGGGCGATCAGCGAGGCGTGAGCGGCTAGTGTGCCGCCGTCGGTCACCACGGCGGCGACCCGTGCGAACAGTGGTGTCCAGGCGGGGGCCGTGGTCCTGGCCACGAGGACGTCCCCGGGCTGGACGCGATCGGCGTCGCTGAGGTCGTGCACGATGCAGGCGGGCCCGCCGGCTCGTCCCGGGCTTGCGGGCTGGCCGGTGAGTGCGCCGTGCCGCGTCAGGCCCAGGGTGTGCTCCAGATGGCGGCCGATCAGGGGCGGGGGTGAGCCGATGGACAGGGGAGCCGCCAGTCTGCGCTGCTGTTGCCATGCCGTACGGCGCTGCTTGGCGCGTCCGGACGGCGGCCGGTGCAGCTCGACCCGCGTCAGGAAGAAGACGTCATCGGGTGTGTCGATGCCGCCGGACTCGGCCAGGCGGCGGCCGATGCGCAGAACGCAGGCTCGTAGGAGCGGCCAGCCTAGCGTGAGGTCGCGGGCCTGCCGTTCGCGGACGGCGGTGTAGTGGCGGGTGGTCTGCAGGAGGGCGGTGAAGCGGGTCAGGGCCGGAGGCCGGAGCCGTTCACGGCAGATGTGCTCGGCTTCGGCGCGCAGACGGGCCGCCTCTTGGCGTGGCGCTGGTTCTTCGACTGTGGCGGCCTGAAGTTCTCCCGCAGTGGGGTGGTACCAGTCAATGCTGTGCACCGCGTGGGAGGGAGCGGTGTGAGTGAGTTCCGTCAGCCCGGTCAGCAGGGATGGGGCGTTGATGTCGGCAAGGTCGTGATCTCCTAGGAAGCGAGTCAGGCAGCTTTCCATTTTCCATGCGGCTCCGCCTAACACGGCCAGATACCAGAGCTGCCGCCCGGCCGCGTGACCGATGGCGTCGATGAGTTCATCGGCGGGTGGCTGGTCGAGCAGTTCCTGGTAGGCGGGTAACTCCCGCTCCAGCCACTGCTCGTGCAGCCGGTCCAGCAGGGCGTTGTGGGCGGCGGCAGGGTCGCGCCCAGGGCGTAACAGGGCGTTGCGCATGAACGGCAGCAGCCGGCCACGCGAGCGGATGAGCGCGCCCGGCAGCTCGCCGAATGCGGGCGTGGGGTGGGTGTAGTACCAGCCGTTGACGATCGCGTACGGGAAGCGCACCGCTGCCCCGGCCGTGTCACGCATGCCCGCGCGAAAGCCCTCGTCGATGCGGGCGAGCAGCCAGTCGGCGAACAGTGGCGTGACCGGATCGGGCAGCCATTCGCCGAGCCGGAAGTTGCGCAGCCACAGGCCCGGCCCTGGCGCCTTCCAGGACACCGGCTCAGGCAGCGCTGTCATGGCGCGCGCCTGCAGCAGCCGCACCTGCCCGGCCTCGATCGCCCACTCGATGTCCTGCGGCGATCCGAACCGCTCCTGGACGCGCCACGCCAGGCGGGCGACGTCCCTGGCCTGCCCCGCGTTCAGCACAGAGGGCGGCTGGTGCGGAGGGTGCACCGTCCACTTGCGACGGACGACCCACTCCTCCCCCGTCACCGCACCAGACACCAGCGGCTCGCCCAGTCCGCGCACGGCCGTGATCACCGTCTCATCGCGGTCGCCACTGAGCGGGTTGGCGGTGAAGGCCACACCGGCGGCCTGTGCGGCGACCATAGGTTGCACCAGCACGGCCACGCCGTCACCGCGCTCGGATACGTGGTAGGCCAAGACTCGTTCCGCGCGGGCTGCCTCACGGCATCGGGCGACGGCGTCGGCGACCTCTGGTGCGGGCACATCGAGACAGGTCTCGTACAGTCCGGCGTAGGATGCACCGGGCAGGTCCTCGGCCACCGCTGAGGATCGCACGGCGAACGGTCCGTCGCCGAGCCCGTCGGCCGCACGGCGCAGCTCGGCCGCGGACGGGGTGGCGTCGGCGGGCACCACGAACCCGTCCGGCACGGGGAATCCCTCGGCGGCCAGCAGGGCTAGGGCGTCGGCCTTGCCGCCGATGCGTTCGCGGCCGAGGCCGGCGGCGGCCGCAAGATTGATGATCACGATGTGTGGCCCCTCGTCTTGATCGCGTGGACCACGACTCCGCCCTTGCGGGCGGCCATCGCCGAGGCTCCGCAGTTCACACATGTCAGCCCGGCCGCGACATGGACGGCCAGTGCCAGGAGGAACACCGGCCCGGCGTCCGGGACCGGGGCGTCGAGGACGTCCACAACACCTCCATAGGTTGTATTGCTACCTATTGCGACGCTACTCCGGCCATTGCCGCGAGGGAAGACACGATATAGCGTTACTACCTATGAGAGCGGAAGCGCTCAAAGGGCACCTCGACGGGCTGCTGCTGGCCGCGCTGGAAGACGGTCCCCGGCACGGCTACGCGGTCAAGGAAGCGCTGCGCGAGACCACCGAAGGCCGCATCGACCTACCCACCGGAACCGTCTACCCGGCGCTGCACCGGCTGGAGCGCGCCGGGCTGATCGCGGGCAGCTGGTCGGTCGTCGGCGGGAGGCGCCGCCGCACCTACGAGCTCACCGCCACCGGCCGTTCAGCGCTCAGCCGGGAGCGCACCGGCTGGCAGGAGTTTGCCACCGCGGTCACCGCGGCCTTGGGGACACGGCCATGGCCGGCCACGAGCTGATTTCCGCCCAGCTCGACATCCTGGGCGCGCGACTGCCGGCGCAGGCGGTCGATGAACTGGCCGACGGGCTGCGTGAGTCGTACGAGCATCACCTGAGCCGGCACCGTGACCCCGAGGCCGCCGCCCGAGCGGCCATTGCCGAGTTCGGCGACGCCGAGACGGTCACCGCCGCGTTCGTCCATGCCTCACCCTGGCGGCGCCTGGCCCTCAAGCTCTTGATCACCGGCCCGATCATGGCCGCCGTCTGGGCGACCGCGCTGCTTTCTGGGCAGGCGTGGGCCTGGCCGGTGCCCCTACCGTTCAAGATCCTCTACGGCCTTGCTCTGGTGGGCGTGGTCGGCCTGCTGGCCACCGCGGTGATGGCCAGGCATGCCTATCGCCGGATGCGCAGGGCCGTCACCGGCGCGGCGTTGGCGCTGATCCTGCTCGACCTGCTCATGGTGACGGCGGTGCTCACCGTGTCACCAGGGTCGCTGTGGCCCATCGCCGTAGCGGTGCCGGCCAGCCTGCTCCGGGTTCTTTCCGTGGCGCGCACGCTGCCTGCGGCGATGGCGGCCTAGCCGTCGGCGGTCAGGGGATCGGCCGGCGCTACGCCGACCGCACTGTGACCCGGGAACAGATCATGCACCACGTTCGGCACGCGTGGGCGGGCACCACCGCCACCAACACGATCGCCGTTCATGTCAAGCGACTGCGAGCCATTCCGGACTTCTCCTGAGATGGGGTTCTACAAATATGGCTACGTGAGCCTGCCGGCGATCAGTTGGAGGCAGGGCGGCCGATCCTAGTGGTCCTCTGCCTACGGCGGTTCATATAGTGCCCATCCCTGCAGGGATGGTGAATCCTCCAAAGCCCGCTGACACAAACGGACGGCAGCGGCTTGCGCTTCGGTCGGGTTCGTCGTTCGGTGGAACAACGTAAGCTCGATCCCATTTGGAATCGGTTTTGAGTGAACGTGTTCTAAACGATCGGCTGGGATCGACATGGCCCAGAGAATGTCGTTCGCAATCTCAGGTTGAAGCCAAGACCGAGTGGCCGACTCGGTAGCGATGAGTGTCAGCGTGGCCATATGCATCAAATCATGTTCAACGTTCGCATGTGCAATCCGGCTGGCAGTGAACGCTCGGAATAGTATCGTCATCATGCCGTTGCCGGAAGCGCACGGCAGGGGGTAAATGCCAATCGGCGGGGCCGGCGCCGTGGCGGCCATGGTCGAAGACCGACGCGTACGCGCCGGAGTCGACATGGACGGCACCACCTACGCCCGGATCCCCAAGAGCGGCCTCGCCCGGCCGTTCATGTTCCTGGGTTCGAAGGACCATGTCCCGGGCGGCCGCGACAACTCGTGGGACCGTGACTGGAAGCTGCTGACCGGGTGGAAGCGCTGGCTCGTGCTGCCGGACGCCGAACACCAGTCCTTCACCGACATCCCGCTGGTGGCAGACGTCATCGGCATCGAACCTCTCCCTGGCATGCTGCCCGCGGCCCGTGGCGCGGAGCTCACCCGCACCTACGTGGCCGCCTTCTCCTGACAATGGCCGTGGGGTCAGCCGCCCGGCGGGATGGTGCCGGTCGTCTGGCCGGCAAGGTTGGATGGCTTTCCGTAGTAGAAGGCGCGAACCCGGAAGGAGGCCTTCTTCTCGTTCGGCAGAGTGATCAGACCGAATGAGTTGATATTCGGACCGAGGACCGCGATCACGCCGAAATCAGCGCTTCCTTCCGGTCTGTCTTCTAGGAGGTATCCCTCTTCGTCTGCGGCATGATCGGTCCACCTGAATCTGACGCCGTTCGCGTGCATGACGGCGGCCTTCAGGCCCGTTGGTACTGCGTCGGCACTCGCCATCCGGATCGCGTGCTTCGCGATCGGCCCGCCAGGGATCGAGCGGGGAGCCGCCCACGCGTGATCGTCTTTTGTGGCCGAGCCCATGGGTCCTTCCGGCAAGGTGATCTCGATGGGGCGTGAGGCCGGTCCGTAGAAGGGCCGGACGCGATAGTGGAACGACGTTTCCGGCATGAGGTCAGGGTGCGTGAACGTCGTCTGGTGGGGCGGCAGGAACTGCAGGATCGTGTATCTGCCATGCGGTTCCGTCGCGAACTCCACGATATGACCGGCAGCATCCGGTTCCCCGCCCTGCCACTCCAATGTGATGTCGGTCGCCGAGATCAAGGTGGCGGAGAGCCGGATCGACGTCTCTGGAGCGACGGCCTGTCTCGGTGGCGGAGTCGCACAACCCGCCAGCCCGGCCACAAGAAGTAACGTCAGGAAAGGAATCCTCGTGGTCACTTTCAGCCTCGCGGTGGGAATTGACGTGCGACCGTCCCGGTGGGTCATGGCCGCGGCCGGGACAGCCGCACAGGGACGGTACGAGGTTTCTCCTTACTTGCGCCAGAACCGGATGTCGCTCCACTCGACCGTGGCCGGCCCCTTGCCGCTCGACGTCCGGTAGGCGCCGAGTTTGTCGTAGAAGCCACCGCTGTCGCTGGAGACCGTGTGCTTCAAGGAGCCGTTGATATAGGTCCGGTGAGTACGGCCGACCTCGTGGACCGTGTTGACGCGGACTTCGGTGCCGATGGTCGCGCCGGTGGCGATGGTCGTGCCTCCGTTCACGGCATAGAGCCGGCCGCCCCGCTCGACGGCGAGCATGAAGTACGCGCCCGACTGGTCCTTGAAGGTTTGCTTCAGGCTGACCCGGGTGCCGCCCAGACTGATGATCTTGAAGTAGCCCTCGAACTGGCGGATGCCGCTGGTATACGTCACATACCTCCGCTCGGCGCGCTGATCACCGTCGTCGTCGGAGCAGGTGAGCTTGAACGTGAGGTCGCTGACGTCCCCGCAGCCCCGTTCCTGCACGTTGAAGCTGGGCGAGTACGACGTCCAGGGGCCGGACTCGACTGGGTCCGCGGCGGCGGGAAGCGCTGCGAGCACAACGAGCAGCGGTCCGGCGACGAGTACGCCCGCACGTAATCGCGCCTGGTTTGGAGATCGCATGGATCCTCCTTGTCCTTTAGTAAGGGTTCTTAACTAATGCTGATTCATAGGATCACTTGCAACAATTTCTGTCAAGGAGAGTAAGAAATGTCGGTAGACACGGCGCAGCCACCACAGAACACCTGGGACGGCCCAGACGGCCAGAGACCTCCGACCACTTCCACTCGGCACGCTTCAATCAGCCCATAGCGGCGTTCCCGTACGGCCCCGCGCCACATGACGTGGGCCGTACGGGAGGAGGACGTCAGCCGACGGTGATCCGGTCGAGGTCGGGCGCGTTCGCCCCGGAGTTGAGGAGCCTGACGCTGTTGGCGCCCGCGTTGAGCTGGACGGAGATCGTCCTGGTCACCGGCGTGTTCCAGTCGGTGCCGGTCAATGACACCTCGGTAGGAGTGCCGCCGTTGACGCTGACGAAGAAGGACCGCGTACCGCTCACCAGCCCGTGTACGGTCAGCTGCCTGGTGCCCGCGGCGCTCGCCTGGACGCCCCCGATCGTGACGTGATTGCCGGAACCGCCGCCGATCCAG
Organism: Sphaerisporangium flaviroseum; assembly: GCF_039537005.1. Classification (NCBI taxonomy): domain Bacteria; kingdom Bacillati; phylum Actinomycetota; class Actinomycetes; order Streptosporangiales; family Streptosporangiaceae; genus Sphaerisporangium; species Sphaerisporangium flaviroseum. The sequence goes on along the minus strand of NZ_BAAAZR010000008.1, from coordinate 748,510 downwards.
CCAACCTTGGTCCCGCCCGAGCACCCTGTACAGCTCGTCGTGCGGGCGGTGCCGGCGAAGGTGCCCGACTCGGCCTCGTACGACGCCGCTCCAGGGTTGCCGCCGCCGCCGTCGTCGCCGGTCAGTTGCCAGGCGCGCAGGTTCCTGACCAGCAGGTAGGTGTTCTGCAGTCCGGAGCTGTTGATGCTGCGGTAGATGCCCCACTTGGGGCGCAGGTAGTCGATATCACGCCACAGGTCGGTGCCGTTCAGCTGCTTGTCGATCAGCGTGGTGGCGCCGTCCTTCAGCGTCCAGCGGAGGTAGCCGCTGTCGGACGCCTTGAATTCGAAGGTGGTCTCGACCCATTTGCCCTGGATGGGGGTGAGGTTGACGGCACCGACCTCATGGGTGTCTTCCGCTTCGTCCCAGTAGCGGACGTTCAGCCGCTGGACCCCGCCCTGGATGGGCAGCGACATCGTGTACAACGGCGCGCCCGAGCCCGGGATCTTCATCTGGGCGATGTGGCTGAAGCCGGTGGTGGAGTCGAGCGAGGTGGGGATGTACATCTGGTAGCTGATTCGCCAGGTCTGGTTCTCGAGAATTTCGAGATTCGAGCCCGTGCCGGTGCGCATGCCCTTCGACTCGTTGCGCTGGCGGTCCGAGCCGTCCCGGTCCTGAAGGTGCATGTCAAAGCGGTAGGCGTCGCCCGACGTGTAAATGTGGGTGGCCTCGGGATGGGAGTCGGCCCGGTCGTCCTCCAGACCTTCGAAGGCCTGGCTCGGGCTCTGGCTTGCCGGGCTGGGGCTCCACCTGAGCGTCCAGACCGGTGCCGCCGAGGCGGATCCGGCGGCCGGGGCGACGGTGAGTAAGAGCGCGAGCGCGGCCAGCGCGCCCGTCGAGCGGAGACGGTACCTGGACATGGAACTTCTCCTCGGGGGGTGAGGGAGGCGCTCCGGTCGGGGCCCAGTGCCTCCGATGCGATGCGAAGCAGGTGCCAACGCCGAGACATCGGAGGATTGGAAACCTTGCAAGCGCGCACAACCACTACAAATCCTAGAGTGCGCCAGGTTTCTATTCAATTCTTGACGAAGTTAATTCTCGAAACCTCGCGTGACCGCATGCATGGGTCCGCCGAGTCATCGGACCTTTCTCGCTAGGGCATCCCCTGCGCACGAAGGAGGCTTCCCGGCCCGGCCGTACTCACCGCGACGGCACCATGCCCTGATGCCCCTGCCTGCTATCTGCCGGCGATTCCGGTCAGCGTGACCCCCCGGATGAACGTCTTCTGCGCGATGAAGAACAGCACGAGGATGGGCAGCATCGAGATGATCGAAACGGCCATCATCTGGTTGTACTGGGTGGCGTACTGCCCGGAGAACATGGAGAGGCCCAGCGGGATCGTGAACTTCTCCGTCGTCCGCAGATAGATGATCGGTTCGAGGAGCTGGTTCCAGTTGCCCACGAAGGAGAAGAGCATGATGGCCGCGATCGCCGGCTTGGAGAGCGGCAACATGATCTTCCACAGGATGCGCAGTTCTGAGGCGCCGTCAATGCGGGCCGCGTCGATCAGCTCCTGCGGGATGGTGGTGAAGAACTGGCGGAGCAGGAATATGTACAGCGCCACGCCGAAGAACTCGGGGACGATCAGCGGCAGGTAGCTGTCCACCCAGCCGAGCTTCGCGAACATGACGTACTTCGGCACCAGCGTGATCTCGCGGGGAATCATCATCGTGGCGAGCATCAGGGCGAACAGCACACCTGCGGCACGTGCCCGCATCCTCGCGAAGGCGTAGGCGGGCAGCACACAGGAGACCAGGTTGCCCGCCATCGACAAGGCGGTGATCAGCACGCTGTTGATCAGGAAGCTGTTGAACGGCAGGTTTCCCGTCCAGCCTCGGACATAGTTCTCGAAGTTAAAGGAATCAGGGAAGAACTCCGGCGGGAACGCGAGGTTCTCCGCGTCGGACTTGAGCGATGTGGTGACCATCCAGAGGAAGGGCAGCACGAAGACCGCGGTGCCGGCGACGAGCAGGACGTACGCGCCGGCGCGGCGCACCTTCCTGATGCGCTCGGCCTGCTCGAACGTGACGGTCCCGCCCCGGCGCGGGCGGGGCGCGGAAGGAGCGGTCCCGCCCTCTCGTGGAGTCTCGACAAGCATCGCGGGCCTCTCACTTGAACTCGTAGTGCACCCAGCGCCGGGCCAGCCGGAACTGGATCAGGGTGACGGCGATCACGATGAGGAACATCGCCCAGGAAAGGGCGGCGGCGTAACCCATGTCGAAATACGTGAACGCGTGCCGGTAGATGTAGAGCCCGAGCACCATCGTGGCGTTGGCAGGTCCGCCCTCGGTCATGATGAGGATCAGCACGTACGCCTGCAGGCTGGCGATGAACCCGGTGACCACGTTGAAGAAGATGACCGGAGACATCATCGGCACGGTGACGTTCCAGAACCTGCGCCACCAGCCGGCCCCATCGATCTCCGCCGCTTCGTACAGCGTCTTGGGAATGCCCTGCAGCCCGGCCAGGTAGATGATGATGGTGTTGCCCGCGCCCCACACGCTCATCAGGATCAGCGCGGGCATCGCCCACTCCATCGTGCCGAGCCAGCCGGGCCCCTGGACGCCGATCAGGGCGAGCAGCTTGTTGATCAAACCGTAGTCTGGGTGCAGGATGTTCAGCCACAGCAGTGCGGTGGCGACTCCGGACACCACCGAGGGCAGGTACATCACCGTGCGGAACAGACCCTGGAAGCGCAGCGGCTGGTTCAGCAGCAGCGCGAGCAGGAAGGTGAAGACCACGCCGAGCGCCACCGAGCCGGCCCCGAAGTAGAAGGTGTTGACGATCGACTCCCAGAACTCCGGATCCGCGATCATCTTCTGGTAGTTGGCGAGCCCCACCCATGTCGGATCCCGCAGCAGGTTCCAATGGGTGAAGCTCATCAGGATCGAGGCGACGATCGGCACGCCGCTGAAGAGCACGAAGCCGATCGCCCACGGCGAGACGAACACGTAGAAGCGTCGCGCCTCACGGCGGGCCGGCGTCGTCTGGCCGCGCCGCGAGAAGGCCGTGGCCGGCATGCTCATGAGATCCTGTTCTCCGCGAGGATCGGGGTCACCTTGTCGGTCAGTTCCCGGAGTGCCGACCGCAGGTCCGACTTGCCGATCAGGGTGCGCTCCCAAATCGGCTTGGCGGTCTCGACGACCTTCTTGCTGGCGGGCAGTTTCATCACGCCCTCGCTGGAGGCGTACTCCTTCATCGCGGTCTGGCAGGCCTCGATGACGTCCTTGGGGATGCCGAGCGCCTCGGCGTTCGGCAGCCAGGCCGACTGGCGGGCGGGGGCGCTGATCCGGCGGAACTGCTGTCCGGTCGAGGACAGGTACTCATTGAGGTAGATCCAGGCGGCTTCCTTGTGCTGCGACCCGGCCGACATGGCGAGGGCGCTGCCGATGGCCGGGGTGAAGCGGCCCTCGGGCCCCTTGGGGGTGTGGGTCGCCCCCCATTCGAAGGCGTCCTGTTTGGCGAGCTCGGTCATGATCCAGGCACCGTTGATCGTCATCGCCGCCTTGCCGATCTTGAACGGCTCGACCTTCTCCAGCACCTGGTTCAGCTCCGCGATGCTCGGCATCGATTCGTCCTTGTGCAGGGCGTCGAGCCACATGCCCAGGACCTTCTGCGCGGCGGGTTCCCCGAGGAGGACCTGGGACTCGTCGGCGTTGAGGAACCGCCCGCCGTACTGCATGAGACCGCGAGCGGAGATGTCCGCCTCCAGCAGCAGCATCGGGGTGAAGCCGTAGATCTTGCTTGCGCCGGAGCCGCTGGTGAGCTTCGCGGCCGCCGCCAGCATCTGCTCAACCGTCCACGAGTCGTCCGGATAGTCCATTTTCGCCGTGTCGAAGATGGACTTGTTGTAGAAAAGCATCTTCGGCGCCAGGTCGGTGGGCAGGCCGTACAGCTTGCCGTCACGCTCGAAGTAGCCGAGCGCGTTCGCCGGAAGGTCCTCCTTGTCGAACGAGGGCGTCCGCGCGACGTACTCGTCCAGGGGTTGGAAGACGTCGTTGGCGATGAAGTTCTGCGCCCAGCTGTAATGGGTGTACATGACGTCGGGCAGCCCGCCGCCGGCCGCCTGGGCCATGTACTTGGTGAGGTACTGGTCGAACGGCGAGGTCTCCCGCCGTATCTCGATGTTCGGGTGGCGCTGCTTGAAGAAGAAGTCGAACTGGGCGTTGCGCACCTCGGCGACGACGTCCGCGGTGATCGCCACGCTGAGCGCGACCTTCGAGGCCGGGTCGGGCACGTCGGTCTTGGGCCAGGTCAGCGAGTTGTTGAGGGTTTCCGCCTCGTCGAACGGCCAGGTGTCGTTGCCCGGCCGGTTCGCGTCGAGCGCCGGCACACCCGACTTCACCGGGCCGGTCACCTGCGACTGGGGTCGCTGACGGGTGTCGCCGCCGCACGCGGTGAGCATCGGGACCGCGGCCGCCGTCATCGTGATCGCGGCGAGCAGATCGCGCCGCGACATCGCGTTCATGTCCATGGGGGGTGCCCCTTTCAAAGGAAGATCTCGATGACCGGTACGGCCACGTCCGGGCGCCGCACGGGAAGCTGGAGCGTGAGCGTTTCCTCGGGGAGCGCGCCGAGCTTGGTGTGACCGCTGTCCACCGAGGGATCCGGGACCAGCGTGCGGATCTCGGAGGCGTCGTTCAGCAGTTGCGCGTAACGCACCCTGCCTGCGAGTCCCGGCAGGTGCAGGTGCTTGTACGGCCAGGCGAACAGGTGGACGTACAACCGGTCGCCCTTCTGCGTGTACCGGCAGTCGGGCGGAGCCTCGAATGACGCCGGCCCCGCGCCATGGATCGACCGGCCGTGCAGCCGCATCCAGTCGCCGATGCCCCGCAACGTTGCGAGCGCCCGGGGTTCGAACACGCCACGGCCGTCGGGCCCGACGTTCAGCAGCATGTTGCCGTCCTTGGAGACGGCGTCGACGAGCATCCGGACGAGCAGGTCCACGGGCTTCCAGTCGAGGTTGTCGCGGTCGTAGCCCCAGCTCCCGTTGAGCGTCTGGCAGGCCTCCCACGCCGCGTCGACCGGGCCGGGCGGCTGGAACTGCTCGGGTGTGCGGAAGTCGCCGGGTATCCCCAGCCGGTCGTTGATCAGGATGCCCGGCTGGAGCCTGCGGACGAGCGCGGCGAGTTTCTCCGACCGCCAGTCGGCGGCACCCTTCCCGCCTGGCGTGAGCGCTCCGTTCCGCTTTCTCGTGGAGTAGGAGAAGTCAAACCACATCGTGTCGATCTGGCCGTATCGGGTGAGCAGTTCTTCCACCTGCCCGTGGAGATATGCCTGATATTTCGTGATGTCGCGGCCCTCGTTGGAGACCCCGGACGCGTAGGCCGGGTGCAACCCGTCGACGGGGAACATCGGGTGGTGCCAGTCGATCAGCGAATGGTAGAAGCCCACCCCCAGACCCTTGAGCCGGAACGCCGCCACGATCGGGCCGACCAGATCCTTGCCGTACGGCGTGTGTGCGACGGAATAGTCGGTCAGCGACGAGTCCCACAGGCAGAACCCGTCGTGGTGCTTGGTGGTCAGCACCATGTAGCGCATGCCCGCCCCGGCCGCGGCGTCGGCCCACGCCTCCGGGTCGAACAGATCTGGATCGAAGTGGTCGAAGTATCGCTGGTAGTGCTCGTCGGTGAGAAGTTCGCGCTGCTTGACCCACTCGTGCCGGGCGGCGAGCGCGTACAGGCCCCAGTGGATGAACAGTCCGAATCGTTGGTCTCTAAACTCAGCGAGCCGGGCTGTAGAGGTCCGATGACTGTGTAGTCCATGAGGCATGGCCGTACCGTAGACGCGGTAATTAACTTCGTCAAGAATTGAATAACAACCGGTTTCACCTTAGGCTCTGCCCCACCGTGCGTGCGCTGACGAACAAGAATCCTCCGATGTCTCTGCATCCGAAAGGCAGCCGGTATGACCGACTGGACGCTCCGCGCCGAGGGCCTGGAGGTGGTGGTCGCCCTCTCCTCTGTGGGCGAACTCTCCTTGGAAGTACGGCGAGACGGCCTGCGACTGGTGGGCCCCTCACAACTGGGCGTAAGGACGGCGCACGCCGATCTGAGCAGCGCCCTGGTCTTCGACGAGATCCTCGAAAGGGAGATCCACGACACCTACGAGACGGTGACCGGGAAGCGACGGGAGCACACGTACGCCGCCCGTGACTGGACGCTTCGCTTCAAGGGGGCCGGCGACCGGCTCGACCTGCAGGTCCGGATCAGCGCGCAGGGCTGCGCATATCGCTACTCGGTGCCCTGGACGGGTCCGGTCACCATCTGCGAAGAGGTCTCCGAGTATGTCGTGCCCGGCCACGCCAGAGCGGTGCTGCTGCCCTACGAGAACGGCAGGTGCGACTACGAGGAGATCCACCACCATACGACGGTCGCCGAGGCCGAGCCGATCTTGTACGGCTACCCGTCGCTCTTCGCCGTGGAGGGCACCTGGATGCTGGTTACCGAGTCGGCCCTCGACGGCGGCTACGCCGGCTCGCGACTCAGGTTCGACGGCCGGGCCTTCCGCCTCGATCTGCCCGACCCCTATGTCACGGCCGCCAGCCCCCTGGTCACCCCCTGGCGGACCATGATTATCGGCGATCTCTCGACGATCGTGGAGAGCGACCTGGTCACGAGCCTGGCCGAGCCGTCCAGAGTGGCGGACACGTCCTGGATCAAGCCGGGCGCCGCCGCCTGGTCATGGTGGTCCGACGGCCCGTCGACCCGTGATCTGGACGCGCAGAAGCGCTGGGTGGACTACGCGGCCTCGCAAGGCTGGCCCTACATCCTCGCCGACGCCGGATGGAACAAGGAGTGGATGCCGGAGCTGATCGCCTACGCCACCGAGCGCCGGGTCGGGGTCTTCCTGTGGTCGCACTGGCAGCACCTGGACTCCGAGCTGGAGCACCGCGAGAAGCTCGCCGTCTGGAAGGAGTGGGGCGCGGCGGGCGTGAAGATCGACTTCACCGAGTCCGACGGGCAGGACCGGATGCGGTGGTTCGACGCCATACTCGAGGCCACCGCGCGGCACCGGATGATGGTCGTCTTCCACGGCGGCACAATCCCGCGCGGCACCGAGCGGACCTGGCCGCAGTTCATGACCGCCGAGGCGGTCAAGGGCGCAGAGTGGATCAAACCGAAGCCCGGCAAGGAACCCAGGTATCCGCCCACCCACTACCTGTCGCTGGCCTTCACCCGGAACGTGCAGGGCCCGATGGACTTCACTCCCTGCACGTTCACCGCGATACGGACGATCTCGGCCGGGTTCGAGCTGGCACTGGCCGTGATCTTCGAGTCGGGCGTCCAGCACTTCGCCGACGGCATCGAGGCGTACCAGGAGCGGCCCGAGGCGCAGCGGCTGCTCGCGGCGGTGCCCACCGCCTGGGACGACACCCGGCTGCTGTCCGGCGATCCGGCCGACCACATCGTGCTCGCGCGAAGAAGCGGCGGCGAGTGGTTCGTCGGCGCCGGGATCTCCGGGGAGGCCCGCACCCTCACTGTGCCGCTCGGCTTCCTGGAGGAGGGCGAGTGGACGGCCGACGTCTACCGCGATGCCCCGGATGACCAGATCCTCGCCGAGACACTCGCCGTCACCGCGGGCGGCAAGCTCGATCTGCCCGTTTCCGTCAACGGCGGCCTCACGTTGCATCTGAGGCGCTGACCCGCCGGAGCGCCTCCCCACCCCCCAAGGAGAAGTTCCATGTCCAGGTGCCGCCGACACGGCGCGGACCGCCCCCGACCGAAGCGGGCGACCATGAAGAGGTACGGCATGGGCGCCCTGGCGGCCCTCACTCTCGCGGCGAGCGTGGGGGCGGCCCCGGCGACCGCCCTCGGCCAGCGCTGGGAACCAAGCTGGAGCCCCGACCCTCGCATCGACGGCGTGGGCGCCTTCGAGGCGCTGGAGGACGACCGGCGAGGCTCGCACCCCGAAGGACTCCCGCACGTCTACGTGCAGGGCAACGCCTACCGCTTCGACGCGCACCTGGAGGATCGGGACGGCTCCGACCGAATGCGGAACGAGTCGCGCGGCATGCGCACGCGCAACGGCAGGAAGATCGAGATCCGCGAGGACGAAACCTGGCGGATCAGCTACCAGATGTACATCCCGGACACGCTTCACGCGACCCCAAGTTTTACCCACATCTGGCAGCTCAAGGCGCCGGACGTGAGCACCCCGCTGGCCCAGTTGTCCCTGCCGATCGTGAACGGCGTGCCGAAGATCCAGGCCCGGTACTGGGAAGTGGACGACTCGGTCCACGAAGTCGGCGCGGCCGACCTGGCACCCATCCAGAACAAGTGGGTCACCACCACACTGGAATTCAAGTCCGGTGACGACGGCTACCTGCGCTGGGTGCTCCAGGACGGGAAGCGGACACTGGCCGACAAGCGGGTCGACCACATCGACCTGTGGTTCAGCGACGAGGGGTACAACCGGCCCAAGTGGGGCGTCTACCGAAGCATCAGGAGCGCCGGCCTGGAGGAGACCTACCTGCTCGTCAGGGACCTCAAAGCGTGGCGGCTCGGGCCGCGGAACCCGGTCCCGTCCACCCCGCCGCCGGATCGCGGCCCGGGAGCCTACGAGGCTGAGCGCGTCGGCAACGTCTTCGAGGGCGCGGCGGAGCCCGCCAGGTGCGGGGTGTGCTCAGGCGGCCACAAGGTCCTGCTGACCGGCGGCAACATCTACGACTACACCGTCATCAGGGGCGTGCTGTCGGAGACCACCGGCGCCAGGGAACTGACCGTGCACGCTCTGGTGGACGGCGCGCAGACCTTCTTCGTCAGCGTCAACGGCGCCGACGCGATCCAGGTGCCGATGAGCGGGAACAAGGAAGCCGTGTCGACCGCGACGGTCCAGGTGCCGCTCGTGGCGGGCGTCAACACGCTTCGCTTCTACAACCTCAGCGCCCGCACCCCCGAACTCGACAAGATCGTCATCAGGTAGCGCCCGCGTCGATCGGGCGACGGAGCGTTCAGCCGGCCAGAGGGGTACGGCCGGCCCGGCCTGTTCCCGCCGTCGCTCTACCAGGCCCGGTACTTCGACAGGCTGACCGCCAGAGGGTGCGGCGTGGACGGTTCAGGGGGTGAGCCTGAGCAGGCCACCGGTCGGCACCCGCACCATGTTCACACCGCGGCTCAGCCGTACGAGTTGCTCGTCGACCGGCCGGCCGGCGCAGTCGGCCACCGTCGCGGTGGCCGTGGCCGGCTCGCGGACCAGTAGCTGCACGTCGGCCGAGTCGTCGGCGTTGGCCAGCAGCAGCACCCGTCCCGGCTCGACCGGGACGGGCACCGGCGCGTATCTGGCGGCGATCACCGTGTCCTCCCCGAGTGCCCGCACGAGCGGGTAGAGCAGGTCGGGCCGCGACGGCTCGAACACGCCGCCTTGCAGCACGGCGGCGTGTTCCTTGACGAAGGCGAGCCAGAACCGCAGCACCGCCGTCTGCTCCGGCGTCTGCGCGGCCAGGTCCACGGAGATCTGCGGGACCGCGAACAGCGCGTTGACGAGCTGCACGGCCACCCCCTCGGGGCTCTCGCCCGGATGCCACATGATCATGTCGGCGTGCACGGCGAGCGGCCCGGCGACGAGCCGCAGGTCCACCGTCCGCTGCCGGTTGTGCGCGGGGCTGAGCGGACAGTCAGAGGCCCGGATCATGGTCGCGTACGGCCACAGCCCCGGGCTCACGTACGGCTGCCGCAGCTCGACCATCGCGTCCCCGGGGAGCGACGCGCCCAGTTGGGCCATGAGCCTGCGCACGCCCTCGTTGACCGTCGCGCAGTCGGCCTCCGGGCCGGGCGGCGGCGGATCCTCGACTGCGAACTGGTCGATGAAGTCGATCTTGATACCGTCGGCGCCCCATTCCCGGACCGCCCGTGCGAGGTTGGCGGTGAGCAGGTCGCGGACGGCCGGGTAGCGCGGGTCGACGACGGCGGCGTCCATGTGTTCCTTGTACGCCAGCGTGTACGGCTGGACCCGTTCCCACAGGGCGGTGTGACGGCCGACAAAGGGAAGGGCGTACCAGATCATGTAGGCGACCCCCGTGCCGCGCACCTTCGCCACGTGGTCCGAGATGTCGGGGAACGAAACCGGAGAAGGCTCCCACTCCCCCACGTACCCGTAGCCGCGCCCTCGGTCGTCGCTGTGCCAGCCGTCGTCCACGATGATCGCCTCGCAGCCGAGCCCGGCCGCCAGTTCCGCCTGCCTTTCGACACTCTGGGCGTCGACGTGCTGCTGCATCGCGTACCAGGTGGAGTAAGCGGGCTGCCGAGCGGCCCGTGGCACGCCCCCCGGGCGTGCGGCGGCGTCCGGCCTGTCCTGCCACCAGGCGGCGATGTCCGCCAACGCGCGGGAGAACGGCCGGCCGCCGAGGTCGAGCCGGAGCACCAGCCCGGTGTCCGCGGACGCCTCGTGCTCGGCCCAGAATCCGAACTCGCCCGTCTCCTCGACGACCCCGGCCCGGATCTGGACCGGACGCACGACCTCGGCGACCGCGAACGCGCACAGGGTGACGTCGCCGGCCCCGACCAGGCATCCGGCGGGAGCGCCCTTCTCCAGCGAGGCGGTCCGCGGCCTGCGCCAGAACGGCGGCAACCCGCGATGGCCGTCGTCCGGTGCCCAGTAGGCGGTGGCGTTCGCGCACGGGATTCGCCAGGAGACCCGAATCCGGCACCTCACCCGCGGGAGGACCCGCACCTCCACGGCACCGCCGGCGAGCGGGTGCACGCTCCAGGTCGTCTCGGCCGTGGCGGTCCCCGTGAGGACGAGCTCGACGCCGCGAGGGGCCAGTCCTGTGGGAATCCGGATCTCACGGCGCCGCGCCGGAGCGGAGTCGTGCGGCTCCCAGATACCGGAGGCCGCCGTAGAGGTCGTCACCTAGGTCTCCTGGAGGGTGAACAGCGACTGGATGGCGACCGCGGCGGCGCCGCGCGCCCACTGCTCGAAGGTTCTGGGGCGAAGGATCACCCGGCAGTCGGCGGCGGCGCCGAACGCCTGGCCGGCGAACGCCCGGGTGATCTGCTTCTCGACCAATTCGTACGACGCGAGCCCCGCCACGTCTCCGGTCACAATGATGCGCTCGGGGCCGAACAGGTTGGCCATCGCTGCCATGGCCAGGCCGATGGCGTGCCCGGCGCGGGCGAGGACCTCTCTCATGGCGGGATCGCCCGCGCGCGCGATCGCGAGCACGCGCTCGATGGTCAGCGACTCGTCCCCGGTGGCCGCCCGCGCCGCCACCAGGATCGGCTCGGTGCCGGCGATCGCCTCCACGCAACCGGCTCCGCCGCAGTGGCATGGCGGCCCGTCCCCGCCCACCGGCACGTGCCCGATCTCCCCGGCCACCCCGTGGGCACCCGCGACCACCCGGTCGTTCACCACCAGGCCGCAGCCGATCCCCGTGCCCACGGTGACCACGGCGAACGACGACGCCCCGATGCCCTCGCCGAACCACTGCTCGGCGACCGTGAGCGCCTTCACGTCGTTCTCGACCGTCACACTCAGGCCCGTCCGGGCCGCGACCAGCTCCGCGAGGGGCACCTGGTGCCAGCCCAGGAACGGGGAGTACCTCACCAGGCCGCCGGCCTTGTCGACGTCGCCCGAGATCGCCATGCCGAGGGAGTGGCACCGATCGCCGTACTCGGGGGCGCTCGCCAGCAGGTCGGCCACGAGCGCCGCCAGCTCGGCCACCACATCCTGGACCGACGGCGACGGGAGCGCCCTGTGCGCGGTGACCTGCACCTGGGCGGACAAGTCGGTCACCACGCCGATGAGCTCGCTGTCGGTGATCTTCACACCGATGAAGAACTCCCGGTCGGAGCGGATGGTGAGCGGACTGGCAGGCCGGCCCGCGCCCGGTGCCGAGCGCTCGGTGGCGTCCAGCTCCCGCAGGTAGCCGGCGTCGATGAACGGGCGGGCCGCCTTGGTGACGGCCGCGGAGGAGAGACCGGTGCGCCGCGCGATCTCCACGCGGGAGACGGGACCCTGAGTGAGGATCATGGTGAAGACCGCGAAGGCGGCCGGGCTGGTCAGCGGCTCAGGACGGCGCTGGGGTGTGAGCACGGGGGCATCGTAGCAGTAATTAACTTCGTCAAGAATTGAATTCTGAGTGCGGACGGTCCAGACTTCGGTGCATGATCTCCTGCAGCCTCAGCCGGTCGGGGGCGGCGCAGTGGGCCCACTCGTCCGGCGACGCCGGTGACCAGGATGCGTATAACAGCCGTTGTCCACAAATCTGGCTGAGATTCACACTCATGAATTTGCGGTCCCATTGACTGTGATTCAAATCACTCGTTACCGTCACCGGGGACGCGCGAAATAGCCCCCTACGCGAAGAGGAGGCGGTTCGATGCCCCGCTCCGTGCTCAGGACCGCGATCGCCATGACCCTTGTCGCCACCCTGGCCGGATGCGGTTCCGGTCAGGGAACGACCGCAGAACCCTTGGAGATCTGGATCCGCCAGGCGCCCGACTCAGCCTCCGCCAAGACGGCGAAGAGACTCGCCGACGCCTTCACGAAGGCCTCTGGAGTGCCGACCAAGGTCGTCGCGCTCTTCGACGACTTCGAGACCAAGCTGCAGCAGCAGGCCGCGCAGAAGAACCTGCCGGACATCGTGATCAATGACACCGCCCAGATCGGCACCATGCAACAGCAGGGCTGGTTGCGGGAGGTCGACAAGAACGCGCTCGCCGGCGGTGCCAAGCTCGCCGACCTGGCGTGGAAGGCCGCCCAGGCCGGCAATGGCAAGTACTACGGGGTACCGTTCTCCGCGCAGGCGTTCGCCCTGATCGTCAGGAAGGACTGGCGTGAGAAGGTCGGCCTGAAGCCCCCGCAGACCTGGGATGAGCTGGCCAAGCTGGCCAAGGCGTTCACCGACGACGACCCTGACGGCAACGGCCAGGACGACACCGCGGGCCTGGTCGCCCCGGCGGGGACCAAACGCGGCTACGCGTCGTGGTACGCGTCGTCGTTGATCTACGCCAACGGCGGCGACTTCCTCACCGCGACGGGCCCCGGCAAGTTCGCCCCCGCGGTGAGCGACCCGAAGACCGTCGAGGCCGTGAAGTGGCTGCAGGACCAGTTCTGCACGGCCAAGACCGTCAACCCGGGTGCGGTCAGCAACGACACCACCGTCACCCACGAGGTGTTCGAGAAAGGCCAGGGCGGCATCTACCTGGTCGGCCCCTACGTGCTCGCCAGGTTCGTGAAGAGCATCGGCACCGAAAAGCTCGAGGTCGTGCCCGTACCCAAGGGCCCGTCGGGCGGCCCCGGCACGCTGGGCGAAGGCGAGAACGTCTACATGATGGCGGGCTCGGACAACGAGGACGGCCAGAAGAGGTTCGCGGAGTTCTCCGTCTCTCCCGAGGGCCAGCGGATCGGCATGAACAAGGACGCCGACGGGGTGATCGTCAGGCTTCCCGTCAACAGCGAGGTCGACATGGCCGCCGAACGCCAGGACCCACGCTGGAAGGTGTTCCAGGACGCCTATCGCGACGCGGTCTACAGCCCGCCGGTGCCCAACTGGACTCCGATCCGCCAGACCTCCGCAGACGCGATCAACGCGGTGTGGGCCGACTGCTCCGCCGACGTGAAGGCGGCGATGGACACTCTCTCCGGCAAGATCGCCCAGGAACTCCAGGCGCAGAAGGCGTCATGACGCCGACGCTCACCCGAGCGCCCGGAAGGCGGGCGCCTGCCCGTCGCCGCTCCATGTGGGAGCGGCGACGGGGGACGCTGATCACCTGGCTCTTCCTAGGACCCGCACTCCTGCTTTTCCTGTACTTCAAGTTCATCCCGATGCTTGAGGGCCTGCGGATGAGCTTCTTCGAGGTCCGCCCTTATCTCGGCGACGAGTGGGTGGGCCTCGACAACTACCGCGCGATCGTCAGCGACGGCGAGTTCCTCTCGGCCATCTGGCACAGCGCGGTGCTGGCGCTCGGCACCACCGCGGGCTCCCTGGTGCTCGGCCTGGGGCTCGCACTGCTCATCGAGGGCCCGGCCAGATACCTCTGGTTCGTCAGGACGGCGGCGTTCCTGCCCGTCGTCACCACCATGGCGGCGGTGGCCGAGGTATGGCGGATCATGTACCACCCGGGCGACACCGGACTGCTCAACTCCGTCCTCGGCTGGATCTCGCTCGATCCGCAGCCCTTTCTGGCCAGTGAGGACTCCTCACTGCTGTCGATCATGGGTATGAGCATCTGGCGGGGCACGCCGTACGACATGATGATCTTCCTGGCCGGCCTGGTCGGTGTGGACCGCACGCTCTACGAGGCGGCGGCCGTGGACGGCGCGTCGACCTGGGCCCGGTTGCGGCACATCACGCTGCCCGCGCTGCGACCGGTGTTCTGGATCCTGTTCACGCTCGCCGCGATCCGCGGTCTGCGGGTCTTTGTGGAGGTCTACGTACTCACCAACGGCGGCCCGAACGGGTCGAGCGAGGTGCTGATGACGCTGATCTACAAGCTCGGCCTGCAGCGCGGCGAGCTGGGCGTCGCGGCGGCGGGCTCGATCGTGCTGTTCGCCGCCACGCTGGTGCTCACAGTGCTGGTACAGATGCTGCGCAGGAGGCAGGCATCATGAGGTTCGACAGCGCGCTGGGCCTTGAGTCCCGGCGCGGCGTGGGCGCGACCACGGCCAAGGTCGCGGTCTACGCCGTGATGGTGCTCGTCTTCACGGGTCCCCTGCTCGGCCTGCTGATCAGCGCGTTCAGCAAGACCCTCGACCCCACCGCATTCTCGTTGTGGCCGGAGGAGCTGACGCTGCAGAACTTCGTCCAGGCCGGCGAGAAGAACGTCTACCTCTACCTGCTCAACTCCTTTGCGGTGGTCGGCTTCGGCCTCCTGCTGCAGATGATCGTCAGCGTCTTCGCCGCGTACTCCCTGGCCCGCAAGAAGTTCCGCGGCATGTCGGTCGTGCTGCTGCTCATCCTGACCACCATGATGCTGCCGGAGGAGGTCATCGCCATCCCGCTGTCGATCGTGCTGGCCGATCTGCCACTGATTCACACCAACCTGATCGGCACGTACGCCGGCATGATTCTGCCGGTCGGCGCGTGGGGCTTCTCAATCCTGGTCATGACCGAGTTCATGAAGGACGTGCCCGTCGAGCTGGAGGAGGCGGCCCGCATCGACGGCGCCGGCGAGCTGCGGACGTTCTTCACCATCATCCTGCCGCTGTGCCGTCCGGCGCTGGGCGTGATCGGGGTCTTCGGGTTCACCATGATCTGGGACCAGTACCTACTCCCGCTGATCGTGGCCACCGAGTCGAGCCAGTGGACGCTGCCGATCGCGCTGCGCTCCCTGCGCTCGGACGAGGAGGTGGGAATCGGCGTGCTGCTCGCCGCGTCGCTGCTGGCGCTGCTGCCGTCGATCATCGCCTTCCTGGCCTTCCAACGGCAGTTCATGCGGGGCCTGACCAGCGGCGCCATCAAGGGATAGCCGCGCAGCGCCCCTTCGCGGAGCCGCCCCGGCCGGCAACCGCAGAGACGAATGGAGCCGCATGATCATTCGTGAGATTCGGGTCACCCCTGTCGCGTTCCGCGATCCGCCGCTGCTCAACGCGTCGGGAGTACACCAGCCGTGGGCGCTGCGTACGGTCGTCGAGGTGGTGACGGACGAGGGCCTCACCGGGCTCGGCGAGACCTACGGCACCCTGGACCACCTCGAGAAGGTCCGCTCGGTGGCGCCCGCACTCCTCGGCCTGGACGTACACGCCCAGAACGAGGTGTACGCCAGGGTGTCCGCGCTGATCGGGGATCCGCCCTCGCCATCCGGCGTGCCGACCGGAGAGCGGCCCATCGACCGGGTCTACTCCCCGTTCGAGGTGGCCTGCCTCGACATCCGCGGCAAGGCGCTCGGCAGGCCGGTCGCCGATTTGCTCGGCGGCGCCGTACGCACCGCCGTGCCGTTCAGCGCCTACCTCTTCTACAAGTGGGCCGGGCATCCGGGCGCCCCCGACGACCGGTTCGGCGAGGCCCTCACCCCCGAGGGCCTCGTCGCACAGGCACGACTGCTGATCAGCGAGTACGGCTTCCGCTCGATCAAGGTCAAAGGCGGCGTGTTCCCTCCGGAGCGGGAGATCGAGGCGATCCACGCCTTGCGCGCGGCGTTCCCCGGCCATCCCCTGCGTCTGGACCCCAACGCGATATGGTCGGTCGAGACCTCCATAAACGTGGCCAGAGCCCTCGACGGCGTGCTCGAGTACCTGGAGGACCCGACGCTCGGCATCCCCGGCATGGCGGAGGTGGCCGCCGCGGCGCCGATGCCGCTGGCGACGAACATGTGCGTGGTCGCGTTCGAGCACCTGCCCGAGGCGATCGGCACAGGTGCGATCAGGGTGCTGCTGTCCGACCACCACTACTGGGGCGGCCTGGTCAGGTCGACCCAACTCGCCCGGCTGTGCGCGACGTTCGGGATCGAGGTGTCCATGCACTCCAACTCCCACCTCGGGATCAGCCTGGCCGCCATGACCCACCTCGCGGCGGCCGTGCCCGGCGTGACGACCGCCTGCGACACGCACACGCCCTGGCAGGACGGCCAGGACGTGCTGGCGGCCGGGGCGCTCCGATTCGTGGACGGCATGGTGCCCGTGCCCACCGGGCCGGGCCTCGGTGTCGAACTGGACAGGGACGCTCTGGCGGTCATGCATGAGCAGTACCTGAAGTGCGGCATAACGACCAGGGACGACACGTCCTACATGCGAGCCTTCGATCCCTCTTTCTCCTCAAGGAGACCCCGCTGGTAATGATCGCCTATATCTACCCGTGGGATGTAGTGGGCGACCCGGCCGCCCCCGAGCGGCTGGCCGGATTCGGTGTGGACGCCGTCGTCCAGGTCGGCAAGAGCGGACCTAGCGACGGCGTCCCGGTCTCAGTCCGTGAGGCGTAGGCGGTCGCGCTGGGCCGCGTAGAGGTCCGGGACCCGGGGGCGGCTGCCGTGGTCGGCGACGACGCTTTCCAGGTCTCCGGCGAAGTCGGGAGGCAGCTCGCTGGCCGTCCCGGTCGCACCCTGGACGCCGACGGTCACGCTGCGGGGTGCGACGTCCGCGATCGTTACGGCGTACGGGCTGCCGCCGGTGAGCTTGACGTTCCAGTGCGCGATCCGCGCGCCGAACAGCGGGCCGGAGGCGGCGGACCCGCCGACTCGGCCGTTGTTCGCGAGCGTGATGTTGGTCCGGGCGTTCTCGAACGGCAGGGCCCGATGGGTGTCGAAGGTGCCCTCGGCCATCCGCCCGCGCCGCCAGACATTGCCCGACGACAGGCCCTCCACGTTGAGGCCGTGGTGGATCGCGCCCGACGGCACCGGCACGGTGAAGGCCTCGATCTCGAAATCGTCCACCAGATTGTCGTGCGACTGCATCCGGCAGGCGAAGCTGTGGTGGGCGGACCGGCCGCCGACGGCGACGCGGTGGAGAGTGTTCGACTTGGCGGTGGTGAAGCCGAACCCGAGGTCGCAGTTCTCCACCCGGACGTCCCTGGCCCAGCAGTCGTGCACGGCCTGGAAGCACACGCCGTTCGAGCCGGGGTGCTTGTTGTGCGCGGTCATCGCGACGAGTTCGTTGCGCACGGTCAGCTCCTCGACGCCGCTGTCGTGCACCGTCGGCCCGAGGGCGCGGAGCCGGGCGGGCCAGCCCGGACGGAGGTCGTACCTGAGCGGCTGGGCCAGCCTGACCAGGCGGGCGCCCAGCACCGCCTCGACCCGGACCGGCCACTGGAGGGTCGCGTACTGGACGTACTGCCCGCCCGAGCCGGTCACGAGCTGCGGCGCCCGGCGCGGCCAGTCGTAGGACCCGGTGCCGGGGACGTCGCCGGCGAGGTGCATCAGCAACGTCGCGTCCGGCGGGTTCTCGCATTCGAGCACCACCATGTCGCCCACGCGCAGCCTGCTCGTGTCGGACACCACAAGCGTCCTCTGGCCCCGCGAGGCGGCGCCGGCCTCGGCCAGGGTGTCGCCCAGCAGCCAGCCCTCGGTCCCCGCGTAGTCCTCGGACTCCGACCTGGCCCGCCGCTCGGCCGCGATGAACCAGATCTGGCCGCCGAGCCACGACCAGCGGCTGTTGCCGTTGGACTGCCGGGCGGGGCGGTATCCGTCGTCGAGCGTCCGGGTGAAGTGCAGCACGGTCCCCTCGCGCCCGGCACCCCGCAGGACGACGTTCGACCAGTGCACGAACACCGGCGACGACAGCCGATAGGTGCCGCGTGGAACCAGCACCACACCACCGCCGCGTTCCCCCACTGAGCGCAGCGCGGCGTCGAAGGCCGGGGCGCAGTCGGTCGTCCCGTCGGCGCGGGCGCCGAAGTCGGTCACCTTCGCCACGGTCCGGGGCTTGGGTATGGACGAGCCCAGGCGGTAGCCCGCCCGCGCGATGTCGGGCACCACCGGGTGCGAGCCCTCCGCCTGTGCCCACTGGTCCAGCAGCGCCGCCGACGCGTCTTCCGCCCTGCCGGTGACCGCCGCCCCGGCCGACGCCGCGAGGGCCGGTGCGGTCATGGTGGTAAGCGCGGCGCCCGCCGCGCCGCCGATCAGCGCGCGGCGGCTCATGTGGGAAGGATGCATGGAACTCCTCAGGGGTCTATCCCATGGACAGCCGGCCCGGGCCGGGCGCAGCGGCCGTGTCGTCGTGGATCTCGATGGGGTCGGCTCCGGCCCGCACTGCTGGTGAGGGAACACGGCGGAATCGCATGGCGATCGCTCTCTGACAGGGGGTGCCAACAAGCCCAAACATCCGATGAATACATCGCAGCTGACTGCCTGTCAATACTTCTTGCCCAGAAACCGGCTGACCCATCCGATGACTTCGCACCTGGAGGCACAGGAGCGGCTGCGGTGGTACGACGAGGTTCTGCGTGACCTGGCCGACAGCGCTCGGATCTATGGGCCCTCTTGACCTTGGTCTGGACCGGAAATACCGTCATAGGGTCCTAACACATCCGATCTATCTACGATGAGGGGCATCCAGCGTGAGCACCAGGGCAGGCACCGGTGTGGTGCCGCAGTTCGTCGACCCGCCCCCCTCTCGCCCCCGCCACCGCTACGCCATGGCCGGCACCGGCCACAGGGCCGGTATGTACGTCGCGGCGTTGACAGGCGAGCACGCTGACGTAGGCGAAATCGTCGCGTGGCTCGACCCGAACCCAGCTCGCATGGACTGGTACGACGCCGAGGCAGGCCGCGCGTTGGGACTCGGCAGGCCTGCGGGATTGCCGCGTTACACCCCAGACGAGCTCGAGGTGATGGTCGCCGAGCAGCGGGCCGATACGGTGATCATCACAAGCGTGGACCACACACACGCCGAACTCGCCGACCGCGCGCTGCGCGCAGGCGCGGACGTCATTGTTGAAAAGCCCCTGACAACCGACGAGGACGGATGCCGGGCGATCACGCAGGCCGTCGCGGACACCGGCCGCGACGTAATGGTCACGTTCAATTACCGCTACGCACCACGTAACTCGATGCTGCGGCACGTCATCGCCTCCGGAGCGATCGGCGAGGTGACGAGCATGCACTTCGAGTGGGCGCTGGACACCATGCATGGAGCCGACTACTTCCGCCGCTGGCACCGCGAGAAGGCCAATTCCGGAGGGCTACTCGTGCACAAGGCGAGCCATCATTTCGATCTGGTGAACTGGTGGATCGGCGACGTACCCGCCAAGGTCTACGCCTCGGGCGCGCTTCGCTTCTACGGAGACAAGAACGCCGCCGCAAGAGGAATGAGCGGGCGGCCCAAGCGCGGCACGGGCACCCAGGGTGACCCGTTCTGTCTGGACCTGCGCGCGGATCCGCGCCTGGACGCCCTGTATCTCCAGGCCGAGCACCACGACGGCTACCGGCGCGACCAGGACCCGTTCGCGCCCGGCATCACGATCGAAGACAACATGGCCGTCATCGTCGACTACCGCCGCGGGGCTACGCTGACCTACTCACTCAACGCACACAGCCCCTGGGAAGGCTACCGAGTCTCGGTCAACGGAACTACCGCTCGTGCCGAACTCCAGGTCGTGGAACGCGGATTCATCGACCTCGACCAAGACGGGAACGCCCTCCTCGATCCCTCGGCCATGCCAGGAGGCTTCGTGCAGGATCCTCTGCGCCCCGAAGGTGAGCACCTGGTCGTCCAGCGACACTGGCATCGGGCCGAAGAGGTGGCCATCCCCGACGGCATCGGGGGGCATGGCGGTGGTGATGCGATCTTGCTGAAGGACCTGTTCCGCCGGGATCTCCGGGTCGGAGCCGACCCGCTCAGACGCGCCGCGGACCACCTCGACGGACTGCGGGCGGTCGCGGTCGGCATCGCCGCCAACCAGTCGCTCGTCACCGGACGACCCATCCTCGTCGACGACCTGGCCCTCGGCATGGACATCGGCGCCGACGCGCCCCCGCGGCCGTCGCGGTAACGATCAGCACAGTACGCGCCGATGACCTGCCCGCCCTGACAGCTTCACCCTCGGCCTGGACAAGGACAAACAGGCGATGCCAGAGCCGTTGGCTGGGCAGACCCTTGAGCTGATCCGTTCATAACGAGCTGTCACGTCTTGGGCGAAAGCACGGCAAAGGGTGCGGTACGGATACGGCCCCGATGGCGGGACGGGTATCTAACCTCCTGTCGGGGCATACCGGCGCGCTGGGAACGGCGATTGGCGGGTCGCGGCATCGGAGGCGCGGTCATCCTCCACGGCATTCCGGCCGTGTGAGCGTCCAAGAGAGCGGCGAGGCCATGGAGGGCGGGCAACCCAGGGGCGGGCGGGGTTCCCGGGTGACCGCGATCATGCGGAACGGGTCGCAGCAGAAGATGCTGCGCTTCCTCGTTTGGGCCGAGGGTGTGGTTCTCTATCTGGTCTCGCTCATGCTGCTCGTCGTCGCAGCGGCCGTCATCGTCTTGATGTGGATCACAGTGGCGCAGAGCTCCGGACCGTGGACGACCAAGATTGTCATCGTCATCGAAGAACTGCTTCTCGTCCTCATCATTCTGGAGATCTTCGTCACCGTTCTGGCGCATCTCGAAGGCGGGCGGCTCGAGCTGGAACCTTTCATCATCGTGGGCGTCATCGCGGTGGTCCGGCACATCCTGTCGGTGGTCGTCCGGCTCGCCGTGTCCATGACCGCGGCCGAGAGCCGCGCGCAGTGGATCGAGTTGGCCGTCTACGCCGGCGTGGCGTTGCTGCTGGTCGCCGCGCTGGCCGTCGCGCGATGGTCTCAGCGGCTGGCTGATCAGGAACCGTCCGTCGGGCGCGGTACCGGCGGCGGACCACCGCCAGCGGAGTGACCGGCGGATGCCCGCGGAGGCGCCCGACGGCCACGCCGAACGGGTGGCCACATCGAATTCTCAGTCGCCGGGCGATGGCGGTCCCTCGCCTGCGGATGATGAGCGATCGTCGAAGACGAGTTCGCCACCAAGCTGGCTGTACAGCTCCAGTTGGTCGTAGTAGATCCGATGACTGATGATCTTGTCGTCGCCCACGGAGCAGGTGCTGGTGCCGCGAACGGCGACGGGACGGCCGGTTGGGTCCAGCACACCCCCGCCGGGCAGCACCAAAGACCCGTTATGCGTGCCGGTGAGCGTCCATTCGGTCACCGCGGGATCGGCGCACAACACTGTGTGCCAGACCGTCATGCGCAGGTCCGGAAACCCTGTGAAGACCTCCTCGTAGAACGAGGCGATCTGGTCGTGTCCTTCCGCGACGCCCTCTGGGGTCACCAGGACCCCGTCCTGGCTATGGCACTGAAGAATACGATCCAGATCGTGGGCGTTGAAGGCCTCCAACAGCTTGTCCTTGAGTTCGCGAGCGTCGCCCATGATCATCACCCCCCTTGATAGGGACCTTCCGGCGATGGGCGCGCCATTACGGCGACCGGCCTTCGCCCGGGCTGACCGCGGTGATGGCGTGCGCACTCGCGGCGGTGGCCGGTCGCCGGGCACCAGCTGAGCCGGCCGGGATGGATGACGGACCGCCTCAGAGCAGCAGGTCGAAGACACGTATCGTGCGCTCCCACTGCTCAGTCGCGGGGTTGATCACGTCCGGATCCACGATCTTGAAAGTCTGAGCCAGTGCCACTGACAGGCCGCCGACGATCTCGGGCAAGCGGCCGACGGTCTCTTCGCTGGCCGACAGGTCGAGCGGAGGCAGCGCGGCAAGCTGCTCCAGGATGGGTTCCAGCTCGATGTCCTCATCAAGCCGGCGGAACCGGTGGATGCTCTCCTGGAGGCCCTTGGTGATGGGTAGATCCCAGGGTTCGATGATGTCGCGACGGTTCGCCTTGGCGTGGGCCTGGCCGATCACCAGAAGGTCGTAGACCTTGTCGTTCACGAAGTCGCTGTAGCGCCGGAGGTCGTCCTTGTCGACGTCGACACCTGCGGCGCTGCGGAAGAAGCGTTCGAATCTCGACACCGCCATGAGAACCATGAAGGTCTCCTTCCTTCCGGCCCGGAGTCACTCTCCAGCCTGGAGGTAGTCGTGGACCGGCCGTACGGCCATGGCGCCTTCACCGACCGCCGCGTTCACCCGCTTCGCTCGCCGGTGACGTTGTTCTCGGCGATGATCACGGCGAGACTGTCTTCCCCCATCAGCTCCCGGACCTCGGTGTGGGGTGCCGTTCGATCTCGACGGCCAGGTAGCGGGACATGTTCCTGGACAGCGCGTCCTCGCGCACGAGCAGCCGGACGCGCGCAGCGTGGAAGCCGGTGAACACCGCGGCGTCCAGGTGCCGGCCGACCTCCAGCACGCCCGCCATGGTGCCGGGGTTGTCGTTCCAGCCCTGTACGGTCGGCCGCCAGTAGAGGATCACCTTGGTCCCGCAGGGGCGCACCTTCCCCGAGGGCGGCGGGGATGGCGCGGTCGGCCCCACCTCAGCGGGCGGACGTCAGTGGCCCTTGCCCTCACGGATCGCCGCGGCGATGCCGTCCAGGGCCACCGCGACGGCAAGCGTGGCCTCAGCCTGCGCCGCCATCAGCTTCTCGTGGCTCATCCTGGGGTCCAGGGCGAGCGCCTCGGAGACGAACACGCGGGCGGTGTTCACATGATCCGCAACTGTTTCCATGGCTGGAACGCTATGCGCCGCGGCCGGGCGCCACATCCCTAATCCAGGTAGTGAGCCCGGATCCGGCACGGTCAAGAAACGTCGCGGCGCGTGCGCGAGAGCCGCTGGCGGGAACGATGAAGGGAAAGTCCACGAAGCGCCGGGGGTGACGGCGATGACGATGCTGGTCGAGATCGCCGTGGAACGTTACAGGTTCATCTGCGGGCGCTGCGGGCACACGTGGACGGCCGACTACGACGTGCAGTACGTGAGCGACGACGTCGGCGCGACGTTCGCCTTCTACCGGCTCGACGGTGTTCCGGTTCTGCCCCCCACCGGCGACGAGATCATCTGTCCCAACTGCGGCGCCATGAGCGTCAGGGCCATCCTCGAAGGGCGCCGCGACAGCCGACCGGCACGCTTGGACAGCGACCAGCCGCGCCGGCGGGTCACGACCAGCCCGGAACAGCGCCGTGCGTCGGTTCCGCACCTGCCGGCGGTCGGCGGGCCGTGACGACGGCCGCGTGATGCGATTGACGCCGCGACGTTCGCAGGGGCAGTCTCCAGGGACAACGAGGATCCGGACTCCACTCCCCCGTTTGCCGATGAGCCCGCGTTGGAATGAGTCGCTCTAGAGGACAACTGGGGGCCAGATGGAGTTCGGGGTCGCGACGTTCGTAACCGATGAGGGCATCGCACCGACACGGCTCGGGGAGGCGCTGGAGGAGCGCGGCTTCGCGTCGCTGTTCGTCGCCGAGCACACCCACATCCCGGTCAAGCGCGAGTCGCAATGGCCCGAGGGCGACGGGCTCCCGCGGAAGTACTACCGGACCTTCGACCCGTTCGTGACCCTCACAGCGGCGGCCGTGGTGACCGAGCGGCTCCGGCTCGGCACCGGCATCCTCCTGCTCGTCGAACGGGATCCCATCACCACCGCCAAGGAGATCGCGAGCCTCGACCACGTCTCCGCCGGCCGGGTCGCCGTCGGCATCGGGGCCGGCTGGAACCTGGAGGAAATGCGAAACCACGGCACCGATCCGAAGACCCGGATGACGCTGCTGCGCGAGCGGGTCCAGGCGATGAAGGAGATCTGGACCAAGGACCAGGCCGAGTACCACGGGACGTTCGTGAACTTCGACCCGATCTTCTGCTGGCCCAAGCCCGTACAGCGCCCGCATCCGCCGATCGTCGTGGGCGGCAACGGGCCGAAGGCGCTCGACCGCACGCTGGAGTACGGCGACGGCTGGATGCCGACGTACGGGCTGGGGCCCGAGGAGATCGCCCGCAGGATCGCCGCGCTGGAGCGACGCGCCGTGGAGGCCGGCCGGGGCCGGGTCCCCGTGTTCGTCTACGCCGTGCCGGGCGAGCGTGAGGCCGTCGCCCGGCTCGCCGACGCCGGCGTCGACCAAGTGCTCTTCGATCTGCCCACGCTGCCGGCCGAGGAGACGTACCAGACGTTAGACGAGCTCGCGGCGGTCGCCAGTTCGTTCACCGCGTGACGGGTCCTGACCCGCGGCCGGTCCTCAGACCGCGAAGGGATAGGTCTCAGGAACCTCGCCGCGTTCCCATCTGCCGGTGCGCTCGAGCGGTTCGACGGCTCGCGTCTCGTCGATGTGGATGACGGCGTCGAACTGGTCCGCCACGCGCGCGCGGAAGTAGTGGCTCTGCCGTTCGGTCTGTGGCCGGTAGACCACGCCGATCGCCCGCTCCAGCCGGGCGGTGCGCATCACGTCGTCCTCCATGTGGTCGAACCGGAGGAGGAACTCCTTGTCGCGCACGTGATGGAAGAGGTTTTCCACGCTGTCCCGCAGGGCCGGCCGGACGACCTTGCGGTCGGCGGGCGCGCCCCAGTCGTCGGCGGCGGTGACGGTGCCGGTGAAGGTCGTGAAACCGATCAGCCGGCACTCGCCGGGATGGCGTTCGCGGATCAGCTGGCCGACGTTCAGCTCGCCTCGCGTCCCCATCTCAGTGGCGCGGGCATCGCCGAGATGGGAGTTGTGCGCCCAGACGACGAGCTTGGCCGGCTCCCCCGCCGTACGCCCCAGGTGGTCGGCAAGGGCCTCGATCGTGTCGACCATGTGCCGGTCGCGCAGGTTCCAGGACGAGGTCCGGCCCCCGAACATCGAGCGGTAATAGCGTTCGGCGGACTGGATGGTCACCGCGTTACGCATGGCGTAGAACAGCTCGTCCTCGGCGAGCATCCCATCCCGTCTCGCGTATTCGGGCGCGTTCCGCTGCATCTCGACCAGTTGCTCGACCACCTCACGCTCGCACGACTCCCCGGCGCCAAAGGCGGCGGCGAACCCGTATGACTGGCCGTCGTCGCCGCTGGCGTGGTCGAAACAGGAGTAGCGTTCCCGGGCGCGCGCGGCGGCGTCCGGGTCGACGCGCTCGAGGAAGGCGACGACCTCCTCCATGGACCGGCGCAGGCTGTACAGGTCCACGCCGTAGAAGCCGGTCTTGTCCATGTCGTCCTTTGCCCGGTCGTTGTGCTCGCGCAGCCAGCCGACGAAGTCGAGCACCACGGTGTTCCGCCACATCCAGGTCGGGAAGCGCTGGAAGCCCCGCATGGACTCCTCCGCGGTGGCGTCCTCGCCCCGTCCGCGTACGTAGCGGTTCACCCGGTAGGCGTCCGGCCAGTCCGCCTCCACCGCCACGCCGCGGAAGCCGCGGTGCTCGATCAGCCGCCGGGTCATGGCGGCCCGCGCCGCGTAGAAGTCATGTGTGCCATGCGACGCCTCACCGATCAGCACGAGCCGCGCGTCCCCCACCAGGTCGAACAGGGTGTCCTCCGACGGCACGCCCTCCCGCACCGGAATGGCCGCCCTGCGGATGACCATCGCGGGTGAGGGCAGGTCCCGGCCCTGTTCACCGAGCCGGCGCCCGGCCGCCGCGCGGAGCAGGTCCCGTACCTCCTCGTCGGTGGTCTGGGCGAAGTCCCAGTACGAACGGCCGACGGCGAAGAACGGCGACGGCGTGGTGGCGCAGACCACCTCGTCCACCTCGAGCTGGAGCTCCTCGCACGTGGAGGCCGGAGCCGCCGGAACCGCCACGACTATGCGGGCCGGCTTCATCCGCCGCAACGCCAGGATCGCGGCTCGGATGCTCGACCCGGTCGCCAGGCCGTCGTCGACCAGGATGGTGGTACGGCCGGCGGGGTCCGCCATGGGCCGGCCCTCGCGGTAGAGCTGCTCCCGGCGTGCCAGCTCACGACCTTCTCGCTCGGCGACCCGCCGGATGGTCTCCTCTTCGAGCCCGAGGCCAGCCACGACGTCCTCGTTCAGTACGATCACGCCACCGCCGGCGATCGCGCCCATGGCGAGCTCCTCGCGGCCGGGAACACCGA
Organism: Sphaerisporangium flaviroseum; assembly: GCF_039537005.1. Classification (NCBI taxonomy): domain Bacteria; kingdom Bacillati; phylum Actinomycetota; class Actinomycetes; order Streptosporangiales; family Streptosporangiaceae; genus Sphaerisporangium; species Sphaerisporangium flaviroseum. Next base: position 722,140 of record NZ_BAAAZR010000008.1, on the reverse strand, counting down.
GTTTGCGTACGGTGAACACGTCCAGCGGCGCGCGCAGGGCGACGGCCACCTCGTAGGCCACCGGAACCCCGCCGCGCGGGAGCGCCAGGACCAGGACGTCATCACGCTCCGCGTACGATTCGAGCAGATCGGCCAGGGCACGCCCCGCGTCCCGGCGATTACGGAAAGTTCGCTGTGTCATGATCAGTCACCGCCGTTCTCGGGTCGGCCACGACCGCGGGGACCGCGGCGGGTGACCGTCGCTCGACCGGGAATCCGTGCTCGGCCAGGACGTCCACCGTGTGCTGGGCCGCCGCGTGGCTGGAGCAGGGCCCCAGCACGACTTTGCGCGGCCGCTGCGGTTCTGGCCTGTCGGTGGACATCTCTGCACCTCTTCGGAGGTCACTTCACCTCGTCGAGCATTCCGTGCAGGTGGGCGGCCGCGACCTCGATGTCGGTGTACTTGCGCTGCGCGGCACGTACCTCCGCCGCGATGACGGCGATTTCGGTGTCGGCCTTGAATGATGTTGATGTGCGCAGTGCGCGGACCGGTTCCAAGGCCGCCATAACGCCCCCTTCCCCGGGCTCACGCGGCGCAAACGAGCGGATTCTCGCCGCCCCTCGCCGGGCGCCCTCCTGGCGCGCGATACACAGAGTGTGTGATGGTCTTACGGTGCGCAAGTATCTGCTGGTAGGGGTGCTGGGGAGCGGTAAGAGCACCCACGCCGCCATGCTGACCCGGGACTTCGATCTCGTGCGGATCAGCGCGGGGGACATCCTCCGGTGGCATGTGGGCCACCACACCAAGATCGGCGCACGCGTACGGGAGACCATGGCGGCCGGTCGGCTCGTCGATGACTCCCTCGTGGAAGGGATCATCCGTGAACGCCTGGAGCAGCACGATTGGAACCACGGGTTCGTCCTCGACGGATTCCCGCGGAACCGGCGGCAGGCGGAGTTCTTCCTCGAGCGGTACGACGTCGACGCCGTCATCTGCCTCGACGTGCCTGACGCGCAGGCTCGCGACCGTGCGCTGTCCAGACGGATGTGCGGCGACTGCGGCCTCGACTACAACCTCATCGGGGGCCGGCCCCGGCGCGAGGGCGTCTGCGACTCCTGCGGCGGTCGCCTCGAGGCGCGGGAGGACGACACCCCGGAGGCGCTCACTGCCCGGATCGATGACCACCGGGAGAACATCGCCGCCCTGCTGGACCGGCTCCGGCGCAAGGCTCCGGTCTTCGTCGTCGACGCGAGCCGCGATCCGGACACCGTCCAGGAGGAGATCCGTATGCTCCTTCGGCTCCCCTCGCAACGTTTCGGCCATCGGCAAGACGGGCATAAAACCTAATTAGGCATATTCAGGGGGGAATCATGCCTTATCAATCAGTCAATCCTTACAATGGCGAAGTCATCGCCACGTTCGAGGAGATCCCCGACGCAGAACTCGAGGACGCCCTGTCACGTGCTCAGTCGGCGTATGAGGAGTGGCGTCGGCGAAGCTTCGACGAGCGAGCGGCCGTCACCAGACGCGCGGCCCGGATCCTGCGCGACCGACGGGACGAGTTCGCCCGCCTGATGACCCTGGAGATGGGAAAGCTGATCGGCGAGAGCCTCGAAGAGGTGCTCCTGAGCGCGGACATCTTCGACTACTACGCCGACAACGCCGAGGACTTCCTCAAGCCGGTCCCGATCGACACGCGTGAGGGCGAGGCGGTCGTCGTCAGCAGCCCGCTAGGTGTCCTGTTCGGGGTGCAGCCCTGGAACTTCCCGTACTACCAGCTGTCGCGATTCGCGGTCCCCAACGTGATGGCGGGCAACGTCGTCATGGTCAAGCACGCGTCGGGCGTTCCCCGGTGCGCGCTGGCCTTCGAGGATCTCTACCGCGAGGCCGGTGCGCCGGACGGCGTCTACACCAACCTTTTCATCACCAAGGAGCAGGTCGGGAAGGTGATCGACGATCCGCGCGTGATGGGGGTGGCCCTGACCGGCAGCGAGCAGGCGGGCAGTGTCGTCGCGACGCGCGCCGGCAAGGCGCTCAAGAAGACCACCCTCGAACTGGGCGGCAGCGACCCGCTGATCGCCATGCCCGACGCCGATCTGGGTCCGACGGTCCACTGGGCCGTGTGGGGCCGCCTCAACAACTGCGGGCAGTGCTGCGTGGCCACCAAGCGGCTCCTCATCCACGAGCAGATAGCCGACAAGTTTCTCGAGGAGTTCACCGCGGCGGTAAGCGGGTTGGTCCCCGGGGACCCGATGGACGAGCGGACCACCCTGCCGCCGATGTCGTCCCAGTCGGCCGCCGACAAGCTGAAGGCGCAGGTGGCCGAGGCGGTCGAGCACGGTGCCCGGGCGACCGAGGTCGGCCCTGCGGTGCCGGAGACCGGAGCGTTCGTCCAGCCGACGATCCTCACCGACGTGACCCGTGACAACCCGGTCTACGGCCAGGAGCTCTTCGGCCCAGTGGCGATGTTCTTCAGCGTCCGGGACGAGGATGAGGCGATCACCATCGCCAACGACACCGGCTTCGGGCTCGGTGGCGCGGTCTTCACCTCCGACATCGAGCACGGCAAGGAGATCGCCGACCGCATCGAGAGCGGCATGGTCTTCATCAACCATCCCACCTGGACCGCGCCCGAGTTGCCGTTCGGTGGCATCAAGCGGTCCGGTTACGGGCGGGAGCTGTCCTGGCTCGGCATCCAGGAGTTCGTCAACAAGAAGCTGATCGACGTCTTTCCGCTCGCCGCCGCGCCGTGAGCCCGGGCAGGAACGACCGCATCACCACGTGTGGAACTACCGGTTACGAAGCCCGTCATCGGCTCACGGCCTCGTCCGCTCAGCGGATGACCATGCCGTTGAGCACGACGAGCCGCGGGTGCCTGATGGCCGTAAGGTCCTCGCGCGGGTCCATGTCGTAGACCACGAAGTCGGCGATGCCGCCTTCGTCGAGGAGGTCGAGCCCGAGCCATTCGCGGGCGCGCCACGAGGCCGCCCCCAGGACCTGCGCCGCGCTTAAGCCGGCATCGCGGTGAAGCGTGAGCATCTCCTGGGCGATGAGACCGTGGCGAACGTCGCAGCCCGCGTCGGTCCCCACGTAGATGGGGACGCCGGTTTCGTGAGCAGTACGGACGAGTGAGCCGAAACCGGTGCTCAGCTCGCGCAGATGCGCGGCATAACGTGGGTAACGGGCCTCCGCTACCGCAGCGATGGAGCGGAAGGTGGCGATCGCGTTCATCGTGGGGACAAGGGCGATGCGCGACCGGGCCATCTCCTCCAGCAGTTCGGTCGACAGGCCGGGGCCGTGCTCGATGGAGTCGACGCCCGCCCCGACCATCATGGCCGCGCCTTCCTCGCTGAACGTGTGCGCGGCGACTCTGACGCCCAGGGCGTGCGCGTCCTGGACGGCGCTCTTCACCGAGGCGGGCTCCCAGCGGGTAAGGAGGTCACCGGAGGCCTCGTCGATCCAGTCGGCGACCAACTTGATCCACCCATGACCTTGGGCTGCTTGAGCGGCCACGGCGGCGGGCAGTTCGGCTGAGGGACATTCGACGGCAATGCCGGGCAGGTAGCCGCCCGGAGGCGCGAGATGTCGGCCGGACCGGATCACGCGCGGCATGTCAGGAAGAAGGTCCAGCTCGGGGAAGACCCTGGGCGAGCCTGTGTCCCTGATCGCCAGCACGCCGGTGTCGCGGTCGACGGCCGCCAGAGATCGGGCCTCCTCGGCGGTGGTGACGGCGCTGCCGCCGGTCCGCAGGCCGATGTGGCAGTGCGCGTCGACCAGCCCCGGGATGATCCAGCCGCCGTCCACGAGGGTCTCCGCCTCGGTCACCGGCTCATAGGTGACGTGCCTGCCTGCGACGAAGAACGCGCGCGGCTCGGCGTCAGGCAGCAGGCGGCCGTGTACCCGCCACAGAGCACTCACGTCGCTGTCCCGAAGAGGAAATGTGGCACGAGCAATTCCCCTCTTTCATATCGGTAATGTGGAGAAGGTTTTTCGGAGTAGTGCACTATCCACGGTTTCGGGCTCGATTGAATTCGTTTTGCTGGCTCTGTCCCGGGTCGGTCCGCAACACCGAATGTCCGTTATGTGAAAACGTCTCACGAGTCTTGACAGTTCTCATTTACGTCGCGGATCCTGCACGCAGGTAGCGATGAGACCCGGCTCTAAGGCGGGGGCCGAGTACGGATTCGATCTTATCGTGATGTGCACAGGAGCCCGGGGGTTGATCCGGCCATGCCCGCTGACGTCGACACGCGCCCACGTTACCGTTTCTTCACTGTGTTAACGATCGGTCTGGCGGCTTTTCTGTTCGCCGGGATCGGCCTGTGGAATTACCGGCTGAATCCGCTCGCTTACGATCGCAGTCAGCTCCGCGAGGTCGCCGGCATGCTGGTGCAGGGGCAGAACTACGCCAACTACGACACCAACATCAACTGGCGGGCGCTGCGCCGCGAGCAGATCTACCAGATGAAGGCCACCCCCGACGTGGTCGTGTTCGGCGGAAGCCGCTGGTGGGAGGCGCACGCCGACCTGTTCCCCGGACAGAGGTTCTTCAACGCCTGGGTGAGCAATGACCAGGCCGAGGACGCTCTCGCGCTGGCCTACATGCTGGACCACGCGGGCAGGCTGCCGAAAACCTTGATCTTGAGCCTGCGATTCATCAGTTTCCAGCCACCCGCCGAACGGGAGGCCGCCGAATGGCAGGAGTGGTCCGGGGAGTACCGGGCCATGGCCGCCCGGCTGGGTGTCGCCCCGCACTCCTATTTCGACACGATGCCCGTCAAGAACTGGTCGGGCCTCTTCTACGCCCCGGCCGTGTTCGAACGGGCACGGCAGGTGGCGGCCGCGCCGGAGAAACCGGGACCGACCACCCTCATGCAGAAACCCTCCCTCGAGGTCATCGCGGCGGACGGTTCCATCCACTGGTCGAAGAAAAGCCTCGCCAAATACACGAAGAAATTCGTCGACGGTAACGTCCGCAAAGAGCTACTGAAGATCGGCGACCGGGCACCGAAGATCGATCCGGCTCTGGTCGATGCCATGGGTAAGGCGATCGGCTTTCTCCGGAGCAAAGGTGTACGAGTGATCTTAGTGCAGACGCCTTACCATCCCGACTTCTACACCGAGATTCAGAAGCGCCCGTTCGGCAAGACGTTGAACTCGTTGGAATCGATCGCTCAGGATATGAGCAGGCGGTGGGGAGTGATCTCGGTAGGCGGCTACGATCCGGCGAGGTTCGGCTGCGTCGGGGCGGATTTCATCGACCAGATCCATTCCAAGCCGTCGTGCCTGTCGAAGGTCGTGGGCCTGATCCCGGCCAAGGACAAGGGGGTCTGAGGTCATGTCCTTCACCTCCTATGCGTTCCTGCTGGTTTTCCTCCCGCTCGTGCTGGCCGTGTACTACCTGCTGACCCGCGTGTTCACCAGCCAGAAACCGGCGCTGGCCTGGCTGGTCATCGCCTCGCTGGTGTTCTACGGGTCCCTGGGGCCTGGCTATGTGCTGGTGCTGCTCGGTTCGGTGGTGATGAACTTCGCGCTGGCCTGGCAGATGAGGCGGATGCCCGAAGGCGGCCGCGGCAGAAGGCGGGTGTTGGTCGGCGGCATCGTGGCCAACCTGCTGCTGCTCGGCTTCTACAAGTACACCGGCTTCCTCGCCGAGAACATCAACGCCTTGTTCGGCACCGACCTGCGCGCGCTGGCCGCCGTCTATCCGGTGGGGCTGTCGTTCTACACCTTCATCCAGATCGGCTTCCTGCTCGACGCCTACGTCGGCCAGATCGAACGCCTGTCGTTCCTGAACTACCTGCTGTTCGGCACGTTCTTCCCGTACATCACGGCCGGGCCGCTGGTGCGCCAGGGAGAGGTGTTCAAGCAGCTCGACACGCCCGTGCGAGAACGAACCGGGGCGAGGTTCCTCGCCGTGGGGCTGACCATGTTCGCGATGGGGCTGTTCAAGAAGGCGGTCCTGGCCGACAGCGTCGCTCCTTATGTGGGCACGATGTTCGACACCGCGGGCGCGGGCGGGACGGTCTCGGCCGCCAGCGCGTGGGTCGGCGCCCTGGCCTACACCTTCGAGCTGTACTTCGACTTCTCCGGCTACTCCGACATGGCCCTGGGACTGGGATACATGATCGGAGTGCGGCTGCCGATCAACTTCAACTCGCCGTTGAAGGCCACCAGCTTGGTGGAGTTCTGGCGCCGCTGGCACATGACCATGGTGCGATTCTTCACCAGTTACGTGTACACCCCGATGACGGCGAACATGATGAGGCGCGGCCTGCGCCGCAAGTGGCCGCAGTGGGTTCGCCTGCTGGCGGTGATCTGCCTGCCGGTGTTCGTCACGTTCGTGCTGGTCGGATTCTGGCACGGCGCGGGCTGGGGCTTCATCATCTCCGGCGCCATCCACGGGGTCGCGCTGTCGATCAACCTCACCTGGCGGGAAGTCGCCGCCAAGAGGCGGTTGCCGCGCATCCCGGCACCGGTGGGCTGGCTGCTGATGATGGTGCCGCTGGTCGCCTCCCTGGTGTACCTGCGCGCTCCCGACGCGGGCTCGGCCACGCGGATCCTGGCGGCCATGGCCGGTCTCGGCGCGGGCGGCGCGAGCGTGACGCAGTTCTACGGAACCAGCGTGCTGTTCGGCCTGACGGTCGTCCCGGCCGTCCTGTGGGTGATCTTCCTGGGTGCGATCGCGCTGTTCTTCCCCCGCAACACCCAGGAGGTCCTCGGCCGGTATGAGGTGGGGCTGCACACCATCCCGTCGGAGCAGAAGGAGACCGGGCGCCGGTGGCGCCTGCCAGTCGCCTGGCGGCCGAACCTGTCCTGGGCGGTGGCCATCGCCGTCATCGCCGCACTGGGCCTGGTCTTCGCCGGTGGACCTTCCCCCTTCCTCTACTACCGCTACTGATCGAGGGAATACGACGATGCGTTTGGAAGACGTCCTGGCCACGGTGCTGGAGCAGCCGGCCGACAGCTTCACCGACGAATCCAGCTCCGAGAACGTCCTGACCTGGACCAGCCTGCGGCACGTCACGCTGCTCATCGAGATCGAGAACGAGTTCGACGTCCGGTTCACCAACGCTGAGATGACCACGATGCGCTCGCTCGGCGACATCCGCGCCGCCCTGGAGCGCAAGGGGGTGGCGGCGGCATGAGCGCGTTGACCCCCGCCCAGCAGGCGAACTGGCTCGGCCGCCTCCCGGCGTTCGAGCTGGGCGGCTCCGCCGCCCGGCACTACCTGGAAGCCGACGTCGAGGACCTGGACCTGACCAGGTACAGCGAGGCCTGGCGGCAGGCGATCCAGCGGCACCCCGCCCTGCGCACCATCATCACCGGCGAGGGGCGGCAACAGGTCCTGACCGACGTGCCCGCCTTCGAGCCGCAGGTGGAGGAGGCCAGACGGCTCGACGCCATCCGCACCGAGATGACCACGCAGGCCTTCGACCCCACCCGCTGGCCGCTGTTCGAGGCGCGCGTGTCACGGCTGGACGAGCGGCGCAGCCGCCTGCATGTGGCCGTGGACGTCCTGGTCGCCGACGCTGATGGCTTCGCACTGCTCGGCGAGGAGATCTTCGCCTGCTACCGCGGCGAGGCCGGGGAAGTGGATCCCGGTCCCGACCCACGAGCCGAAGCGGTGCAGGAAGCACCCCCTGTGGCCCTGCCGCCCCAGCTCCCGCTGGCCGTCGAGCCGCGCCTGCTCGGACAGCCCACCTGCGTGCGACGGCAGCGCCGCCTGCCGGGACCTCGCTGGCATGCGCTCCAGGAACACGCGGCGGGCTTGGCGCCCGCCGCGGTGCTGGCCTGCGCGCTGAACCAGGCCTTGGCCGCCTGGTCCAAGGAACCCCGCTTCACCCTGGCCGTCGCCGGCCGTAACCGGCACCCCAGAGTGGTCGGCGACTTCACCGAGCTGACCCTCCTCGACGTCGACGCCGACCCGCGCATCCCCTTCCAGCAGCAGGCCCAGGCCGTGCGGACGCAGTTGACCCGGGAACGGCCGGACGGTCTGCGCGTACTGCGCGAGCTCGCGCGAACGACCGGGCAACCCACCGCCGCCCTCGCACCCGTGCTCTTCTGCGACCGGCTGACCTCGCCCCCGGACGACGGCTGGGCTCTGGGCATGGGGCGGGTCGGCTTCACCTCCCATCAGCGCCCGCAGGTCCAGCTTGCGCACGAAGTACGCGAAGAGCACGGTGACCTGGTCCTCACCTGGGACGCCGTCGACACCCTGTTCCCCGGCCGCGTGCTGGACGACCTCATCGACGGTCACCTGGCGTTACTCGAACAGCTCGCCAGCGACCCCGCCGCATGGCAGGAGACGGGCCGCGACTGGCTACCGCCCTATCAGCACCGCGTCCGGGACCAGGTCAACGCCACGAGCGCCGCCATTCCGCCGCTCCTGCTGCATGAACCGTTCTGGGCCCAAGCCGCCCGCACCCCCGACGCGCCCGCGGTCATCTCCGACGGCAGGACGCTGACCTATCGCGAACTGCGTGCGGGCGCGACCACCCTCGGCGCGCGGCTACGTGAACTCGGTGCCCGGCCCAACACGACGGTCGCCGTGGTGATGGACAAGGGTTGGGAACAGCCGCTGGCCGTCTTCGGCGTCCTCGAATCCGGCGCCGCGTACGTGCCCATCGAACCCGACCTGCCCGCAGAGCGCTTCCACTACCTGCTCCAGCACGCCGGGGTGAAACTCGCGCTCACCCAGCATGGCCTGGACATGAAACTGCCCTGGCCTCCGGACGTCACGCCGATCGCTCTCGACGAGAGCCTGCTGGACGGCGACGGCGCCCCCGAGCCCAGCCGAATCCAGGGTCATGGCGACCTCGCTTACATCATTTACACCTCCGGATCGACCGGCCTGCCCAAGGGCGTCATGATCGACCACCGGGGCGCGCTCAACACCGTCCTGGACATCAACCGGCGCTTCGGCGTGACCGCCGTCGACCGCATGCTGACGCTCACCCCGCTCACCTTCGACCTGTCGGTCTACGACCTGTTCGGACCGTTCGCCCACGGCGGCGCGCTCGTCATGCCGGACGCCGGCACCGGGCGGGCCCCCTGGCACTGGGCCGACCTGATCGAACGCCACCAGGTCACCCTGTGGAACACCGTGCCCGCCCTCATGGAAATGCTCGTCGGCTACACCCGAGGCCGCCGCCAGCGGTTGGCCACCACGCTGCGCCTGGTGCTGATGAGCGGCGACTGGATCCCGGTCACCCTGCCCGCCCGCATCCGCTCCCTGGCCGACCACGACATCGACATCATCAGCCTCGGTGGCGCCACCGAAGCCTCCATCTGGTCGATCTGGCACCGCATCGACACCGTCGATCCGAACCTGCCGAGCATCCCGTACGGCAAACCGCTCACCAACCAGCACCTCGAAATCCTCGATGAGGCACTGCGCCGCAGACCCGACTGGGTGCCCGGTGAGCAATACGTCGGCGGCCACGGCGTCGCCATGGGCTACTGGCGCGACCCCGACAAGACCGCCCGCGCCTTCATCACCCACCCCAACACCGGGCAGCGGCTCTACCGCACCGGCGACCTGGGACGGTACTTCCCAGACGGCAGCATCGAGTTCCTCGGCAGAGAAGACTTCCAAGTCAAGATCAACGGCTATCGCATCGAACTCGGCGAGATCGAGGCGGCGCTGCTCGACCACGATGCCGTCACCAGTGCCGTCGTCACAGCCATCGGCGCGCAGCGCGGCGAGAAGCGACTCGTCGCCTACGCGACGCCGGCGGACACGACCGACCCGGATGACCTCGCCAAGACGCTACGCGACCACCTGGCCGCGAAGCTTCCGTCCCATATGCTGCCGGGGCACATCGTGATCCTCGACGCGCTGCCGCTGACCCGCAACGGCAAGGTGGACCGCAAGGCCCTTCCTGCCCCGATCGCCACTGCCAAGGCGGCCGAAGCGCCCGAACCGGCCGGCGATCTGGAGGCCGCGCTGCTGCGCGTCTGGCGCAAACTGGCAGGTGAGCAGCTCACGGTCACCGACGACTACTCCGCCATGGATCCCATGGACATCGTCCGCGCACACCACGCCATCACCCGCGACATCGCGCCCGAGCTGAGCCTGGACAGCATGTTCCGGCACACCAGCATCCGGACCCTCGCCGGGCATCTGGCCGCATCTTCCTGATCCATGACCGTGGTGCTGGTACGCCAAGCGCAGGACATCCTCGCTGACGCGCCCGACGCCGACGACCTGCTGACGACACAGGAACGTCAGCGAGCGGCGGCCATCCTCCCCGAAGCCGACCGGCGGGTATTCGTGGCGGCGCGGCATCTCCTGCGCCGGTGCGCCGCGCGGCTCCTCGACGTGCCTGCCGAGCGTCTGGCCGTCGTCCAGCGCTGCACCGTCTGCGGCGGGCCGCACGGCAAACCGTTCCTGCCCGACCACCCAGGGGTTCACCTGAGCCTGTCGCACGCGGGGCAGACGGTGGCGGCCGCCGCGCACCTGCACCCGGTCGGCATCGACCTCGAACGCCTCGATCAGCCCCGGGCCGGTCCGCAGGTCCTGGCCCGCGTGCTGACCCGCGCCGAACGCCAAGCCGTCGAAAGCGCTCCCGACCCACATCGCGCCTTCCTCCGCCAGTGGGTGCGCAAGGAGGCGCTGATCAAGGCCGGAGTGGCCGGACTGCACAACATGAACACCATCGATCTGTCGCCGCTCCCGCTGTCGGAAGGCTTCATGCGCCTGCGCGACTGGCGGATCTTCGACTGGGCCTCCAGCGACGTGCTCGGCTCGTTGGCCACACTTCCGGGAGCAGTGAAACGACGGTTACAGTAGCCGGCGGCGCCGTGCGGGTGGAGGCAGGGAGCCGGCCGACGCACGCCCGGGCTCCCTGCACGAACAGCCATTGCCGTGGGGTGTTGTCCTGCCATCTCGTGAGGTGGTCCCGCTCACCGAAACACGGTGTTCACCAGCACGGTGAGCAGGATTGAGGCGACGATCGAGATGATGATCATGATGAGGCATCCGACCGCTCCCCCGAGCGGACGGATGCGAAATCCCCCAGGCATTCGCTTAGCGGGTGGAGCCGTCGCGATCGCGGCTGCCGGCCTTGGCCAGTCCGCGGCTGATCAGGTAGCCGATGGTCAGATAGGTGATGTACCGGATGGCCTGCTCGGCGTTGAACGGGTCGCGACCGGTACCATCATCGCCGACGGCGAAGGCGGTGATCACGATGGCCGCCAGCACCGCCAGGTAGGCGATGAACTCGGTGGTCTTGACCGCCGGCTTGGTCTCGCTGAAATGCTGACGCGAGGCCGCTCCAAGGCCGCTGTCACCGGGGTTCCGGCCTGGTCCGCTTCCCACACTCATGGTTGTGCCTTTCTTGAGGGTGCTCACTGACGGCGATCACTTGCCGGGTGGACCCGGGATGAACCGGTCGCCTCGTAGGAATCCCCAACAAAGATCGGTAAGAGTTCCGCAGCCGCATCTACCTGTGTAGATGTGTTACCTCCTTCCCCATATGAGCGCCGGGAACACGAGGCGACACCCCACACCACGCACAGTCACCTTGCGGCTCATCGCATCGACCGATCGGAGGGCCCTGACGGCAGGAGGCTTCATGTCGGGCTCGCATGCGTGCGCCGCTCGAGCGCTTCTGCTACAAGCGTGCCAAGGCCCAAGTCGTCGAGGCTGAAGACGCCCCGTGAACGACGGCCCGCCGTACCTGATCGGTCAGGTACGGCGGGCCTGATTCATCTCCCCAGCACTTTCCTGGCGATGAAGTAGGCGAGGATCGCGCCAATCGCCGCGCCTCCGTACTGGAGCAACGTGCCGGCAAGCTGGCCGCGAGCCCAGAAGGACGTGACTTCCGCCGTTAGGCCAGAAGCCACTGTCCCGCCCAGCGCCCAGCCGATCGCCATGCCCGCCAGCGCCGCGGCCCATTCAGCCAGGCCTCTTCCAGACTGGCCCGACATGTCAGGACGCGCCTGGGTCGTGGAGCCAGGTGAAGTCCACCGTGCTGTCCGCGGAGATGCCCGCCTCCTGCGGGGCCTCATGCGGAGCCGACATCAGCCGTTCCCGGTACGCGGGATCGACGGTGCTGCGCTGGACCACGAGATCCCATCGGGGGTCGTGGCGGTTGAGCGGGGAATCAGACATGCCTCCACCTTCGGCGGCCGCGTTCCCGCGGCCCAGAGGCAGGCGTCCTGATCGCCGCCGGGACCGTCGCCCCGGATGTCCCGGGTGAGGCCGGGACACCGGGACGATGCGCCCGGGACCGGTCCGGGGGCACCCTTCGAATCACATCGACAGGACGGAGATGGGCTCATGACCACGACTGTTCGAGCCCCGCAGGCCTGGACGCCGCTGGGCCGCGCCGCCGCCGCGGGCACGCTGGCCGGCGCCTCGCCCCGGCCGGCCTGGACCGGCGCGATCCTGCTGACCTGCGCCGGGGCCGGTCAGGTCGTGATCTCGGGCGTGGAAGTGATCAGCTACGTCGTTGGGCGCAGCGGTAGGATCGATATCTCTGCCTATTCCGAAGTGATCAACTCGGGATCGGGGCCGCCGATGACCGCGTTCACGGTGATGTTCATGGGCGGTGCGCTCGGTGGCATCCTGGCGATGATGATCGCCCTGTGGCGGTCCGGGGCGGTTCCGCGGGTGGCCTGCGCGCTGATGGTCGCCTTCCAGATCGTCGACCTCGCCGGACCGCCCTTCCCCTACACGCTGATCGCCCTGGCGGTCTTCTGCTGGATGGCGTTGTCGATCGCTCGCGCGCGCCCGGTTGCGGCGACGCCGTGAAAGCCGTCGCCACCGCGCTCGGGATCGCGGTGGTGGTCGAGATCGCGCTGGCGGCCGTCCTCCTCGCGGCTGCCAGGGTGCCGACGGCGGAGATCGTCGACGGCAACAACCTGGCAGGTGCGATCGCCGGGCTGTCGGCGGGCGCGGTGGGAACCATCGTGGTCCGCAGGACTCCACAGCACGCGCTGGGCTGGGTGTTCGTCGTGATCGGCCAGTCAGAGGGGCTGGCGACGCTCGGCTGGGCCTACACGCAGCAGGTGCCTGACGCGCAGGCGGCCGCATGGATTGGCGCCTACGCCTGGATTCCCGGTTTCGCCATGTTCTTCGGCCTGGTCACGCTGCTGTTCCCCGACGGACGGGCGCGGTGGCGACCGCTGGTATGGGCGGCGGCGACGTTCACCGGGCTGGGCACGGCGGTCGCGTTCACTCTCGACGCGCCCATGGCCGGACTGGATCCGAGGTGGCACAACCCGCTCGCCATCGGTGGTGCGTGGGAAGAGGTGGGTGACACCATCGCGCAGGGTCTGCTCGCCGCCGCCTTCGGCTGCGGATTGATCGGCGCCGTCCTGCTCGCGGTGCGGATGGTCCGCGCGACGGGGTCCGAGCGGCGCAGGCTGGCCTGGTTCTTCGTCGCCGTGACGCTGGCGATGACCGGCTCGCTGGTTCCGGGTGGTCCGCTGCCCAATCTGATCGCCACCGCGTTCTTCCCCATCGGGCTCGGGATCGCAATGGTGCGTCACCGGTTGTTCGACGGGGACCGGCTGCTCAACCGCACCCTGGTCTACGCGGTGCTGACGCTGCTGGTCGCCGGGGTGTTCGGCCTGGCCGTCGGGCTCGCGTCGTCGGCGCTGGGCGGTCCTGGAGTGGGCGCGGTGCTCGCGGCCGTGGTGATCGCGCTGGGTCTGGATCCGGCCCGCGCGGCCGTACAGCATGGTGTTGACAGGCTTCTGTACGGTCGGCGGCGCGACCCCTACCAGGCGCTGACCGACCTGGGGCGCAGGCTGTCGGTCGCGCTGGCGCCGGAACAGGTGCTGCCGATCGTGGTGCGCACCGTCGCCGAGGCGCTGCGCCGGCCGTACGTCGCGGTGACGCTCGAAGGAGACACTTTGCCCACCGCCAGCCACGGCGTTCCGACCGCGGACGTCGACCGACTGCCGCTGCGGCACGCGGGCGTGGAGGTCGGCGTGCTCACGATCGGCGCGCGGATCACCGACCCCGATGACAAGCGGTTGCTGCTGGATTTCGTCCGCCAGGCGGGTGTGGCGGCGCATGCCGTACGGCTGGCGCACGAGCTGCGCAGCTCGCGCGACCGCCTCCTGGTCGCCAGGGAGGAGGAACGTCACCGGATCCGCCGCGACCTGCACGACCAGCTCGGCCCCACGCTGGCCGGTGTCGCGCTCGGGCTCGGCGCGGCCCGCCGCACCGCCACCTCACCGGAGGCCGCCGAGCTGCTCGACCGGCTGGAGAGCGAGGTCAAGGGCGGGCTGGAAGACGTCAAACGGCTGCTCGCCGACCTGCGCCCCACCTCGCTCGACCAGCTCGGCCTGGCCAAGGCGCTACGCCACTACGGCGAGACGGTCACGGCCCGCGGCCAGGTCGAGGTCAGCGTCGAAGTGCGCGACGACCTCGCACTGGCGCCCGAGGTCGAGGTGGCCGTCTACCGGATCGTGCTGGAGGCGGTGACCAACGTGACCCGGCACGCCGCCGCCACGCACTGCGTCGTAGCGGTCACGACCGTGGCCGACTCCCTGCACCTCAGCGTCCGCGACGACGGTGTCGGACTGCCCGCTGCCACCGAGTCCCGCGGGCTCGGGCTGACCTCCATGTGTGAGCGCGTGCAGGAGCTGGGCGGCCGGTGCGGGATCGAGTCGCCTTCCGGCGGTGGCACGCTGTTGAGCGCGTCCCTGCCCCTGACGAGGCCGTCATGACCATCCGCGTGCTGATCGCCGACGACCATCCGGTCTTCAGGTACGGCCTGCGCGCCGGGCTGGCCGACGTCGAGGACATCACCATCGTCGGCGAGGCCGCTGACGGGGCCGCCGCGGTGGCCAGGTCCGTCGAGTTGGAGGCCGACGTGGTGCTCATGGACCTGCATATGCCGGGGCTGCACGGCATCGAGGCCACCCGCGAACTGGCCGCGATCGCGCCGGGCATCGTCGTCCTGGTCCTGACCATGGACGACAGGGACGGCTCCCTGTTCGCGGCCGTGCAGGCAGGAGCACGTGGCTACCTGGTCAAGGGCGCTGAACAGGAACAGATCGTCCGCGCCATCCGCGCGGTCGTCGCGGGCGAGGCCGTGTTCGGCCGCGGTATCGCCGAGCGGGCCCTGGCCTACTTCAGCACCGCACCTGCCACCGACCGCGCGACCAGGCCGTTCCCCGACCTCACCGACCGCGAACGGGACGTGCTGCGGCTGCTCGCCGACGGGCTGAACAACACCGAGATCGCCCGGCGCCTGTTCCTCAGTGACAAGACCGTCCGCAACCATGTCTCCACGATTCTCACCAAACTCCACGTCACCGATCGAGCCCAGGCGATGATCAGGGCCCGTGAGTCCGGCCTGAACGACTGAGCTACAGGGGGTCGCCGAAGCCGGCCTCGCGGGCGCGGACGATGGCGCGGGACCGGTCGGCCACGTGGAGTTTGGCGTAGATGTTGGAGACATGGTTGCGGACGGTCTTGAGGCTGAGCACGAGGCGTTGGGCGATCTCCTCGTTGCGCCGCCCTTTGGCGATGAGGTGCAGCACGTCCCGTTCGCGGTCGGTGAGCTGAGGGAAGGCGGTGGCGCTGCGGGGAACGCGGGTGAAGTAGGCCAGGATCCGCTGCGCGATGGCAGGGCCGTAGATCGCCTCGCGGTTCCCGACGACGCGGATGGCGCGGAGGATCTCCTCGTGGTCCGCGCCCTTGAGGTAGTAGCCGAGGGCGCCGGCGCGGATGGCGGAGAAGACGGTCTCGTCGTCGTCCAGCATGGTGAGCACCAGGACACCGATGTGCGGGGCGGTCGCGGTGATCCGGCGGGTGGCCTCGACGCCGTCGAGTTCGGGCATGTTGAGGTCCATGACGACGACGTCGGGCTGTAGCTCGACCGCGAGCTCCACGGCTTCCCGCCCGTTGCTCGCCTGCCCGGCGGTCTCGAGGTCGGGGTAGGAGTCAAGCAGCCTGACCAGTCCGTACCTGAACATCGGATGATCGTCCACGACCAGCACCCGTAACGGCTCCACCGGCTCATTCTGCATCTACCAGCGTGCGGCGCCAGAGCACGGAACGTCGATTTGTTCCCTCCGGTCGAGCAGTTGGGCGGGCGACGAAGCGGGCGGCGACGGCAGGTCGAGCAGCAGACCGAAGCGGCCGAGACAGGCGGCTGACGCACAGGCGGGGTCGTCAACGCATCGCAAAGTGGCTCTGCCGGATGATCGCGGGCCGGTATTCGTAGGGCATGCTTCTCGCGTCCCCGTGGCGTTCCGCGGCCACCGCACTCACCGCCGTACTGCTCATCCCGCTTGCCGGATCATCGGCGACGGCCTCACCGGTGACGCTGCCCGAGCCGTCCGCCGGCTGGATCGCACGCAACGAACTGGCGGAGTTGGTCGTCGCCAAGCCCCACGCCATGACCGGGTACTCCCCGGCGAGGTTCCCTCACTGGGCAGACCTCGGCGACTCATGCGATGTCCGTGAACATGTGCTCATGCGGGACGGGAACGACGTGCTCCGTGACTCTCGATGCCGGGTGGTGTCCGGCAGGTGGCTTTCCGAGTACGACGGGAAGCGGCTGACCTCGGCCGGCGCCATGAGGGTCGATCATCTGGTTCCCCTCGCGGACGCCTGGCGGTCCGGCGCGGACACATGGCCCGTGGCCAAGCGCGGGAAGTTCGCCAACGACCTGGTCGCCCCTCAGCTCATCGCAGTGTCCGCGACGTCGAACCGTGCGAAGGGCGGCCGGAACCCGGCCAGATGGCGTCCGCCGCTGCGCAGCTTCTGGTGCATGTACGGCCGAGCCTGGGTCGACGTGAAGACCCGGTACAAGCTGACCGTCACGGCCCCGGAGAAGACCGCGCTGGACGGGATGCTCGATACCTGCCCGGACCCACAGCACCCATGAGGCGGCGCGCACGAGGAGCATGGCGACGGACCCCGACAGCCTCCTCCATCCCTCGATGACAGGGGAACCCGAAGGATGGCAGCGCTAACACGGGGTAGAGTTCCGAGTCGTCGCGGCTGGGCAACAAGTGCGGATGGAAGCTGCTGGGGCGGGGGAAACGCCCTGAAGACTCCGAAAGTTTCAGCCCGGCACGTCGGGCACCGGCGAAGTTCTACGACCTGCCAGGCCACAGCTCGCCGAACCCCATTCATGACGGCCGCCATGTCGCGGAAAGCCGCATGCCTCCGCTGCGCCGGACCCTGGAGGACCTGATCGGCGAGGAGGCCGGGCGCAGGCATATCGCCAAGGCGGCCGGAGAGGCCAGGTCAGTACTCGCCCCAAGGTCTCGTGCCCTCGCCGAACGCCTCCAGGCGGAGCGCCTTCCCATCGACGAACTCGCCGAACTGCTGGCCGGGCAGCGAGAGCGGCTGGAGAAACTGAATCGCGCGATTCCCCGGATCCGCGAGGAGCTGGAGAAGGCACTCCAGGGCTATATCCAACGGTCCGCACGCCCCTTCGCCAGGCTCGCCGCCCATCTCCACGCCACGCTGGACTCCATGATCCACGCGACCGACGTGCGCAACGCGACGAAGGCCAATCGGGTCCAGGTCGCAAAGACCCAGGCACTCGCGAGCTGGATGGATGAGCCGAACGGACCGGCGGTCCTCTGGGAGAATCAGCTCCCCCGCTTCCAGCAGGAGATGCTGCGAGCGGTCGATTTCCACCTCGGCGACAGCGACATCGCCGGCCGGCTTCCCGGCTATTCGTTCGACATGAACGACCTGAGCATTCCACGACCCAGGGCAGCCGGCCCACAACGCAGGACTACATCCAGCGCACCGCGGCCCTCATCGGCGCCTCGGCACCGGTCATCGCAGCGGGTTCGTGGATGGCCGGCGCGGTCACCGCAGGTATCGCCGTCCCGCCGGCGACAGTGGTCATGGGTGTGTCCGCGCTGGTTTTCATGGCCATCCAATACCGCAAGAACAAGAGCACCCTGCTGGAGGTGGAGCAGCAAACATGGATCAGCGCCCTGGACGCCGAGGCGAAGGAGATTCAGCGGCAGTTCGAGATGGCCCTCGGCCTCAAGGGAATGACGATGGTGGACAACCTGGTGGAGAACCTCAACCAGTACCGCGAACAGCTCGAAGACGCCGTCGAACGTACTCGCGTGCGCATCGCCCAGCCAGAGGCCCAGAACCGGCAGGAACTGGTCGGCCGGCTGAAGCCGCTCAGCGAAACCGGTGAGACCCTCACCTCCGCACTTAACGCTCTGGCCACCCTCTGATCGCTTAATCGGCAGCGAACTCGCCCCGAGCGTCCGGCCATCGACCGCTTAGTGCACATCTGCGCATTAGTGCACATCTGCGCACCTGAGCGCACCAGGCGTCGGCGAAGATGCCCGCTGCCGCTCCGGCGAGCTCTCTGCGTGACTCGGGCGGGCTCGGCCTTGTGCCGAGCCCGCCGCTGCGGTTCCACCCGGTCCTGATCGCGCTCGCCCGATGCGGGGGAACCGTCAGGAACATCCGAGGCGGAGCTGTGTTTCGTCGGTCAGCGCTGTAGTGTCAGCACGCCCGGCCGGTAGGGCAGCAGGCCGTAGTCGCCGCCGGAGCTGGGGCTGCGGCCCTGGTAGAGCAGCTGCAGGTTGCAGGGGTCGACGGTCATGGTCTGGTCGGCGTTGCTGCGCACCAGCTCGCCGTGGCTGATGTCGTTGGTCCAGGTGGCGCCGCTGTTGGCCTTGCCGGCGAAGGGGTTGCTCTCGCTGGCGGCCTGCGGTGTCCAGGTCCCGTTCAAACTGGTGGCGGTGAAGGAGCGGAAGTAGCGGCCCTGCGAGCCGATCGCCTCCACGAGCATGAGGTACTGGTTCTGGCCCTGCAGCTTGTAGACCTGCACCGCCTCGAACAGGTTGTTGGTCGAGTCGCTCATGATCACGGTCGAGGTCGAGCCGAAGTTGCCCGGGAAGTTGCCGATGGGCATGCTCGCCCGGTAGATCCTGCCGTTGTCCCCGGCGAAGAACAGGTACATGTTCGTGTTGTCGGCGATGAGGGTCTGGTCGATGGGTCCGGTACCGGAGTCGGA
Organism: Sphaerisporangium flaviroseum; assembly: GCF_039537005.1. Classification (NCBI taxonomy): domain Bacteria; kingdom Bacillati; phylum Actinomycetota; class Actinomycetes; order Streptosporangiales; family Streptosporangiaceae; genus Sphaerisporangium; species Sphaerisporangium flaviroseum. The sequence continues at coordinate 703,183 of NZ_BAAAZR010000008.1, read as the reverse complement.
GATGCTTCCGGTGAACAGGGGCTGCTCTGCTGACCAGCCGTTGGGGTTGGTGGGGTCGCTGGAGGTCCGGTAGGAGAAGGGGGTGCTGCCCCATTGGTAGGCCAGCACCCAGATGTTCCTGGGGGCGAAGTAGAACAGCGTGGGCGCCACCGTGGAGGCGGACATGGTGTTCTGGGCCGCCGAGGCCATCTGCGACCAGTTGGAGAAGAGGCTGAAGTTCATCGAGCCCCATCGGGTGCCCGTGTCGTGCGTGGTCGCGTAGACCAGGTGCTGGCCGTTGTAGGGCGCGACGGTGAAGTCCTTGAGCGAGACCCACCCCGACTTCGGGGTCGCCAGCGAGCCGGTCGAGGTCCAGCGGTACGTCGACGGAAGAGCACACGTGCCGGTCGGCGTCGGGGTGGGCGTCGGCGTCGGCGTCGGGCCGGGGGTTCCCGAGTACCCGTCCCAGGTCCACCTCTGGGTGGCCTGGCCGTTGCAGGTGGCGATGGTCACGCCGGAGGTGTTGCCGGTGCCGGTGACGCTGAGGCAAAGGTTGTTGGCGACGCTGGTGATGGTGCCGTCGGAGTTGCGGTTCCACTGCTGGTTGTTGCCGGTGTGGCAGTCGTAGAGCTGGACGCGGGTGCCCGAGCCGGCACCGGTCGGGGAGTCCAGGCACTTGCCGAGGAGTTGCAGCTGCCTGCCGGAGGTGTAGGTGAAGCTCTGGTTGGGGTTGGTGTGGCAGTCGTAGATCTGCAACTGGGTGCCGTTGGCGGTGGCGCTGTTCGGCGAGTCCACACAACGCCCGGCTCCGTCATTACGCAGCCGGAACCCGGTGCCCGGCGTGGGCGTCACGGTGGGGGTGACCGTCGGGGTCGGGGTCGGGGTCGGGTTCGGCGACGCGTTGTTGAGCGCGTTGAGCACCGCGTCGTAGGCCGGCTTCTTGTTGCCGCCGCTGAACAGCAGCGGGGTGTCGCCCGAGCGCCAGGAGTCCTGGTCGCGGACGCCCCAGACGGTGATGCCGGTGCAGCGGGCCACGGCCAGGCAGTCGTTGGTCACCGCGGCGTAGGTCTGGGCAGAGGCGCCCTGGATGTCCAGCTCGGTGATCTGCACGTCGACGCCCAGGGCGGCGAAGCTGGAGATCGTGGTGCGGTAGTTGCTGTTGTAGGGGCTGCCGCTGTTGAAGTGCGACTGCAGGCCCACACAGTCGATCGGCACGCCACGCTGCTTGAAGTCGCGCACCATGTTGTACACGCCCTGGGTCTTGGCCCAGGTCCAGTTGTCGATGTTGTAGTCGTTGTAGCAGAGCTTGGCGGCCGGGTCGGCGGCCCGCGCGGTGCGGAAGGCGACCTCGATCCAGTCGTTGCCGGTGCGCTGCAGGTTGGAGTCACGCCGGCCGCCGGAGTTGCCGTCCGCGAACGCCTCGTTGACCACGTCCCAGGCGTAGATGTTGCCCCGGTAGTGCGCCATCACGCCGTTGATGTGGTCGATCATCGCCTGACGCAGCGAACTGCCGGACAACGACTGCATCCATCCGGGCTGCTGGGAGTGCCAGGCCAGGGTGTGGCCGCGCACCCGCTTGCCGTTCTGTCTGGCCCAGTTGTAGACCCGGTCGGCGTTGGTGAAGGTGAACTGCCCCCGGTTGGGCTCGGTGGCGTCGATCTTCATCTCGTTCTCGGCCGTCACCATGTCGAACTCGCGGTTCGCGATCGTGGTGTACTGCGAGTCACCGAGTTTGCCGGCGCTGATGGCGGTGCCGAAGTACCGCCCGCTCTGCTCCGCCGCCGCGCCGAGAGTCGACGCCGCGGCATCGACCGGAGCCGCCACCGTCAGCGCTGTGACCGTGCCGAGCACGCCGAGAGCACCGGCGAGCAGGACCCGGAGGCCCCCGATGAAGCGCCGGGATCCAGGCGGGGGTATGGCGTTCATGCCCATGACTGAGTCTCCATAATGTGATCATGGAAAAGCGGGGAAACGCGGGGACATCCCGCGGGCCGACGCCGCGTCCCACAATCAGGGAACGCACACCACCAGGGCGCCGCGGACGGCCGCCTCTGCCGCGCACCACCGACCTGGCAGGAAGACCGTCTCGGTGACTCAGTGTGGAAACTATTAAGAAAAGTGTCAAGCTTCTCCAGAAAGTTTCGGCCCACTCCGGCAGAAAGTTGCGGGCATCACCAGCCCCGAAAGGCGCGACATCGAGATGAAACTTTCAGCACCACCCGCTTAATGATCACGTGAGGCCGCGCACGAACCCCAGATGAACCCGCGCGTCCCTCACTCCTCCCGGCACGCCGGGCGCTGGACCCTTGACGGCCCCTCCCGCCTCGTATTTGCTGCCCTCCACCACCATCAGCCGACTCGACAAAGAAGAACACGCGACCGAAAGGCAGGATGTTAGCGCTAACGCACCAGGGGTTCGCCTGAAGGCGCGCCCGCGATCCGTGAACCGCGGACAGACACCACATCCGCGGGTTCACCCTTCACCGTCGCCGTCCCCTTGGGAGGAGGTGGCTCATGGCGGGACGGGTTCAAGGGCGCCCGGCTCAGTAAGAACGGCCGAAGATGACACGCGTGCCGTATGTGGCAGGCCGGTCGCAACGGACGCAAACCCCCGTCTCGGAAGCTCCGCCGATCGGAACACACCGAGGCGTCGCAGCGGTCTCGGCCTTGATGTCATCCTCGCAGGCAGCGCTGCCGCAGTGCAGAGCCAGAGCCCAGCCCGAGGTGACAGCGTCGGTGAACGACTCCCAGGCGTCGACGGTGCGTGTGTGGGCGTCGCGGAAGCCGGTGGCCCGCCGCAGGAGGAGGGCCTGGAAGTCCTCCAGGACGCCAGGCATGATGCGGGCTACAGAGTCGAGAGGGATCGTCTGCTTGCCCTCGTCGCCGAGCCGCTTGGCCATGACCACCGTGCCGGACTCCAGGTCACGCGGACCAAGTTCGAGCCGGACGGGTACGCCGCGTAGTTCCCAGTCGTTGAACCGGTAACCGGGCGAGAGGTGGGCGCGGTCATCGACATGCACCCGGACACCAGCCGCCTTGAGCCGGCCGGCGAGATCGCGAGCGGCGTCCAGGGCCTGGTCGCCGCGGCCGATGGGGACGATCACGACCTGGTGTGGCGCGAGCCGGGGTGGCAGGACCAGGCCCTTGTCGTCGCCATGCGTCATGATGACGCCACCGATCATCCTGGTGGACATGCCCCAGGACGTGGTGTGGCACAGTTCCAGCCGACCGGTTTCTGAGGTGTACTGGATCTCGAAGGCCTTGGCGAAGTTCGTTCCCATGTAGTGGGAGGTACCTGCCTGAAGCGCCTTGCCGTCGCGCATCATGCCCTCGATGGTGAAGGTGCGCACCGCACCGGCGAACCGCTCCCCCGCGGTCTTCTCACCCGGCACCACCGGGATCGCCGCGATGTCGCGTGCGACCTCGGTGTACAGGTCGAGGGCGAGCATCGTCTCGCGCATCGCATCGGCCTTGTCAGCGTGCGCGGTGTGGCCCTCCTGCCAGAGGAACTCCGTGGTGCGCAGGAACATCCGGGGCCGCAGTTCCCAGCGCACGACATTCGCCCACTGGTTGAGCAGCAGAGGCAGGTCGCGGTGGGAGGAGACCCACTTGGCCATCATCTCGCCGATGATCGTCTCTGAGGTGGGCCGGACGACCAGGGGCTCCTCCAGCTCCTTGCCGCCCGCGTGGGTGACGACCGCAAGCTCAGGAGAGAAGCCCTCGACGTGCTGAGCCTCCCGCCGCAGATAACTCTCCGGGATCAGCAGCGGGAAGTAGGCGTTCTGGTGACCGGTGTCCTTGATCCGCTGGTCCAGTTCTCCTTGGAGAAGTTCCCAGAGGCGGTAGCCGTACGGTCGGATGACCATGGTGCCCTTCGCCGGTCCCCGGTCCACGAGCTGGGCCTTGGCCACCAGCTCGTTGTACCAGGCAGAGAAGTCCTCACTTTGAGGGGTCACACCGCGTTCATCACGTCCCATGCGGGGAGAATATCGCTCAGGCCATTAGGGCTCGCTTCAAGTGATCCCCTGGGCCGCCGGTTCAGGCGGTGGTGAACGCGTTGATCAGGTCACCGACCGGGGAATGGGGCAGCGCGCCCGCCACATCGGCCAGCGCCACCATCCCGACCAATTCGTGCTCGTCGATGACGGGGAGCCGTCGGACCTTGTGCGTGGCCATGGTGCGCAGGATCTCGGCCGCCTCGTCGTCGGCACCGATCGTGACGGCCCGGCCCTGGGCCAGCTCCCCGGCCAGGCACGCCTTGGGATCAAGGCCCTTGGCCAGCACCTTGACCACGATGTCGCGCTGATGCACGTCGCCGCGGAGATGCAGTGGACAGTAAGGCGGCTCGGCGCAGGATCAGTTGACCATGTGATCGCTTCGGGGCCATGGACGTCGTAGCCCGTAGCCGTCTGCAGGAGCGGTTATCCACAGTATCCACAGACTCGTACACAGGTTCGAATGATCTACCTTAGATGCGCCACCTAGCGGCTGAGCGCGGGAGGCAGCGCGCGGAGCGTGGCGATGACGCGGAGCGGGCTCGCCGGTATGGCCAGGGCCAGCGGCCACTGCCCCTGATCGTCCGCGCGGTTCTCCGCCGCTCCAGGGCCTATCCGCGCGCTGAACCGGCCGGAAGTACGGCCCGGACTGCCGTCAACCCAACTTTTGACTGATCCTTTATCGGCACGGGAGCCGCAGGATGAGGCCCCATGCCCCATGAAACACTCCCCCCGATGCCGGAAGCCACAGGAATCGGACAGCCCACCACGACTTCCTCCAGCCGGCCGCGTATCGCCGCGCTCGACGTGCTGCGTGGGTTCGCCTTGTGCGGCATCCTGTTGGCCAACGTCAAGCCGATCGCGCACATGGTCCACACCGAACAGGTCACACAAGCTGTGGTGACGATGAGTCCGGACGACGCCTGGCCGGGGCTGGGGCTGTTCGTCGACCAGCGTTTCTTCCCGATCTTCTCCCTGCTGTTCGGCATCGGCTTCTCGCTGCTGCTGGACTCCGCGAGAAGCCGCGTTCCGCGCCCGCGGGTGGTCCTGGTGCGCAGGCTCCTGGTGCTGCTGGCCCTGGGCCTGGCTCACATGTTCCTGCTGTGGCGGGGCGACGTGCTCACCATCTACGCCGTCACCGGCCTGGTGGTGCTGCTGCCCTCGACCTGGCTGCCGCGCTGGGCCGTCGCGGGGCTCGCCGCCGCCCTCATCGCGACGCCACTGATCCTCAACAGCAACGGCATACCGCTGGTGCCGGGACTGTTCCTGCTGGGCTCGGCGCTGACCCGGTACGGCGTGGTCGACCGGATCGATCGCTCCACCCGTGTTCCGGCCGCGCTGGGCCTGGTCTTCGCGTCAGCGGCGGTACCCGCTGTGTGGCTGCAGCTCGGAACACCGGCCGGCGACGCGCGATTCAACTCCTGGTTCGGTCTCGCCGGGCTGCTGATGGCGGGCGTGTACGTGTGCGTCCTGCTGCTCCTGCTCAGAACGTCGCTCCGGCCGGTGCTGCAGGCGGCTTTCGCACCGCTGGGCCGGATGGCGCTGACCAACTACCTGTCCGCCACGCTCCTGGTCCTGCTGACCGCCCGCGTCATCGGCGGCTCGCCGGACGGCTGGTCCTCGGCGACGGTACTCCTGATCGCCGGGGCCATCCTCCTCCCCCAGTGGCTGCTGTCCACGCTCTGGCTGCGCCGTTACCGCCAAGGCCCCTTGGAGTGGCTCTGGCGCTGGGCCACGTGGACCCAGCGCCCACCCCTGCGCCGCGACGCGGGCCCTCACCAGGTGACCGGCAACACGCCGTAGACCTCCATCTGGTCGCGAAAGGCGGGTTCCGTATCGGGGACGGTGAGGCGGAGCTCGGGGAATCGCTGGAGCAGAGCGCGAAATCCGATGCGCATCTCCATGCTCGGCCGGTCGACCTGACGCCGCCCGTCACGATCCCGACCGCCCGCGCCGGGATACCGTGACGGCGACGTCAGGCGGCCGACCGGCACGTTGGTCAGGGCTCGATTCCTCTGCGGAGGAGATCCCACACCCGTTCGGCGGCCCTGCGCCGATCGGGGGGCGGGGTCCTGGCGAGGGCGGCGGCGAGCATGCTGATGAGCAGGACCAGGTCGTCGGCCGTGACGTCGGCGCGGACGGCCCCCGCCCGGCGGGCGTCGGGGAGCATGCTCGCCAGGAGGTTCACCACGCGGTCGCGCACGCCGAGGATGCGGTGGTCGGGGTCGATCGGAAGCGTGGTCACCATGTCGACGAACGCGGTCGAGGCGATGGTCTGTTCCGTCATCAGGGCGAGCACCTCCGTCAGGGTGGTGCCGGGCCTGGCGGCCAGCGCCTCCAACTCGGTGACGCCGTCTTCGAACACGGCCATCGCGAGGCTGATGCGGTCGGGGAAGTGCCGGTAGAGGCTGCCCTGGCCGACCCCGGCGGCGCGGCTGACCATGCTGAGCGGCGCGTCGTACCCGGCCGTGGCGAAGACCTCACGCGCCGCCGCCACCAGCGCCGCCCGGTTCTCCAGGGCGGCGCTCGGCCCTCTGTTCAGTCGACGCGGCGGCGGCACAGCGGTTACTGTAACAACCGGACAGCACTGTCCGGTTGTTACGGGAGGCCCTGACGACGTGCACCTGCCGGTCGTCCCCCGGCCGGCGAAGGCGCCGGTCCCGCCCTCGTCCTCCTCCGGTGCTCTCACCGTCCAGCGCCGGCGCCCTCTGAACGAAAGGCCGAACTCTTGAGCACGTTCGACGACCGCGTCGCCCTGATCACGGGTGCGGGATCCGGGATCGGCAGGGCGATGGCCGTGGCCTTCGCCAAGGACGGCGCCCGCGTCGTCGCCTGCGACGTCAACCGGGAAAGCGCCGAGCACACCGCCTCGGAGATCGGCGAGGCCGCCATCGCCGTGACCGCCGACATCGCCGATGAGACGTCGGTCGGCGCACTCGTGGCCGCCGCGATCACCGCGTACGGCCGCATCGACGTCCTGTGCAACAACGCCGGGATCATGGACACCATGGCGCTGCCCGCCGACCTGCCGGTCGAGCTGTGGGAGCGGGTCCTGCGTATCAATCTGACCGGAACCTTCCTCGTCACCCACGCGGTCCTGCCGCACATGCTGCGCCAGGGCCGCGGCGCGATCGTCAACACCGCCTCCGAGGCCGGCATCCGCGGCGGGGCGGCGGGCGCCGCCTACACCGCCTCCAAGCACGGTGTCGTCGGTCTCACCAAGAGCGTCGCCTGGGCGTACTCCAAGGAGGGCATCCGGTGCAACGCCATCCTGCCCGGCCCCACCATGACCGGCATCGCCACGAACACGTCCTTCGATCCGATCGGCGCCGCCCGGCTCAACCCGGTGATCGCCCTCGGCGAGCACATCGCCCACCCGGAGCAGATGGCCGACGCCGCCCTCTTCCTCGCCTCCGACGCCGCCTCGTTCGTCAACGGCGCGATCGTCCCGGTCGACGGCGGCTGGTCGGCGGCCTGAGCCACTAACGGCGATCCACGATCGAGGAGCGTCACTCGGCTGCCGCGGAATGGCCGCCACCGGAGAAAGCCCGCCAGGAGACTCCTGGCGGGGTTCAAGCCGCGTGCGCTGGTCGGACCCGGCTCCACATCCCTATGCGCACCCTCACCCCTGGAGAGGCGTGCACGAGCGGGTCATGGCCGGGGGTGGTGAGTCCTCCCGCCTGGAGGAGCGTCTGATCGAGATGGGTCAGCCGGGCGTGCCGCAGCGGCCACGGGCGATGCTCCACTTCGGCGGAGGCCAGCCTGCCCCCGATGACGGTGAACAGCCGATAGCGCTCGACCAGGAAGTCCGCCAGCTCGTCGCGCTCGGGGCCGTCCAGCGGCGCACCGAGTTCCACCTCGGCGTCGCATCGTGCGTCCGAGGGGCCAGGCCAGCGGCGCCGGCAGCGGTAGGTCCGTCGTTCGGCCTCGGCCCGCACGCCCATGTCCGACCAGTAGTACGGCAGGCGGTAGCCCGCCCGGGCGCCGAGTACGGCGGGAAGCAGCCCGGCGTCCAGCGAGAAGAACCAGAGGCCGCTCCGGCCCTGCTCGTCACGTACGTACGTGCGCACGTTCGTCTCGGGGAACCGTGACAGCCACGGCAGCGCCGGCACCCCCGGTGCCCGCACGTGCTCCATGAGAAAGGGGGTGAGACCGACCCAGGCGTGGCCGTCGAACTCCTCGGCCGTGAGCCCGCCGGGCAGAAACGACTGGACCAGGCCGGGAGGGTACCGCCAGTGGATGAAGGTCATATGAGACCACTGGTGGTACATCACCGGCCGCGCGACCCGCGGGCGCTGGATTGTCGCCATGATCCGGCCCTACCCGGAAACCGTCCAGAGATGAGGCGAGAAGGGGGTGGAACGGCAGCCGGGGCGGCCACCGGCCGCGAGGCCGAATGTCCCTGACATTCGGGACCTACGGCCCCTGCACCCGGGGACCCGTACGGTGATCAGATGGGAGGTGAAGCAGCAGAGAGCGAGGAGGTCGACATGGCCATGCCAACCCGCCGGGAGTCGAGGGGCCTGGTACCCGATCTGCTGGACTGGCTGGAGGCGCCCTTCACCGGCGCCCGGCCGTACGGCGGGACCCAGATGGTCCGTTTCGAGGACACCGTCAAGGACGGCCACTACGTCGTCCGCGCCGAGGTACCCGGCATCGACCCCGAGAACGACGTGGAGGTAACCGTCTCCAACGGAGTGCTGACCATCCACGGCGAGCGCAAGGAGGAGCGGTCGGAACCGCACCGCACCGAGTTCAGGTACGGCGAGTTCAGCCGCTCGATAGCGCTGCCGCCGAACGCCGACGAGAAGGATGTCAGGGCCGTCTACCACGACGGGATCCTCGAAGTGGACATCCCTCTGGCGGAAGAGAAGCAGGCGACCCAGCGCGTGCCGATCGAGAAGCAGAGCTAGGTTCTGCCACCGGACCGGGCCCGCCCAGGAAGCGGGCCCGGTCCGGTGGGCCGCGAGGGGCATGATCGTGCACGCGCTTGCCGGCCGCGTCAAACTACGCCGGGGAGTGTATGAGGGACGGAACGGTACGGCCAAGGTTGAGTAGGCCCCTACTCATGTTCGTGCCGCCGCCGAGGGTCGTACTGATGGTGACGACATTCCTTGGAGGCGGATGATGGCGACGACACACGCACACGAACATCACGATCACGGGGACACGTTCGCCGTCCACGGGATGCTCCTGGTGGTGGGGGACGACAGGTTCTACTTCTCGCACCTGCCGATGTTCAGCGTCGTGGCGCACCGGTTCCAGGTGCTTCTGGAGATCGAGTTCGACGACGAGGTGCGAGAGGCCCTGCGCGCCGACGCCAAGACCACCGGCGGCGACCTGTACACCTTCGCTCCACGCCCGTTCCCGCTCGTCGAGCTCGACCCGGCCGACGGCGGGCCGGCGCGGACCTCGCTGGTGGGGACGATCTTCCACGGGCACTTCGAGCGCGGGGGGCACCCGATCGCCCGGGACGCCACGGCGCGGATCCGGCGCGTCGCGCACTACCGTCCGCTCGACCCGGAGGCGCGGCACGACGACAGAGCCCCGCTGCGCTACCTGTGCTTCGGCAAGGCCGGAGACCTCTTCCTCGCGCACGAGATCACCGCGCGGCCCGACTTCGACCAGGTGCTCAAGGCCCGCATGGTGCCCGGCTCGGTCCAGCACGCGCCGGACCCGCAGGTGCCCGCCGACGTCCTCGCCGCCGACTTCGACCTCGCCGTGCCCGTGACCGTCAGCCGTACGGACACTCCCCGGCATCGGCTGACGGCGGGCGAGACCGTGGACGGCACCTTCCTGCTGGGCGTCTCACGCACCGGCGCGCACGAGTTCAACGCCCAGCTGAAGATCGACCGTGAGATCTACATGGAGAGCGGCGAGCTGACCTGACCAGGTGGTGGGCGGTCAGGCGGGGTTGCTGGCGCCCAGGAGGTAGTACTCGCCGATCGGGGTCGTGGGCCCGACGTAGGCGTCACTGACGCTGACCACCCACCGGTAGGTGCCGGGGCCCTGGCCGGTGGTCAGGGTCTTGAGGGTGGGACCGGTTCCGGTGGTCGCCACCTCCACCCAAGATGGGATGCCGAACGGCCCGCAGCAGGTGTACTTCTCCAGGCTGAGGCGCATGCGCGAGGTGCCGGACCCGTCCAGGCAACCCGTGTGCGTGCCGGAGGTGGCGGAGGTGTAGCCCGACGGCGGGTGGATCCCGCGGTTCGGCACCAGGAGGCCGACGGGGCCCTGACTGGCCGTCATCTCGTTGAAGTGGAGGTTCTGATGGCCCGTGCACTGGGTGGGCGCGGTGACCAGCGTGAGCCCGTGGGCGGCGAGGATCTCGTTGACCGGCTGGAAGAAGGTGGTGCCGCCGGCGCTGCAGTTGCCGGAGCCGCCCGAGGTGACGCCCTGCGCCTGGTAGCCGGAGATGAAGGAGCCGCCGGAGTCGCCGGCCTCGGCGCACACGTTGGTGCGCACGACCTGGTCGACCGTGCCCTGGGCGTAGGTGACGCTGGTGTCGCGCTGCTGGATGGTGCCGCAGTGCCACTGCGTGGTGGAGCCCGACCGGCATACGGCCGAGCCGGCCGGCGCCTCGGCGGAGCCGAAGACCGGGATCTGACCGGACCCGTAGGCGTTGACCGCCGGGCGCGCGGCCCACTGCCCGTTGACCGCGACCCAGGCGTAGTCGTTGCCGGGGAACGATGACGCCTGGAACGTGCCCTGGCTCAGCCCGTTCGAGCCGGTGGTGCCGGCACCGGGATTGCCGCAGTGCCCGGCCGTGACGAAGCCCGGGGTGCTCCCGCGGGTCACCGAGAAGCCGATCGAGCAGCGCGAGGAGCCGATGTAGTACGCGTCGCCGCCGCGCAGGTTCTCGAAGGTGACCGGCCGATCGGCGATGGTCTCGACCCGTACGGCGGCGCGGTCCACGCCGCTCGCGGCCACGAACGCCTCGCCCGCCGCGGCGTCCAGCGCCTGGACCACGACGGTGTTGGCCTGCTCGTCCACGAACCAGACCGGCACCGCCCCGCCCGCGGCCGTCTTCGAGGCGGCGTCCAGCGCGTCCTTGACCAAGGTGAGCGCGGCCAGCGAGCGGCCGACGACCTTCGCCCGGACGCCCGCGGCGATGACGGTGGCGGCACCGGCGCCGTCGGTGGTGGCCACCACCAGCCTGCCTTCGCGGTCCACCCAGGATCCGCCGTACCGGTCCTGGAGTTCGGCGCGCAGCCTGGGCTGGAGCCGGCGGGCCTTCTCCTCGTTGTCCAGGCGGGTGACGGCCTGCTCGCGGGTGAGGCCCAGGTCGCGCCGCATCGCCTCGATCAGTCCCGGCGGTGGTTCCATCCCGGGGGCGGCCGCGGAGAGGACCTCGGCGGGCGCGGCCGTTGCGTGGGCGACAGGGAGCACAAGAGAGACGATCGCGAGCGCCGCACCGGCCGCCGACAGGCGGATGAGAATCATGGAGGCTCCTCAGATCGGGGGGTGCCGTCACGGTATGACGGGGCCGATCACCGGCGGACATACCATCCGGCCCCTCTCACCGGGCTATGGATGGCCGGCGCGGGCCGTGGCCTCCAGGCTTGGCGCCGGCTGGTGCCGCCGCCTCCTCGGCGACCGCACCGGCCGAACGCGTTCGCGAATCATGGCGTCAGAGGGTCAGTAGACGTACGGCCAGCCGGCGGAGTCGTAGGCCAGGAGGTTGATGCCGAGCCGAGCCGCGCCGTTGTCGGCGTAGTAGTGGTAGACGAGCACGTCGGCGTCGGAGTCGGCCAGGATCGCCTGGTGACCGGGGCCGTGGATGCTGCCGTGCCCGGCCAGGATCTCGGTGCCGCCACCGGATGTCATCGCCACGCCGTTGCGGTCGACGTACGGTCCGGTGACGCTGGTCGAGCGCCCCACCATCACCCGGTACGTGCTGGACGCGCCCTGGCAGCACCGGTCGAACGACACGTACTGGTAGTAGTACGAGCCGCGCTTGAAGATGTACGGCGCCTCGATCGCACCGCCGTTGCGTCCGGAGATGGCGCGGATGGTGCTGTTCGACCGCTTGCCGGTCGCCGGGTCGAGCTGGACGAGCTTGATGCCCGACCAGAACGAGCCGAACGACAGCCACCAGCGGCCCTGGTCGTCGACGATGAGGTTGGGGTCGATGGCGTTGAAGTTGTCCGAGCTCCTGGACTCGATGACCAGGCCATGGTTGGTCCAGCTACCGGAGGCCCCGGTCGTGCTGGTCGCCAGGAAGATCGCGGAACGGTTGGAACCGAAGGTGGACGCCGAGTAGTACAGGTAATAGCGGCCGTTACGGTAGGAAATGTCCGGCGCCCAGAGGTTACGGCTGCCACCCGTGTACGTCGTGGTCCAGGACGCGCCCCCCGGGAAGACCGTGCCGGCGTCGCGGAAGGCCGTCCGATCGGTGGAGGTCTTGATGGCGATGTTGTCGCCGGTGTGCACGAGGATGTAGCCGCCCGAGGGCGTTTTGACCATCGACGGGTCGTGGACCGAGATGGCTCCGGTGACGACCCCCGGGTTGGGGTACGCCGCGCGGGCCGACGAGAGGGTCCCGGCGTGCGCGGGGGTGAGGCCGGAGGCGGCGACGACCGCCACCACCGTCAGCACTCTGGACAGCCCTCGGCGCAAGGAGCCTCGGGGCGGGATTCGCATGGCATTCATGCCGTGTCCTCATTCACTGTCGACTGATGCCGCCGGCGCTGCGGCAGGCGGCGGGTCACTCTTCGTCCGCCGCCTTGAGCGGTGAGTCCCTCGTGGACCCGCGAGTACAGGTCACGGCCGGTGACCGGGCCCGGTGGCGTGATCGTCGCACGAAAGGGTGAAGGTGGCGTGCAACCGGCGGGTGTGGTCCACATGGCGCACCGGCCCGGTGAGCGTCACCGTCGCGGTGAGGCGCGGGTCGGTGCTGGAGGCGCCGAGGCGCAGCTCCAGCTCTCCCGGTTCGACGATCCGCCGGCCGTCGCGGCCGGTGAAGGACGCGACGTCGGCGGGCACGGTGACCCGCACGCGCTGCGCCTCACCGGGGGCGAGCGGCACCCGCACGTACCCGACCAGGCGCTGGACCGGCTGCACCACGGAGGCCACCGGGTCGTGCAGGTAGAGCTGCACGACTTCGCCGCCCTCGCGGTCCCCACTGTTGCGCAGCGTGAAGCCGAGGTTCACCTCCCCGTCCGTGCCGGTCTCCGCGACGCCGACCTCCAGCCCGGACCATTCGAACGCGGTGTAGGTCAGGCCGTGGCCGAAGCCGAAGGCCGGAGTCGGGTCGATGTTGGACACCTCGCTGGCGTGGGCCAGCCGCGCGGACAGGTAGCTGGACGGATGCACGCCGGGCCGCCGGGGAATGCTCACCGGCAGGCGTCCGGCAGGGTCGAGACGCCCGCTGATCACACCGGCGATGGCCGAGGTGCCCTCCTGGCCGGGGAAGAAGGACTGGACGATCGCGGCCGCGTCCTCCGCGGCGCGGCCGAGCGCGTACGGCCTGCCGGACAGCAGGGTCGCGACCACCGGCGTTCCCGTGCCGATGAGGGCGTCGAGCAGGTCCTGCTGGACTCCGGGCAGCGCCGCGGACTCCGCGTCGCACCCCTCACCGCTCGTGCCCCGCCCGAAGAGCCCGGCCCGGTCGCCGAGCGCCGCGACGACGACGTCCGCGCCTCGGGCCAGCTCGATCGCCTCGGCGAAGCCGCCGGTGCCGGGACCGTCGACGGTGGCGCCGAGCGCGGTGACGATCTCGGTGCCGGGGAACTCGGCCGCGAGGGCCTCGCGCAGGGTGGGCAGGTCGATGCCTGCGGGCATCTCGGGGTACCGCACACCCACGTGGACGGGGAAGGAGTAGCAGCCGAGGACGGCCAGCGGGTCGTCGGCGTTGGGACCGATCAGCGCGATCCTTCCCGGCCGCCGGAGCGGCAGCGTCCCGTCATTGCGGAGCAGGACGATGGCCCGCTCGGCCATCCGCCGGGCGATCGCCCGGTTGGCGGCAGAGTCGAGGCAGACCGATCCGCGCAGTGCCTCGGCGTCGCTCAGGTCGGCGCCGGCCAGCCCCGGCGGCACGGGGCTCCAGCCCGGGTCCAGGAGTCCGAGCCGCGCCTTCTGGATCAGGACGCGCCGCAGCGCCCGGTCGATCAGGGCGATCGGGACCCGGCCCGCGGCGACCGCGTCCAGCAGGGGCCGTCCGAACGTCTTCACGGTCGGAAGCTCGACGTCCACACCGGCGGCCAGGGCGGCGCCTGCGGCCTCACCGAAGCATCCCGCCACGCCGTGCAGCGTCTTGAGGAAGGCGATGCCGAAGTAGTCGGCCACCACCGTGCCGTCGAAGCCCCAGGTGTCGCGCAGCAGCACGGTCAGCAGCCACTCGTCGGCCGCGGACGGCACCCCGTCGGTGTCGGTGTAGGCGTGCATGACCGACCGCACACCGCTCTCCCGCACTGCCATCTCGAACGGCACCAGCATCACGTCGGCGCGCTCGCGGGTCCCCATCGCCACCGGTGCGAGGTTGCGCCCGGCGACGGAGGCCGAGTAGCCGGCGAAGTGCTTGAGCGTCGCGACGATCCCCGCGGACTCCAGACCCCGGATGTAGGCGGTGGCGATGGTGCCGACCAGGTAGGGGTCCTCTCCGATGGTCTCCTCCACCCGGCCCCACCGGACGTCGCGTATCACGTCGAGCACGGGGGCGAGGCCCTGGTGCACCCCGACCGAGCGCATGTCGGCGCCGATCGCGCCCGCCATCTCGCGGATCAGCGCGGGATCGAACGTGGCCCCCCACGAGAGCGGCACGGGATAGGCGGTGGCGCCCCAGGCGGCGAAGCCGGCGAGACACTCCTCATGGGCCAGGGCGGGAATCCCGAACCGGTTGGCGCCGGTGATCCGTTCCTGGGTTCTGAGCAGGGACAGCGCCCCGATGGCGGGGTCGACCGGAGCCGTGCCGAAGGGGCGCGTCAGCTGCCCGAGGCCGTCCGGCAGCAACGCGTCCAGGTCCACCGTCTCTTCCATGTCGTGCTGGTGCGGCGCCACCTCTCCCCCGTCGCCGGAGGCGCCGACCCAGACGCCGAAGAGCTGTGCGACCTTCTCCGCCAGGGTCATCTCCGTGATCAGGGCGTCGACGCGGGTCTCCACGTCCTGATCGGGGTCGTTCCAGATCGGAGTGGTGGGGTCTGTCTCTACGGTCACGATGGGAATCACTTTCCTCAGCCGCCCATGAGCCCCGGTACCAGGGCACGGCGGGCGGACAGCTGTACGCCAGGGATGGCGGCGTCTGGCCGGAAAGCGTGTGGTGTGGTACTCGGGAGAGCACCACACCACACGCTCCTTCTTCGGTCACCGTTCAGGGGCGCGGGTGTCAGCCCGTCCGGCAGGAGACCGATGGCCAGGTCGTGTTGCCGCCGTGCTGGACCGTGAACCCGAAGGTGTTCCCGCTGCCGTTGGGCCGCATCGTCATGACGTTTCCGCTGGCGTCCCAGGTCGGGCTGCCGTTCCAGGTGGCGATGACCCTCTGCGGGCTGCGCAGGGTCACCGTGACGATCCACGAACTGCTTCCCGAGACCGTGACCGACAGGTTGAACCGGTCGCTCCAGCTCTGGCCCGCGGACACCGTGGCCGTGCAGCCGCCACCGGGCGGAGGCGTGGGGGTCGACGGCGGAGGCGTCGGGTTGGTGCCGCCATCGGGGGCGACGGCCCTGCCGGTCGACGGCGAGATCATGCCTGCGCACAGGTTGCGGCTCTTCAGGTTCGCGACGATCTGCGGGATCGCCGCGATCGTGGTGGCGTACTGGTCGTGCATGAGGATGGTCTGGCCGGCTCGCAGATTGCCGGCGGCCTGGACGATCTGGGCGGTGCTCGCGCCGTTCCAGTCCTGGGAGTCGACGTCCCAGAGGATCTCGGTGAGGCCGAGCTGCTGCTCGACCGACTTGAGCGTGGCGTTGGTCTCCCCGTACGGAGGCCGGAACAACCTCGGCGCGGTGCCGGTGATCTGCTGGATGGCCTGCTGGGTCTGCTGCAGTTCCGACTGCATCTGCGAGCTGCTCATCTGGGTCAGATGCGGGTGCGTCCAGCTGTGGTTACCGATCCACATGCCGGCGTCGCGCTGGGCCCTGACCAGCGACGCGTTGTTCTGAGCGTTCCGCCCGATATTGAACAGCGTGGCGCGCACGCCGTTCGATCTCAGCGTGTTCAGCAGGGTGGTGGTGTTGCTGGGGTTGGGCCCGTCGTCGAAGGTCAGGCCGACGTATCCGGCGCTGCAGTCGGCGGCCGCCGCCGCGCCCAACGTACCGGCGGCACTGGCGGTGAACGGCACGGCCAGGGCGAAGGCCGCGCCGATGACGCCGACGGCGCCGATGACGAGCGCGCTGCGGATGCCTGAGCGGCGTCTCTTGTCTCTGCCGACGGGAACGGCATTGTCGATCATGCTTGTTCCTCCACTGGAACACAGATCGGGGACGTGGGACGTGCGTGCGATGCCACGGTTCAGCGGCCGACGTGCCTGGGGTACGGAACCGCGGCGGGATGCGAATGTGCCGACCACCCGGGTGAATGTCGTGGAGAGCCCTTCCGTGGCACATTCTGTGAAGCGTTACGAAACATGTCAATGTATGACGGAAAATTTTCGGCGTCATTAACCGCTTAAGCACTTGCCACGCTGCTGCAACATGGCCGAACTCCCCGAAACTTTCACCCAATGTCCGGCGGTCTCATGCAACTTTCAGGGCCGCTCATACGCATCTCGCACGGCCTCCCATGTGACGTCGCTCTGGAGGAACAGTACGGGCCGGCGCCTGGCTGGCGGCTGGTCGAGCAGGTCGTCATCGAAATGCTCGTCCACGGCTGGGACCTGGCCACGGCGACCGGCCGGTCCACCGACCTCGCTCCCGACGTCGCCGAGGCCACCTTGCCCTCCGTGCGGGCCATCTACGGTGACCTGCCACGGACGCCTGGCGGCTCCTTCGCTCCGGCACAGGAGGTTCCCGAGGGCGCGAGCGCCGCCGACCGTCTCGCCGCCTACCTTGGCCGGACCGTCAGGCGGGGTCCTCGGTAGATCTCCGCGCCGGTCACCGCACGATCCCCAGGCTGGCTCATGACCCTCTTATTAGACTAGCCTTACCTAAGTTAGGGTCGGCTAAGCCGGAGGGATACGGGTGGATGTAACCGAGCCGTCGGGACGCGATGTGCTGCGGCGGGCCATCTGGGGGCAGCGAGGGGATGTCACGCTCGGATCGTTCCTCGGAGCCGCGCACCAGGCCGGGGAGGCCCTGGTCCCGCTCCTCATCGGCGTCGTCATCGACCAGGCCGTCGCCCGCGCCGACCTCGGCGCCCTGCTGCGCTGGCTCGCCGTCCTCGCCGTGGTGTACGTGGGCCTGTCGTTCGGCTTCCGCTTCGGCGCGCGCGCCGGAGAGCGGGCCTCCGAGCAGGCCGGGCACGCCCTGCGCGTGGACCTCGTACGGCGTGTGCTCGGCCCCGGAGGCGGAGCCGAGAACGGCCGGCTGCCCGGCGCCCTGGCCAGCATCGGCACCGAGGACGCCAAGCGGGTCGGCGCCGTGAACATGGCCGTGGTCTCCGCGCTGTCGGCGCTGATGGGGCTGCTGGTCGGCGCCGTGGTGCTGCTGTGGACCTCGCTGACGCTCGGGCTCATAGTGCTGATGGGAACGCCGGTGCTCCTCTGGCTCGGGCACCTGCTGAGCAAGCCGCTGGAGCGGCGCAGCGAGGCCGAACAGGAGAGGGTCGCGCACGCGTCGGGCGTCGCCGCCGACCTGGTGACCGGGTTGCGCGTGCTCAAGGGCATCGGCGCGGAGTCCGCGGCGGTCGCCCGCTACCGGCGTACCAGCCGTGACTCGCTGGTGGCCACGATGCGGGCGGCGCGGGCCGAGGCCATGCAAAGCGGCATGGTGCTCGCCCTGACCGGCGGCTTCATCGCCGTCGTCGCGCTGGTCGGCGGGCGGCTCGCGGCCCAGGGGGACATCAGCCTCGGCCAACTCGTGTCGGCGGTCGGGCTCGCGCTCTTCCTGCTGGGTCCGCTGGAGGTGCTCTCCTGGGTGAACGCCGAGTTCGCCCAGGGCCGCGCCTCGGCGGCGCGCATCGCCGGGGTCCTGTCGGCGCCGCCTGCCGTCACGGCCGGCGGCATGCGGCTGCCGCGACCGGTGCGGGGGGAGATGCGGCTGCGTGGCGTCAGCCACGGCGGGCTGCGGGAGGTCGATCTGCACGTCGGGCCCGGCGAGGTGCTCGGCGTCGCCGCGACCGACCCGGCCGACGCGACCGCTCTGCTGCGCTGCCTGAGCCGGCAGGCCGACCCCGACGCCGGGGTGGTCGAGCTGGACGGGATACCCCTGCGCGACCTGGACCCGGCCGACATCCGCATGGCGGTGCTGGTGGCCGAGCATGACGCGGAACTGTTCGAGGGCACCGTGATCGGCAACACCGGCGCCGCCGCTCCCGAGTCGGCCGACCTGGACCGCGCGATGGCGGCCGCCGCCGCCGACGAGATCGTCCGGGCCCTGCCGCGAGGCGGCCAGACGTTGGTGAGCGAGCGCGGGCGCTCGCTGTCCGGCGGGCAGCGCCAGCGCGTGGCCCTCGCCCGCGCCCTGGCCGCCGACCGGCCCGTGCTGGTGGTGCACGACCCCACCACCGCCGTCGACGCGGTGACCGAGGCGCGTATCGCCGGCGGCATCCGGGAGATCCGCCGGAACCGCACGACGATCCTGGTCACCACCAGTCCCGCGCTGCTCGCGGTCGCGGACCGGGTGGTGCTGCTCGACAACGGACGCGTCACCGACACGGCCCCGCACGCCGACCTGGTACGACGCCATTCCGCCTACCGGACGGCGGTGCTCGCATGAGGCAGGACAGGGCTCGCGAGCTGCTGCCCACCGCGAACCGGACGGCGGTGCTCGCATGACGCAGGACAGGGCTCGCGAGCTGCTGCCCACCGCGTCCCCGGCTCAGGTACGCGCGACCGTCCGCGTGCTGCTGCGCCCGCACCGCGGGCTGGCGGTCGGCGGGTTCGCCGTGATGGTCGCGGCGACCGCCGTGGGACTGCTCACCCAACCGCTGCTGGGTCACATCGTGGACCTGGTCGCCGGCCGGCGGCCCATGGAGACGCTCACACTCCCGGCGATCCTCCTGGTGCTGGTCGCGGTCACGCAGGGAGCCACCACCTCGCTCGGGCTGTCGCTGATCTCGCGGCTCGGGGAGACCGTGCTCGCCCGGCTGCGCGAGCGGTTCATCGAACGCGCCCTGCGGCTGCCGCTGGAACAGGTGGAGGAGGCCGGCTCCGGCGACCTGGTAGCCCGTGCCACCGGCGACGTCTCGCAGGTGGCCGAGGCGGTGCGAACCGCCCTGCCCGAACTGGCCCGCTCGCTGCTGGCGATCGTGCTGACCTTCGGGGCGCTGGCCGTGCTCGACTGGCGGTTCCTGGTCGCGGCGCTGCTCGCCGTGCCGATCCAGGCGCACACCGCGCGCTGGTACGTGCGCAACGCCGTCCCGCTCTACGCCGAGCAGCGCGTCGCCAACGGGGCGCAGCAACAGCAACTGCTCGACAGCATCGGGGGCGCCGCCACCGTGCGGGCGTTCCGGCTCGAGGCCGAGCACGCCGAGCACGTCGCCCGGCGGTCCCGGGCCGCGGTGGAGCTGACGATGCGCGGGGTCCGGCTGGTGCTGCGGTTCTACAGCCGTCTGCACCTGGCCGAGTACACCGGGCTCGCCGCGGTGCTGGTGGTCGGCTTCCTGCTGGTACGCAGCGGATCGGCCTCCATCGGCACCGCGACGGCGGCCGCGCTCTACTTCCACAGCCTGTTCGCGCCGGTCAACACCGCTCTGGTGCTGGTCGACGACGCGCAGTCGGCCGCCGCGGGCCTCGCCAGGCTGGTCGGGGTCGCCGACCGGCCCGCGCCGGAGGAAGCCACCGGCCCGCCCCCCTCTGAGCAGGCCGCCGACCGGCCCGCGTCTGAGGCGCCGGGCATCTCGCGTCAACGGCCGCGGGCCCCCCTGGACGGGGTGGTGACGGTCACCGGGCTCGGGCACGCGTACGAGCCAGGCCGGCCCGTGCTGCACGACGTGAACCTCACCCTCCACGAGGGCGAACGCGTGGCGCTGGTCGGCCCGAGCGGCGCGGGCAAGACCACGCTCGCCAAGCTGATCGCCGGCATCCACCGTCCGGCCACCGGATCGGTACGGCTGGCCGCCGACCGGCGCGGGACCGGCCGTACGGTCGCCCTGATCACCCAGGAGGTGCACGTCTTCGCGGGGCCGCTCGCCGACGATCTGCGGCTGGCCCGTCCCGGCGCCACCGACGACGACCTGCGCGAGGCCCTCGCCCGGGTGGACGCGCTGGCCTGGGCCGAGGCGTTACCCGAAGGCCTGCGGACGGTCGTCGGCGAAGGCGGCCACCGCCTCACCGCCACCCAGGCCCAGCACCTCGCCCTCGCCCGCCTGGTCCTGGCCGACCCGCCGATCGCCGTCCTCGACGAGGCGACCGCCGAGGCGGGCAGCACCGGGGCCCGCACCCTGGAGAAGGCCACCGAACTGGCGATCGAGGGCCGCACCGCCCTGGTCGTCGCCCACCGTCTCGCCCAGGCCGCGACCGCCGACCGCGTCATCGTCATGGACGAGGGCCGGATCGTCGAGAGCGGCGGGCACGACGAGCTGAGCGCCGCGGGAGGGACCTACGCCGCTCTCTGGGAGGCGTGGTCGGCCACCCGTTCCACGGCCCATCACCGACCCCCCACGCACGACGCATCCACCATCTGACGAGAACGTGAAGGACCCCCTGATGCTCCGCTCCCCCGTAGGCAACCGGCTCACCGTGGCCCTTGTCTCCGTCCTGCTGTTCGGCTCCGTCGCCGCATGCGGCTCCGGCTCCGAGTCCCCCGCCACGGCCACCGGCGCCGGCACCACCTCCGGCTCCGCCGCTCCGGCGGCCGGCGCCTTCCCCGTGACGATCGAGCACAAGTTCGGCGCCACCACGATCAAGTCCGAGCCCAAGCGGATCGTCACGGTCGGCCTGACCGACCAGGACGCCGTGCTCGCCCTCGGCAAGGTCCCCGTCGGCACCACCGACTGGGTCGGGGGCTACGCCGGGGCCATCGGCCCATGGGCCGCCGGCAAGCTGAACGGCGCCGCCACGCCGACGATGATGAAGGACACCGGCACGGGCCCGCAGGTGGAGAAGATCGCCGCGCTCGCCCCGGATCTGATCCTCGCGCTGTACGCCGGCCTCACCAAGGAGCAGTACGCGACCCTGTCCAAGCTCGCTCCCGTCGTGGCCCAGCCGAAGCAGTACAACGACTACGGCATCCCCTGGCAGGAGCAGACCACGACCATCGGTAAGGCCCTCGGGAAGGAGGCCGAGGGCAAGAAGCTCGTCGAGGACGTCGAGGCGGAGTTCGCGGCCGTCAGGAAGGAGCACCCGGAGTTCGCGGGGACCACGGCCGTGGTCGCCACGCCGTGGGAGGGGTTCTTCGTCTACGGCAGCCAGGACCCGCGCTCCCGCACCCTCACCTCGCTCGGCTTCGCGCTGCCCTCGGACCTGGACAAGGTCATCGGCGACCAGTTCGGCGCCAGCATCAGCAAGGAACGCGGCGACCTGCTCGACCAGGACGCGATCGTGTGGACCGTGCCCGACACCGCCAAGGACTCGGCCAAGCTGCACGGCGACAAGCTCTACAAGGACCTGAACGTCGTCAAGCAGGGCCGGGAGGTCTTCCTCGCCGAGACAAGCGACTACGGCAAGGCCTTCTCGTTCGTCACCGTGCTGAGCCTGCCCTACGTCATCGAACGGCTCGTGCCGCAGCTGGCGGCGGCGGTCGACGGCGACACCGCCACGAAGGTGGCCGAGCCGACCTCCTGATCGCCTGACACCGGAAAGGGCCGGGCCGCGAAGCACGCTTCGCGGTCCGGCCCCTTTTCGCGTACCCGCCCGCCGGGTCAGCCCTCCTGCTCCACGAGGCTCTTCGGCCGCATGTCGGTCCAGTTGGCCTCGATGTAGCCGAGGCACTCCTGGCGGGTCCCGCCGTGGGCGACGGTCCAGCCGGCCGGGACCTCCGCGAACTCGGGCCACAGGCTGTGCTGGCCCTCGTCGTTGACCAGCACGGAATAGACGCCGTCGGGGTTCTCGAACGGATTGGTCATGTCGATCTCTTCTCTTCTCGCAGGGACAGGTGTCACTTGTTCAGCGCCTCCGCGCGGCGCACGAGAGCGCGCAGCGCCCGGAACCAGGTGCCGGCCAGGTCTCTGACCGCCTCCTCGGACAGCACCGTGGAGGCGAAGGACCAGTGGGCGACGAGTTCCGGCCCGCCGGGGCGGTCCTCGGTCAGCGCGTTGACGGTCAGCAGGTGCGACATCGGCATGTCCGGATCGGCGTCCAGGTCCGCGGCGTCGTCCTCGGGCGCGTAGGACCAGTCGGCCGCCTCCGGACGGGCGAAACGACCCATGTAGTTGAACTCGATCTGCGCCTCGCCCAGCCGGGCCAGCTCCGGTCCGGTCACCGGGTTCAGGTGCCGCAGCAGGCCGTGACCGATGCCGGCCGCCGGCAGCGCGGCAAGATGCTCCTTGACCCGGGTCAGCGCGCGGTCGAGGTCCGGGCCGCCCGCCAGCGCGTCGGCGAGGTCGACGGGGCCCGGGTCCAGGCGGACCGGGACGACGCTGGTGAACCAGCCGACCGTGCGCGACAGGTCCGCGTCGCCCGCGAGTTCCTCCTCGCGGCCGTGGCCCTCCAGGTCGACCAGGACCGAGGTGCCGCCGCTCCCCCCGTCGGTCCGGCGGGCGCGCCAGTCGGCGACCGCCAGCGCCAGCGCCGTGAGCAGCACGTCGTTGACGGTCGCGCCGAAGGCGGCGGGCACCCGGCCGAGCAGCGGTGCCGTGAGGCCGGCGGGCAGGGCCTGGGACAGGTACCTCGTGGTGGCGACCACATCGCGCTCGGGGTCGAGTGCCCGAGCGACGGGAAGCGGGTCGGCGCCGGAGAGGATCGAGGTCCACAGGGGAAGCTCGTCCTCGCGGGCCGGGTCCGCGGCCCGCTCGCCGAGCAGGTGCGACCAGCGCCGGAAGGACAGCCCGGCCGGGGCGAGCTCCACG
The DNA here is from genome assembly GCF_039537005.1 of Sphaerisporangium flaviroseum. Lineage (NCBI taxonomy): Bacteria > Bacillati > Actinomycetota > Actinomycetes > Streptosporangiales > Streptosporangiaceae > Sphaerisporangium > Sphaerisporangium flaviroseum. The sequence continues at coordinate 680,168 of NZ_BAAAZR010000008.1, read as the reverse complement.
GGCCCGCCTGCCGTGACGTCCCGCCAGGCCGCGGCGAGGTCGGGCAGCAGGACCCGCCAGGACACGCCGTCCACCACCAGGTGGTGGATCAGCAGCAGCAGCCGTCCGGGACGTCCACGGCCGGCGTCGAACCAGACCGCCCGCACCATGTCCCCCGCGTCCGGATCGAGCCGGGCACGGGCCTGGTGCGCGTGCCGGGCGATGGCCGCGCGCAGCGCCGTCTCACCGGCGCCCGCCGTGTCGACCCGTACCAGCATGGACGTCACGTCCACCGAACCGGGGGCAGGCACCCGCAACGCCCACGACTCGCCGCCGTCGCCGCCGGGGGTCCGCTCCAGGCGGGCCCGCAGCATGTCATGCCGGTCCACGACCGCCTGAAGTACGGTCCTGAGGCCGGGCTCGTCCAGGGTCGCGGGCGTCTGGAGCAGGGCCGCCTGGTGGTACCCCTGGATCGGGCCGCCCCGCTCCCGCATGGCGTGCATGATCGGGGTCAGCGGAACCGTTCCTGTGCCGTCGTCGTGCGCCCGGTCGCGGGAGCCGGGGTCCAGCGCAACCGCGACGGTGGCCAGGGCCGCGACCGCGCGGTGCTGGAAGACCTGGCGCGGAGTGATGCCCAGGCCCGCCGCGCGGGCGCGGCTGACCAGGTGCATGGCGACGATGCTGTCACCGCCGAGGCCGAAGAAGTCGTCGTCGGCGCCGGCCACGGGCAGGCCGAGCACCTCGGCGAAGAGCGCGCACAGCGTGCGTTCCACCTCGCCTGCGGGCTCGCGCCCGCCGGCGCCCGCCGTGAAGTCCGGGGCGGGGAGCGCCCCGCGGTCGAGCTTGCCGTTGGGGAGCAGCGGCAGCTCGTCCAGGATCACCACCGCCGCCGGGACCATGTACTCGGGCAGGGACGCCGCGGCGTGCGCACGCAGGGCGCCCGGATCCGGCGACCCGATGTCCGGTACGACGTAGGCGACCAGCTGCTTGATCGGCGGCCGGTCCTCCCGGGCGACGACCACGACCTGGGCGACGGACTCGTGCCGGTCCAGCACGGCCTCGATCTCGGCCGGCTCGACGCGGAACCCGCGTATCTTCACCTGGTGGTCGGCACGACCGCCGTACTCCAGTTGCCCGGCGGCGTTCCAGCGGGCGAGGTCGCCGGTGCGGTACATGCGCGCGCCGGCCTCGCCGTACAGGTGCCCGTACGGGTCGGCGACGAACCGCTCGGCGGACAGGGCCGGACGGCCGAGGTAGCCCCGGGCCAGCCCGGCGCCGGCCAGGTACAGCTCTCCGGTGACCCCCGGGGGGACGGGCCGCAGGGCGGCGTCCAGCACGTACGACCGGGTGCCCGCCACCGGCCGGCCGATCACGGGAGACGCGCTGTCCCCGACACGGGCGGCCAGGGCGTCCACCGTGGCCTCGGTCGGGCCGTAGAGGTTGAACGCCTCGGTCGAGCGCAGGGCGGCCAGCTCACTCCACAGCGAGTCCGGCACCGCCTCGCCGCCGACGCCGACCACGGCGAGCGGGCACTCGCCGTCCTCGAACAGGCCGGTGCCGGCCATCTGCGCGAGGAAGGAGGGCGTGACCTCGATGAAGTCGAGCCGCTGCTCGCGGATGGCCTTGGCCGTCAGCTCCGGGTCGCGGCGCGTCTCGTCGTCCAGGATGTGCAGCGCGTGCCCGTCCAGCAGCCACAGTTGCGGCTGCCAGGAGGCGTCGAAGGAGAACGACCAGGCGTGGCCGACACGCAGGTGCCTGCGGCCGGTGACGCGCTTGGCCAGGTCGTGGAGCGTCCGGCGGTGGCTGTGGAACAGGTTGACGACGCTGCCGTGGCAGACCACCACGCCCTTGGGCATGCCGGTGGATCCGGAGGTGTAGATGACGTACGCCGGGTGCCGGGGGTCCGGGGCCGTGGTGAGGTCGTCGCCTGGCTGCGCGGCGAGCCGTCCGCCGGTCTCGGGAGCGTCCAGGCGCAGCATCGGGATCCCGCTGCCGGGGAGCGTGTGTCCCGCGCCGGTGAGGATCAGCAGGGGCCTGGCGTCGGCGAGCATGCCGAGCACCCGCTCCGTGGGCAGGTCGGCGTCGAGGGGCAGATAGGCCGCGCCCGACTTCAGCACGGCGAGCATCGCCGGCAGGAAGTCCGCCGAGCGCGGTAGCGACAGGGCGACGATCCGCTCCGGTCCCGCGCCGTGCTCGACGAGCAGGCGGGCGAGCCGGTTGGCGCGCTCGTTGAGCTCGGCGAAGGTCCAGGTGACCTGGTCCGACACGACGGCCACGGCGTCCGGCGCGGCGGCCGCCTGGGCCTCGAAGAGCGCCGGGATGGTGGCGGGCGTGCCGGGGGCGACGGCGGGGATGGTGTGGTTCCAGGCGGTGAGGACGGCGTGGCGGTCGGCGGGGGTGAGGACGTCGACCCGGCCGACGAGCCGCCCGGCGTCGGCCGTCATCGCCTCGAAGATCCGCACCATGGAGCCGGCCATGCGCTCGGCCGTCGCGCGGTCGAACAGGTCGGGCCGGAACTCCGCCGTCAGGGTCAGCCGGTCGGCGGGCTCGACCGCCCAGGTGAAGGGGTAGTGGGTGGAGTCCTGGTGGTCGAGTACGGCGGTGCGCAGACCGTCAGCCGGTCCCTCGGCGCCGGGGTAGGACTCGAACACCACGAGCGTGTCGAAGAGCTCGCCCAGGCCGGCCCGGCGCTGGATGGCGGCCAGGCCGGCGTGCTGGTGGGCGATGAGCCGGGACTGCTCGTCCTGGAGGCGGTCGAGGAACGCCGACAGGGGCTCGTCGTGGCGCAGCCGGACGCGGACGGGGACCGTGTTGATGAACAGCCCGATCATCGTCTCGGCCCCGTCGAGCTCCGGGGGCCGCCCGGAGACCGTCGCGCCGAAGACCACGTCGTCGCGGCCGGTCAGCCGGGACAGCAGGATGCTCCAGGCGCCCTGAACCAGGGTGTTGAGTGTCAGGCCGCGGGACCGGGCGAGGGCGGTGAGGGCCTCGGTCGTCTCCCGGGTCAGGCGCGTGGTGTGCGTCTCCGGCACGAGCGGAGCCCGGTTGGGGTCGGCGTGCGCCAGGTGGGTCGGCTCCTCCAGTCCGTGCAGGGCCTCGGCCCAGGCGGCGGCGGAGGCGTCCGCGTCCTGCCGCGCGAGCCAGGCGAGGAACTCCCGGTACGGGGCCGGACGGGCCGGCAGGCCGGTCCCGCGGCCGTACAGCTCGGACAGCTCCCGCATCAGCAGCGGCATCGACCAGCCGTCGAGCAGCAGGTGCTGGTGGGAGATCGCCAGGCGATGACGGCCGGGACCCATGCGGGCCAGCGTCATCCGCAGCAGCGGCGGTTCCGCCGGCGTGAACCGGCGCCGCTCGCCGGCGAGGTGCCGGGTCCACCGCTGTTCCCTGGCCTCCTCGTCCAGCTCCGACAGGTCCACCTGACGCCACGGAAGGGCGGCCGTCCGCGGTACGACGGCCACCGGACGGCCGGAGGACAGGTACCGGAAGCCGGCGCGGAGGTTGTCGTGCCGGTCGAGCAGGGCCTGGCCGGCCGCGCGCAGCCGGGCGGCGTCGAGCGGGCCGTCGATGTCGTACGACACCTGGACGGTGTAGACGTCGGGCCCCTCGGCTCCGGAGTCGAAGGAGGCGTGGAACAGCAGGCCCGCCTGGAGCGGCGTCAGCGGCCAGACCTCGCCCGCGCCCGCGACCTCGGCACGCTCGTCCTCGGTGAGGGTGAGCGGCTCGGCGGAGGAGGCCGGGTCGCCCGCGGCCTCCAGCGCTCCGGCGGCGGCGGCCAGCGCGGCGGCGGTCTTGTGCCGGAAGACATCTCGGGGGGTGATCGCCAGGCCGGCCGACCGGGCCCGGCCGGCCAGCTGCATGGCGACGATGCTGTCACCGCCGAGGGTGAAGAAGTCGTCCTCCACCCCCACGCGTTCGAGACCGAGCACGCCGGCGAACAGCTCGCACAGCAGCTGCTCGCGCGGGTCGCGCGGCCGTGTTCCGGTCACCTCGGCCGCGAAGTCGTACGCGGGCAGGGCCTTGCGGTCGAGCTTGCCGCTGGGGGTCAGCGGAAGGGCGCCGACGGCGACGAATGCCGACGGGACCATGTACTCGGGAAGCGCGGCGCGGGCCAGGTCGCGCAGGGACGCCGGGCCGGGCGCCTCCCGGCCGGGCGCCGGGACGACGTACGCCACCAGCCGCTGGTCGTGGGCGGCCACCGTGGCGTGCGCCACCGTCTCGTGGCGCGCCAGCACCGCCTCGATCTCGCCGAGCTCGATACGGAAGCCGCGGACCTTGACCTGGTCGTCGGCCCGGCCGAGGAACTCCAGCGTCCCGTCACGGTTCCAGCGCGCCAGGTCGCCCGTGCGGTACATGCGCGTGCCGGGTGCCCCGTACGGGTCGGCGACGAACCGCTCGCCGGTCAGCCCTGGACGGTCCAGGTAACCCCGCGCGAGCTGGGCGCCCGCGAGGTACAGCTCTCCGCCGGCTCCCGGAGGCACCGGGCGCAGGGCGTCGTCCAGCACGTACACCCGGGTGTTCCACACCGGCCGCCCGATCGGGACGACGCTCGCGCCGGGCGGGACGCGGATCGCGGTGACGTCGACGGACGCTTCGGTCGGCCCGTAGAGGTTGTGCAGTTCGGCGGGCAGGACGGAGTGGAAGCGGGCGGCGAGGCCGGCGGGCAGCGCCTCACCGCTGCACATCACCCGGCGCAGTCCCGTGCACCGGGCGGCGGCGGGGTCCTCCAGGAACGCCCGGAGCATCGACGGCACGAAGTGCACGGTGGTGACCTGCTCGTCCCTGATGAGCCCGGCCAGGTACGCGGGGTCCCTGTGGCCCTCCGGCCTGGCCACGACCAGCGCCGCGCCGGTGATCAGCGGCCAGAAGAACTCCCACACCGACACGTCGAAGCTGGACGGCGTCTTCTGGAGCACGCGGTCGCCGGCGGTCAGGCCGTACTCCTCCTGCATCCACAGCAGGCGGTTGACGATGCCCTCGTGCGGCACCACCACGCCCTTCGGCCTGCCGGTCGAGCCGGAGGTGTAGATCACGTACGCCGGGTGCCGGGGGTCGTAGGCCGAGGGCGGCTCTCCCGGCGGGCCGTCGGGCAGCCCCTCGCGCAGCACGCAGACCGGCCGGGCGTCCTGGAGCATGAACGCGACCCGCTCCGGCGGATAGCCGGGGTCCAGCGGGAGGTAGGCCGCGCCGGTGCGGTGCACCGCCAGCAGGGCGACCACCAGGTCCACCGAGCGTGGCAGCGCGACCGCCACCGTGCGCTCCGGGCCCGCCCCCATCCCCGCCAGTGCCCGTGCGGCGCGCTCGACCTGGATGTCCAGTTCGGCGTAGGTCAGGCGGCGGTCGCCGAAGACCAGCGCGAGCGCGTCCGGCGTCCGGGCGGCCTGGGCGCGGAACAGCTCCGGCAGGGTGGTCGCCTCCACCGCTCGCGCGGTGTCGTTCCACCGCTCGACGACCAGCCGCCGCTCCGAGGGGTCCAGGACCTCGATGCGGTTCACCGGCAGTCCGGGGTCGGCAACCACCTGCTCCAGCAGCCGGACCAGCCGCCTCGCGATCCCCTCGACCGTGTCGCGGTCGAACAGGTCGGAGCTGTACTCGATCCAGCCCTGGATGCCGCTGTCGTCACCCTGCTCGATGAAGTCGAAGCTCAGGTCGAACTTCGCGGTCTCCTGGCCGACAGGTTCGTGCCGCGCGGTCAGCCCGGGGAAGCCGGGCGCGCCGCCCTGGCCGGTGAGGTAGACGACCATCACCTGGAACAGCGGGTGCCTGGCCAGCGAGCGGGCCGGGTTGATCGCCTCGACGACCCGCTCGAACGGCAGGTCCTGGTGCTCGTAGGCGGCCAGGTCCGTCTCGCGGACCCGGGTCAGCAGCTCGCCGAACGTCGGCGTTCCGGACAGATCGGTGCGCAGCACCAGGGAGTTGACGAAGAATCCGACCAGGTCTTCCAGGTTCTCGTCGGTCCGTCCGGAGATCGGCGCGCCGAGGGGGATGTCGTCTCCGGCTCCGAGCCGGTGCAGCAGCGCGGCCACGGCGGCCTGGGCCACCATGAACATGCTGACGCCCTGGCTCCGGGCGAGGCGGCGCAGGCCTTGTTCCAGCTCGGGGCCGAGTGACAGGCCGACCGCGCCGCCGCGATGGCTGCTCTCGGTGGGGCGTGGCCGGTCGGCCGGGAGCGCCAGTTCCTCGGGCAGCCCCGCCAGGGTCTCGCGCCAGAAGGCCAGCCCGCGCGCCTGCGGGCTGCTCGGGTCCCCGGCGTCTCCGAGCATGTCGCGGTGCCAGAGGGTGTAGTCGGCGTAATGGAGCGGCAGCGGCGCCCAGCCGGGCGCCCGGCCGTCGCGGCGTGCCTGGTAGGCGGCGGTGAGGTCGCGCCACAGGGGCCGGTCGGACCACTCGTCACCGGCGATGTGGTGCACCACCAGCAGGAGCACGTGCTCCTCCGGGGCGAGCTGGAAGACCCAGGCCCGCAGCGGTGGTTCGCGGTCGATCTCGAAGCCGAGGCGCGCCGCCTCGGCCAGCCGCCGGGGAAGCTCCTCCTCGGTGACCTGCTCCACGCGCGTGGTGATGCGGACCTGGCCGGGATCGAGGATCCGCTGGTAGGCGAGTCCGTCCCGCTCGGGGAACACCGTGCGCAGGCTTTCGTGCCGGACCGCCAGATCCCGCACGGCGGCGTCCAGCGCGGAATGGTCCAGCGGGCCCGACAGCCGCCAGGCCATCGGGATGGTGTAGGCGGCGCCGGGACCCTCCAGCCGGTGCAGGACCCACAGCCGCTGCTGGGCGAAGGACAGAGGCGGGAACTCGGGCCTGGCCACGGGGGCGGGCGCGGGCGTGCCGTGCCCTCCCTCCCGCAGCCGCTCGGCGAGCCGGGCGGCGGTGGGCGCCTCGAAGACGGCTCGCAGGGTGACCTCGGCGCCGAGCGCCGAGCGGATGCGGCTCACCAGTCGCATGGCCAGCAGGGAGTGACCGCCGAGCGCGAAGAAGTCGTCGTCGGCGCCCACCCGTTCCGCGCCCAGCACGGCGGCGAACAGCTCGCAGAGGATCTCCTCACGGGCGTCGCGGGGACGCCGTCCCGGCGTCGGCGCCGCCGGATCGGGCGCGGGCAGCGCGTGGCGGTCCAGCTTGCCGCTGATCGACCTCGGCAGGGCCGGGAGCCGCGCGAACGCCGCCGGGACCATGTGCTCGGGCAGCGCCGCGGCGACATGCGCGCGCAGGGCGGCGGGGCCGATGGCCCGGCCGGGCGACGCGACCACGTAGGCCACCAGGCGCCGTACGCCGGGGTGGTCCTCGCGGATCGTCACGGCGGCCTGCGCCACGTCGGGATGGGCGCGCAGCACCGCTTCGATCTCGCCGAGCTCGATGCGGAAGCCGCGCAGTTTGACCTGGTCGTCGGCCCGGCCGAGGAACGTGAGGGTGCCGTCGGCCCGGCGGCGCGCCAGGTCGCCGGTCCGGTACATGCGGCTGCCGGGCTTCCCGAACGGGTCGGCGACGAACCGCTCGGCGGTCGGTCCCGGGCGGCCCAGGTACCCGCGGGCCAGTCCCTCCCCCGCCAGGTAGAGCTCCCCCGCCACCCCGGCGGGGACAGGACGAAGCGCGTGGTCCAGCACGTGGGCGCGGGTGTTGGCCAGCGGCGCGGCCCAGGGTTCCGGCCGGTCAGCACCGGCGCCGTGCCATCCATAGGCGTCGACGGCGCACTCGGTCGGCCCGTACAGGTCGTGGACGACCGTGCCGGGCAGCGCGCGCAGCCGGTCCCAGAGCGGGGCGGGGGTGGCCTCGCCGCCCACGGCGATGAGCCCCGGGCGATGGCGGCCGGGGTCGAGGAACCCGTGATGGACCAGTTCCTGGAGGTAGGTGGGGGTGAGGTCGACGAAGTCGATGCGCTCATCGGCCAGGTAGTCCAGGAGGGCGGCCGGGTCGGTCATGGTGTTCTCGTCGGCGACGTGCAGTTCGTGCCCGGCGAGCAGCCACAGCAGGGGCTCCCACGAGCCGTCGAAGCTGAACGACGCGGCGTGCACCGCGCGAAGCGTCTCACGTCCCGCCGCCCGGCGGGCCGGGTCGATGAGGTCCTCGCGGTGGGAGCCGAACAGATTGCTCAGGCCCCGGTGGGTGCCGACCACGCCCTTGGGCCTGCCGGTGGAGCCGGAGGTGTAGATGACGTACGCGGCACCGGACGGCAGCGCGCGGACGGCCGGGACGTCATCGGAGCGGTTCCACGGCCGGCCGGGGAGCCCGGCGTCAAGTCCACGCGCGACCGGGGCGTCATCGCAGACGGGCGGCCGGTCGGGGAGTCCCGCGCCGGTGGTGGCGGGACGGCCGTCGCCGGGGTGCTCTTGCGGCTCGGACGGATTCGGGACGAGGTCGAGCAGGATCGTCTCCGCCCGCCCGGCCGGGAGCCGGGGCGCGAGGGCCGTGGTGGTGAGCACGCAGACGGGTGAGGCGTCGGCGAGCATGAACTCCAGCCGCTCGGCCGGGTACCCGGGGTCGAGCGGCAGGTAGGCCGCGCCCGCGGCGAGCACGCCGAGGATCGCGGGCACCATCTCGGCCCGGGGCAGGGCCAGCCCGACCACGCTCTCGGCGCCCACCCCGCGACACAGCAGCAGCCGGGCGATGCGCGCGACCTCGGCGGACAGCTCTCCGAAGGTCAGCCTGCGGCCGTTCGCGACCAGCGCGACCTGGCCGCTCCGGGTGCGGGCCGCCTCGGCGAACAGCTCGGGCACCGTGCGCCGTTCCACCGGGCGCGCGGTGTCGTTCCAGGCGCCGAGCGAGGCCTCCAGCTCCGCGCCGGTCAGCACGGGTATCCGGCTGACCGGCTCATCGGGGGCGGCGGCCAGCCTGCCCAGCAGGGTCACGGTGCGCTCGGCCAGCGCCCGCGCCGTCCCCGGGTCGGCGAGGTCCGCGGCGTACTCCAGCAGCAGCGTGACGCGGTCCTCGCCTGCGTGGTCGACGAAGGTGAAGTCCAGATCGAACTTGGCGGTCTCGAGCCGCGTCGGCCACCACTGGGTGGGCAGGTCCAGCACGTCCGGGTCGCCGCCGGGGCGGTAGTGGTAGCCCAGCATGACCTGGAAGAGCGGATTGCGTCCCGGCACGCGAGGCGGGTTGACCGCTTCCACGACCCGCTCGAAGGGCAGGTCCTGGTGCTCGAAGGCGGCCAGGTCCGCGTCCCTGACCCGGGCCAGCAGCTCGGTGAACGTCGGGTCGCCGGACAGGTCGGCGCGCAGCACCAGGGTGTTGACGAAGAATCCGACCAGGTCGTCCAGGGCGCCGTCGGTGCGTCCTGCGATGGGGGCGCCGAGCGGGATGTCGGTGCCCGCGCCCATCCGGTGCAGCAGCGCGGCGACGGCGGCCTGGAGCAGCATGAACATGCTGGTGCCGGTCTCGCCGCACATGGCGCGCAGGGCGCGGGCGGTGCCGGCGGGCAGTTCCCGCCGCACCATGCCGCCCCGGCCGCTGGGCTCGGCGGGACGGGGCCGGTCGAGCGGGAGCGGGATCTCCTCCGGCAGGCCGGCCAGCGCGCCGGTCCAGAACTCGAGCTGCCGGGCCCCCTCGCTTCGGGGGTCGGCCGGCTCACCGAGAAGCCGGTTCTGCCAGAGGGTGTAGTCGGCGTACTGCACCGGCAGCGGCGCCCATCCCGGTGCTCCGCCGTCGCGGCGGGCCCGGTACGCGGTCGCGAGATCGGCGAGGAACGGCCGGTCGGACCATTCGTCGGTGGTGATGTGGTGCAGCACGATCGCCACCACGTGGTCGTCCGCCGCGACCCGGAACACCTCGGCCCGCAGCGGGGGTTCCGCGCCGAGGTCGAACGGACGGCCGACGGCGGTGGCGATCCGGGCGTCCAGCTCTCCCTCGGGGCAGTCCTCGACGGTGAAGGGCGGATCGGCCTCGGCCGTGATCAGCTGGTACGGCTCGCCCTCGTGCTCGGGGAAGACGGTGCGCAGCGCCTCGTGACGGCCTGCCACGTCGCGCAGCGCCTGGCGGAGCGCGACGGTGTCCAACGGGCCGCGCAGCCGGAAGACCAGCGGGAAGTGGTAGGCGTCGCCGCCGCTGAGCCGCTCGGCCAGCCACAGCCGCCGCTGCGCCGGGGAGACCGGGACACGCTCGGGGCGGTCGGCCGGCTCCACGGCCGTCCGGGCGGGCCGTCCCGCCTGCGCGCGGCCGGCCAGCAGGGCGGGCGTCGGGGCCTCGAACAGGTCGCGGATGGCCAGCTCGGCGCCCAGCTCCGTGCGCGCCCGGCTGATGAGCCGGGTGGCGAGCAGCGAGTGGCCGCCGAGGTCGAAGAAGGCGTCCTCCGCGCCGACCTTGGGCAGGCCGAGGACCTCGGCGAAGAGCCGGCAGAGCACCTCTTCCTGAGGTGTCCGCGGTTCCCGGCCTCCCGCGGACCGCGTCGCGGGCTCGGCGTCCGGCAGCGCCCGTATATCGAGCTTGCCGTTGTCGTTCATGGGCAGCCGGTCGAGCGTCACGAGGGCGGCCGGGACCATGTAGTCGGGCAGCCGCCGCCGCAGGTCCTCCCGCAGGCGGCGCACGAGGCCGCCCGCGCCGCGCGCCGCCGTCGGGGTACTGGCGTACGGGGGCGTGCCGCCGCCGGGCAGGTGGAGACCCGAGGTCACCCGGAACCCGCCACGCACGAAGACGGCGTCGTAGCGGCCCGGCTCGCGTGACCAGGTGGTGAGCAACCGGTAGCCCTCCTCGGCCGCCAGTGCGTGCAGCGCCTCGGGCTCCACTCCCTCGGTGATCGTCGCGCCGCGCTCGCCGGCGGCCCGGGCGTCGGGCACGCCGACGATGCCCAGCCGCTCCGGCCGCCGCTCGCGCAGACGGCGCGCGAGCCCGTCCACCGATCCCGGCCCGCCACCGGAGCCGGCGGCCAGATCGCCCCGCCGCGAGGCCGGGTCGCCGTCCGGGGCGGCGACCTCCGCCCACTCCAGCACGGGCTCGTCGCCGAGCCGGACGTCGGGCTCGCCGTGGTAGAGGATGGCGTCGTAGCGGTAGCGGGCCAGCTCGTTGTGGTGGTGCCCCCGCTTGGTGCGCAGGTCGACGCCGAGGCCCAGGGTCGAGAAGTAGTCGGGGTCGACCAGGAGCTCCTTCTCCAGCGCGAGGCTCCGGTCGACGGCCGCGGCGAGCTCCTCGGGGCCGGCGTCCTCCCCCGCCCGGGTGAGCTGGACGGCCGTGTGGAAGGCGCGGGCGAGCCGCTGGTTCCGTACGTCGCCGACGAACATCGCGCCCCCGGGCACCAGCAGCCGCATGGCGCCCTGGATGACCTCGGTCAGATGGCCGGCGCTCGGGAAGTACTGGACGACGGAGTTGATGACGATCGTGTCGAAGTAGCCGGTGGGCAGCCCGTCGGTCACGTGGGCGGGCAGGTGGCGCAGCTCGACCTTGGCGGCCAGTTCGGGGTCGCGGCGCAGGTCCTGGCCGATCTTGCGGATCACCGGTGCGGCGAGGTCCGTCGCCCAGTACGCCTCCGCCTCGGGCGCCAGCCGGGACAGCAGCAGGCCGGAGCCGACGCCGATCTCCAGGATGCGGCGCGGGCGCAGCTCGCGGATGCGGGCGACGGTCTGCTCGCGCCACTCGCGCATGTGCTCGACCGGGATGGGCCGCCCGTCGTAGCTGCTGTCCCAGCCCGCGAAGTCCTCGGCGAAGACGGCGGTGCCGATCTGCTCGTACTCGTCGGAGTAGATCTCCTGCCACTCGCCGATGCGCTCCCGTTCCGCGGACTCCCGCTCCTCGGCGGTGAGCTCGGCGGGCACCACGTAGCCGACGAGGCGGCGGGCGCCGGGGGCGGAGGGGTCGTCGCGGGCGATGACCGCGGCCTGGGCGACCTCGGGGTGCTGGGCGAGCACGGTCTCGATCTCCCCCAGCTCCACCCGGTGACCACGGATCTTGACCTGGTCGTCGGTGCGGCCCAGGAAGTCCAGGTTGCCGTCGGCACGGCGCCGCACCAGGTCCCCGGTGCGGTACATGCGCTCGCCGGGCCCGCCGTACGGGTCGGCGACGAACCGCTCGGCGGTCAGTCCCGGTCTGCCGAGATAGCCGCGGGCCAGGCCGACCCCGGCGATGTACAGCTCGCCGGGGACACCGTCGGGGACCGGGCGCAGCCAGGCGTCCATGATGTGGCCGCGGGTGCCGCGGATGGGACGGCCGACCGTGGGGGTGGGGCTGTCATCCGTGCCGCCGCCGAGGGTGTTGATGGTGTACTCGGTGGGGCCGTAGAGGTTGTAGCCGTAGGTCCCTTCGGTGTCGCGGAGCCGGCTCCAGACCGTCTCCGGCACCGCTTCGCCCCCGAGCAGCACCAGCGGCGGGCGGTGCCCGTCGAGCAGCCCTTCCTCCAGCAGCAGGTGGGCGTAGGTGGGGGTGACGTTGACGACGTCGACGCGGTGGGTCTCGCAGTAGGCGACCAGGGCCTCGGCGTCGCGCCGCAGTTCCTCGTCGCAGACGTGCACCTCATGCCCTTCGACCAGCCAGAGCAGTTCCTCCCACGACATGTCGAAGGCGAAGGAGACCGTGTGCGCGATGCGCAGCCGGCGCCCGCCGGCGGAGGCGACGGCCGGGGCGAAGATCTCCTTCTGGTGGTTGAGCAGCATGTTGGTCAGGCCCCGGTACGGCGTGACGACGCCCTTGGGACGCCCCGTCGACCCGGAGGTGTAGATGACGTACGCCGGGTGTTCCAGGCTGAAGCGGGGGCGGTCGGCCTCGGTGACCGGCTCGCCGGAGAACCCCGCGAGTTCCCGGATGAGCGCCGGGTCGTCGAGCCGGAGTCGCGGGACGTCCGGCACGCCGCCCTCCAGCCGGCCGGAGACGGCGGTGGTGGTCAGCAGCAGGGCCGGCCGGGCGTCGGCGAGCGTCATCCTGAGCCGGTCGTCGGGATGGTCGAGTTCGAGCGGCAGGTAGGCGGCACCCGTGCGCAGGACCGCGAACAGGGCGACGACCATGTCGATGGAGCGCGGCAGGGCGAGCGCGACGATCTTCTCCGGCGCCGCGCCGTGCGCGAGCAGCGACCGGGCCATGCGGTTGACGCGGGCGTCCAGGTCGGCGTAGGTGACGCTCTGGCCGCCGAAGACCAGCGCGGTCGCATCCGGGGTGCGGGCGCTCCGCGCGGCGAGCAGGTCGGCGATGGTGTCCCGGATGGCCGGGACGCGGCTCTGCGCCCGCTCCCGCTCCAGCGCGGCCCGTTCGGCGGGCAGCAGGGGGTCCAGACGACCGGCGGGCGCGCGAAGGTCGCCTGTCAACCGGTCCAGCAGCAGGGTGAAGCGGTCCAGCAGGTCCCGCGCTCGCGTACCCGCGATGACGTCGGGGCGGTAGGCGAGCGTGACCCGGATCCGCTCGCCCGGCGTCACGATGAGGTTGAGGGGATAGTGGGTGGCGTCGACGTTGGCCACGGCGGTGGCGCCGTGGCGGCGCGACAGCTCCGCGAGCCGCTGCTCGGTGTCGCCGTCGCGCAGCACGAAGAGGGTGTCGAACAGCTGCCGGTGCCCGCTCTCCGACTGCACCACGCCAAGGCCCAGGTACTCGTACGGCATCAGGGCCAGGCGCTCGTCCTGGACGCGTCGCAGCAGGTCCAGCACCGGCTCGGCCGGGTCGAAGGCGATGCGGGCGGGGACGGTGTTGAGGAACATGCCGATGACGTTCTCGACGTCCGGCACCTCGCTCGGGCGGCCCGCGACCGTCGTGCCGAACACCACGTCGGTGCGGCCGGTGGCACCCGCGAGCACCAGTCCCCACGCGGTGGTGAGCACCGTGTTGAGGGTCAGGCCGTTCCGGCGGGCCGCCTCGCGCGACCGCTCGCCAAGGCCGGTGGGCAGGACGGCGTCCAGGCTCTCCGGGATGACCGGCTCCAGGCTCCGGTCGCCGGCGGCGAGCAGCGTGGGTTCTTCCAGGCCGCTTAGGGCGCTGCGCCAGGCGCGCGTGGCGACCCCGGCGTCCTGGGCCTCCAGCCAGGTCAGATAGTCGCGGTACGAGCCGGGGTGCGGCAGCCCGCGCTCGTCACCGCCGGTCTCGTACAGCGCGAAGAGCTGGCCGAGGAAGAGCCACGCGGACCAGCCGTCCCACAGCAACAGGTGCCGGCCGATGACCAGGCGGTCGCCACGGCCCTCGCCGAGACGGATCAGCAGCATCCGGAACAGCAGCGGCCGGGCCAGGTCGAACCTGCGGGTCCGCTCGGCGTCCATCAGCTCCCGTAGCCGCTCGTCCTGCTCGGCGGCGGGCAGGCCGGTCAGGTCGGCCTCTTCGAGCGGCGGTTCGGGGTCACGGACGATGAACTGCACCGGCCGGCGCAGTCCTTCGCTGGTGAACCCGGCGCGCAGGCTGGGGTTGCGGGCCAGCAGCGCTCTGGTGGCGGCCCGCAGCCGTCCGGCGTCGACCCCGGCGGCGAGGTCGAAGGACTCGTGGACGGTGTAGACGTCCAGGCCGCCCGCGTCGTACGTCGAGTGGAAGAACAGGCCCTCCTGGAGCGGCGCCAGCGGCCAGATGTCCGCCACCGCGCCACCGCCGAGGCGCCGTACGTGCTCGCGTTCCTCGTCCGTCAGTTCGAAGCCGGAGCCCGGGTCGCGCGGCTCCGCGGCGACGGTCACCGTGGCGGCGGCCGCCAGACGGGCCGGAGTGCGGTGCTCGAACACGTCCCGGGGGCTCAGGCCGAGCCCTGCCCGCCGGGCACGGCTGGAGACGCCGATCGAGCTGATGCTGTCGCCGCCGAGCATGAAGAAGTCGTCATCGACGCCCGCCTCGTCGAGCCGCAGCACGGCGGCGAAGATCTCGGTGAGGACGCGCTCGCGTTCGCCACGGGGAGCACGCGCCGGGACGCGGACCGCCTGGGGGGCGGGGAGCGCGTTGCGGTCGAGCTTGCCGCTGGGGGTCAGCGGAAGGGCGTCGAGCTCCACATACGCCTCGGGCACCATGGACGCGGGCAGCACGCCGGCGAGGTCGGCGCGCAGCGCGGCCACGTCGAGAGGACGTCGCGCCCCCGGTGCGGGGACGACGTAGGCGACGAGCGCCGCTCCGTGGACGCTCACCGCCGCCTGGGCGACCGGCGCCCGCCCGGCCAGCGCGGCTTCGATCTCGCCGGGCTCGATGCGGTTGCCGCGCAGCTTGACCTGCCGGTCGGTGCGGCCCAGGTACTCGACAGTGCCGTCCTCACGGCGGCGCACCAGGTCTCCGGTGCGGTACATGCGCTCGCCGGGCCCGCCGTACGGATCGGCCACGAACCGCTCGGCGGTCAGGGCGGGCCGGGCGTGATAGCCCCGTGCGAGCTGCACGCCGGTCAGGTAGAGCTCCCCGGGCACACCGGCCGGGACGTGGCGCAGGCAGGAGTCCAGCACCCGCAGCCCGGTGTTCCACACCGGGCGGCCGATGGGCACGGTCGCGTCCGGCGCGCCGTCGTAGCGGTGATAGGTGACGTCGACGGCGGCCTCGGTGGGGCCGTACAGGTTGTGCAGCGGCACCCCGGTGAGCGCCCGCCAGCGCGCCGCGGCGGACCCGGGCAACGCCTCGCCGCTGCTGAGGACGCGGCGCAGCGAGGCGGCCCAGGACGGGTCGCCGGTGATCTCCTCGGCCCCGAGGAAGGCGTCGAGCATCGAGGGCACGAAGTGCATCGTGGTGACGCGCTGCTCGCGGATGAGCGCGGCCAGATAGGCGGGATCGCGGTGCCCGTCGGGGGCGGCGAGCACGACGGCGGCGCCCTCGCACAGCGCCCAGAAGAACTCCCACACGCTCACGTCGAAGCCGGAGGGCGTCTTCTGCAGCACCCGGTCGTCGGCGCGCAGCCCGTACTCGCCCTGCATCCAGGCCAGCCGGTTGACGATGGCGCGGTGGGTGACCAGGACGCCCTTTGGGCGGCCCGTCGAGCCGGAGGTGTAGATCAGGTACGCCGCGTCGTCCGGGCGGGCGTCCGCACGGACCGGGCCGGCGGAAAGGCCCGCCGGACCCGAGGGGGCGTCCGCACGGACAGGGCCGGCCGCGGGAAGATCCGCCGGACCCGAGGGGGCGTCGAGAACCAGCGGGCTGAGCCCGTCGACGCCGGGCAGTCTCGGGAGCGTGGCCGTCGTCGTGACGACCGTGCTCGCGCCGGAGTCGGCGAGCATGTACGCGATGCGGTCGGCCGGGTAGTCCATGTCGATGGGCAGGTAGGCCGCTCCGGACTTCAGCACCCCGAGCAGGGCCACCATCAGGTCGGCCGAGCGGGGCACGGCGACCGCGACGATCCGCCCCCGGCCGGAGCCTCGGGCGCGCAGCCACCGGGCCAGGGCCTCGGCGCGCACGTCCAGTTCCTCGTACGTGAGGCTCTCGCCGTCGTGGACCACGGCCGTGGCCCCCGGGGTGCGCGCCACCTGGCTCTGGATGGCGGCGGCCAGAGTGGTCCCGGGAAGCTCCCGATCCTCCCCGCGCATTCGGGCGCGCGCCGCCTCCTCCTCCGACAGCAGGTCGACGCGGGCGGCGGATCGCCCCGGGTCGTCGGCCATCGCCAGGAGGATCCGGGTCAGCCGGTCCGCGACCCGCCGTACGGCCTCACCGTCCAGCCGCTGAGCGTGGTATTTCAGGCGCAGGTCCAGCCGTCGGCCCGGCTTGACGATGAGGGCGAGCGGGTAGTGGACGGCGTCGTTGAACTCGTGACCGGTGATCCGGACCGTGCCGGAGGGGTCGGCGAGGCCGGTTCCCGCGGGGTAGTTCTCGAACACGACGAGGGTGTCGAACAGCTCCCCGGCGCCGGCGAGCCCGGCGAGGCGCTGGAGTTCCGACAGCCCGAGGTGCTGGTGGTCCAGCAGCCGGGCCTGCTCGTCCTGGAGACGTCCCAGCAGGCCGGCGAGGGTGGCGGCCGGGTCCCACCGGAAACGGGTCGGCAGGGTGTTGATGAACAGGCCGACCATGGACTCGATGCCGTCGACCTCGGCGTCGCGGCCGGAGACGGTGGTGCCGAAGACCACGTCGTGCCGGCCGGTCAGCCGCCCGAGGAGCAGGCCCCACGCCCCCTGGACCATCGTTCCGAGGGTCACGCCGTTCTCCCGCGCGCGAGCGGCCAGCCGGGCGGTGGCGCGCTCGGGCAGCTCGACGCGCACCTGTTCCGGCCTGAGCGGCGCGCCGTCCGCCGGGGTGCCGACCAGCCGGGTCGGCTCGTCGAGCCCGTCGAGCGCGGTCCGCCAGGCCGTGCGGGCGGCGTCGCGATCGGCCACGGACAGGCGGCGCAGGTACCGGCGGTAGGGCGTCACCTCGGGCAGGGCGGCGGCACCGGCACCGGCACCGTAGGAGGCCATCAGCTCGCGGTGCAGCACCGGCAGCGACCATCCGTCGGCGACGATGTGATGGAACGTCAGCATCAGGAGGCTGCGGTCACCCCCGAGCCGCACGAAAGCGCACCGCACCAGCGGCGGCCGGGCCAAGTCGAAGCGGCGGGCGCGCTCACCGGCCGCGACGGCGTCGACGAGCGCAGGGCGCTCCCCCGCGTCCCGGCCCGTCAGGTCCACCTCGTGCCAGGGAAGGTCCAGCCCACCGGCCACGATCTGCACGGGCCGGCCGTCCGGGCGCGGGCGGAAGCAGGCGCGCAGCGGGGCGTGCCGGTCCAGGAGTGATCGGGCCGCGCGGCGCAGGGCCGCGCCGTCGACCGGGCCGGTCAGCTCGATGACCTGCTGGACGACGTAGGCGTCACCGGCCGAGCCGTCGAGGAGGGAGTGGAAGAAGAAGCCCTCCTGGAGCGGGCTGAGCGGCAGCACGTCCTCGACGGTGACCGGGTCCTCGCCCAGGACCTCCGCGAGCTCGGCCTGCGACAGCCGGACGAGCGGGAGGCCGTCCTCGCCGTCCCCGGCGTCCGCCTGCTCCACCGCGACCTGGGCGAGCGCGGCCACCGTCCGGTGGCGGAAGACGTCTCGGGAGGTGAGCCGGAGTCCTGCCGCGCGGGCGCGGATGAGCAACTGGATGGCCACGATGCTGTCGCCGCCGAAGGCGAAGAAGTCGTCCTCGGCGGAGACCGACGGCAGGTTCAGCACCTCGGCGTACAGCGAGCAGAGCAGTTCCTCGCGGGCGCCGCGCGGGGCGCGGCCGGAGCTGAGGCCGGCGTAGTCGGGGGCCGGGAGCGCGGCGCCGTCCAGCTTGCCGCTCGGGGTGACCGGGAGCCGGTGAAGGGGGACGATGGCGGAGGGGACCATGTACTCGGGGAGCCACTCGGCCGCGTGCGAGCGCAGTGTCCTCATCAGCGCGGCGACGTCCCGGAACGGCGCGGGGCGGTTGGCGTGCGGGAAGATGCCGGCCGGGCGGTACAGGCCGCCGGGCGGCGTTTCCCCGAAGACCACGTCGAGGCCGCCGTCGTCGGCGTGGCCGTTCCAGGTGACGGCCACGCGGTAGCCGTGCCGGGCGCCGAGCGAGTGCAGCAACTCGGGGTCGGCGCCGTTCTCCGGGGCGGCCGGACGGCTGCCGTCCTCGATGTCCCGCAGCGCGGCGAGGTCCTCGGCGAGCCGGGCGTTGGGCACCCCGGTCACCCGCAGCCGGGCGGGGCCCTCGGCCAGCCGCGCGTCCAGCTCGCCGAGGCCGCCGATCTCGGACCAGTGGACCTCCTGGGCATCGTGAGGCGCCGGCGCCGCCTCGGCCGAGGCCCGCTTCCGCAGCACCACGTCGTAGCGGTACCGGGTCAGTTCGTTGTGGGTGGCGCCCCGCTTGACGTGTACGTCGGCCTCGAAGTCCTCCAGCGCCGCGAAGAAGTCGGGGTCGAGCAGCAGCTCGCCCTCCCAGAGCACGGACCGCTCGACGGCGGTCCGCAGGGCCTGCTTGTCCTCCGGGTCGGCGCCGCGCCGGGTCTCGACGGCCGCGCGCAGGCAGCGCAGCAGGCGCAGGTTCCGTACGTCCCCGACGAACAGGTGACCGCCGGGGGCCAGCAGCGTCGCCGCCGCGCGCAGGACTCGCGCCAGGTACTCGGCGCTGGGGAAGTACTGGGCGACGGAGTTGAGCACGATGGTGTCGAAGAAGTTTTCTGGCAGTCCGGTGACATCGTGCGCGGGCTGGGCGCGCAACTCCACCCGGCCCTCCAGCTCCGGTACCGCGCCGGCCTGGACGCGCAGCGCGCGCACCGCCTCCTCGGAGACGTCGGTGGCCCAGTAGGTCTCGCAGCCGGGTGCGACGCGGGAGAGGATGAGCCCGCTTCCCGCGCCGATCTCCAGCACCCGGCGGGGCTGCAGCGCCTCGATGCCGGCGACCGTGGCGTCCCGCCACTCCCGCATGTCCGCCACCGGGATGGGCAGGCCGTCGTACATGCTGTTCCAGCCCGCGAAGTTCTCGCGGAAGTCCTCTGAGCCGGCGGCGGAGTAGAGCAGTTCGTGCAGGTCCTTCCACTCCCCGACCTGCTCGGTCTCCTCGCGGCCGGCCTCGGCGACGAGCGATGGGACCACGTAGGCGGCCAGCCGCCGGTCACCGGGCCGGTCCTCGCGGACCAGGACCGCGACCTGGTCGACGGCGGGATGGCCCCGGAGCACGGACTCGACCTCGCCCGGCTCGATACGGAAGCCGCGGATCTTCACCTGGGAGTCGACGCGGCCGAGGAACTCAAGGCGCCCGTCGGACTTCCAGCGCACCAGGTCGCCCGTGCGGTACAACCGCTCCCCCGGGGCGCCGAAGGGGCAGGCGACGAACCTTTCCGCGGTCAGGTCCGGCCGCCCGAGATACCCCCGCGCCAGACCGGCGCCGCCGAGGTACAGCTCGCCCGCGACCCCCGCGGGAACCGGCTCAAGGCGGGCGTCGAGCACGTAGGCTCGCGTGCCCGGGTCGGGGCCGCCGATGGGCACGATGGCGCCGGGCGGGGTGTCGGGGTCGCACAGGCCGAGGGTCGAGTTGGTGGTCGCCTCGGTCGGGCCGTAGGCGTTGAACATCATCCTGCCGCGCGCATAGCGGCCGACCAGCTCGGGTGACACGCGTTCCGTGCCGGCCAGCAGGGTGGCGGGCGGAAGCCGGACGTCGTCCGGCATGGCGGCGAGCAGGGCCGGGGGCAAGATCATGAAGGTGACGCCGTTGGCGTTCGCGTAGTCGGCGAGCGGCGCGCCTGGCACCCGGCGTTCGGCCGGTACGACGACGAGGCGGCCCCCGGAGAGCAGACCGAGGCACAGGTCCCAGAAGGCCACGTCGAAGCCGGGCGAGGCGAACTGCAGGACACGGCTGTCCGGCCCGACGCCGAAGCGCTCGCTCTGCGTGGCGACGAGCTTGGCGACGCCGGCGTGCGTCAGGACGACGCCCTTGGGACGGCCGGTGGAGCCCGAGGTGTAGATCACGTACGCCGCGTTGCGGATGGTCAGCGGCCCCCGGTCCGCCTCCGCCGGATCGTGGCCCGGCCGCGCCGCGAGCTCCCGCACGGTCTCCGGCGCGTCGAGGACCACCGGTTCCATGCCGTCGCACGCGGGGATGGCGTCCGCCGTGCCGGCGGTGGTGACGAGGCAGGCGGGTGCGGCGTCGCCCAGCATGTAGGCGATGCGGTCGGCCGGGTAGTCGGTGTCCAGCGGCAGGTACGCGGCGCCGGACTTCAGCACGGCGACCTCGGCGACGATCAGCTCGGCCGATCGGGGCAGGGCGAGGGCCACCACACGCTCGGGACCGGCACCGCGGGCGATCAGCAGGTGGGCCAGGCGGTTGGCGCGCTCGTCGAGCTCGGCGTAGGTGAGACGGGTGTCCTCGAATACCAGGGCGACGGCGTCCGGCCGGCGGCGGACCTGCTCGGCGAACATCTCCGGCCAGGTCAGCGGCTCGACCGAGTGGCCGGTGTCGTTCCATTCGACGAGGATCCGGCGCCGCTCCCGCGCGCCCAGCAGTTCCAGCTCCGCGATGGGGGCCTCAGGACGGGTGAGGCCGTCGGCCAGCAGCGTCGTGTAGTGGCCCAGCAGCCGTTCGGCGGTCGCGGCCTCGAACAGGTCCGTGCGGTAGGTCACCCGTACCTCCCCCGCGGTGACCTCCAGCACCACGTCCAGCGGGCCGGCGGTCTCGGCCGGGGTGCCGCCGTGTGCGAAACCGGTGTTGAAGAACGCCGCGCCGCCACGCGTGGGCTCGGGCCTCAGCTCGGCCACCAGGTGGGAGAGCGGGACCCGGTGCGCGCGCGCCTCCTCGCAGGCCCGGGTCACGCGCCGCACGACCTCGCCGAAGGCGGTGTCACCGCTCAGCTCCACCCGCACCGGCGATCCGTCGTATCCGACGGTGATGTCACCGGAGCCGCCATAGCGGTGCAACAGCGCGACGTACGCGGCGAGCAGCGACATCTCGGGTGCGGTACCCGTGAGCACGCGGCTGCCCGTCTCCCGGTCCGCGGAGGCCTGCGACGGATAGGGGAAGTCGACCGGAAGGACCGTTTCCTGCGGAAGCGGAGCCAGCCGCCGACCCCAGTACGCCATCGCCTCTTCACTAGCGGACACAGGTGACCGCGCCTCCCAAGCTTGACGGAACCGGCTCAGCCGAGCCCTGACCGCACCACATACTAAGGTAAGCATTACCTAAGTAATAGACCTCCCCGCGCGAAGGCGGCCGGATCGGTGGGGGCTAAAGTTAAGGGCTGCCTAACCTAAGGAAGTCGCAACGTGGAGACAGCTCGGTGACCCGGAGCGAGGCGTTTCGCCCCGCCTTTCTCGTGGCGGTCCTCTGCGCCGCCCTGGTCGTGCTCTGCCTGCTGTCGATCGCGCTCGGCGCGCGGAGCATCCCCCTCGACCAGGTCGTGCAGGCGTTGCTCGGGCGCTCACCCAGCCGGCTCGTCGAGAACGTCGTCTGGTCGGTGCGCGTGCCGCGCACCGCGCTGGGGCTCACCGCCGGGGCCGCGCTCGGACTGTCCGGCGCGCTGATGCAGGCCCTCACGCGTAACCCCCTGGCCGACCCCGGCCTGCTGGGCGTCAGCGCCGGCGCCGCCTTCGCCATCGTGCTGTCGGTCGCGGTGCTCGGCATCGGCACCCTGTTCGGGTACATCTGGTTCGCGTTCGCGGGCGCGCTCGTCGCCAGCGTCGTGGTCTTCCTCCTGGGCAGGCTGGGACGTTCCGGCCTGACGCCGGTCAAGCTCGCACTCGCCGGAGTCGCCGTGACATCGCTGCTGACCTCGCTCACCAGCGCCGTCGTGCTGACCGACCCGGAGGCGCTCAACCGCTACCGCTTCTGGGCGGCCGGTTCGCTCGCCGACGGGACCGGCGACGTGGTGCTCCAGATCCTGCCCTTCGTCGGCGCCGGCGCGGTGCTCGCGCTGGTCTGCGCGCCCGCGCTCAACAGCCTGGCCCTCGGCGACGACGTCGCCGCCTCGCTGGGGCGGCGGCTCGGCCTCGTACGCCTCCAGGGCGTGGCCGCGGTCACGCTGCTCACCGGCGCGGCGGTGACGGTCATCGGGCCGGTCGTCTTCATCGGGCTCGTGGTCCCGCACCTCGCCCGCATCCTCGCCCAGCAGGCGAGGCTGGGTCCCGACCACCGCTGGCTGCTGCCGCTGTCGGCGATGCTCGCCCCCTGCCTGCTGCTCAGCGCGGACATCATCGGGCGGGTCGCGGTCCGGCCGTCCGAGATCCAGGCCGGGATCCTCGTCGCCTTCATCGGCGGGCCGTTCTTCATCGCCATGGTGCGCCGGCGCCGGCTCGCGGAGGTGTGAGCATGGTCCGCTCTCCTTCCCTCCCCCGGAAGACGCCGTCCGGCCCCGGCCGCACGGTCCTCACCGGCTCCGGCCGGCCCTTCCGGCTGGCCGTGCCGCCCGTCTCGGGAATCCTTCGCATCCGGCTCGTCGCGGTGTGCGTGGCACTCGCCGTCGCCACCTTCCTTCTCTTCTGCTGGGGCGTCTCTGTCGGCGACTACCCGATCGGCCTGGCCGAGGTCACGAAGGCGCTGGCCGGCTCCGGCGACCCCGGCACCCTGCTGGTCGTCCGGGAGCTACGGCTGCCACGCGCCGTGGTCGGGCTGCTGGTCGGCACCGCCTTCGGGATCTCCGGCGCCCTGTTCCAGACCATGACCCGCAACCCGCTGGCCAGCCCGGACATGATCGGGCTCACCGAAGGCGCCGGCACCGCCGTCGTCGCCGGCATCGTCTTCGGCTGGAGCGGCGGCCTCGGCACCCAGTCGCTCGGCCTGCTGGGCGCGCTGACCACGGCCCTGCTCGTCTACGTCCTGGCCTGGAGGCGGGGCACCACCGGCTACCGGATCATCCTGGTCGGCATCGGGCTGGCGTGGATCTGCACCAGTGCCACCGACTATCTGGTTGCCAGGGGCGGGCGCTTCGAGGCGCAGGCCGCACTCGGATGGCTGGTGGGCAACCTCAACGGCCGCGCCTGGGACCAGGTGCCGCCGCTCGCCGCCGCCATGGCGCTGCTGGTGCCGGCGGCGCTGATGCTGGGCCGGCTGACACGGACCCTGCAGCTCGGTGACGACGTCGCCGCGGGCCTTGGCACCCCCGTGCAACCGGTCCGCCTCGCCCTGCTGCTCACCGGCGTCGGGCTGGTCGCCTTCGGCACGGCGGCGGCGGGGCCGATCGCCTTCGTCGCGCTCGCCGCGCCGCAGATCGCGCAACGGCTGACCCGCACCGCCTGGCCGCCCCCGGTCGCCTCCGGGCTCACCGGGGCGCTGGTCGTGCTCTCCTCCGACCTCATCGCGCGCAAGCTGATCCCCGGCACCGAGATGCCGGTCGGGATCGTCACCGGCGTGCTCGGCGCGCCCGTCCTGCTCTGGCTGCTCATCCGCGCCAACCGCGCGGGCTCAGGAGGCTGAACCCATGTCGACCACCGACCCCGACCTGAGGGCGAGCGGCCTGCACCTGGCGTACGACAAGCGGCTGGTCGTGCAGGACCTCGACCTCGTCGTCCCGCCGGGCCGCATCACCGCCATCGTCGGCGCCAACGCCTGCGGCAAGTCCACGCTGCTTCGCGCCCTGGCCCGGTTGCTCACGCCGCGCCAGGGCGCCGTCCAGCTCGACGGCCGTGCCCTGCACTCCATACCGACCAGGGAGCTGGCCCAGCGCCTTGGCATCCTGCCGCAGTCGCCGGTCGCCCCGGAAGGACTGACCGTCATCGACCTGGTCAACCGCGGCCGTTCACCGCACCAGACCTGGTGGCGGCAGTGGTCCAAGGCCGACGAGTCGGCCGTCCACGGCGCGCTCGCGGCCACCGGCATGACCGACCTCGCCGATCGCGCCGTCGACGAGCTGTCCGGCGGCCAGCGCCAGCGCGCCTGGATCGCCATGGCCGTCGCCCAGGGCACCCCGGTGCTGCTGCTGGACGAGCCCACCACGTTCCTGGACCTGGCGCACCAGATCGACGTCCTGGACCTGATCACGGATCTCAACCGGCGCGAGAACCGTACGGTCGTGATGGTCCTGCACGATCTCAACCAGGCCTGCAGGTACGCCGATCACGTCATCGCCATGAAGTCGGGGCGCATCATCGCCGAAGGCTCCCCGCCGGACGTCATCACCGCGCGGACCGTCGAGGACATCTTCGACCTGCGCTGCCAGGTCACCACGGACCCGGTGAGCGGCACTCCCCTGGTCATCCCGATGGGCCGCCACCACGACGCCTCCGGCGCCGAGGCGGTGACCGGGGCGGCGGGCTGACGGCCCTCCGTGTTCACGGCCGCGCGGTGAGATATCCGCCCATGGTCCGGAAGTAGTCGGCGGCGGCGTGCTCCGTGCCGTCCTCGGTGCGCAGCCGCTTGACGACCAGGCCGTGCCGCCGTCCGCTTCGCGCGTCCGCGCCGGCGACGATGACGACCCCGTCCCCCTCACGGATGAAGATCCGCCCCGGGGTTCCCCCGTACCGTGCCCGCGACACCCCTGCCGACAGGATCCGGACGCGCTCTCCGCGGTGGTAGGTGAACGCGTTGGGATAGGGGTCGGACTGGGCGCGCACCAGCCGCGCCAGATCCTCCGCCGGCCAGTTCCAGTCGATCCTGCTGTCTTCTATGGACCGTTTGTGGAAGAAGCTCGCCTTGCTGCGGTCCTGCGGGATCCAGCGCGCCCGGCCGGAGGCGATGAGGTCGAGCGCCTCGTGCACGATCGGGCCGATCAGGCCGACCGTCTTGTGGAACAGGTCGGTCGCGGTGTCGTCCGGCCCCACCTCCACGGCCCGTTGCACCACGATGTCGCCCGCGTCCAGTTCGGCGTTCATCCGGTGCGCGGTGACGCCGACCTCCTTCTCACCGTTGATGAGGGCCCAGATCAGCGGCGAGAAGCCCGCGTACGCCGGCAGCAGGGAGTCATGGATGTTGAGCGTGCCGTGCGGCGGCAGGTCGAAGAGCTCCGACGGCAGCCAGGTCCGCCAGTTGTTGGCGACGATGATGTCCGGCGCCGCGTCGCGCAGCGCGTTCAGCAGTTCCGGGTCGTCCGGCCGGTGACGCAGGAGCACCGGGACGCCGTGTTCCGCGGCGAGGTCGGCGACGGAGTCGTCCCAGATCTTCTCGTAGGCGTGGTCGCTCTTGGGATGGGTGACGACGAGGGCCACCTTGTGATCGGAGTCCAGCAGGGCCCGCAGCGTGCGGTGGCCCCAGGTCTGGTAACCGAGCATGACGACCCGCATACGTGAATCCTCTCGTCGAGCGCAATCTTGCAAGGTAAGGCTAACCTTATCTAACATGACCCCATCAAGGGAGGCGATGCCGCGGTGAACACGCTGCACAGTGGGCCGGACAGCACCTACGACGTCCTCGGGATCGGTTTCGGGCCGTCGAACCTGGCGCTGGCCATAGCCGTCGAGGAGCACAACGCACGGAGCCCCGCCTCGGAACGGCTGCGTGCCGCGTTCCTGGAGCGGCAGCCGCACTTCGGCTGGCACCGGGGCATGCTCATCGACGACGCGACGATGCAGGTGCCCTTTCTCAAGGACCTGGTCACCATGCGCGACCCGGCGAGCGACTTCAGCTTCCTGTGCTACCTGCAGGCGCGGAACAGGCTGGTGGACTTCCTCAACCAGAAGACCCTCTTCCCCCTGCGCGTCGAGTTCCACGACTACTTCGAATGGGCCGCCGCCCGGGTCAGGCACCTGGTCACGTACTCGGCCGAAGTCGTGGACATCGAGCCGGTGACGGCAGACGACGGTGAGATCCGCTGGTTCGACGTGACCAGCCGTGATCCGGACGACCCGCGCCGTACCGTCGTGCGCCGGGCCCGCAACATCTGCGTCGCCACCGGCCTCGAACCGCATCTGCCGCCGGGCACCGTCCTGTCCGACCGGGTCTGGCACAACAGCCAGCTGGTGCCGCGCGTCACCGAACTGGCCGCCGCCGGCACCCCCGTGCGCCGGGCCCTCGTCCTCGGCGCCGGGCAGAGCGCGGCCGAGGCGGTCGACTACCTGCACCGCACCTTCACCGAAGCCGAGGTCTGCGCGGTCTTCGCCAAATACGGCTACACCCCCGCCGACGACAGCCCCTTCGCCAACCGCATCTTCGACCCCGAAGCGGTCGACATCTACTTCAACTCCCCGCCCGGCGTGAAGCAGGCCCTGTTCGAGTACCACCGGAGCACCAACTACTCGGTGGTCGACCTGGACCTCATCCAGTCCCTGTACGCGACGACGTACCGGGAGAAGGTCCAGGGCCGCGAGCGCCTGCGCATCCTCAACATCTCCCGGATCCGGGACGTGCGCGCGCTGGACCACCATCTGGAGGTCACCGTGGAATTCCTGCCCAGCGGCGAGCGGGAAGTGCTCACCGCGGACCTCCTCGTCCACGCCACCGGCTACCGCTCCCCCGACATCGGCGCCCTTCTCGGCGACGCGGCCAAGCTCTGCCTTCGCGACGAGGAGGACGCCGTTCGCGTCGGCCGCGACCACCGCGTCGAACTCGCCCCCAACGTCACCGCCGGCGTCTACCTCCAGGGCGGAACCGAGCACACCCACGGCCTGTCCTCCACCCTTCTGTCCACCACCGCCATCCGTGCCGGCGAGATCCGCGACTCCCTCCTCGCCGGGCGCGTGTTCGAGACGGCCGGCGTCGACGCCGCGGCGGCACCGGCTTTCCTCGCCGGCCGCCATGCCTGGTAGAAGGGCGTGCCGGTGACGCAGTCGCGTACCGAGTCCCGTGAGGACCACAGCGAGGCGATGCTGGACAGCGCGTTGGAGGCCCTCATGCAGGCGGGCGTGCACCTGCGGTCAGGTGGCAGGCTCGCCGACGTCGGATGCGGAACAGGAGAGGTCGCCCTCGCCATGGCCGAGTGCGAGTTCACCGTGACGGCGTACGACGCCTCCCCGTCGATGGTCGAGGCGACCAATGAGCGATGCGCGGGACTGCCCGTCTCCGCACGGATCCAGGACCCGCGCACGCTGGTGCTCCCCGAAGGCGGGTACGAGGTCGTGCACTCCTCCTGGATGCTTCACCGGCTCGGCCAGGCCCATGACACCGTGCGGACGATGGCACGCGCCACGAGCCCCGGCGGCCTGGTCGTCCTGCAGTGGACCAACGGCGGGGCCATGTACGACCATCCGCCCCACCAGGTGTGCGGCGTCCTCGAAGACGAGGGGCTGGAGATCCTGCTGGCGCGGGACGACGTACGGATCGAGAACGCGTACGGACCGGCCGGCGCCATCACGGGCCCGGCGCACGCTCCCGGCGATGACGGCGACCGGCCGGCGCATGCTCCCGGCGATGACGGCGCCCGGTTCGCGGGCGCGTCCGCCGACGCGCCGGGTACCCGGAACGTCCGCGTGGTCGCGCGCCGCCCCCTGCGGAGCTCCAAGCTCGCGCGACCCGCGCCGCGGTCATCGGTTCGGGCCTTCCCGCTCTCGGTGGGGACGCTGCGGGTCGTCTCCAGCGAGCGGTTGTCTCCGCTGATGCGACGCGTCGTGTTCCAGGTCGTGGACGCCGGCCCGCTGCCCATCGAGGAGCCGGCGGAGACGATAACGCTCATCTGGCCGGCCCCGGGCGCCACCAGGGCCGTACTGCCCGAGCTGAAGCGATGGCGCTTTCCCGAGGGGACGGGCAGGCAGCACACGGTGAACCTCACCGTGCGCCGCTACGACCGCGCCTCAGGACTTGTGACCACGGACTTCTTCATGCACGGGGACGACGGACCGGCCTCCCTGTGGGCGTGCGGCGCGGCGCCGGGTGACGAGGTCGGCTTCGGCGGCACCCGCGTGCACTGGGTGACCGATCCGACCGCGGAATGGACGCTGCTGATCGGGGACGAGACGGCGGTCCCCTCCATGGCCGCCATCCTGGAAGGGCTTCCCGCCGGCCACCGTGCCATCGCGGTGGCCGAGGTGCGCGACGCCGGCGAGCACGTGGCGCTGGACGCGCCGCACTCCGAGGTGCACTGGATCCACCGCGGCGAGCGCCCGCCAGGGGAAGGTCGCGCCCTGGAGGAGGTCGTACGCGGTCTTGACCTGCCGTCCGGCCGCGGCCAGGTCTGGGCGGGCGGCGAGTCGCTGGTGATCCAGAGCCTGCGCAGGCACCTGCTGCGGGAGCGCGGTCTGCGCCGCGACGAGGTGTGCGCCCTCGGCTACTGGAGCATCCCGAGGACGCGACGCGCCACGGTCAGCCCGCCAGAAACGTAGGGCGCCCGGCGAGCAGGGTCGCCCTGATCGGGATGCCCGGCAGCTCGCGTGCGGGCAGCTCACGGGGGTCGCAGCCGGTGACGACCAGGTCCGCCTGGTCACCGACGCGCACGCGCGTGCGGCCCCCGCTGGCCGCGGCCATGGCGGCGTCCAGCGGGATCGCCTGCTCGGCGTGCCACGCCGGGCGGTCGTCGCCGGTGCGCGCCACCGCGGAGGCGATGCCGTTCCACGGGTCCAGCGGCGAGACCGGCGCGTCGGAGCCGAACTCCAGGCGCACACCGGCGGCCAGCATCGCGGCGTAGGCGTACGCCCGCCCGGTGCGGCCCGGCCAGTACCGCTCCGCGACGTCGCGGTCATCGGGAGCGTGCGCCGGCTGCACTCCGGCCCGTACGCCCAGCTCGGCGAAGCGGGGCAGGTCCTCATGACGTACGAGCTGGGCGTGCTCGATGCGCCCGGGACAGCCGACCATGGCGAACGCGTCCAGCGCGATGGTGTTGGCCCGGTCGCCGATGGCGTGCAGGGCGGGGTGTATGCCGTGCCGGGCGGCCCGTCGCATCACCGGCACGAGCTCGTCCAGCGGCGACACCAGCTCCCCGCTCGAACCCTGCCCCGGGTAGGGATCATGGCAGTAGGCCGTGCGGGTGTTGAGCGACCCGTCCACGAAGAGCTTGCAGGGACCGACCTTCAGCAGTCCTTCCGACCCGGGGATCACCTCGCCGGTGCGGTGCCGGCGCTCGATCGCGCCGTCGAGGGCGAACCGGGCGATGACGCACGAGACCCGCACGCTCGGCGTCCGTAGGCGCAGGCGGCGGGACCAGTCCGCGACGGTGTCGGCGTATTCGAAGTCGACCACCTCGGTCACCCCGCGGGCCGCCGCGTCGTCGGCCGCCTCGAGCACCCACCGGTCCTGGACCTCGGCTGAAGCGGAGGGCAGCGCGGCGGTGATCTCCATGCACTCCTTTTCGGTGAACACCCCGCTCGGATGATCCCGCCCGATCAGCGCCAGCGCCGCCGGGCTCAGCCAGCAGGTGTGCAGATCGTTGCTGAACAACGCGACGGGCCGGCCGGGCAGGGCACGTTCGAGCAGGTCCTTGTGCGGCCTGTCGGGCCACAGACCGTCACCGAAGTGGGCGCCGAAGAGGAACTCGTCAGGGCGGGCCGGGCCAGGCATTCCCTCCAGAGCGGTGACCAGCCGGTCCACCGCGGCGACGGCCGAGTCCGCCCCGGCCAGGGAGATCCTGCGCCGGGCACCGGCCCACTGCAGCATGTGCACGTGCGCGTCCACCAGTCCCGGCAGGAGCGACCCGCCTTCCCCATGCACGACCAGGGCGCCGTCGGCGCGTTCACCGGTCGCGGCGATCGAGGCCACGCGCCCGTCGACCACCCGCACATCGCATGGAGGGCCATCAGCCTCGACACGGACATCGCGCACCAACGTGTGCGAAGTGCCATCTCCCCGCATTGCTCGCTCCCCCTGTCACCACGTCCCTTTGGCCCACGACCTGTGCGCATTCGGACGGGAGTACGGTATTCGAACTTCCGTGGCCCCTGCTGGAACGCAGCCTGAAGGCCTCTTCAGGAAGGAGTGCGGTTTCAACTCGGTCTTCCGCAAGTCCGCGGACGCGACCTGCCCCACGGGCAAGCGGGTGCTCAGCTCCGGAGGAACGTTCTTCGCCGGCAGTGGATCCGGCGGTGCCGGCGAGGTGCTGCCCCGATCAGGGCAGGCGGCCGACGTGGGCGAGTGCCTGCTTCAGCAGGACTCCCTGTCCGCCGATCATCTCCTGCTGCACCATCGGGGAGGCCGCCTCCTCCGGCGTGAACCAGATGAGGTCGAGAGCGTCCTGCCGGGGGCGGCAGTCCCCCGCGACCGGGACGACGTAGGCCAGGGACACGGCGTGCTGCCGTGAATCGTGGTACGGGGTGACGCCCGGCGCCGGGAAGTACTCCGCGATGGTGAACGGCTGCGGGGTGACGGGCACCTGGGGCAGCGCCACCGGGCCGAGATCCTTCTCCAGATGGCGCATGAGGGCGTCGCGGACACGCTCCCGGTAGAGCACCCGCCCGGAGACCAGTGCCCGGCTGACCACCCCGTCCGATCCGATGCGCAGCAGCAGGCCGACGTGGGTCACCACGCCCTTGTCGTCCACTCGCACCGGCACGACGTCCACGTAGAGGATCGGCATCCGTCCCCGTACCGACTCCAGCTCTTCAGGAGCCAGCCAGCCGGACGCGGTTTCGGTCATTTCGGTCACCCGCCAATCGTACTTCCCGGCCGGGCACGCCCGTACGGCTCCCGTGGAAGCTTCCGATCGGGTCTCAACTTGGCAATCGCGGGAGGTCACAAGCCGAGGCACCGTGCGCTCATGGGCTCGGTGGGCGCATACTAGTAACAATGAAGTCGCACCGGACCGCGACCCGGCGTTTTCTGCCTGGTAGTCCCTTCAACGTCCCGACCGTCCCTCCCCCGCCTCTGGAGCAGTTCGCCCTGAACGACAGGGTGTCCCATGACAAGTACGGCCTCGGCATGGTCATCGGTGTCGAGGACGACATAGCCGTGCTCGTTGACTTCGGCCCGCAGCAGGAGCGCATCCTCGCGCCGTACGCCAAGCTGGTCAAGCTCTGAGCAGGTAGATGTCGTTCGACCCATAGGTCCTGGGTTCACCATTCCGCCCGCTCCGCTCAGACATCGCCGCCGACCTGCTAGGTCACCGATGGCGAGGTGAGAAGGCCGGCCAGGAGCCTGCGGGCGGCGTCCGCGGTGGCACAGGACCTGAGTTCGACGACCGCCTCACCCGGTCGGCGGACCTACTCCATCGGAGATCGCTAGTGTTGGCGTCCCGACTTATGGAGTGTCATGCCCACCACTCTGGTCACCGGCGCCACCGGAGAGATCGGATCGGCCATCGTCAGGCTGCTGGCCGGGCGTGGTCACGAGGTGATCGCCCTCGGACGTGATCGTTCCCGCCTGCGCCTGCTCCAGGAGGAGCTGCCGGGGCTCCGGCCGATCGCGGCAGATCTTCGCCGGCCGGAGGAGCTGGAGGAAGCCGTCTCCGGCATCGGGTCCCTCGGCGTCCTGATCCACTGTGCGGCGATCTCCGAGGTCGCCGTCGTGGAGGACGCCCCCTACTCCCTGTGGCACGAGACGCTGACGGTCAACGTCGCCGCCGCGGCCGAGTTGACCCGCCTGCTCCTGCCGCCGCTTCGCCGGGAACGCGGGCACATCGTGTTCATCAACGCCTCCCCCGGCCTGCGTGCCGTCGCCGGCTGGTCCACCTTCGTGGCGAGCAAGGTCGCGCTTCGAGAGCTGGCCGACTCCCTCCGCGAGGAAGAGGACCCCAACGGGATCCGCGTGACCACCGTCTATCCCGGAGGCACCGCGACAGAGCGCCTGCGCCGGGTCCGGGAGCAGTTCAACCGGCCCTACGACCCGGCCATGGAGATGAGCCCCGCCTCCGTGGCCCACATGGTGGGAATGGTGCTGGAAACGCCTGACGACCTCCAGATCATCGAACTGTCCTGCATCAGGGCTCCTCGCGGTTGACCGGGAGAAAACACGCTGATTTCGCGATATTCCGGGATTGTTCGCGCTCGGCCTGGCCGACACCAGAGCGAGAGCGGCCTGCCGATCGGAGTGCGGATCGCGGCCCCCTACGGCCGTGAGGACCTGCTCTTCCGCGTCGCCGCCCGCCTCGAAGAGGCCCAGCCCTGGAGGGACAGAAGGCCCCGGTTCTTCGTGGGCGCGCGCTGATCGCGGAAGGCGCCGGGACGGGTGGGCGACGGACACATCCCAGACGCGAAGGCGCGATCACGACTGGGGCTATTTCCCGGCTCAGAACATTACCGCGCGATACAGTTCGGCCGAGGCCACGCGTCTGTGACCTTCTTGAACGACCCGTCGTCGCTTACTGTCGAAGCGAGGAGACGGCGATGCCTGGGAGCCTGCGTGCCTGAGACCTGCGACGTCGCGATCATCGGTGGTGGAGTGATCGGGTGCGCGATCGCGCACAGTCTCGGCTCGCAAGGCCGCAGCGTCATCGTGGTGGACGCCGGCTCCCGCCTGGGGCTGGGCGCCTCGGACGCCGCGATGGGCGGCATCCTCACCCAGACCGAGCCGTCCTGTCTCGGGATACTCAGCACGGTGATCAAACGCAGTCGCGACATGTACCCCGGCTGGCTGTCCGAGCTCGGCTCGATCTCCGGTGCCGAGGTGCCGGTGCTGGAGGGCGGCGACATCCAGGTCGCGCTCGACGAGGTCGAGATGCAGCGGCTGGAGACGCAGGTCCTGCCGCGGTGGAAGAACTCCCCGTTCGCCGTCGAACGCCTCACCGCCGCCGACGCCAAGGCACTCGAGCCGCTGCTGAGCGACGCGGTCATCGGCGGGTTCCTGCTCCCCGACGAGCTGGCGCTCGATCCGAGAGAGCTCATGGCCGCCCTGGTGAAGACGCTGGCGGCCGGGCACGCCCGCATCCGCGTCCTGACCCGCGCACGGGCGCAGACCGTGGAGTCACGCCCCCAGGGAGCGGAGCTCGCGCTCCGCGACGGCACCCGCATCTCCGCCGGCACCGTGATCGTGGCCGCCGGCCACCACAGCGGCGCCTTCCTGCCCGACCACCAGCGGCACCTGTTCCCCATCAAGGGCGAGGCGTTCGACGTGCGGCCTCCCGGGGCGACCACCTATCCCCTGCGCCACCACGTCTTCACGGAGATCAGGGACGGCGACTTCGAGGGCTTCCCGTATCTCGTGCCGCGCCATGACGGCAGGGTGGCGGTCGGTGTCACCTACGAGCCCGACGTCGCCGAGACGACGGTGACCGGCCGCGCGCAGGAGGAGATCTTCCGCGGGGTCGCCGCGCTGATGCCGGAGGCCGCCACCTGGCCCATCGAGCGGGCCTGGGCGGGCCTGCGCCCTGGCAGCACCGACCACATGCCGATCATCGGGTACGTCGACGAGCACCACCGGATCCTCGCGGCCACCGGCCACAGCGGTCTCGGCATCACGCTCGCCCCCGTCACCGCCGAGCTGACCGCGGCGCTCCTCAACGGCACCGCCGACGAGAGCGCACAGAAGCTGCTCGCCATCTGCCGGCCCGACCGGGAGTTCGTCGCGCCTACGCCGGAGGGGACGCCGCTTCCCATAGCTCCTTGAACCGGTCGACCTTCTCCCGCACCTTCTCGGGCTCCCGCACCAACACCGTGCTGAGGATCATCGGGGCGATGCCGTCGCCTCGCTGCGGCGACGGGTTCGACTCGTAGTAGATGACGCCGTCGAAGAGGATGAAGTCGGACAGCGAGCCGCGCAGGGTCACGGGGGCATCGCTGTAGGGCAGGATGCGCACCTCGATGCCGACCTCCGTCTGCCATTTCCAGATGCGCCGGAAGACCTCCGAGTCCAGCGACTCGGAACGCTCCACCAGGAAGATGCGGCGGGCCCGCACTCCACGCTGGACGAGATCCCGCTGGGCCTTGACGTAACGCTGGCCGAGGTCGGTCATCCAGAAGCCGCCGTCGAACTCGGTGTCCCGCGCGTCGACGCTGCTCAGGCTGATCGCGTCGAGACTGACGCGCGTGTTGGCCGCGAGCGCGAGGAGCCAGTCGCGGTCCTCTCCCTCGTAGATGGTGTGCCCGCCGTCGCCGAGCTCCTTGAGGAACTTCGACATCCGGGAGATCTCGTGGTGTACCAGGTTCTTCACCAGCTCGGGCTGGTCCTCGCCGACCTTGGTGGCGTTGCGCACGAACTGGGTCACCACGTCGGTCTGCAGCGCCGAGGCCTCCATCAGGCCGAACAGCTTGCTCGCTTCGTTGATCTTGGAAAAGCCGTCGGCCACGAGCACGTGGGTGCTGGCGTGCTGCGTCCGTTGCTCCTGCCGTACGGCCTCAAGCTGGGTGTCCACGTCGACCAGGAACTGCACCACGAACAGGACGCCGCTGATGAAGGTCGCGAGCAGCAGGCTCCACAGCTCCTCGTTCTCGCCGTGGATCAACGAGTTCGTCACGAGATAGCTCATGCCACCGATCAGCACGGTGATCAGGACCTTACGGACGATCTTCGGGAGGTACGCGGGGGATAGCTTGCTTACTTTGTCGCTCATTGCGCGCTCCGTCCAGCTTCAGCGGTTACGCGAAGAAGGCTCAGGGTGTTCACGGCGACCTGGTCACGGACCCGGTCGACCAGGGACTGCCACTGGCGAGTGAAACCAGGACGGCGGTCGAGGCTCTCCCAGAAGGGCGTCAGCGCGTCCTCGACGCGTGCCGCCGGCATCCAGAGGTGCAGGAGGTGATCGATCGCCGGCGACAGCTTGGCCGCGGCGTCCGGTCCGGACGTGCTTCCGATGCGAGCCCGCTCGATGATCACCAGGAGTGTGGTCAGCAGCCAGTCGTGCAGCGCCAGATCCTCGCAGAGATCCGCCACGGCCGGGGTGAACTCCCCCTCGTGGACCAGGCGCAGCGTGCGTACCTGGTCGGTGTCCAGGATGAAGCGGATCGACGGCTCTCCGCTCTCGGCCGCCCAGCGGAGCCGGGTCCTCGGAATCCTGAAGGGCGCTCGGCGGTCGAGGAGCGACGACGACTGGACCAGATCGACGAACCGGCCGCTGATGGCCCCGAGGTCGAGCCCGCCCGTCGAGCGGTCGTCGGTCAGCCCGTCGGCGATGTCCCGCGCCTTCACCTTCCCCAGCACCTCGACCACGCCCGGGCGCGCGAGGTAGTGGGACCAGGCGAGCCGCCGATCGGCGGCGCCCCGCACGATGCGGACGTACGACGAGCCCTGGACGACGCGCCCGCCCGTGATCGAGCACCGGGACAGCACCGTGCCCACCCCCCTGATCCGCGACCGGGAGGCGGAGGGAAGCCGGCAGTCGACTCCGGTGAGCCGGTCGGGCGACAGCGCGTAGATGATCGGACGCCGGGAGACGCGCACCCTCTCGCCCGCAAGCAGCGCGAGGACCTCGCGGCACGTCGACTCCGAGATCTCTCCGGAGTTCTGCAGCAGCCCTGTGTGGACTTCCCCGATGACCAGCATCTGCTCTGGGTCTCCTAGCCGAAAACGTAGGAGATGCGATCGACGAGCTCGTCCTCGAGCCCGATGCCCTCTACCTCACTTCGGTCGGCCACCTGCCGCAGAACTTCGGCGTCCACGGCGACCTGGCTCAGGATGGTGCGCACGGCCAGCTCGACCGGCAGGAATCGGGGCGAGAGGACCGACAGCGTGGTGTAGGCGCTGAACGGCGGGGCCAGGTCGTTCAGCTGCACGATGGCGGGCAGCGAGTTCCAGTCGGCCGGCCAGGCCTCCCCGCGCGGCACCGGACGTAACGGCAACTTGCCGTCACTGCGCAGCAGCCCCAGCCGCAGGAGCTGCCAGACGGCGGCCAGGAACGGGCACGACCAGGTGCGTTTGGGCCCGCTCTCGTCCCACAGCTCCACGTCGACGAAGATGGAGTGCCCGCGCTTGGCGTTCTGGACCGGCGGCGCCCACGACGGCGCCTTGCCCATGGCCTGCACGGCCCCGATGTGCGGGGACCGCGCCCCGTTGCACAGCCAGCCGGTCTCCTTGACGGCCGGACGCGACCCGTTGGTCTCGGGCGGGGGGTCGTCCACCAGCCGGTCTTCCACCAGCCTGGCCAGCTCGAGACCGTCCGACTCGGCGCAGGCGGACTCCCTGGCCAGGTAGTCGATGGACAGGTCGCTCTCGGCGGCCGCCTCCAGGACCATCGGCACCAGCTCGGCCGGAGAGCTGAAGCGGCTGAAGTAGTCGTCGATGAGGAAGCAGGTGCTGACCCTCGCCCGCTGCCCGGGCACGCGCTCCTGCCAGCTCGACCGCACGGTGCGCGCCCAGGGTGCCACCCGGCGGAACTGTTCCCGGAGCCGTTCGGGCCCCGCCTCGAAGTCCTCCATGTAGAGATGGCCGAGCTCGATGGACACATGGGAAAGTGGCGCGGACGCGATGCGGCGCTCCGCCGCGACCTCGCCGAACGTCGCGTTCACCGACGTCACAGACCCTCCCACGCGCTGTCGTCGACGATCTTCTTGGCCAGTTCCTCGAACGCCGCCGCCGTCTCCGCGTTCGCGATCTTGCTGGCCAGCACGTCCTCGTCGGAGATGAGCTGCTCCCGCCACTGCAGGATGGGATCGAGCGGTACCTTGCCGAGCATCGCCGTGCGCCCGACGCCGTGCCGGCCGGCGAGCTCGCGCAGCTCGCTGTCGCAGGCGCTCAGCCAGGCCCTCTGCTCGTCGCGCAGGCCCATCAGCTCGGCGGCGTCGGGCTCCAGGACGGCCGTGCGGACGAAGCGGATGCGGTCGCGCAGGGTCTCGGCGTCGTGCCCGAACCTGACACCGACGTCGAGGATGCCGTCGGCGCCGGTCACGAGCCCGTCGGCCGCGATGATGTGCTGGCGGGTCCAGCGGTGGAAGACCAGCCAGCGGAACGGGACCGGCGGCAGCCGCACCGTGGCCTTCAGCACCAGCTCGGCGGTGAACGAGCGCCCGGCGCTGACGTCCACCATGCACAGGTCGAACTCCTCCTCCAGCCTGCTGAAGAGCTGCACGCACCTGCGCACCATGTCGTCGCCTATCAGCGACAGCTCGCCGCCTCCCTCGCTGCCGGGGAGCAGCACCAGCCGGCCCGCGCCGGGGGGCTTGGTCCTCAGCCCCTCGCGGTCGGAGTCGGTCCAGATGTCGATCCGCGCCGGCTCCGCGCACTCGTCGCGCAGGTATTCGTGCAGGCCGTTGCGCTTGACGCCGCGAGCCACCGAGCTGACGCTGAAGATCGCCCCGGCGGTGGGAGAGCCGAAGTCGAAGTCCAGGTAGCAGACGTCGTACCCCTGCAACGCGTGCCGGTAGACGATGTTCGTGCTCGTGACCGAGCGCCCGGTGCCACCCTTGTCGGAGATCGCGAAGACCAGCATCTAGATGGCCTCCGATGCGCTGTCACGGGCGGCGGCCAGACGCTCCAGGCTGAGCAGGGCGTCGTTGATCAGCGCCTGGGAGGTGGCGGGCTTGTCGCTGAGGATCGCCCTGGCCCGCTGGAGCGATGCCTGGATGCTGCGCAGCTTCGGCTGGATGGTCTGCCCGGCCACCAGCGGCCGGGTGACCAGCTCCTGGTCGAGCAGGTGCTCGGCCTCGCTGAGCATCTGGGTGGCCAGCTCGACGAGCTGCGGGCTGCGCAGCGGGGAGTCGCCGCTGGCCTGCGCCGCGGACACCAGGAACTCCACGACCCGCTCGCTGAAGTACCAGGACGGCTCCTCGTGGATCACCTCGATGTCGGTGAAGACGTTGGCGGGCTGGTCCCACAGCCCTCGTGCCGCGCCGTTCGCGCAGCGGCGCAGGGCGATGTGCCGCCAGATCTGGTCGGCCAGGGCGAGCAGCCGCTCCCTGGGCCGGGTGTTCTGCGCGATGGAGGCGGCCCAGATCGTACGTTTGAGCAGCGTGATGGCGAAGTCGGACACGACCCAGGTCAGGTCGGGGCCGAGCAGTTCGCTGCCGCGAAGGCTGACCGGCACTCCGGGAGAGTGCATGAGGACCGGGGGGTCGCCGGGGACGGCCCGGCGGATGATCCTCGCCCGTACGGCCAGCTCCTCGAGCACGCCGGCGACGCGGCCGAGGTCGATGTCGGCGGCGCGGTTGTTGACCAGGCTCTGCACCACCATGGCGGTGACGCCGAGGCTGTAGTACTCCGACTCCTTCTCGTCGGTCGTCTTCCAGGGGATGTCCTCCAGCGGCCAGGTGCCGCGGCCGAACATGGCGATGGTCCGCCAGTAGAGCTGGGTGAGGTCCCAGCGGCGCTGGATGGCCTGGGCGAGCGTGAGCTGGTCATCGTTGAGCAGGCCGAGGACGCGGGTGCGCTCGGAGAACAGGTCGCCGATGCCGACCAGGGCGTTGACGGTGAAGTACAGAAAGGGCGTGTCGGCCGCCACCCCCTTGGGCTGCGGGCCGATGTTCAGCGGCGTGACGATGTCGGGGGCGTCCTTCACGATGCCCCACGTCCATCCGCACTCGAACAGGAGGTTCTCGTTGTCGAGGTCGACCTGGCTACCGGATCCGATCGTGAGGTCACGCAGGCCCGCCCGGACCGGGCGCAGCTCCCGCCGCAGGTCTTCCAGCACGCGACGCTGGGGAGCGCCGGTCTGGTTGACGCTTCGCATCAGCGCGTGGCCCTGCGACGAGCCCGGATCGAAGGCGTTGACCGTGAAGCTGCGCAGCAGGCCGACCATGGCGGCCGACAGCCGGCTGCTCGCCAGATCCTCCAGCTCCCGGATCTCCCTGCGGATGGCCTCCCTGCGCACGCTCTGCCTGAAGACCTTCAGGAAGCCCAGCGCGCCCAGCGCGAGCGTGACCGACATGGAGAGGGAGTCGACCACGTCGAGCTGTAACTGCTCGGGTGTGATCTTGGCGTCCTCTTCGGCGGTCTGGAAGTAGCTTCCGCCGGAGAAGATGGGCCGCCCGTCCTCCGCGGTGTAGGTGCGCAGGTACTGGCCGAGCACCTTCAGCAGCAGCTTGGGAATCTCGACGGCGTCGCCGAGCCCGGAGAGCGAGGCCAGCACGTCGTCGGAGGTGTCGTCCGGGGTGTCCAGCCGGAAGCCTGGAAGCTCGGACGCGGGATACATGAAGCAGAGAAGCTGTTCGGCGTCGGAGATGGAGTTCGAGCCGTCCCGCCCGCCCCAGGTCCAGATCCCGTCGCGGTAAGAAGTACGGGCTGCCGCCTCCCAGACCTCAAGAAGCTGCTGGCGAGGCTGGAGTTTCATATGAACCCTTTCTGCACTACGAAGCACCTACGTAGCTCGGCGGGGCGGAGGTGGGGCCCCCACGGCCCACCTAGGGGTTTCGTTTTACTTCTTAAGGGCAGACGAAACCACCAAGACCCTTATACCATTAGATTCCTGCTCCGTCGCCTGGACCACCCGTGGATTTCGCACGCTACTTGGTTTGTCGTGATAGGGGAGATACCAAAGGAAAAAACGGACATTTGTGTCCTAACTCTGAGAGATATTTGATATGCCCCAAACAGTGGCGACCAGGGATGTATCGGATCGGCATCTGACGAGGCCAGGCTCCGCCGGCGAGGTGGCGGGCAAGGCCGGGACGATCCTGGTCACCGGCGCGGGCATCGACCCCTCGCTCCTTGAACCGCTGCTCGATCTGGGGTTCGACCTGCGGCGACCGCGTCAGCCACTGTCGGAGAACAGGCTTGTGCACGAGCTGAAGGGCGCGGTGGCCTACCTCCATGGGGGCGAGGAGCGTGCCACCGCCAGAGCGCTGGAGAGCGCGGCGCACACCCTGAAGGTCGTGGCTTTCCTCGGCGTGGGGTACGAGAACTTCATCGACGTGGCACGGGCCGACGAGCTCGGCATCGTCGTGACGAACACTCCGGGAGCGGCGACCGACTCGGTCGCCGAGTTCACCGTGGGGCAGATCTTCCTGGCCAATCGCCGCATTTTCGAGCACCTGGGCAATCGGCTACCCGACTGGACAAGCCCGGAGGAGCTACCTCACAACCTCCGGCGCCGCAAGATCGGCATCGTGGGCATGGGCTCGATCGGCACGCGGATCGCCGAGATGCTGACGATGGCGTTCGGAGCCGAGGTCGCCTATTACAGCCGGACTCCGAAGAAGGACGTCGAGGAAAGGCTCGGCATCACCTTTCTTCCGCTTCACGAGCTGGCCGAGAACAGCGACATCCTGGTCGTCATGGTCCCGCTGACCGAAAAGACGAATCCCATGATCGACGCCGGCGTTCTCGCCCGGCTGCGCCCCGGCACGATTCTCGTCAACACCGCCCGCCCCGCGGTGGTCGACCCCGGAGCCCTGCACCTCTGCATGGCGGAGGGCCGGGTCAGCCTGGCCGTGTTCGACGGCTTCTACGGGCCGGATTGCGCGAGCGCCAACCGGCTGCTCGCCGACTTCGGCCACCGGCTTCTGGTCACCGGCCATATCGCCTCCCACACCCGCGAGGCCATGGATCGCATGGTCTGCCAGGCCGTCGCGTCCATTGAAAACGTGCTGGAGCACGGAGCCGACAAACACGCCGTCGGCAATCGCGCCGGCCGGGTTCCAGGAGTGCCGCGAAACAACTCCTGATACCGAATAAAGTCCTTGTTGCCAGAAACGCGTATGGCATTGCCCGGGAGGGGAAACGTATTATGAAAACCCTTCCCTCCCCTGGACGTGATACGTGGTCGATCATGATGTGATTCCCGCGGCGGGACGGATCACGACGCTCACGGGAGCGTGTGCGCTCGTCGAGGCCCTCCGGTTGCACGGTGTTGACACGGTCTTCGGGATCCCAGGAACGCACAACCTGGCCATCTACGACGCGCTCACCCTCTCGCGGATCAGGTGCGTGACCCCCCGCCACGAGCAGGGCGCCGGGTACGCCGCCGACGGGTACGCCCGGGCCACCGGCCGGCCGGGGGTGGTCGTCACCACCACGGGCCCCGGTGTCGTGAACGCCGCCACGGCGCTCGCGCAGGCCTATTCCGACTCCTCGCCGATCCTGCTGATCTCCCCCGGTGTGCCCACCTGCCACCCGTACAGCGGCCGGGGCTACCTGCACGAGAGCAAGGATCAGTCGCGGGCGATCGACGCGCTGTGCGCGTGGAGCCATCGCGTCACCTCCGTGCGCGAGATCCCGGCCGCCGTCGCGCGCGCGTTCGGCCGGTTCGCGGAGGGACGGCCTCGCCCGGTTCATGTGGAGATCCCCGCCGACCTGCTCGACATGGAGGACAGCGTCAAGCTGGTCTCGCCGTACCGGATCATGCCCCGTGTGCCCGACCCCCTCGCGCTCGACGAGGCCGCCAGGCTGCTGCGCGGGGCGAAGCGCCCCGGCTTCGTCCTGGGCGGAGGGGCCCAGTGCCCTGACGAGGACGAGCCGCCGGTCGGCCGGGCGATCATGCGCCTCGCCGAACGCGTCGGCGGAGCGGTCGTGACCACGGTCAACGGCAAGGGTTCTGTGCCGGAGAGCCACCCTCTCGCGCTCGGGGCCACCCTGCACCTGCGGGCGGTCCGGCGCTGGCTCGCCGAGTGCGACGTGGTGCTGGCGATCGGCACCGAGTTGGGGCCGGCGGATCTGTGGGAGGAGCGGTTCTCCCTCGCCGGGACCCTGATCCGGGTCGACGTGGACCCCGGGCAGATGCAGGGCGACCATGTCGCCGACGTGGCGATCGTGGCGGACGCCGCGCTCACCGTCGAGGGCCTCAGCGAACGGATCCAGCGGCGCAACCCCGTGCCGCGGTCGCGCCAGGAGCCGCGATACGACCACGAGCGTGAGCTCGGTGAGCTGACGCAGAGATGGGCGGAGCACGTACGGGCGCTGCGCCGGGCGCTGCCGAAGGAGACGATCGTCGTCGGCGACAACTCGATGATGGTCTACCACGGGGCGGTCGTGGCCCTGCCGATGGACCCGCCGGGACGGTTCCTGTTCCCGAGCGGGTACGGCACGCTCGGCTTCGCGCTGCCCGCCGCGATCGGCGTGAAGCTCGGCAGGCCCGACCGGCCGGCCGTCGTGCTGGCGGGTGACGGCGCGTTCCAGTTCAGCCTCCAGGATCTGGCCACCGCCGTCGAGTTGCGGCTCAGCCTTCCGATCGTCATCTCCGCCAACGGCGGTTTCGGGGAGATCCGGGAGGAGATGCAGCAGCGGGGCATGGAGCCGGTGGCCGTCGACCTGCACTGTCCCGACTTCCCCGCCCTCGCGCTCGCGTACGGCGCCCGGGGTCAGGTGGCGAAGACGCCGGACGATCTGCACGAGGCCGTCACCGAGGCGCTCGAGGTCCCGCTGCCGACGGTGATCGTCGTCCCCGAGGGCGACCGGGCGGTCTGAGCCGCCGAACCGGCCCCTGACACGCCGATGGCGGCCGCGCGCGGCGGCCGCCATGGCAGGCAGGTGAGGATCAGGCGTGCGGGCAGGTGTCGCGGTACTCCTCGATCGCGGTGCTTCTCGGAGCGGGGCAGAGGAACTGCTCATAGCGGGTGTCATCATCGATGAACCGCTTCATCCACGAGATCATGTACTTGGCCATCGTGGTGTTGGACGTCTGCGGGAAGAAGTGGGAGGCGCCGTTGAGCTCCATGTACGCCTTCTCCGCCGACGCGGGGATGCTGGTGTAGAACGGCTGCGAGTGCGTGCTCACCGGGGCGACGGTGTCCGACTCGCCACCGATGATCATCGTGGGGACGTTGATCCCCGACCAGTTCTTCGTGGCGTTCCACGGCGCGAGCGGGATGGCCGCCTGCAGCGACGGCCTGTCGTCCGCCGCCTCCAGCGAGCCGCCGCCGCCCATCGAGTGCCCGGCGACGGCGAGCCGACCGGCGTCGATCCGGCTTCTGACGGAGCTGCTCTGGACCAGGTAGTCGAGCGCGGCGAGCAACTGCCGCCCGCGGCTGGCCGGCTGGTCGTACAGCGTGTTGGTCTCGATGCCGATCACGACGAATCCCTGGGACGCGAGGCGGGGGCCGAGCCAGCTGAGGCTGGACCACCTGGCGGTGTAGCCCGGGGAGATGGCGATGGCTCCGAACGTGCCCTGGCTGGTGTCGGTCGGGTAGTAGATGGTCCCGCCGCCGAAACCGCTCGCGCCCAGCGAGGGGACCGAGGTCTGCGAGGTGGCGAACGGGCCGCGGGAGGCCTCGATGCTGGCGTTGGTGGGGGCGGGACCGCGCTCGTAGGGGTTCTCCGCGGCCTGGGCGCCGGGGGCGAGGGCGACGCCGCTGCCCGCCAGGGCGAGCGCCAGGCAGACCTTGGTGATCAACCGCACTCCGCGAGAGCGCCGGGAGGGGAGGGAGAGGGAGGGGTGGGGGGTGAGGGAGAGGGCTTCGCGTGGCTGCACGTTGATGTGCTCCCTGCTCGTGGGGGAAGGAGGCCGCTGGGGCGGCCGACCGTGCCCGCGACCGTCCCTATGCGCGGGACGCCGCGGGTGCACGGTGCCTGATGGCCTCCTGATGACTGCTGACTGTCGTCATTGTTAAGTCGCCCGGTCATCCACGCATCGGCGAAATCACTTGCCTTGTGGTGAGGTGGTGAGGTGGTGAGGTGCGGTGGATCCACCGGGGTCAGGACAGCAGGCGCGCCAGCTCGACACGGGAGCGGATGCCGAGCTTGGCGAAGATGTTCCTCAGGTGGTGCTCGACGGTGCGCGGGCTGAGGAAGAGCTGCGCCGCCACCTCGCGGTTGGTCGCTCCCTCCGCGACCATCCGCGCGATCTGGAACTGCTGCGCCGTCAGCTGATCGGCCTTCCTGGGGCACGTGGACCGTACGGCCTGACCGGCGGCGCGCAACTCGCCCCTCGTCTGGTCGATCCACAGCCGGGCCCCGAGGCGTTCGAACGTCTCCAGGGCGCTGCGCAGGTGCTCTCTCGCCGCGCCCGGATGCCGTTCCCGGCGCAGGGCGCTGCCGAAGAGCAGCTGCGTACGGGCCGTCTCGAACTCGCAGGACCCTCGATGGTGCAGGTCGAGGGCGTGGCGGAAAAGCTCTTCCGCCTCGCCCGGCCCGGCGAGCAGCGCATGGCATCGCGCCGCGAGCGCGAGACGGTCGGGGCTGCGGGTACTGTCCGCCCAGCGGTCGAGCACCCGTAACGCGGACATGGCCTGCTCCCGCTCCCCCGTGCGCGCCGCGGCCTCGATGAAGATGGGGGTGGCCATCACCCGTACCACCACGTGACCGTTCCTTCGCTGTTTGCGCAGCCGGTTGGCGGCGTCCTCGGCCCGTCCCGCGGCCAGGTCGAGATGGGCGAGCGCCCAGTTGCCGAGGGCTCCGGCGACGCCCAGCCCATGGGCGTCCGCCATTTCGAGAGCGGCCCCGGCCCTGATCCGGCACGTCTCCTCGTCGCCCTGGACCG
The DNA here is from genome assembly GCF_039537005.1 of Sphaerisporangium flaviroseum. NCBI lineage: Bacteria > Bacillati > Actinomycetota > Actinomycetes > Streptosporangiales > Streptosporangiaceae > Sphaerisporangium > Sphaerisporangium flaviroseum. The sequence continues at coordinate 635,947 of NZ_BAAAZR010000008.1, read as the reverse complement.
CCGCGGTGAGCGCCAGCCACGCGAGGTGGTGACCCGCGGTGTTGAGCTGGCCGGTCTCCTGGGCGAGCCGGAGTCCTTCGATCGCGTTGGCCGCGACGGAGGCGTAGCGGCCCATCCAGATCTCTGCGTGGATCACCGCCTCCAGGAGCTGCGGCAGCGCGGAGGCGACCCCGCGTCCGCGCGCGTTCTCGACGGCCCGGGTGGCCAGCATGAGGGCGTGGGCGTCCTCGCCGAGCAGGAGGCTGGCCACGCCCGCCCAGACCAGCATGGCCGGGCCGCGTACGGAGGGGGCCAGCCGCAGGACCCGGCGCAGCGGATCGGCGGCCTCGGCGTGCTCCCCCCTGAAGGTGGCCGCCATGCCGGCCAGGTACTCGAACATCAACTGGGTGGTCCCGGACTCGTCGGGCCGGCGCAGTGCGGCGGCGCGGCGGGCGATGGCGAAGAACCGCTGGTTGTCCCCGGCGAGGTAGCCGGCCTCCGCGGCGCGCACGAGCGCACGCACGCCGAGGGCGCGGTCGCGGTCGAGCAGCCATCCGGCGGCGGCGAGGAACCTGTCGTGCGCGTTGCCGGTCTCCCCGGCCAGCAGCTCCAGGCTTCCGTGGAGCAGCTCGGTCTGACCGCGCATCTTCGCCGGGACGGTCAGACAGGAGAGGCGGGCGAGCAGTGACCTGGCCCGTTGCGGGTGCCCGGAGATGGAGGCGTGGCGGGCGGCGGCCGCCAGCCGGCTCGCCTTGAGGTCGCCGTCCTCGGTCAGCTCGGCGGCCCGCTCCAGGGCGAGGAAGGGCTCCGGGTGGCAGCCGTGAGAGGATGCGGCCTCGGCGGCGGTGGCCAGCTCGCCGGCCAGCACCTCGCCGGGACCGTCGAGGGCGACCGCCCGGTGCCATGCCCGCCTCAGCCGCTGGTGGTCCGGGTCCAGCACGCCCGCCAGCAGGCGATGCGCGGCGCGCCGGCGGGCCAGAGAGGCGCTGGAGTACACCACAGAGCCCATCGCCGGCTCCGTGAAGTGGTAACGGTCCCCCGCCGCACGGACGATGCCCGCGCTCTCGGCCGGTTCGAGCGTGAGGAGCGCGCACCGCGGCTCTGCCAGGCGGACCAGCGTCGCGGTGTCCAGCTCGGGGTCGGCCGCGATCAGCAGGAGCAGGTGCCGGGCGTCCGCGTCCAGCCGCGCGAGCCGCCTCGTGTAGGCCTGCCACAGCCGGCCACCCCGGGGCAGCGAATCCGGCGGCGCCGAGGTGCCCGCCATCTGGCCGGGGCTCAGCGAGCCGACGAGCTCGGTGAGCGCCAGCGGGTTGCCTCGCGCGATGCGGTCGAGCGACGCGCGGAGATCCTCCCCCAGTCCCAGCGGCACCAGGTCGTCGACCAGTTCCCTGGCCTCGGCCGGGCAGAGCCGGTCGAGGACGCGCACGGGGATGCCGCCCGGCACCGTACGGTCGTCGTGCGCCGCGAACAGCAACGCGACCCGCTCGCCTGCCAGGCGGCGGGCCGTGAAGAACAGCGCCTCCCTGCTTGCCGCGTCGAGCTGGTGGAGGTCGTCGACGCAGGCCAGCACCGGCTTGTGCGCCGCCACCATGGAGAGCAGGTCGAGGACCGCGGCCGCCAGCGCGAGCCCGCCGTCGGTGACGCCCAGCTCCAGGGCCTTTCTCAGGACGGCGGCCTGCGGCCGGGGCAGCTGGGCCGACGACTCCTTGACCGGGCGGAGCAGGCTGTGCAGTCCGGAGAAGGAGAGGTGGGACTCGGTCTCGACACCGGCGGTCCTGAGCACGACGAAGTCGTCGGCGCGGGCCGCGGCGAAGTCGAGCAGGGCGGTCTTGCCCGTGCCGGGTCCGCCGAGCAGCAGCATCGCTCCGCCCGATCCGTCACGGGCGCGCTCCAGCATCTGCCGTAGAGCGTTCTGCTCGCCACGTCGTCCGCGGAGGATCGGTGCCTGCTTGGTGCGGGAGGCGGGAGACACGCCCCTAGTGTTACGCGCGGATGTCGTCGCCGGAAGAGATGTGACAGGCCGGTCACGCCTCCGGAGCGCAACCGGTGATTTCACCGATGCGCGGCGCTGCCGTACCTCACCGCTCCGGGTACGGGGGCGTCCGACGCCCGAACCGGCCGTGACCTGCCGGGTCGTGAGAGGCGACCGGGGCTCGGGGCGGTGGCCGTCTGGACGACCCGGAGACTCCGCTCCCGCCGTCCTATCGGGGTCACCCGTAAGGCCTTCGTGGCCTGTCAAGACGGCCTGACCAAACCGTTGACGCGGCCGTAGCATGTATGTAACCTTTGGCCAACGTCCTGCAAGATTCTTGCAAACTACTGTTCTCTTTCTGTCTATTCTCCGCAACTTCTGGCTGGAACGCACTGCGTCCGTGCACCCGCCCCGCCCCCGTCCATGGAGGCCTCAGGTGATGTCGGCTACGGCATTGCGCGGTCGGTCGCCGCCCGGGCGCTCCCCCGGCCACAGCGCTTATCGCCCTCTGCGTTGAGATCAGCACCCCCCGGCGACACACGGAGCGTCGCGCGGCGGACGTCACGGACTCCCGTTCCACCCTGTCGTTCCAGACGAGAGATAGAGAACGCAATGAGAAAGAGACAACCACTGTTACGGCTGGTCGCCGCGATGGTCGCGGCCGGCCTGCTCGTTCTGGTGGGGCCGGTCCTCCCGGCCTCGGCGGCGGGCCCCAACCTGGCAGCGGGGAAGACCGCTTCGGCGAGCAGCGTCGCCGACGTCTACCAGGCGGCCAACGTCAACGACGGCAACCAGGGCACCTACTGGGAGAGCGCCAACAACGCCTTCCCGCAGTGGGTGCAGGTGGACCTCGGCTCCGCGGTCAGCGTGAACCAGGTCATCCTCAAGCTCCCGCCCCCGGCGGCCTGGGCCACCAGGACCCAGACCCTCGCGGTGCAGGGCAGCACGACAGGCTCGTCCTTCTCCACCATCGTCGGCTCGGCCGGCTACGTCTTCAACCCGTCGACCGGCAACACGGTGACGATCAACTTCACCGCGACGAGCACCCGGTACGTACGGCTGAACATCACGGGGAACACGGGATGGCCGGCCGGACAGATCTCCGAGTTCGAGGTGTACGGGCCCAGCACGGGCGGCGACGCCACGCCGCCGACCGCGCCCGGCAACCTCGCCTACACCCAGCCCGCCTCGGGGCAGATCAGGCTGACCTGGAACGCCTCCACCGACGACGTGGGCGTCACCGGCTACGACGTCTACGCCAACAACGCCCTGCGCGGCAGCGTGGCCGGCAACGTCCTCACCTACACCGACAACCAGCCCGACACCGCCACCGTGTCGTACTACGTCAGAGCCAAGGACGCGTCGGGCAAGCAGTCCCCGAACAGCAACACCGTCACCCGCACGGGCAGCGGCGGCGGAGGCTCCAACCTCGCGGTCGGCAAGCCGATCACCGCGTCGTCCTCGGTCTTCACCTTCGTGGCCACCAACGCCAACGACAACAACGTCGCGACATACTGGGAAGGCAACGGCAACAGCTACCCCAACACGCTGACCGTGCAACTGGGCGCGAACGCCGACGTCAACTCGGTCGTGCTGAAGCTGAACCCCGACAGCTCGTGGGGGACGCGCACGCAGACCATCCAGGTGCTCGGGCGCGAGCAGAGCGCCACGTCGTTCACCAACCTGTCCTCGGCGGCGGTCTACACCTTCAACCCCGCCTCCCAGAACACCGTGACGATCCCGGTCAGCGGCAGGGTCGCCGACGTCCAGCTCAGGATCACCACGAACTCCGGTGCGCCCGCCGGGCAGGTCGCCGAGTTCCAGGTCGTCGGCACGGCGGCGCCGAACCCCGACCTGACGATCACCGGCATGACCTCGGCGCCCGCCTCCCCGGTCGAGACCGACGCCGTCACGCTGACGGCCACCGTCAGGAACGCCGGGAGCGCCGCCTCCGGCGCGACGAACGTGAACTTCTACCTCGGCACCACGAAGGCCGGCGCCGCGTCCGTCGGCGCGCTGGCAGCGGGGGCGTCCGCCACCGTCTCCGCCAACATCGGCCCGCGCGACGCCGGCACCTACCCGCTGAGCGCCAAGGTCGACGAGGCCAACGGCGTCGTGGAGCAGAACGAGACCAACAACACCTACACCAACCCCTCCTCGCTGGTGGTCAGGCCGGTCGACAGCTCCGACCTGATCGCGACGACGAGCTGGACGCCGAGCAACCCCGCGGCCGGCAACGTCGTCACCTTCTCAGTGGCGATCAAGAACCAGGGCACCGTGGCCTCCGCCGGCGGCGCGCACGGCATCACGCTGACGGTCACCAACGACTCCGGCACCGTCGTTCGGACGCTGACCGGCTCCTACAGCGGCGCCATCGCCGCCGGGGCCACCACCAGCCCGGTGAACCTGGGCACGTGGACGGCGGCCAACGGGAAGTACACCGTCAGGACGGTCCTGGCCAACGACGCCAACGAGCTGCCGGTGAAGCAGGCCAACAACACCAGCACGAAGCCCTTCTTCGTGGGGCGCGGCGCGAACATGCCGTACGACAGCTACGAGGCCGAGGACGCGGTCGTCGGCGGCGGCGCGGCGGTGGTCGGCCCGAACAGGAACATCGGCGACCTCGCGGGCGAGGCGTCCGGCCGCAGGGCCGTCACGCTGAACTCGACGGGAAGCTACGTCGAGTTCACCACCAAGGCCAGCACCAACACCCTGGTCACCCGGTTCTCCATCCCCGACGCGGCGGGCGGCGGCGGGATCAACTCGACGCTCAACATCTACGTCAACGGCACCTTCCTCAAGCCCATCAACCTGACGTCCAAGTACGCCTGGCTGTACGGCGCCGAGGCCGGGCCTGGGAACTCGCCGGGACCGGGACCGCGTCACATCTACGACGAGGCCAACGTCATGCTCGGGACCACCGTCCCGGCCGGCAGCAAGATCAGACTGCAGAAGGACCCCGCCAACACCACGACCTACGCGATCGACTTCATCAACACCGAGCAGGTGTCGCCGATCGCCAACCCCGACCCCGCCCGCTACGCGGTGCCGACCGGCTTCGGCCACCAGGACGTCCAGAACGCCCTCGACAGGGCACGCCAGGACACCAACCTCGTCGGCGTCTACCTGCCCGCGGGCGACTACCAGACCACGGGCAAGTTCTACGTCTACGGCAAGGCGACCAAGGTCGTCGGCGCCGGTCCCTGGTACACGCGCTTCTTCGCGCCGACCACCCAGGACAACACCGACGTCGGCTTCGACGCCCAGTCGTCGGCCAACGGCTCGACGTTCTCGGGGTTCGCCTACTTCGGCAACTACGTGACGCGCATCGACGGCCCCGGCAAGGTGTTCAACTTCTCCAACGTCGCCAACATGGTGATCGACAACGTCTGGGTCGAGCACACGGTCTGCATGTACTGGGGCGCCAACACCGACAACATCACGATCAAGAACTCCCGGATCCGTGACACGTTCGCCGACGGCATCAACATGACGAACGGCAGCACGAACAACCTCGTCAGCAACATCGAGGCCCGCTCGACGGGGGACGACAGCTTCGCGCTGTTCTCGGCCATCGACGCGGGCGGGGCCGACGAGAAGGACAACGTGTACGAGAACCTGACGGCCATCCTTCCCTGGCGCGCCGCCGGTCTCGCGGTCTACGGCGGGTACGCGAACACCTTCAGGAACATCTACATCGCGGACACGCTGACCTACAGCGGCATCACGATCAGCTCGCTGGACTTCGGCTACCCGATGAACGGGTTCGGCGCATCCCCGCCGACCACGTTCGACAACATCTCCATCGTGCGTGCCGGCGGCCACTTCTGGGGAGCCCAGACCTTCCCCGGAATCTGGATCTTCTCGGCCTCCAAGGTGTTCCAGGGCATCCGCGTGAGCAACGTGGACATCGTGGACCCGACCTACAGCGGCATCATGTTCCAGACGAACTACGTCGGCGGGCAGCCGCAGTTCCCGGTCAAGGACACGATCTTCACGAACGTCTCGATCACGGGCGCCCAGAAGAGCGGGGACGCCTTCGACGCCAAGTCCGGTTTCGGCATCTGGGTCAACGAGATGCCCGAAGCGGGCCAGGGCCCGGCCGTCGGCTCGGCCACCTTCAACAACCTCACGCTCAGCAACAACGCCGTGGACATCAAGAACACGACGTCGACCTTCACCATCGTCCGCAACTAGCCGGCGCCGATCCACCGGGTTCCGGGACCCTGAGTCGGCCCCGGAACCCGCCCTCTGACCGAAGTGCCGCCGAAGACCTCGTCTCCGGCGGCACTTCCGCGTTTCCGGCCCGCCGCCCCTCCCGGCACCCATGTGATCGGGGAACCCGGTGGATTCCCACCCGACCCAGAGCGCGCGATGAGCATCGTGGACGCCATGATCGCGCTGCGCGCGCACACCAGAGGTGTCCCGGGCGGTTGATCTGCGAACATGCGCCGGTCCCCGCGCCGTCGCCCGGAGGGGCGCCCATCGCGGTACACGCCGCCGCGCTCACCCTCGCCGAGTACGTAAGCGTCTCGCTGTGCCTGTGCGTATAGGGGATGTGGAGCATCTGAAGTTCGAGGATTTTTACCAGGAAAACCGGGATGCCTGCCTCCGGGCGGTGCTGGCCACCACAGGCGACCGGCAGTTGGCGGAGGACCTGGTCGCCGAGGCGTTCACGCGGGCGTGGATGTCGTGGCGAAGGGTGAGCCGGCATCCGGCGCCACACGCCTGGATCGTACGCGTGGCGCTGAACACCCGGGTCACCTGGTGGCGACGGCGCCGCCACGAGGTGGCCCTGACAGATCACGAAACCGTGAACCCCGCGATGGCCGATGGGATCGACGTGGACCCCACTCTGCTGGTGGCGCTGCGGCGGTTGCCGCAACGGCAGCGGGAGGTGGTCGCGCTGCGCGTCTTCCTCGATCTGGACACCGAGACCACGGCCAGGACCCTCGGGATCGCTCCGGGAACCGTCACCGCACATCTGTCGCGCGCCGTCGCGACCTTGCGCGGGGATCTCGCAACAGTCAACAGCCAGGAGGGCGAACGATGAACGACGAAGACGTACTGGGCACGGTGCGGGACGCGATGACCGGGGTGCACATGCGCACGCCGGTGCAGGCTCTCGTGGCAGCGGGCCGGTCTCGCCGCCGCCGCAGAATCGGGGGCGTGGCGGCAGGCGCGGCCTTGGCGACGGGGCTGGCACTGACGCCGGCGATCGGCAGCCCCCAGGTGAACGCGCCGCCGGTGGCCACCGGCAATGAGGTGCACATGCACCTGGCCGCGTTCTCCGTCGACACCAACCCCGACGGCACGGTCACCGTGAAACTCACCAAGAGTGAGTCACTGGATCCGGAGATCATGCAGCGGACCCTGGCCCAGGCCGGCATCCCCGCACAGATCACGATCAACAAGTGGTGCGGGCCATCGGACCCGTCACAGAACCTGACCGAGGACTTCGAGAAGGTCATCGGGGAGGCGAATCAGCCCGCCGAGCCCCCGGCGACGGTCAACACGCCGTCGGCGCAGGACAAGAAGGCCAAGCTGGAGAAGCGGCAGGACCTGAAGAAGCAGGAGAACTCCGAGAAGCCGGAGACCATCGAGAAACTGCACGAGCAGCCTGACGGACGCGCCATGTTGGTCATCACACCATCGGCCATGCCCCCGGCGACCAAGCTGGTCATCGGCATGAGGACTCCCGACTACCAGCCCGACTCCCCGAGCAGCATCGCGGTCATGATGAGCCTGGTGCCCAACGATGCCCCGCTGACCTGCTCCACGGACGTCCCGGTCGGCCCGCCGCGCGAGTCTTCGTCCACGTCCTGAATCACCAAGGGTTCTCCAGACGGCTCGTAGCCGGGTGACTCTCGTACGGTCACCTGGGACGTCTACCTTGGCCCCGGTTGTCGTCAGCGTTGCCGTCAGCGCCCACAAACGCCCCGAGCGGAT
>NZ_BAAAZR010000008.1:530084-628029 GCF_039537005.1 Sphaerisporangium flaviroseum | reverse complement strand
CTGGCTGTTCAAGGATGTGGTCAGGGGAAGGTCGACCTGGCGGCCTTCCGCTTTTCGGGCGCGGCGATCGCCTGCTACCTATCGAGGATGTGGGAATGGCAGGTGCTCAATGTTATTGGGGCCCACCCGGCACCCATTTGATCAGGGAACCCGGTTGCTTCCCACCCAGACCGGGGCCTACCACGCAAGGAATCGGCAGTGACGTACCCGCAAGGCAAGCCCGGGACGGACCCGCAAGGCCGACCGGGACGTACCCGTAAGGTCGGAATGGGACGTACCCGGAGGCGGGCCGTGACCTACATTCCACCACCCAAACACACCCGGAACCATCACCACCAGGGGCACGCCTACCTAGGAACAACACTCGAATTCAAAAAGCCGAGCAACTACCAATGTATTGGAGCCCCACCCGGCACCCATTTGATCAGGGAACCCGGTTGCTTCCCACCCAGACCGGGGCCTACCACGGAAGGAACGGCAGTGACGTACCCGCAAGGCAAGCCCGTGACGGACCCTGTGACCGACACTCGCCGGTACGCCACGGCCTGCGACCTTCCCGGAACGCCATTACTCCGGCCTTTCGCGCCAGATCCTGACTCGGGTGGGAATCAAATGGGTGCCCCGATCAAACGGGTGCCGGGAGGGACCCTCACCACACCCAGCACAAGGCAAAGCTCACCCCGCCCACCCCCGTAAGAACGGGCATGGGCGGGGTGATGGGGACGAAGGTGAGGTCAGGTGAGGCTGGCGCAGGTTCGGGCGTCGGGGTCCTTGGCGGCTTGGGGGACCCAGCGGACGTTGGCGAACGATGCGGAGAAGGCCGCCTCGGTGTACACGAGGAACGGTGTGTTGATCACCTCAAGGTCCAGGCCGGTGGCGGCGAAGCAGGAGATCGGGATCTTGACCGTCGTCTTGGTCCCGGTCGGCATCCCCTGGAACAGCGAGGTCGCGACCACCTCGGAGAAGCAGGGGTAGACGCAGTGGACGCTGATGACGGTCCGCGCGGCCGGAGGCTGGTGGACGATCGTGTCGAAGACCAGGGCGGCGTCGGCGTTCAGGTAGCCTCGCAGGTCGCTGCCGCCCGCCGGGTCCTGCATGTAGATCTGCCCGGGTCCAGTGCCGGTCCAGGTCGCCTTGAGTCCGTCCTGCTGCACGTTGACGTCCGACTGCACCACGTTGATCTCCGAGTGCGCCGCCTGGCCGTCGACGCCGATCTCGGTGCCGCCCCAGTTCTCAGGGGAGCCGATGAAGCTCTTGTACGGCGCGATGTCGGTCCGGTTGAAGATCTCGAGATCCTCGGTGGCGGTGCCACCGCCGCCGGACGTGCCGCAGCCGGCCTCCGGCGAGGTCTCGTCGAGCGTGCCCACCGAGCCGGTCTGCCCGTAACGCAGGCCGTAGCCGAGCGGGAAGAGCGGGTCGTAGCCCTCGGTGCCCGGGTTGAGCGGGGTCTGGCAGGCGCTCTTCGGCCAGGAGTACGACAGCTTGCCGGTGTAGCCCTCGCTCCGGTGCGACTTCCTGATGAGCAGGTCGGCGACACCGCCGCCCTCGGTGCCCGGGAGCCACGCGACGACGAACGCGTCAGAGCGGTTGAGCTCCTTGTTGACGTAGAGCGGGCGGCCGGTGACGTACACGGTAACCACGGGCGCGCCCTTGCCGCGGACCTTGTCGAGTACGGCGAGGTCGCCGGGGTAGAGCTTGGCCGCTTCCAGCGAGCGCCGTCCGAGGTCGCCCACGCCCTCGGCGTACGGCGTCTCGCCGATGACGGCGATGACCGCGTCGTAGGCGGCGGGGTCGACACCGTCGGCCGTCTCGCTGAAGGTGACGTCGGCCGTGCCCAGCGCCTCCTGGAGGCCGCCGAGGATGGTCGTGCCGTTGGGGAAGTCGGCGTTGGTGTTGCCGGTGCCCTGCCAGCTGAGCGTCCAGCCACCGGTCTGGTTCTGCATGCTGTCGGCGCTCTTGCCTACCACGAGCACCTTGGAGTCGGCGGCGAGCGGCAGGACCTTGCCGTTGTTCTTGAGCAGCACCTGCGACTCGCGCACGGCCTCCCGGGCGAGCGCCCGGGTCTGGAGCGCGCTCGCCGACCCGGCGAGGGGACGAGCGGACGGCTTGGGAGCGTCGAACACCCCGGCGCGCAGCTTGACGCGGAGGATGCGCTTCACCGCGTCGTCGACGCGCGCCATCGGGATCTCGCCGGCCTCGACCTGCGCGATGGTGTTGGTGATGAACGCCTTCCAGTCGTTGGGCACCATCACGACGTCGATGCCGGCGTTGACGGCCCTCGCGCAACTGGAGTTGCTGCATCCGGCCACCTGGCCGATGCCGTTCCAGTCGGAGACCACGACGCCGTCGAAGCCCATCTTCTGCTTGAGGATGTCGGTGAGGGCGAGCTTGCTGCCGTGGAGCTTGCCCTCGTTGATGCCGAGGTCGGCGTTGGTCCAGCTGTTGAAGGACGCCATCACGGTCTGGGCTCCCGCTGCGAGCGCGCCGTAGTACCCCTGGCCGTGGATGTTGATCATCTCGGCCTCGGACGAGGGGTTGACCCCCTGGTCCACGCCCTTGATGGTGCCGCCGTCACCGATGAAGTGCTTGGCGGTCGCGATGACGCCCTTCTGGCCGAGCCTGTGCGCGCTTCCGCCCTGCAGCCCTCTCACGGCCTCGTAGCCGAAGGCCCGGGTGATGCGGGGGTCCTCGGAGAAGCCCTCGTAGGTGCGGCCCCACCGGTCGTCGCGCACGACGGCGAGCGTGGGCGCGAAGGCCCAGTCCTGGCCGGTCGCGCGGATCTGCGCGGCGGTGGCGGCGCCGATGTCGCGGACGAGGCAGGGGTCGTGCGCGGCGCCCAGGCCGATGTTGTGCGGGAAGAGCGTGGCGCCGTAGACGTTGTTGTTGCCGTGGACGGCGTCGATGCCCCAGATGATCGGAATCTTCGTCCGTGTGCCGACCGACGCCTGCCAGTAGGCGTCGGCGAGGTCGAGCCAGGCCTTCGGGGCCGCGTGCTTGTCGCGGCCTGGCCAGGAGCCGCCGCCGTTGAGCACCGAGCCGATGTAGTACTGCTTGACCTCTTCGGGGGTGATGGCGGCGATCTCCGGCTGCGTCATCTGCCCGACCTTCTCGGCCAGGGTCATACCGGCGACGATCTTCGCGATCCGCTTCTCGTCGGCGGGATTCCGCTTGATCCGGCTGTCGACCTTCGGCCAGTCGGCGAGCGTCGGCAGGGTCCTCTCTATGCGCGCGCAGCCGTGGCCGTCTCTGGCGGGAGCCCCGATCACGGGTTGCTTGCCGCCCTTCGCGGACTCGGCGCCCGCGCCCGGGATCGCGATGGCGCCCGTGGCCAGGAGCGCCAGGCCTGCCAGCACCGCCGAGGCGGCGCGGCGTGGACCTGATCGGGCAGGAGGTCTGGTCATGAAGCGTCCGTTCTCGAAGCTCTGCGAGGGTCACGGCGGCCCCCCGCAGCCGCACTGGGCAGATCTTGACCCTGTGCGAGCCCGGAGTCAAGAGCTACGCTAGAGCGCTCTCACGCCTTCAAAGATGACCAAGATAAGGAAACCAGGCCCCAAATCGCTCCCTACCAGGGGTCGTGACGCCGGGTTATGTCGATCACGGCCCGGCTCAGCCGCCGAATTGGAGAGAGCGCTTTCTCGGCTGGTGGAGGACGTCTCGACCACCCAGGACCGGGCGACCGGACGCTCGGCCGCCTCCGCGCCCGCAGCGGCCTGACCCCGAACTGATCCGTGCCTCAGGCCGGCCTGAGCCTGAACAGCTCCTCGGCCGCCTCGGTACAAGAGGTCCCCAGCTCGTACGACGAGAAGATATGCAGTGTCTCGTCGGTCTCGATCTCCAGCAGTTCCCAGCGCAGCCCGTACCGGGCGTTCCGCGCGACCCGGATGTGGGTGACCTCCGGCCAGAACACCCGCTCGCGGTGCGCGAGCCCGGTCACCATCGTGAGCCCCTGGTCGTCGGCCGCGAGCCGCACCGGTGCCAGCACGTCGCGGAGGGCGAACCCGCCGAGCAGCACGGCGGCGGCCGCGCACAGAAGCATCCCGCGTGTGTCACCGGCGACGATGACGGCGAAGACGCCGAACCCGACGGCCGCCGCCCATTTGAGGATGGTGAACTCGCGCCGGATCCGCCACTGCCGTGCCTGCCGGGATATGCCCGTCATACACGCACGCTACCGCTCACCCACGCCTCCGGGCGCGCCTCACCGGCCTCCGGAACCTCGCCCCCGACGCATTCCACGGATCAGTCGACCAGGTCCAGCCCGGCCGCGACGATGCTGTCGGTGTCGAGCCCGTGGTACCGGTACACGTCGTCGAGGCTCCCCGACTGGCCGAACGTCGTGACGCCGAGGTGGGTGCCCGGCACCTGGTGGATGCCGGCGAGGAAGGCCAGGGTGTGCGGGTGGCCGTCCACGACCGTGACGATCGGCGTGGCGCGCTGCGAGGGGAAGACGCTGTCCAGGATCCAGGTGGGCGCGTCGCCGTGACCGCCGCGGCCGCGCATGGCCTCGAACAGCAGCCCGGGGCTGGTCAGGCAGATCACGTCGGCGCCGATGCCGAGCCCGCCGAGACGGTCGGCGGCGGCGAGCGCCTCGGTCATGACCGCGCCCATCGCGGCGATCGTGACGGCGGGTCGCTCGTGACGCCTGATCGCGTACGCGCCCGCGACGGCCTGGCGCCGTCGCAGCTCACGGGCCGCGGGGTCGGCCGGGACGTTGGCGAGGGACTGGTCCACGGGACGGGTGGAGAGGCGGAGGTAGGCCGACCTGCCATCGGGCCTGCCGAGCCGCGCCAGGGCGGCCAGCAGGCACCACTCCAGGTCGATGGCGAACGCGGGCTCGTAGCCGGTGCAGCCGGGCTGCTCGATCCCGATGGACGGCGTCTTGATCGACTGGTGGGCGCCGCCTTCCGGCCCGAGGCTCACCCCGGACGGCGTGCCCACCAGGATGGACTGGCCACCGGCGTAGATGCCGAAGGACCAGGGTTCCAGGGCGCGCTCCACGAACGGGTCGTACAGCACGCCGATCGGCAGCAAGGGCTGCCCCCAGCGGGACCAGGTGGCGCCGAGCTCGCCGAGCAGCCCCACGAGGTTGGTCTCGGCGATCCCGAGCTCGATGTGCTGGCCGGTGGGCCGCTCGCGCCAGTGCAGGATCGTCTCGGCGTCGTCGTCGAACCAGTTGCGTCGCTCGGAGGTGGCGAAGACGCCCACCTTGTTGAGCCAACCGCCCAGGTTGGTGCTGGAGCTGACGTCCGGGCTGACGGTCACCACGCGGGCACCGACGCCGGGAGCCTGGCGGGTGAGGTCGAACAGCGTGCGTCCGAGCGCCGCCTGCGTCGTGGCGGTGCCGTGCGGGGTGCGCCCGAAGTCGGCGGGCACGTCGCCGGCCTCCTGCACCTGGCGGGGCGTCCGGCGCAGCCGCGACGCGGTGTCCGCGCAGTGCCGCGCGGCCCTGCCGCCCTCCGCGAGCGGCGCCCACGGCCGCTCCGGGTCGGCTCCGACCTGTACGGCGAGCGCGCGCAGCTGGTCGGCGGTCAGCAGGGAGGAGTGGTTCTGGGGGTGGCCCTCCGTGGCGAGCCCGTAGCCCTTCACCGTGTAGGCGAAGATGACCGTGGGGCGGGTGTCGTCGATGGCCTCGTACGCCTGCTTGAGGGCGGACAGGTCGTGCCCGCCGAGGTTGCGGATGGCGGCGTGCAGCGTCGCGTCATCGACGTCGGCGAGCAGCCCGGCGATCGTCTCGGCGTCCCCTCCCGTGCCCGAGGTGTGCCCGCCGGTGCCCGAGGTGTGCCCGCCGGTACCCGAGGTGCGCCCGCCGGTACCCGGGGTGCGCCCGTCGGTGCCCGAGGTGTGCCCGTCGGTGCCGGAGATGTGGCTGCCGGGGGTGTGCCCGTCGGTGCCGGTGCCGGTGCCGATGAGGCGGGCGCGGAGCTCCTCCGGGCCGCAGCGCAGCAGGCGCTGGTACTCGGGGTTGGACATGCCGTCGATGCGCGCGCGGAGCACCTCCCCGCCCCGCCGCGCGAACAGGTCCTCCAGGAGCCTGCCGTACTTCACCGTGAGCACCTGCCACCCCGCGGCGGCGAACATGCCCTGCAACCGGGTGCCGCCCATGTTGGGCACCACACGGTCGAGCGACTGGCGGTTGAAGTCGACGATCCACACGACCTCGCCCAGCTCCGCCACCTGGGGGTCGAGGATGGCTTCCCAGCAGGCCCCCTCGTCCAGCTCGGCGTCGCCGAGGAGCGAGTACTGCCGCCCGGCGCCCGCCCCGCCGAAGTGCGCCTCGACGTAGCGGCGGGCCAGCGCGCCCCAGATCGGGGCGGTGGCGCCGATGCCGACCGAGCCGGTGGAGTAGTCGGCCGGGTCGGGGTCCTTGGTGCGGCTCGGGTAGCTCTGCAGGCCGCCGAACTCGCGCAGCGTGGTGAGATACGACTCGTCGAGCTCGCCGAGCAGGTGGTTGATGGCGTGCAGCACCGGCGACGCGTGCGGTTTCACCGACACCCGGTCGTCGGCGGTGAGTGTCCCGAACCACAGGGATGTCATGATCGACACGATGGAGGCGCTGGACGCCTGGTGACCGCCGACCTTGAGCCCCGTGGGGTTGGGGCGGACACGGTTGGCGTGGTCGATCATGGCGGTCGACAGCCACAGCACCCGCTGCTCGATCTCGCGAAGGACGTCCAGGTCATCGGGGCCGCTGGGCAGGGCGGGGGAGGTGGCCGGGTCCGCCTTGGGGTTCATCGGATACTCGCCTCTCCAGCGCACATCAGCCATCGCTCCGTTGAGCAGTTTGCTGAGACATGCTGACTAGCATGGGCGAGAGTGCGCAAGCGCGTCACGATTAAGTAAGCTACATGCACGGTTTTGTAAGGGTGACCCCAGGAAGGGGAGGCAGTATGCGCAGCTCGGGGGCGCTCGACCGGGTCGACGCACGCCTGCTGCTCGCCTTGATCGACAACCCCAGGGCGACCGTGCTGGCACTCGCGGAGCAGGTCGGCCTGTCCCGCAACACGGTGCAGGCCAGGCTGGCCAAGCTGGAGGAGCGTGGGGTGCTGGCGGGCTTCGAGCGGAGCCTGGATCCCGGCGTCCTCGGATACCGCCTGACGGCGTACATCACCGTACGGGTCGACCAGCACACGCTCGCGGCCGTCTCCGACGGCCTCGCCGCCATTCCCGAGGTCATCGAGGTCCTCGGCATCAGCGGAGGGGACGCGGACCTGCTGGTGCGGGTCGCCGCCAAGGACGCCGACGACCTCTACCGGGTCGCCGGGCGGATACTCGCCACCCCCGGCGTGGAGCGTACGACCACGGCGCTGGCGATGCGCACGCTGGTCAGCCACCGCATCTCGCCCCTGTTGCGCCGGGCCGCCGCCGGCGAGGAGGACCCCGCCGAGCCCGCAGGCTAGTCATCGTCGATCTTCCGGGTGTCCCGGGGTTCGACGTACGGCTCCTGGTCGGGCGGGCTGCCCGCCTCGATGGCACGTCCCCGGGCCAGCTCGGCGTCGAACTCGACTCCGAGGAGCACGGCGATGTTGGTGATCCACAGCCAGACCAGGAAGATGATGACACCGGCGAGCGCGGCGTAGGTCTTGCTGTACGAGGCGAAGTTGGCCACGTAGAACCCGAAGGCGACGGACGCGATGATCCACAGCACGACGGCGAGCATGCTGCCCGGCGTGACCCAACGGAACCCGGGGTGCGCCACATTGGGCGCCGCCCAGTAGAGCAGGGCCAGCACCACGATCACGATGATGACCAGGGCCGGCCACTTGGCGATCCCCCACACCGTCAGCGTCGTGTCGCCGATCCCCAGCAGCTTCCCGGCCTCGCTGGCCACCGAGCCGGTGAACACGACGGCGACCGCGCCGACCGCCATCATGATGACCAGCACGGTGGTGATGGCCAGGCGCAACGGCACCGTCTTCCAGATGGGCCGGCCCTCCGGCATCTCGTACATGACGTTCGCGGCGCGCATGAACGCCCCGACGTACCCTGACGCCGACCACAGCGCGACGCCGATGCCCATCGCGGTGGCGATGCCCGCGGCACCCTGGTTGCTCTGCAGGGAGGTCAGCACGCTGTCGAGGATCTGCCGGGCGGGCCCGGGGGCGAGGGCGCCGAGGTTGTCGATGAGCGGCTGGGTGGCCTTCTTGCCGAACAGGCCGAGCAGCGAGACGGCGGCCAGAAGGGCCGGGAACATGGACAGGACCGAGTAGTAGGTCAGGGCCGCGGCCCAGTCGGTGACCTTGTCCTCCTGGAACTCCTTCACGGTGCGCTTGAGCACCGACCACCACGACCGCTTGGAAAGCTGGAGCGGCCCTTCGGGCGCCGCCGCGCTCGCGTGATCAGAATCTGCGGAGCGCCGGACATCGTGGTTCTTCATGGCCATGCCACCGTCTTCTGGTCGCCGCACTGTCGCTTCCTCGACGGCGGCTGCCCCGACGCGCTGACGGCAAACACGCCGCGACACCGGTCGTACGCGGGCTGTGGGGCTTCGGGCGGTGGCGGCCGCGCACCTGGAGGAAGGGAGGAAAGAAGTGGCTCGCCGGCGATACCGTGCTGCCAGGGAAGAGATCGTCGGCAGGCGAAGGAGGAAGACGTGCGCTCACGCAGGGAGACCATCACCGTCGCGGACGGCGGGTTCGACATGCACCTGTGGGTTCCCGACCAGGGGAGCGGCCCCGGGCTGCTCGTGCTCCAGGAGATCTTCGGCGTCGGCCCGTACATCCGCAAGGTCGCCGAGGACCTGGCCGGACGGGGGTACGTCGTGGGCGCGCCCGACCTGTTCTGGCGCCTCCAGCCCAATTGGGCGGCCGACCACGACGATGAGGGGCTGACCCGGTCGCTGGACCTGGCCGCGCGGTTCGACTTCGAGACGGGCGTGGCGGACTCCGCAGCCGCCCTGGACACGCTTTCCCGGCTGCCGGAGGTGAGCGGCGGGACGGGTGTCCTCGGCTTCTGTCTCGGCGGCTCCCTCGCCTACGCGCTGGCGGCCCAGGCCGATCCGGCGGCCGTGGTGTCCTTCTACGGCTCCGCCGTCCCGGACTCCCTCGGCCTGATGGACCAGATCGCCGCCCCGATCCAGTTCCAGTTCGGCGGGCAGGATCCCTACATTCCCCGCGACCAGGTGACCCGGGTGCAGGAGGCCGCGGCGGGCCGGGACGGGATGGAGGTCCATGTCCAGGAGGCGGCCGGGCACGCCTTCCACAACTTCGAGGCGCCCCGGTTCCACCACCCGGCGGCGGAGGAGGCCGGATGGCGCCTCGCCGTCGAGTTCCTCTCCCGTCACCTGCCGGCCGGGGTCAGGAGTTAGGGTACGAACCTTTCGTTGGGGACGCAGTGGGTCATCTTCAGACCCGTCACGTCCCGGTTGCCGTTCTTGCCGAGGTTGGACAGCCGTTCCTTGTCCTCCTCGGTAAGGTCCTGGCTCGCCAGCGGCTCCAGGTGCGCGACGTCCTCGGGACCGATGCCGAGGCCGGCGCCGACGCGCAGCCCCAGGTCGTCCTCGACCATGAGGAAGTGCCAGACCATCCGCTCCTGGATGGGCCGGTCGCAGTCCGCGAGCATCGTGGTGAAGTTGAGCACCAGGTCGTCGCGCTCCCACTGCTCCATCAGCAGGTAGCGCTGGCCCGCCTGCTTGTAGTCGTTGGTGCGTGGGATGCGCTTGCGCGTGACCCGTCCGCCGATGACCGGGCCCTGCTCGTCATGGGAGGGATACTGCGCCTCGCGCAGCCCGCCGGTGATCGAGGGCTCGTAGTTGACGTGCGGGTTCTCTCCCTGGCCGTCGACGTGATAGGTCATCTGCCCGTCACGCTGGTTGGTGCGCACCTCGGCGTTCTTGGCCGAGTTCACCTGTAGCTGCAGGTAGTTGGGCCCGACCCTGTAGCGCTGGGTGTCGCTGTAGGAGAAGGTGCGGCCCACGAGCATCTTGTCGTCGGAGAAGTCCAGCCCGTCGACCAGCACGCCGGTCCCGAACGCGATCTGCTCGTTCTCCGCGAAGAAGTTCCGGACGTTGCTGTTCAGCACCATGCGCCCGACCGACAGTGCGGGGAACCGGTCCTCCGGCCACACCTTGGTGTCGTCCAGCGGGTCGAACTCCAGCTCGGGGTGCTCCTCGTCGGTCATGATCTGCACCAGCAGCTCCCACTCGGGGTAGTCGCCGCGGTCGATCGCGTCCTGGAGGTCCTTGGTGGCGTGCCCGAGGTCGAGGGCCTGCACCTGGGCCGCCTCGGCGGCCGTCATGCTCTTGACGCCCTGCTTGGGCATCCAGTGGTACTTGACCAGGTGGGTCTCGCCGCGCTGGTTGACCCACTTGTAGGTGTTGACGCCGAACCCCTGCATGTGGCGGTAGTCGGCGGGGATGCCCCGCGGACTGAACAGGTTGGTGATCATGTGCATGCTCTCGGGAGTCTGCGACATGAAATCGAAGATCCGGTTCGGCTCCTGGCGGAACGTCACGGGATCCGGCTTGAGCGCGTGGATGACGTCGGGGAACTTGATGGCGTCCCGGATGAAGAACACCGCGAGGTTGTTCCCCACCAGGTCCCAGTTGCCGTCCTCGGTGTAGAACTTCACCGCGAAGCCTCTGGGGTCGCGGGCGGCCTCGGAGGAGTCCCTGCCACCGATCACGGTGGAGAAGCGGACGGCGACATCGGTCCGCTTGCCGGGCTCGCTGAACAGCTTGGCCCGGGTGTAGCGGCTGATCGGTTCGTCGCCGATAGACCCGGTCGCCTCGAAGTAGCCGTACGTCGTGATCCCACGCGCGTGCACGACACGCTCGGGGATGCGCTCGCGGTCGAAATGGCTGATCTTCTCAAGGAATTGATAGTTCTCCAGCGTCGCCGGGCCACGGGCGCCCACCGTTCGCTGGTTCTGGTTGTCGTAGACCGGATGGCCCTGCCGGTTCGTCAGCACCGGTCGCTCGTCATTGGGCTCCGGTCCGGTGCTCGACACGTCCGTCATGAGGACGGCTCCCTCCTATGGCGGTCTCGGTCGTTCACCCCTATCCGTTTTATCCCCAACTAAAGCTCTTGAGTCGGTCAAAAACGGCTGCCGTGGCCGACGTCACACAACCCGGCCCGCTCACACGCGATTCGTCGTAGACACTAGATTAGATGTAGTACATGTACTACATTAGTCAGCATGAGTACTGTGCAGATGACATCAGAGCGTCGCGATGTCCGATGACGAGGTGTTCAACCGCATCTCGATGCTCAGGGTGGAGCGCGGGGTCTCCCGCAAGGACCTGGCGGCCGCGCTGGGCGTCCACTACCAGACCATCGGCTACCTCGAGCGCGGTGAGTACAGCCCCAGCCTGTTCCTGGCCCTGCGCATAGCCGAGTACTTCGGCGTGCCGATGGAGATCGTCTTCTCCCTCAAACCCTTCCCCCGACTTGGCAGTGAGGTGACCCATGACCGAGCTTGATCAGAACCGCATCGAACGGGCCAGGCGCGGCGTGCCGTTGATCTGGTACGGCACCCGGCGGGGCCGTCAGAGCACGGTCGTCCTTGGGGCGGCGGCGCTCGCGACCCTGTGGATCAGCTCGATCGTGTGCTGGTTCCTCGCCCCGAGCTCCGTCGCGATGTGGACGACGTTCGCGCTGACGGGCGCCGGCATCATCGTCTACGCATGGGTGTTCTCGGTGCTCATCGTCGCCTCCGACGGCGTGGTGGGCATGGCCGAGACCAAGCTGGACGAGCGCCAGCTCGCCGAGCGGCGCCACGTCTACGCCCTCGCCCATCGCGGTACGGCGATGATGCTCCTGGCCGCCACGGTCGTGGTCTACTTCCTGCCGTCGGGCGACGACCACGTCATGCGGGTGCCGTCGGCGGCGATCGCCCTGTTCCTGATGGCCGCCGTGACCACCCACCTGATCCTGCCCCACCTCATCGCCGGCTGGCGGATCCCGGATCCGCCGGTGGACGACGAGGGCTGACCGCGAAGGGCCGGTCGCCTGGCGGGGCGCCACACGCTCACCATCGCCAGGGCGAGCAGCAACTCGGCGACGTCCCCGCCGTAGTACATGATCTCGGCGGCGCCCTGGCGCTGCGGGACGGGCACCGGGACGTCGACGAGGAGTCCGGCGTACATGAGCTGGGAGAGCGTGGCGTGCGCCGCGATCGCCACGCCGAGCACGAACAGCCGTCGCGGCACCGACGGCCGGCGCGGCGCGGGATCCGGCCCCGCCACCACCCAGGCGAACAGGTAACCCGCGAGCACGAAGTGCACGTGGACCAGGTGATGGAGCCCCGGATGGCCGGCCGTCACCCGGTACAGCGGGGTGAGGTACAGGGCCGCCATGCCCCCCACGTTGAGCGCCAGCGCCGTCCACGGGTTGGCGACGGCGTGGAGGGCGCGGCTCCGCAGCACCGCCGCGACGGCGCGGCGCCCGCGGCGCGACGCCGACCGCAGGACGAGCGTCACCGGGGCGCCGAGCACCAGGGCCGTCGGTGCCAGCATGCCGAGGAGAAGATGCTGCAGCATGTGCCCGCGGAAGTCGTGCTCGGCGAAGGGGGCGACGGGCGGCAGCGAGCCCGCGAGCAGGAGCGCCCCGCCCGCCACGAAACTCGCCGTCCGCCAGTGGCTCCAGCCCCTGGCCTCCCGGCGCCGCCGCGCGGCCGGCAGGGCGTAGCCGCCCACGAGCAGGACGACGGCGACCACCACCACCGCCTGTCCCGCCGGCCCTCCGCCGTGAACGTGCATCGTCACGGCGCCGGGGAGGAGTGCGAGCGGTCCCGGCACAGGTCTACGACGGTCCCGCTCCGCTGCAACAGCCACCCGCCGGCGACCAGCAGGGCGCCAAGGACGAGGAACCCGATGTCCCACCACGTCTGGTACGCATCGGTGCGCACGTGGTGGATGGCCAGGATGTGGTGGTCGATGATCCCCTCGACGAGGTTGAACAGCCCCCATCCGACCAGGCCCCACCCCCACAGCACGCGGGACGTCCAGATCGTCCCGCGCGAGTGGGTGACCCGTGAGTACAGCAGGCCGAGGCCGAGGAGCACGGCCAGCCAGGTGAAGACGTGGAAGAAGCCGTCCCACATCGTGTTCATCTGCAGACCCGGGACGGTGCCGGGCGAGTAGTACCTCACCCCGATGTGGTCGCTGTCCGTGCTGCTCAGCATGTGGTGCCACTGGAGCACCTGGTGCAGCGCGATGCCGTCGACGAACCCGCCCAGCCCCACGCCGAGCACGATGCCGGGCAGCGCGAGATCCCGCGCCCCACCTGCTCCTTCGGCGGACCTGATCGCCATCGCGGCTTCCTCTCAACCCGGGTGCGGCGGTGATGGACGTACCGGTCCCGACGGGCCCGTACTGAAGGCGTCCCTCCCCAGGAGCGGCGCCGGATAATCAGCGCGATCATCGGTTGCGAGCCGGTCAGGTCTCCCGGCGGAAGATCAGCACGCGGGATTTCGGCTGGTACAGGGTGTTCGGCACGGACCGAACCGGGGGGAATGACCGACCGGGATGTCCGGGAGGGGACAATCGTCCTGCCCGGCGGTGGAGGTCGTTGGGCCCCGTGCGGTCCTGGAGACCGGTGGGCACCCTTGCCCGGTGACGCGGATTCGATGGAGATCTCCTCCGGTCGTGGAGACCGGTGGACGGAGAAGGGAGCCGGCCGGTGCGTGCGGTGCAGTATGACGGGTTCGGCGAGCGGCCGGAGGTTCGCCAGGTGGCCGACCCCGCACCGCCGCGTGCGGGTGCCGTGATCCGGGTGGAGGCGTCCGGACTGTGCCGCAGCGACTGGCACGGCTGGATGGGGCACGACCCCGACATCCGGACGTTCCCGCATGTGCCGGGGCATGAGCTGGCCGGCGTCGTCGAGGCGGTCGGCGCCGAGGTGACCAGGTGGCGGGCCGGGGATCGCGTCACGACCCCCTTCATCTGCGCGTGCGGGCGCTGCCCGGCATGCGCGTCGGGCGACGGGCAGGTCTGCGAGAACCAGACCCAGCCCGGATTCACCCACTGGGGATCGTTCGCGGAGTACGTCGCCATCGAGAACGCCGACGTCAACCTGGTACGCCTGCCGGACCCCATGCCGTACGCGACCGCGGCCGGCCTCGGATGCCGTTTCGCCACCGCCTTCCGCGCGGTGGTCTCCCAGGGTCGTGTCAGGGCCGGTGAGTGGATCGCGGTCTACGGATGCGGCGGTGTCGGCCTGTCGGCGGTGATGATCGCCGCCGCGTGCGGGGCGCGGGTCGTCGCCGTCGACGTCTCCCCCGCCGCGCTGGACCTGGCCACCCGGTTCGGGGCCGCCGCCACCGTACTCGCCGGCGAGACGACCGGCACGGGGTGGGCCGGGCAGGTGGAGTCGCCGGACGCCGCCGGGTCCGGGCGTGTCCGTGAGCTCACCGGCGGGGGCGCCCACCTCACCGTCGACGCCCTCGGCAGCGCCACCACGTGCGGCGCCGCGATCGAGAGCCTCCGGCGGCGTGGACGGCACGTACAGGTCGGCCTGCTCCCCCGGGTCGCCGGGCATCCGGCCGTCCCGATGGACAGGGTCATCGGGCTGGAACTGGAGATCCTGGGCAGTCATGGCATGGCCGCGCACGCCTACCCACCCATGCTGGAGATGATCGCGGCCGGCGCGCTCCGGCCGGAACTGCTCATCAGCCGCACGATCGGCCTCGGGGAGACCTCCGAAGCCCTGGCGACCATGGCCACGATGGGCACGCCGGGCGTGACGATGATCCACCCCGGCCTGCCGTAGTGGACATGGCACCGGGTCGACGAGGTGAGTTCGGTGGGTTTCGAGCCGTCTTGCGGACATGGCACTGCTACGGTCGTGCCCGCGGTGGGGTGCCCCCGCGCCTGAGGGCGCAGGCGGCATGGTGGACCACGCCTGAAGACGGAGCGGAACGTCCCCGCTCCGGTGTCGCCGAGGAGGTCTGCCGCGTGATCCGCTCGCGCAAGGTCGCCCTGACCGTCGCCGCGTTCGGCCTGGCCCATCTGCCGCTCGCAGCCCCGCTGGCCGAAGCGCGAGCGCACGGCGCGCTGGAGAATCCCCTCAGCAGGGCCGCCGCCTGTGGGCCCGAAGGGGGTGAGGCCGCCACGACCAGAGCATGCCGGGCCGCTGTCGCGAAGAGCGCCGCCAACGCGCTGGACGCCTGGGACACGCTCAGGGTGCCCGGCGTCGCGGGGCGCGATCGGGAGATCATCCCCGACGGCAGGCTGTGCAGCGCCGGGCTGTCCCGGTTCCGGGGCCTTGACCTGCCGCGTGGAGACTGGCCCGCGACGACGCTGCCCGCCGGTGCCAGGTTCGCCTTCAGGTACCGGGCGACGATTCCGCACAAGGGCACGTTCCGGATGTACGTCACCAAGGACGGGTACACCCCGACCCGGCCGCTGACGTGGTCCGATCTGGAGCCGAAGCCTTTCCTCAAGGTCACCGACCCCAAGCTCTCCGGGGGCGCGTACAGGATGAGGGGCACGCTGCCGTCTGGCAGGACCGGCCGCCACCTGATCTACACGATCTGGCAGAACTCCGACACCCCGGATACCTATTACTCCTGTTCCGACGTCGTCTTCGCGGCGAGCCGCGCCGAGGAGGAGAGCGGCCCCGCAGACAGCGGCACGAGCGGTTCTGGCGACGCCGTCGAGGCGTCCCCCACCCTCCTCGAACCGGTCGGCTCGCCACGCCATCCGGAAGGCGGGAGCGCGATCGGCGCCACGACCCTCGCGGCGGGGGGCGCCGTGGTGATCCTCCTCGGCACGGGCGTCGGCATCGCGCTCGCCCGCCGTCGCCCTCGGTAGCGGCCCTTGGACGCCGTGAAGGCGCCTAATTCCCTTCACCACCTATCCGACCGGTCGAACCATGCCAAACCCGTATACCAGCATCCAATTCACCGCCCGGATTCGGGTGTCGCGTCCCCCTTCTGTACGGGCGCGCGGCGTTAGTCCCTCCCAGAACTGGTAGGAAGGGAGTCATGCCTGCCCTGAACCTTGCAGGCCGAAGGAGTGATCATGAAGTACGGGGCCGATCCGCAGACGGGGCTCAGCGTCTCATCCGTCGTACGCGGAAGCGCGCTCGTCGTCCAGGTGCAAGGGGAACTGGACTACCGTTCCACCTCGATCCTGCGGACCGAGTTGAGCGGTGTCTGGGAGAAACCGGGTATCTCCACCATTGTCCTCGATCTCGCCGAGGTGGTCTTCTGTGACTCGGTGGGCCTGAGCGAGCTGATCGCCGCCCTGCGGCGCAGCCAGAGGTCACGTCACGCACTCATGGTCAGCGGCGTACATGGCACGCTGCTGCGCGTGCTGACCATCACGGGGCTGCGCGACGCCTTCGACACCTATGACACCGTCGAAAGCGCCCTGGGCCACGCGCCCGCCGCCGTGGAACCGGCCACATCGTCCGTCCTGGAACCGCCGGCCGCGCCCTCTCCCTTGGAACCGCCGGCGATGTCGGCCCTCCTCGAACCGGCGGCCGCTTCGCCCGTCCTGGACCAGACGGCACTCTTGGACCAGGTGGCGGTCATGCCGGAGGGGCGTGAGGCAGGCGCCGTGGCCCCTCCGCCGGGCAAGGGCGCGCCGCCCGACCCGGCGGCGCCCGAGGCGATCCCGGCTCCCTGAGGTCCTGGCGCCTACATCATCCGGCCGCCGCCGACCTCCAGGACCGTGCCGGTCATGTAGCTCGACAGATCGGAAGCCAGGAACAGCACGGCGCCCGCCACCTCGTACGGCTCTCCCGCCCGCTTCATCGGGATGTCGGCCTCCCGGGCGGCGAAGACGTCGGGCGGCATGGCCGCCGTCATCGCCGTGCGGATGAGACCGGGTTGCACGGCGTTGACCCGGACGCCACGACCCGCGAGCTCCTTCGCCGCGGCCTTGGTGAGCCCGACGATGCCGGCCTTGGCCGCGCTGTAGTTCGTCTGCCCGAAATTTCCCGACTTTCCGGACAGCGAGGAGATGTTGATGATCGAACCGGACCTGGCCTGGCGCATCACCTCGGCCGCCGCCCGCACCCCCAGCCACGTCCCTTTCAGGTGGACGTCGACGACCGCCTCGAAGTCGGCGACGGTCATCTTGCCCATCGTGGCGTCCCTGGTGATCCCCGCGTTGTTGACCAGGATGTCCAGGCGGCCGAAACGGTCGACGGCGTGGCCGACGGCGGCCGTGACCGCCTCCTCGTCGGTGACGTCGCATCCGAGCGAGGACACCGACTCCCCGCCGCCCAGCCCTTCGGCGGCCGTCACGGCCAGCGCCGCGTCCTGATCGGTCACCACGACGTTCGCCCCGTGCTCGTACAGGATGCGGGCGATCGCCAGCCCGATGCCCTGCGCCGCGCCGGTCACCACGGCCGTACGGCCCAGTACGAGCCCGCCGTTCACGCCGGCCACCCGGCGGCGGAGCCGCCCACGCGCTCACGGCCGGGCCACGCGCCGGCCGTCCCACCACCATTGCCGCCGAAGACCCTCATCCGGAAACCGCCCTTCGCTCGCTCCATCCGGCATTAGATCATCCGGCGGGCGGGTCAGCCGATCCAGACGGTCTTGACGTTGCAGAACTCCCGGATGCCGTTCGCGGACAGCTCCCGGCCGTACCCCGATCGCTTGATGCCGCCGAACGGCAGCTCCGGATGGGAGGCGACCATGCCGTTCACCGTCACCGCGCCGGCCTCCAGCTCGTCGACGAAGCGATCGCGTTCCACCGGGTCGGTGGTCCAGGCACCGGCCCCGAGTCCGAACGTGGTGATGTTGGCCAGCGCTATCGCCTCGTCGATGCCGGCCACCCGGTACACCTGCGCCACAGGCCCGAACACCTCTTCGTTGAACATCCTCATCTCGGGGGTGACGTCGGTGATGACGGTCGGCTCGAAGAACCAGCCGGTCCGGGACGGGGTCACCCCGCCGCACAGCACCCGGGCGCCCCTGCCGACCGCGTCGGCGACCAGCCGCTCCAGGTCGTCCCGCCCCTGCTGGGTGGCCAGCGGCCCGACGTCGGTGTCCTCGTCGATGGGGTCGCCCAGCCGCAGCGACAGCACCTGTGACACGAAGCCGTCGAGGAATTCGTCGTAGACGCCGGTGTGGACGATGAACCGCTTGGCGGCGATGCAGGACTGGCCGTTGTTCTGCACGCGCGCGGTCACCGCGGTCGCCACCGCCTCCGCGAGGTCGGCGGACGGCATGACGATGTAGGGGTCGGAGCCGCCGAGCTCCAGCACGGTCTTCTTGACCTCGCTCCCCGCGATGGACGCGACCGAGCGGCCCGCGTCCTCCGAGCCGGTGAGGGTGACCGCGACCACCCGATCGTCGCGGAGCACGCGTTCGACCTGGTCCGAGCCGATGAGCAGGGTCTGGAAGCAGCCTTCGGGGAATCCCGCGCGGGTGAACAGGTCGCCCAGGTACAGCGCGACCTGCGGCACGTTCGAGGCGTGCTTGAGCAACCCGACGTTGCCGGCCATCAGCGCGGGCGCCGCGAACCGGATCACCTGCCAGCAGGGGAAGTTCCACGGCATGATCGCGAGCACCGGACCCAGCGGCTGGTACCGCACGTACGCCTGCCGGGCGCCGACGGCGGCGGGATCGGCGGGCTCGTCCGCCAGGAACTCCCCGGCGCGCTCGGCGTAGAACCGCATCCCCCGGACGCACTTGGCCACCTCCGCCCGCGCGGAGGCCAGCGTCTTGCCCATCTCGACGGTCATGAGCCGGGCGAGGTGCTCCTGCTCGGTCTCCAGAAGCGCGGCGGCGCCCAGCATCCACTCGGCCCGCTGCTTGACGTCGGTGGTCCGGTAGCTCCCGAACACCCTGGCCGCCGTCGCCAGCCGCTCCTCCAGCCGGCTCTCGTCGAGCGGCTCGAAGGTCCTCAGGGTCTCACCCGTCGTGGGATTGATCGACTCGATCGCCATCAGCGCCTCCCCGGAACCCGGCTCTCGTTCCAGTATCCGCCTCGCGACCCTGAATGGCAGGCCCGGGCACGCACGCTCCGCGGCGCACGAGCGGGACCCGGAGGAGGTCTAAAGCCGGACTTCGTACTCCGGCGAGCGCCGCCGTCCCGGCTGGCCCGGCTCGGTGTTCGGCTCGACCTTGCGGATGTAACCGGCCGTCTCCAGCAGGTCCAGCGCGGGCACCATGGCGGCGACGGTCTTGAAGTGGCGGGCGAGACGGCGGAACACGTCGCGCCGCCGGAAACGCTGGGTGCCGGTCCGCCTGATGCACTCCAGCACCGCCCGGGCATCGTCCGGCAGGGCCTCGTCCGAGCGCGCGGGCGGGGTGATCGAGCTGATCTGCATCCGGGAGGCGCTCTCGTTCCTGATACGCGAGATCTCCAGGATGAGATCGTCGAGATCCACCAGCAAACGTGTGGCGGCGCGGAAGCGTTCGAAGTCATCGGGGATCTGCAGCAGCCGCTCGGCTTCCTGACGCATGGCTGAATAATGTCATTTATGGCATTAATGTCAACAGCCCAATTCGGGGTCGTCCTCGATGAGCGCGTACGCGAGCGAGCCTTCGATGCCGAGTGCGCGCCCGCGGCCGAACGCCGCCTCGAAAGCCTGGTCACCGAGGACCGCCCTGGCCCGCGACTTGGTCTCCTCGCGGAGGCCGTCCGAGTACGGCCCGGCGAGAAGCAGTCCGGAGCCCTGCTCGACGAGGTCGCCGATGCCGAGCAGCCGCGCCGCGCGCACCATCTCCCCGAGCCCCGCCGCCGCGCACGACAGGCTCACCAGCGCCACGGCCATGCCGGCGCTGTCGTGCAGCAGGTACTTGGCGCGCAAGGATGTGCGGGCGAACCGGTCGGCCGAGAAGAAGTCGCCACGGTCGAGCTCGATGATGCTGCGTACCCAGTCTCCGGTGGACTGCAGCCAGACGTCCCCCCACGAACCGCACAACGACGCCTGCTGCCGCAGGCACGACAGGGCCTCCTCCTGCCTGCCCAGCCGGGTCAGTACGTACGCCTGGCCCGCCAGCGCGTACGCGAGCCCGGCGCCGCGGTCGCCGCCCTCCTCGTGCGTCCCCCGCGCGCGTTCGTACATGGCCAGCGCCTCGGAGACGTAGCCCCAGCGCAGACCCGTGTTCGCACAGCAGACGATCCCCCACCCGGTGGACGCGCCGTCGTTCTGGGCGAACGCCTGTGACAGGCACTCGGTGGCCAGGTCGTTCGCCTCGTCCAGGTCCCCCTGGAAGTCGGTCAGCCACGCGCACGCCCACAGGGCCCGGGACAGGCTCGTGCCGGGGATGTGGCACAGGGACAGGGCCCGCTGGAGGTAGTGACGGCCCTCGGCGATGAAACCGCACGCCATCCAGAAGTAGGCGAGCCGACCGGCCATCTCCAGA
This sequence comes from Sphaerisporangium flaviroseum, assembly GCF_039537005.1. Lineage (NCBI taxonomy): Bacteria > Bacillati > Actinomycetota > Actinomycetes > Streptosporangiales > Streptosporangiaceae > Sphaerisporangium > Sphaerisporangium flaviroseum. Next base: position 607,761 of record NZ_BAAAZR010000008.1, on the reverse strand, counting down.
CCTACGGCGTGCTCGGCCGGATCGGGGCCGGAGAGGCAGAGATCGAGCACGGAGCGGAGGTTCGGAAACTCGCGGTTCATCCGCACGTACCACGCGACCTGGCCGGGCCCGAACCACTCGTGGTCGAACCGCCTGGCCAGGTCCAGGTAGTAGTCACGGTGGCGGCGCCGCGCCGACGCGTACTGCCCCAGCTCGCGCAGCCACTCGATGCCGTACTCCCTGACCGTGTCCAGCATGCGGAAGCGGATCGCCTTGCCGGTGTCGTCGCGCCGCACGATCGACTTCTCCACCAGCGCGATCAGCAGGTCCTCGACCTGCGCGCGGTGCAGGCCGGTCTCGACGTTCATGTCCGGGTCGGCGCAGATCGCCTGCGCCGCTTCGAGGTCGAAGTCGCCGGCGAAGACGGAGAGCCGGGCCCAGAGGAGGCGTTCCAGCGGCTCGCAAAGCTCGTGGCTCCAGCCGATCGCCGTGCGCATCGTCTGGTGGCGGGGCAGTCCCGCGAGGTTCTCGCTCCACAGCAGGTCGAAACGGTGGTCGATGCGGCCCATGATCTGCTCGACCGACAGCGTGCGCAGCCGTACCGCCGCCAGCTCGATCGCCAGCGGGATACCGTCGAGCCGCTGGCACAGCAGCGCGATCTCCGGTGTCGGGACGAATCCCGGAACGAGCGAGGCCGCCCGTTCGGCGAACAGCGCGACCGCGCCCTCCTGCACGGGCCCCACGCTCGTGGACCGCCCGGCGGCACGGCCGTCGCCCACCACTGCCGGCCGCTCGTCACCCACCATGACCGGACGACCGTCGCCCACCACTGCCGGCCGCTCGTCACCCACCTCGGCCGGACGGCCGGTGGAGGGCCCCGCCGAGCGGTAGCGGCCCTCGACGGGAAGCGGCTCGACCTGGAAGCAGGACTCACCGTCCAGGCCGAGCATGCTCCTGCTGGTGACCACGATGCGCAGATCGGGCACGGCCCGCAGCAACGTGCCGACCATCGCGGCGCACCCGTCCACCAGGTGCTCGAAGGTGTCCAGCACGATCAGCGAGCGCCGCCCGCTGAGGAACTCCTCGAGCACCGCCATCTGCGAGCGCCCGGCCTGCTGGGCCAGCCGCAGCACGGAGCAGACGGCGTGACCGAGCAACTCCGGCTCCCGCAGTGACGACAGCTCGACGAACCACACGCCGCCGGGGAAGCGCGCCTGGAGGTTACGCGCGACCCGCAGGGCCAGGCGTGTCTTACCGACCCCGCCCACGCCTGTCAGCGTGACCAGGCGCGACTCCTCCAGCATCCGGACGATGTGGGCGGTCTCGTCCCGGCGCCCCACAAAGCTCGTCATCTCGGCAGGCAAATTGCCCGCGTGTGCCCCAGCAGGCACATCCCTCGCCGCCCCACGTCGCCTCGGCTCCAGATGCTCCGCAATGGTAAGTCAGCGTTGCCGTTCTGGAAAGATCGCGACATCAGTGGCGATTCCTCCATCTACTCGGCGGTTCCCCACCCGACCCACCGGGCGTCAGTAGCCTCCGGAGGTTGGCGTGTCGGCCACCGACTCGGACGGCGTCACACCGGGCGTCAGTAGCCTCCGGAGGTTGGCGTGACGGCCACCGACTCGAACGGCGCCGCACGGCCACCGCCGCGCTCTTGCGGGTGCGCGGGCCCTTGACCTCGCCGAGGCGATCTGCTGTAAGGCCACGGTCGCTACCATTTGCGGAGAGGTGCAGCTTTTGTCCGCTCTGTCCTGGCGGGGAGCAGGGCCCTGAGCCGCTCCGGGATCCGCCGGGCGAGGGGACCGCGCGTCGGGTCGGCGGCCGCCGGTGGCGTGGTCACCGGCTGCGGGCCCGCGGCCGACGCCTCGGCGAGGCGGTCGCGCAGCCGCGACCGGACCTCCTCGGGAGTGTACGCGCGGCGGCGCCGCTCCGCCCGGGCGATCACGACACCTGTCGCGGCGACGCCCGCGAAGCCTGCCAGTCCGAGTATCTTCCACCAGCGCATGTCCCTAGGCTACTGGGATGTCTGGTGTAAGCATCAGCCTCGATGAGGCACTCGACCTGACACGCACCGGCGATGTCTGGCTGTTCCGCGGGCGCACGGTGCCCGACCGGGCCATCCAGATGACGACGAACAGCCCTGTCAACCACGTCGGCATGTCCGTCGTCATCGACGACCTTCCGCCGCTGATGTGGCATGCCGAGCTCGGCCGGTCCCTGCCCGACCTGTGGTCGGGCACCCATCAGCGCGGGGTCCAACTGCACGACCTGCGCGACGCGGTCGTGGTCTGGGCCACCAGATACGGGCAGCGGGCGTGGCTCCGGCAGCTCGACCGGCCGGTCACGCGCGAGATGGAGGACGCGCTGCTGCGTACGGTCGCGCGCCTCGACGGCACGCCGTTCCCGTCCACGGCCCGGCTCGCCGGCCGCTGGCTGCGCGGCCGGGTGCCCTCGATCCGTAGGGGCGGCGAGCAGGCCGCCCTGGAGACCGCCTACTGCGCGGAAGTGGTCGCCGCGACCTACCAGGACATGGGACTGCTCCCCGCCGGGCGCCACCCCAACTGGTACGACCCCGGACGATTCTGGAGCGGGGACGACCTGGAGCTGGCGTCGGACGCCCGGCTGGGCGGGGAGATCTCCGTGCGGATCCCCGCCGACGCCCGTCCGGCGTCCCGCGCGTCCGGCGGCGGACGCTGAGGCCGGAGGTGGCCGCCGTGGCCGCGGGCGGCTAGGCCTGCCCGCCCATGGCCTTCCTGATTGCGTCGCGCGTGCGGTCGACGATGGCGGCCGGCGGGCCGAGCAGCACGTTACGGGTGGCCGACTCGACTCCTGGATGAGGGTGCGTGGGCGCCATGGCCTGGGCGGCCCTCACCCCGGCCGCCAGGGCTCGGCGCTCGGCCGCGTTCGTATGCGCACGGAGCAGCGGGAACTCGTCGCGTTCCTCCGCACGGGTGTGCGCGGTCACCGTCGCCCGCAGCGCCCGCAGGTTCCTCGGGAAGTCGGGATGGTCGGTGCCCAGCCCTTCGAGGTGGGCGAGCAGCAGCTTGCCCTGCCTTTCCTCTTTGAGACGCTTGCCCACCACCGTGTCGCCGTCCTGGAGCTTGAGCCGGACGTACGGATGGACGATCTCCTCCTCGGCGGTCTCGTGGACGGCCAGCAACCGGACGAGGCGATGGAACGCATCGCGCCGCTCGGGGCCGGTGGCGCGCTCCACCTCCTCGAAATGCTCGGCGATCTCGCCATGCTGGCGGAGCAGCAGGGCGACGACGTCGTTCTCGTTCAACAGCTCGTGCGTCGTTTGCCGATCGTCCATTTCGTCCTCCTGCTGAGAACGGTCCGCTTACCTTCACCGCCCGTACCAACGCCTCAGGAATCACGATGTCCAAGGCGACGGAACGAGCAGTAAGGACGGAGCCAGGCGCTGGAGCGGCGGCGGTGGAATCCGCAGAACGTCTCGTGGCGTGCCGCGTTTCCCACGCTCAGGCGGCCGAGCGGGCCCGAGCGGGCAAGGCGGGCGGCGCATATCGGACGGCCCTCCGTCCTGGGACGACGGAAGATCGGTTCCCGCCAAAGCCCCAAATCGCCATTTATGCCACCAAAAAAGACATATAGCATATTTCTCCACATCCAGGAGGCTTACTGGCACCGCGCTCATTTTGGGGGGACCGAAAACATCACTGCTGGTGATCAGTAAATCACTCTACGAGGTAACCGCCGGACATTGACACCAGCCACCTTCCCCACCAAAGCCATACTGATTGGTTATTTTCAGGAAATTTCAGTAAGGCATTGCATAGATCGGGGCTTCTGAGTAACTTCCGGGCAACACCCGTGAAACACGACCCGTGGAGGCCCCAGTGGTCTGGCCACTCCCCCCACGGCCCGCGAAAAGGTCACCCTCGCGCAGATCCGGCCCTCTGGCGGCCTCGATCCTCGCAGTGGTCCTGTCCGCGTCGCCGCTCGCCGCCGTATCGCCCGCCTCCGCCACGACCTCCCGGACGGCGACCGTCTCCGCGGTCACGAACCTCGCGGCGCCCGGCTCCCCCACCGCCGTGACCGGCCAGCGCACCGGCGGACCCGTGGTGTCGGCTCTCAGCGGCACGGCGGACCCTTCCGACAAGGACCTCGCGCGTGACGCCTTGCGCGCCGACCTGTCGCGCGAGCGTTTCTACTTCGCGATGACCGACCGGTTCGCCAACGGCGACACCCGCAACGACCGTGGCGGCCTCACGGGCGACCGGCTCAGCACCGGCTTCGACCCGGCCGACAAGGGCTTCTACCAGGGTGGTGACCTGGCGGGCCTGCTCGGCAAGCTCGACTACGTCAAGAACCTGGGCAGCACCGCGATCTGGCTCACACCGGCCTTCAAGAACCGCCCGGTGCAGGGCACCGGCGCCGACGCCTCCGCCGGGTACCACGGGTACTGGATCACCGACTTCACCTCGATCGACCCGCACCTGGGCACCAACGCGCAGATGAAGCAACTCGTCCGCGAGGCGCACAAGCGCGGGATGAAGGTCTTCTTCGACATCATCACCAACCACACCGCCGACGTCGTCGACTACAAGGAGAAGACCTACTCCTACCGGCCCAAGGGCGCCTACCCCTACGTCGACGTGGACGGGCGGCCGTTCGACGACCGCGACTACGCGAGGGGGACCGCCTTCCCCAAGGTCGACCTCAACTCGTTCCCGTACACACCGGTCGCGGCCAAGGGCGTCAAGACCCCGTCGTGGCTGAACGACCCGACGATGTACCACAACCGGGGCGACTCGACCTTCAGCGGCGGCGAGAACGACCAGTACGGCGACTTCTCGGGCCTGGACGATCTGTGGACCGAGCGTCCCGAGGTCGTGAAGGGCATGACGGACATCTACCAGACCTGGGTTCGCGAGACCGGCATCGACGGTTTCAGGATCGACACGGCCAAGCACGTCAACATGGAGTTCTGGGAGCGGTTCTCCCCCGCGCTGCACGGCTACGCCGCCCAGCTCGGCAACAAGCGCTTCTTCATGTTCGGCGAGGTCTACTCCAGCGATCCCGCCCTCACCAGCCGCTACTCCACGCGCGGCGAGATGGACGCCACGCTGGACTTCCCGTTCCAGGAGGCGGCGAGGTCGTTCAGCGGCGGTACGGCAGGGGCCGCGCGGCTCGCCCAGCTCTACGCCGGGGACGACCACCACACCGACGCCGACAGCAACGCGGCCTCGCTGCCCACGTTCCTGGGCAACCACGACATGGGCCGGATCGGCCGGTTCATCGCCCAGGACAATCCAGGCGCGCCGGATGCCGAGCTGCTCAGGCGGGACCTGCTCGCCCACGAGCTGATGTACCTCACGCGGGGCCAGCCGGTGGTCTACTACGGCGACGAGCAGGGCTTCACCGGCAAGGGCGGCGACAAGGACGCGCGGCAGACCATGTTCGCCTCCACGACGCAGAGCTATCTGACCGACGACCTGATCGGCACGGCGGCGACCCACGCGCAGGACAACTTCGTTCCGGGCCATCCGCTCTACCAGGGCATCGCGGCGCTGGCGAAGCTGCGTGACGCGCACCCGGCGCTGGCCGACGGCGCCCAGGTGGAGCGCCTGGCCAAGGACGGCCTGTACGCGTTCAGCCGCATCGGCGCCGAGGAGCAGGTCGAGTACGTCGTCGCGGTCAACAACGCCGAGACCGCCGCGACCGCCGCCGTCCCGACCTACTCCGGCGGGATGGCCTTCACCAAGGTGTACGGCGAGGCGGCGGCCACCGCGACCTCGGGCGCCGATCGCATGCTGGCGGTCACGGTCCCGCCGCTGTCGGCGGTGGTCTACCGTGCCTCCGCCAAGCTGGCCGCCCCCGCCGCCGCCCCCGCCGTCTCCATCGCCCTGCCCGGGGCGGAGGTCACCGGCACGGCCGACGACGGGCGGATCCCGGTCACGGCCACCGTGCCCGGCACCGGGTTCGACCAGGTCACATTCGCGGCCAAGGCCGGTGACGGCCCGTGGAGGGTGGTGGGCACCGACGACTCCGCCACGCTCACCGGCACGAACCGCACCTTCCGCGTCTTCCACGACCTGCGCGGCATCGCGACCGGCACGAGGATCGCCTACAAGGCGGTCGTGAAGGACTCCGCCGGCCGGTTCGCCTCCGCGACCGGGACGGCCACCGTCGGCGCGCCCCCGGCCCCGGAGGAGCCGGGCACGGTGACCCGCGACCACCTGGTCGTGCACTACCAGCGCTCGGACTACGACGGCTGGGGCCTGCACGTCTGGGGCGACGTGGAGCAGCCCACCGAGTGGGGCGCTCCCCTGCCGCTCACCGGGGAGGACGCCTTCGGCCGGTTCGCCTGGATCAAGCTCAAGCCGGGCGCGACCAGCGTCGGGATCATCGCCCACAAGGGCGACGAGAAGGACGGCGGCGACCGTACGGTCAACCCGGCCAAGAACGGCGAGGTGTGGCTGGCCGAGGGCAGACCCGAGACCTTCGCCTCCCGCGCGGCGGCCCAGGGCTACGCGACCGTCCACTACAGCAGGCCGAGCAAGGACTACGACGGCTGGGGCCTGCACCTGTGGGGCGACGCTCTGGCCGACGGCGCGGGCACCGAGTGGGCCACCCCCCGCCCGCCCGACGGCGCCGACTCCTTCGGCCCGTTCTGGAAGGTCCCGCTCAAGGATCCGAGCGTCCCGCTCAACTACATCATCCACAAGGGCGACACCAAGGACCCCGGCCCCGACCAGTCGTTCACCCCGGCGGCGCAGCCGGAAGCGTACGTGAACTCCGGCGAGACGAAGATCCACCCGACGCGTGCCGCGGCCGAGAACGTGGCGATCGTGCATTACCGCCGCCCGGACGGGAACTACGAGGGCTGGGGGCTGCATGTGTGGGGTGGAGCGGCCGATCCGACCGAGTGGGCCACGCCCGTCCAGCCGGCGGGGACCGACGGCTTCGGGGCGTACTACCGGGTGCCGCTGGCCGAGGGGGCGACGAGCCTGAGCTACATCATTCACAAGGGCGACGAGAAGGACCTTCCCGGCGACCAGTCGCTCGAACTCGCAACCACCGGGAACGAGGCCTGGCGGCTGGCGGCCACGGAGGGCTACCTGCTGCCGCAGCCTCCGGCGCGCGGCGCCGACGCCGACCTGTCCAAGGCCAGGGCGCACTGGATCGACCGGGACACCGTGGCGTGGAAGGTGACGCCCTCGGGCTCGCTGCGCTACTCGCTGGCGTTCTCGGCGAAGGGCGACGTCGCCTACGACAAGGGCGATCTGACCGGCGACATCCGGCTCATCCGCCTGGTCGCCGGCGCGGGGCTCACCGACGCGCAGAAGGCGAAGTGGCCGCACCTGGCCGCCTACACCGCGCTCACGGTGGACCCGCGCGACACCGACCTGGTCCGCGAGGCCCTGCGCGGCCAGGTGGTCGCCGTCGAGCGCGATGCCTCCGGAGCGCTGCTCACCGCGACCGGCGTCCAGGTCGCGGGCGTCCTGGACGACCTGTACGCCAAAGCCTCCGGCGCCGTGCTCGGCCCGGTCTGGCCGTCGTCCTCGTCGGCCTCGGAGCTGACGTCGTCCTCGGCGTCGCCCACGCTGTCGGTGTGGGCGCCGACCGCGCGCAAGGTCGAGCTCGCGCTCTACCGCGACGCGTCGGGCGACGGCCGCACGGTCCACCAGATGCGGCGCGACGACGCCACCGGCGTGTGGTCGGTACGCGGCATGCCCACCTGGAAGGGGCGCTACTACACCTTCCTGGTCACCGTGTACGCCCCGGCCGCCGGCACGATCGTGACCAACGAGGTGACCGACCCCTACAGCCTGTCCCTGGCGGCCGAGTCGGTGCGCAGCCAGCTCGTGGACCTGTCCGACCGCTCGCTGCGGCCCGACGGGTGGGGTTCGCTGCGCAAGCCGAAGGCCGTGAGCCGTCCCTCGATCTACGAGCTGCACGTGCGCGACTTCTCCGCCACCGACGCCTCGGTGCCGGCGGCGAAGCGGGGAACGTACGCGGCCTTCACCGGCGACTCGACCGGCATGAAGGAACTGCGGGCGCTGGCCGCCGACGGCCTGACCCACGTCCACCTGCTGCCCGCCTTCGACATCGGGAGCGTCCCGGAGAGAAGGGCCGACCGCACCGAGCCGACCTGCGACCTCGCCTCGATGCCCCCCAACTCCGAGCGGCAGCAGGACTGCGTCGCCGAGACGGCTGCGAAGGACTCCTTCAACTGGGGCTACGACCCCGTGCACTACACCGTGCCGGAAGGGTCGTACGCCACCGACCCCGACGGGTCGCGCCGCGTCGGGGAGTTCCGGTCGATGGTGTCCGGGCTGAACGGGGCCGGGCTGCGGGTGGTCATGGACGTGGTCTACAACCACACCTACTCCGCCGGGCAGGATCCCAAGTCGGTGCTGGACAGGATCGTGCCCGGCTATTACCACCGGCTCCTGGACGACGGCACGGTGGCCACCTCCACCTGCTGCGCCAACACCGCGCCGGAGCACGCCATGATGGGCAAGCTCGTCGTGGACTCCATCGTCACCTGGGCCAGGGAGTACAAGGTCGACGGGTTCCGGTTCGACCTGATGGGCCACCACCCGAAGGCCAACATCCTCGCGGTGCGCGCCGCGCTCGACCGGCTCACGCCGGCCCGCGACGGTGTCGACGGCTCGTCGATCATCCTGTACGGCGAGGGCTGGAACTTCGGCGAGGTGGCGGACAACGCCCGCTTCGTCCAGGCCACGCAGGCCAACATGGCCGGCACCGGCATCGGCACCTTCAACGACCGCCTGCGCGACGCGGTGCGCGGTGGCGGGCCCTTCGACGCCGACCCCCGGGTGCAGGGCTTCGGCTCCGGGCTGGCGGGCTCGCCGAACGGCTCACCGGCCAACGGCACCGCCGAGCAGCAGGTGGCCAGGCTCCTGCACTACCAGGATCTGATCAAGGTGGGGCTGACCGGCAACCTGCGCGACTATCGCTTCACCGCCTCGTCGGGCAAGGAGGTCACGGGCGCGGAGGTCGACTACAACGGCTCCCCGGGCGGGTACACCGCCGCTCCCGGCGAGGCCGTCACCTACGTCGACGCCCACGACAACGAGACGCTGTTCGACGCCCTCGCCTACAAGCTGCCGCAGGCGACGCCGATGGCCGACCGGGTGCGCATGCAGTCGCTCTCGCTGGCCTCGGCGATGCTGTCGCAGGGCACCGCGTTCCTGCACGCGGGGAGCGAGCGGCTGCGGTCCAAGTCGCTCGACCGCAACTCCTACGACTCCGGCGACTGGTTCAACCGGCTGCTGTGGGACTGCTCGGCGGGCAACGGCTTCGGCGCCGGGCTGCCGCCCAGGGCCGACAACGAGTCCAAGTGGCCCTACGCGAAACCGCTGCTGGCCGATCCGGCGCTCAAGCCCGACTGCGCGGCGATCGGCGCGGCCAGGGCCCGCTTCGGAGAGCTGCTGAGGATCCGTTCCTCCTCGCCCGCGTTCGCGCTGGGCTCGCCGGCCGAGGTGCAGAACCGGCTGTCCTTCCCGGTGAGCGGCGCGGGGGAGACCCCGGGCGTCATCACCATGCACCTGGACTCCTCCGGGATCGACCCGCGCTGGAAGTCGATCACCGTCGTCTTCAACGCGACGACCGGGACGCGGCCGCAGATCGTGGCCGCCCTCAAGGGAGCACAGGTCACCCTCCATCCGGTCCAGGCGGGCTCCGACGACGCCGTCGTCAAGCAGTCGGCCTTCGACTCCTCGACCGGCACGCTGACCGTCCCGGCCCGTACGGTCGCGGTCTTCGTACGGTCGTAGGCGCACGGCCCCTCCCCGCCGGTCGCGACCGGCGGGGAGGGGAACGCCGGACCGGGTGTTGGCGCACCCGGCCCGGCTCGGGATCGCATCCATCGAACCTGGAGGCCCCACGTGAGATCCTACAAATCTCGCCCCCTCACCCTCACCGCCGTCCTCACCCTCCTGCCGGCCCTCCTCGTCGTCCCCCTGACGACCCGCTCGGCGCAGGCCGCCCCGTCGGGCACCAAGGACGTCATCGCCAACCTGTTCACCTGGAACTGGAACTCGGTGTCGGCCGAGTGCACCAACGTGCTCGGCCCGGCCGGGTACGGAGGTGTCCAGGTCTCTCCCCCGCAGGACTCGGTGAAGCTCTCGGGCACCCACTCGTGGTGGGAGATCTACCAGCCCGCCGCTTACGACCTGACCAGCCGGATGGGCAGCAGGGCGCAGTTCTCCTCGATGGTCCAGGCCTGCCACGCGGCGGGGGTGAAGGTCTACGCCGACGCGGTGATCAACCACATGACCGGGCAGGGCGCGACGTCGTACGGCGGCAAGAGCTTCTCCAAGTACGTCTACCCCGGGACGTACTCGGCGGCCGACTTCCACTACTACCCCGGCGCCTGCGGCAACTCCGACAACACCATCCACGACGGCGACTACACGGGCAGCGCGAACAACGTGCAGAGGTGCGAGCTGGTCGGCCTCGCCGACCTCGACACCGGCGCGGGCTACGTGCGGTCCCGCATCGCCGCCTACCTCAACGACCTGCGGAGCCTGGGCGTCGACGGCTTCCGCGTGGACGCGGTCAAGCACATGAGCCCGGCCGATGCAGGGGCCATCTACAGCCAGGTGACCGGCTCCCCTTACATCTACCAGGAAGTGATCTACGGTGCGGGTGAGGCCGTCCAGCCGAGCCAGTACATCGGCATCGGCGACGTGATGGACTTCCAGTACGGGCGCTACCTCAAGCAGAAGTTCGAGGGCAGCATCTCCGACCTGCAGACCTTCGGCGTCACATGGGGTGGCATGCAGCCGGGCGACAGGGCCGTCACGTTCGTCACCAACCACGACACCGAGCGCAACGGCTCGACCCTGACCTACAAGAGCGGCTCCACCTACACCCTGGCGAACATCTTCCAGCTCGCCTGGAACCACGGCACGCCGCAGATCTACGACGGGTTCACCTTCGGCAACAACGACGCCTCCCCGCCCTCGGACGGCAACGGGTACGTGACGGCCGCGAACTGCTCCAGCGGATGGACCTGCCTGCACCGTGACGGCGCGATCAACGGCATGGTGGACTTCCACAACGCGGTCAGGGGCACCTCGGTGGCCAACTGGAGCGCCCCCAATTCCAACGTGATCGCGTTCAGCCGTGGCGCGAAGGGATGGGTGGCGATCAACAACGGCGGCGGCTCGTACTCCGGCACCTTCGCCACCGGCCTGCCCGCCGGTAGCTACACCGACCTGACCGGCGGCGCATCGGTGACCGTGAACTCCAGCGGCTCGGCGAGCGTGACCGTCCCCGCGAAGGACGCGGTCGCCATCCGTACCGGCGCCACCGGCCCGACGCCGACCCCCACTCCGGGCACGACGGTCGCGACGTCGTTCAACGCCAACGTCACGACCTCGTTCGGCCAGAACGTCTTCGTGGTGGGCAACGTCGCCGCGCTCGGCGCCTGGAACCCCGCGAACGCGGTGGCCCTGTCGTCCGCGACGTATCCGGTCTGGCGCGCGACGGTGAACCTGCCCGCGAGCACGGCCGTCCAGTACAAGTACATCAAGAAGAACACGGACGGCTCGGTCACCTGGGAGAGCGACCCGAACCGGTCGTTCACCACACCCGGCAGCGGGACGGCGACCCGCGACGACACCTGGCGCTGACCGTGCGGGGCGGCGACCAGTACCCCCGACTACCTGGAACCGATGAACCTCGGCGACATCGTGGCTTTCAGGGCTTCAGAGGCGGAAGCGGGCGATGATCGGGGCGTGGTCGGAGTCGGCGGCGTCGCGGCGGACATCCGGGTCCTCGCTGATCGACGGGAGACCGTGGCCCACCACGGACCGGATCTCCTCCACCCGCTCGATCAAGGCCCGGCTGGCCAGGATGTGGTCGATCAGCTCGCCGCGGCCGTTGTGAACCCGGGAGTACCGTTCCGCCTCGGGGATCAGGGTCGCGAGGTTCCACAGCCGCCACGCGTCGCCCCGGTCGGGGCGCAGCGCCCCGGCGGTCCCCAGCTCCGAGCCGGGCGGCCCGAGCACGATCTGGGTGGTGGCCGCCTGCGGCTCGTCGTTGAAGTCGCCGAGGACGACCACCGGCCGCTCCTGCCCGTGCCCGCCGACGAGCCGGTCGGCGAGCCCGCGCAGCGTGGTCGCCTCGGCCGCACGCCGGTACAGCGCGTAGGCGCCGTACCTTGCGCGTTCTCCCTCGTCACGCGCCTGGAACCGGCCTCCGGGGAAGCTCAGCAGCTTGGACTTCAGGTGGCATACGGCGACGTCCAGCGTGGTGCCGGGCGTGGGCTCCACCCGTACCGCCAGCATCCCCCGGCTGGTCTGGGCCGCGGCGGGACCGGTGTCGGCGTTCTGCACGGCGGCCAGCGGCGCGGTGAACGCCGAGACGTCCTGCAGGGCGGTGAGGGGAAAGCGGCTGATCACTCCCACCCGGATGCCCCTGGCGTCGGGGTGTCCCGACAGGACGGTCCCCCATTCGCCGTCCAGCGCCGCGACCAGGTCGGCCAGCGCCTCGGGCTGGCCCACCTCCTGCACGCCCAAAACGTCCGCCCCGGTCCCGGCGATCGTGGCGGCCAGCGCCGCGATCTTCTCCTGGTAGGTCACCTCGTCCCTGGGCCCGAACTCTCCCCCGGGCCGGTACAGGTTCTCCAGGTTCCACGTGCCGACGACGACCATGCCCGCTCCCGTAGTGAATGCGGGAAAGACATCTCGTCCCGCGGCTCAACTATGACCGGTCACGCAGGCACCGGCCACTCTTTCGCCACCAATGACCAGGGTCGTCACCCGAGGTCAGGACCACGCGTGGCGCCGCGTGTCAACGCGACGTCAAGGGTCATTAGCGAGATTCGACTCACAGAAGCCGACATATCGGTTTATAGATCGCAAAGCAGGCAATGGCCGGGAGGGTCTGACAACCAACCCTGGCGAGGAGAAGCAATGCTCACGCTGACAGACAATGCCGCCAAGGTGATCCGTGACCTCAACGCCCAATCCGACGAGGCGACGGAGAAGGGCATCCGCATCTCGTCCCAGGACGAGGACGCGGGCTCCCTGCTGCTGTCGGTCGCCGACGGGCCCGAGAGCACCGACAAGGTCATCGAGAGCGAAGGGGCGAAGGTCTACCTGGACCCGGTGGCCGCGACCGTACTCGAGGACAAGGCCCTCGACGCCAACATCGACGACCAGGGAGGCATCTCCTTCCACGTGGAGGACCAGCCCATCTGAGGCCGGCCGGACGCCAAGGCGCCGGGTCCGCCACCTACCAGGCGTTCCGCGGGACGGCACTCCTTGGTTCACTCAGAGGTAGTAGCCGTCGACGGGAACGCGCGCTTCGTCGAACAGCGCCGGGCCTTCAAGAAGCGCACCGGCGTTCGTGACGGCCGGCTTGAGCGTTCCGAGCTGCTCGGTGGAGAGCGCGAACACGACACGGCCCAGGTGGGACCGTTCGATGGCCCCCGTGCACATGCCACAGGGCTGGCAACTGGTGTACATGGTGGTGGCGGCCGCGGTGCCGGGGTCGAGTTCGCGGGCCGCCCACCGGGCCAGCTTCAGTTCGGGGTGGGCGGTGATGTCGGCGTCGGTGAGGACCGTGTTCTGGTCTTCGGCGAGGATCGCGCCGTCCGGCCCCACCAGCAGCGAGCCGAACGGCGGGTTCCCCGCGGCCCGCGCCGCGGCGGCAAGCTCGATGGCCCTGCGGAGAAGGCGTTCTTCGTCGTGTGTCACTGTCGCTCCGTTGATTTGTGATCTGCGCTCCGCCCCCGGTGGGCGGCCACGGTCGCGAGCGCCTGCCAGGCCGTTTCCGGGTGGGAGATCTCGCTCAGGTCGCCGTTGAACGGGTCGAGCACGACGGTGCCCGCGCCGAGAAGGCGCAGTTGTTCGAGGTCGTCGGCGATCTGGTCGATCGTGCCCTCTCCGGCGAGCCGCGCCGGGTCGGTGATCGGTGCGTCGGTGAGCCGCAGGGCGATGCGGGGTGCCAGGGCCGGCACCGGCCGGCGCTCCTCGTCCGCGATGGTCTTCATCCGGTCCAATGCCTCGCGCAACCAGGGGAGCGTGGAGCGCAACGGATGCCATGCGTCGCCGAGACGTACCGCCCGGCGCAGGCCGGCGTCGCTGTTGCCGCCGACCCAGATCGGTATCTCCCCGCTGCGGTAGTCCTCATCGTCCTCCCAGGCTGTACGTACAGCGCGGAGGTACTCGTCGGTCAGCGCGCCGCGCCGATGGAACGGGACCCCGAGCGCCTCGAACTCCTGCCGTGCCCAGCCGACGCCCACGCCGAGGACCAGCCGTCCCCCGCTGAGCTGGTTGAGGTTGGCCGCCATGCGAGCGATGAGCAGCGGGTGCCGATACGGCACGATGAGCACCGTGGTGCCCAGCCGGACCCGATCGGTGACTCCGGCCAGCCAGGCGAGGGTGGTGAACGGTTCGTAGAACGGTGCCGGATAGTGCTCGGCGACGTCAGGGGTCACGACGATATGGTCCGAGATCATCAGCAGGTCGAACCCGAGAGCCTCCACCGCCTGTGCCCAGCGCCGCAGCACGCCAGGGTCGGTCCCAGGCCCAAAATTCGGGACATTCACTCCTAGTTCCACTTGATCATGCTATTCCACTGATCACGCTGGCTGGAAGGGGATTCTCCCTGCATACAGGCCGATATGCCGTGAAACTGCCGGTATCTTTGCCGAATGACCGAGAGCCTTGACGCGACCGACTGGTCGATCCTGGTCGAGCTCCAGCGTGACGGCCGCCTTGCCCTCACCGAGCTCGGACGGCGAGTCAACCTCAGCGCCTCCGCGGCGACCGAGCGGGTCAGGCGCCTGGAGTCGGCGGGGGTCATCACCGGCTACCGGGCCGACGTCGACTTGGAGAAGGTCGGTTTCGCCGTGCTCGCGGTCGTACGGCTGAAGTACCCCGGCAGCCGTCATCAGCCACTGCACCGGCTGCTCGGTGAGCGCCACGAGATCCTGGAATGCCTGCGAACCACCGGCGACGACTGCTACACGCTCAAGGTCGCCGCCGCATCCATGGCCCACCTCGAAGAACTGGTCAACGAACTGGCCCAGTTCGGCAGCACCACCACCAACCTCGTCTACAGCCGGCCCCTCCCCTACCGCGGACCCTCAGGGCCCGTGACCACGGGCGGCGGTGGCTCTTGAACAGACTTCGCCTGGGTCATCGAAATCTGTTCAAGAGCCACCGGCCTGGGTCATTAAGGTGCGGTCATGAGCCACGATCCGACGATACTGCCACCCGGCCTTCCCGTTCCCGTCGATGACGGCGCGTGCGCGCACCTGCCCGGCACCCCGTTACCGCCCGTCGCCCTGGCCGCGACGCAAGGCGGGACCGTACGCCTCGACCAGCCCCCCGCGGACGTCGACCGTCTGATCGTGTACGCCTACCCGCGCACCGCCGTGCCCGGCGAGGCCCCTCTGGTGGCCGACTGGGATCTCATCCCGGGCGCCCGTGGCTGCACTCCCGAGTCATGCGGCTTCCGCGACCATGCGGACGACCTGCGCGTGGCCGGCGCCACGGTCATGGGACTGTCCACCCAGGACACCGAATACCAGCGGGAAGCGGCCGAACGACTGCACCTGCCGTTCCCGCTGCTGAGCGACGCCGACCACGCGCTCACCGACGCCCTGCGCCTCCCGACCTTCGACGCCGCGGGCGAGCGGCTGCTCAAACGCCTCACCCTCGTCATCCGCGACGGCGTGATCGAACACTGCTTCTACCCCGTCTTCCCACCCGACCGGCACGCGGAACAGGTCCTGACCTGGCTCAGGGATCGACAAAGCGCTACTAGTTAGCTTTTGGACATCGGGGATGGTGCTGCGGGGTGGTCTATCTGTGATGCGCCCACCCGGCACCCATTTGATCGGGGCACCCATCTGCTGCCCACCCAGGTCAAGATCCCCGGGACGAGACAGGCAGCGGTCTTCGAAAAAGGGAAAACCGGGGCAGAGAAGGAAAGCTCGGTCACGAGATCAACGCCTCAGCGGACGGGGATGGGACCCCACCATGGGGTGTCAGCGGTGACCGACCTATGAAAGCCCACCCGGCACCCATTTGATCAGGGCACCCACCTGCTACCCACCCAGCTCAAAACCCCCGGAACCAGACAAGCAGCGGCCCCTCGAAGAAGAGAAAGCCGGGGCCCTCAAGGAGGGGAAGCCGGGGCCGGGGAGTGAAGTGCCCGCCGTGGGCTTGTTGGAGGAGTGGATCACGCTGTTGCCATGTCCGGTATCGGGCGGCTGCTTCGACGTTCCTGCTGGAAGGCACGACGCACGTGCCCGGCAGTGAGGAGGAGCGATGGTTCAGCGGAGCGTATCTCCGGAAGCGTCGACAAGGACCCGGCCGACAACACCTACCACGGGGCTGCTGGCGTGTGGTGTCGTCGCCGGCCCGTTGTTTCTCGGGGTGTGGCTGATCCAGGCGCTCACTCGCGACGGGTTCGACCTGACCTACCATCCCCTCAGCCTGTTGAGCCTCGGGGGCCTGGGATGGATCCAGATCACCAGTTTCGTCGTGGCGGGCCTGCTGAATGTGGCCTTCGCCGCCGGGCTGCGGCGGGTACTGCATACCGGCCGGGGCGGCACCTGGGGCCCCTTGCTGATCGCTCTCAGCGGGGTCGGGCTGGTCATGGCAGGAGTGTTCACCGCCGACCCGGGTGCCGGCTTCCCGCCCGGGGCACCGATCGGGGCGCCCACGCACATCAGCTGGCATGGTGTCCTCCACGAGGTCGGGTTCATGGTGACATCGGTGTCGTGGATCGCGTCCTGTTACGTGCTCGCGCGCCGGTTCGCCGAATTCGCGTTCACGATGGCTCTGGCGGTACGTCTCCTGCGAGCCACTGCCCGGCGGCTTCCCTAAGCGTGTAGTCCCGGATGCGGTTCGGGGTCAATTCATTGGCGGCGACGATGAGGACGTGTCAGACGTCGACTACAGTCCGCCCCAAAGCCCCGCCTCCGCTCGCGACAGCTCCCAACTCGGGCGGGCAGCAACCGGGTACCCCAATCAAACGGGTGCCGGGAGGGGCCCTCGGAAGCTAGATCAAATGCTTCAGCCATGCTTCGACACCACACGTCGCACAAACGGCCGTACCCCCCCGGCCCGCTCCCTCCCAACGAAAACCAAGGCAGAACCGGATACCGGGAGGGAGGACACGGCAGGCCGGGCGGCCCGGACCGGGCCCGGTCGTGTCTAGCGGAAGTGGGTCCAGGTGAGCAGGCTGAGCGTGCGGCCCTTGTCCTCGACGATGTTGGGTGGCGCGTCGCTGAGGTGGAAACCGGCGGCGCGGGCGACCCGTGTGCTGGGCTCGTTGTCCGGTTCTATCTCCAGGAAGACCTGCGCGAGTCCTGCGACCTCGTGGGCGAAGTCGGTCATGACCTGTACGGCCCGGACGGCCAGGCGCTGTCCTCGGTACGCGGCACCGACGGCGTATCCGATGCTTCCCGTGCCGTCGTCGCGCATCATGAGCAGTGCCTCGCCCTTGGCCCGTCCCCCGTCGGTGGTGATGGCCAGGTGGACGCGCTGGTCGATGGCGCGGGTGCGCCGGGCCTTGTCCAGGTAGTTCCGCGCCGCCCCCAGGTCGAAGGGGGTCACCAGCGGGGTCCAGTAGGCGACCTCGCGATCGTCGAACAGTTCCACCATCACCGGCAGATCGTCATCCGTCCATTCGCGAAGCACGAGGCCGTGACCGCTCAACCGGAGTCCAGACCCGAACGCCGGACGCCTGTCCTGCTCCGAGTGGGCCAGCGGACTCCTACCCTGCTGCTCGGAGAGGCCCAGCGGACTCGCACTCTGCCGTCCCGGCGGGAAGACAGTGCGCGTTCCCTGCTCGGCGGGGACCGGCGGGAGCGCGCCCTCCTGGCCCGTCGGTGAGGCAGGGCGCCTGCCGTGTTCGGTCGTCATGAGGGAGCCTCTCGGTTCCTGGGACTCGTGTTGCCACAGAGTGCCAGATCCCGAGTTCCGAGGCGGGTCTACGAGACGGTTGCCCCGTACGGCGGCGGGTCCGGGAAGAACCGTCTTGTGGATCAGCACCTGTTGACATCCTCCCCCTCGTGAACGAGGGGCATTCCCCACGGTCGCCTGTGGGGGTTCCTGCTTCGTCGCCAGTCGCCCGCCGGGAGAACTCCCTTGAGGTCTTACACCGGCTCCACAGGCGTTTCATCTCTCCGCAAGCCCTGCGGCGAGGATGTTCTTGGCCGCGTTGACGTCCCGGTCATGGACCGCGCCGCAGGCGCATTCCCAGGTCCGGATGTTGAGCGGCATCTTGTCTTGCAGGGCACCGCACGCCGAGCACAGCTTGGAGGAGGGGAACCACCGGTCGATCACGACCAGTTCCCGCCCGTACCAGGCCGTCTTGTACTCCAGCATGATGCGCAGTTCCCGCCACGAGGCATCGGAGATCGCGCGGGCCAGGCTGTGGTTTTTCACCAGGTTGCGCACGGTAAGGTCCTCGATCACGACCGTTTGGTTCTCACGGACGAGACCAGTGGTGAGCTTGTGCAGGAAATCACGCCGCCGGTCGGCGATCCGGGCGTACACCTTGGCGACGCGGAGCTTTGCCTTGGCCCGGTTGGCGGAGCCTTTTCCTTGCGGGCCAGTGCCCGCTGCGCCCTGGCCAGCTTGGCCCGGTCGGCCCGCTCATGCCTGGGGTTGGCGATCTTCTCGCCGGTCGACAGCGTCACCAGGGCGGTGATCCCCGCGTCCACGCCGACGGCATTCTCCGTCGGGTCGAGCGAACCGATACTGTCCTGGCACAGGATCGACACGAACCAGCGGCCCGCCGCGTCCTTGGACACCGTGACCGTGGATGGCTGCGCGCCTTCGGGCAGGGGACGCGACCACACGATGTCCAGCGGGCCGTCCATCTTCGCCAGAGTCAGCGCACCGTCGTGCCAGCGGAACGCCGAGCGGGTGTACTCCGCCGACGCCCGGGACTTCTTGCGGGACTTGAACGTCGGGTACTTGGCCCGCTTGGCGAAGAAGTTCGCGAACCCGGCCTGAAGGTGGCGCAGGGCCTGCTGCAACGGGACCGAGGACACCTCGGCCAGGAAACCCAGGTCGTCGGTGCGCTTCCATTCGGTCAGCGCCGCCGAGGACTCCACGTAGGAGACCTTGCGGCCCTGGAGCGTGTAGGCGCGGGTCCGCTCCTGCAGGGCCTTGTTGTAGACCAGGCGGACGCAGCCGAACGTCCGGGCAAGCTCCTCGGCCTGTCCGGGAGTTGGATAGAAGCGGTACTTGAACGCCCGCTTCACGATCTGCGCCACGCCTCACAACAGTACAGAAACACGGGGCAAGAATCGCGCGAATGTTCGAGAAGACCCGTGCGGCACCGTGCCGCGTTTCCTCCCCGGCCTGAAGGCCGGGGTCTCCACGCTGAGAGGATTCGATGAGGCTCCGCTGGACCGACTTGCCCGAGCTCTCGGAGGAGGTGACCCTCCTCCGAGAGCGTCGGCTCCGGACCGGTCCAGGTCGGTCCGGGGTGATAAGGGGCCGGGAGGCACGTATCGATATGGCTCCGAAGGCCCGTTCAGATGGACCGAAGGCCCGTTCAGATGGACCGAAGGGAACGGATCCTCCAGATTCCGTTTGGTATAAAGCGGTCGCTCGTTTCTGAGGCCTCGGGGGCAGGTGCGTCCTCCTGTCCCCGAGGCCCCGGTCCTTGGGGGCAGGTGCGTCCTCCCGTCCCGAAGGCCCCGGTCCTTGTTCTCCGGTCAGGAGGCGTACACCTCGAATTCGGAGAGCTGGCCCGCGGGCCAGCCGGAGTTGGCGGTGAAGGACAGGCGGACGTAGCGGCTGCTGCTCGCCGGGAACGTGATCGTCGCGCTGTTGCCGGTCGACGGGTTGAAGGTGTAGGCGGCCGAGCTCTTCAGCGGGCTGTAGGAGCTTCCGTCGGTGGACCCCAGGACCGACAGCGTCTGCGAGCGCGTGGCCCAGGCCGCCGCCGGCGGGAGCTTCAGCACCACCCGGGTGACGCCGACCGGCGCACCGAGGTCGACGGTGACCGTCTGCGGCCAGGCGTTGTTGACGCTCTCCCAGTAGGTGTTGGCGTTGCCGTCCACCACGTTGCCCGATCCGTACACGTCGGCGTGGCCGCTCTCGCTGGTCGCCTTGCCGAGGGCGAGGTTGCCGGACGGAGGCGTGGGCGTCGGTGTGGGCGTGGGCGTCGGTGTGGGGGTGGGCGTCGGGGTCGGGCCCGCCGTGCCGTACACCTCGAAGGAGGAGAGCTGCCCGGCGGGCCAGCCGGTGTTGCCGGTGAAGGTCAGCCGTATGTACCGCGCGTTCGCCGGGGTGAACGACACCGTCGCCGTGTTACCCGAGGCGGGGTCGAAGGTGCGGCCCGCCGCACCCGAGAGCGTCGAGAAGGTGGAGCCGTCGGTGGATCCGAGCACGGCGACCGTCTGCGTGCGGGTGGCCCATGCCGCCGCCGGCGGCAGCTTCAGCACCACCCGCTGCGCCGATACGGTCGCGCACAGGTCCACCGTGATCGACTGCGGGAACGCGTTGTTCGAGGACTCCCAGTAGGTGTCGGCGTTGCCGTCGACCACGTTGACCGGTACGAACCCCTGCGTCTGGCTGGTGGCCGTCACGGTCTTGCCGCGGGCGAGGTCACCCGTCCCCGGCGCACACGGAGTGGGGGTCGGCGTGGGTGTGGGGGCGGTGGGCGTCGGACTCGGCGTGGTGTTGCCGCCGCCGCCCGGGTAGATGTAGTTCGGTGCCGGCCAGGTGCCGGTGCAGGTGGTGGAGGCGGGGCTCCAGCCGGTGTTCCCTGCGCCCTGGGTGATGGAGAACCCCGAGCCGACACAGTTGTGGATGGCGACACCGGCGCCGATGTGGTCGGCCCTGACGTTGGTGAACGTGGTGGTGGCCGCCGACTGCGCCTGGATCATGTACGTGCCGGTGCCGTCGACCCGCACGTTGGTGAAGTTGACGGTCTTGGTGCTGCCCTCGATGAAGTGGATGGCCGCGTAGGAGCTGTCCAGGATGTCGGTGTCGGTGACGTTGATGGTGGCGTTGACCGGTTCGTTGAGCCCGCTGAACCAGATCGCGCCGACGCCGAAGTTCCAGTTGTAGTCGGAGTTGCCCGCTCTGAGCAGGGTGTTGCGGGCGACGGTGATGGTGCCGGACACGGCCGTGCCCTGTCCGGAGTTGACGCCCGGGTACCGGTTGGCCACGTGGATGCCGCCGCCGTTGGTGATGGTGTCGGTCACCACGTTGTCGGTGATCTTGATGTCCTTGCCGCCGTAGGTGACGATGTTGTTCGCCAGGATCGGCAGGATCACCGTGTTGCGAGTGAAGGAGTCGTTGACGTTCGGCAGCCGATCGGGCCACATGGCCAGGCCGTCGTCGCCGAGGTTGCGCAGGAAGCTGTTGGTCACCGTCGAGTTGGTGACGCCGGTGTGGAAGTTCACGCCGTCCGCGGTCTGGTCCAGGATGCGGCTGTTCTTCAGGGTGAAGTTGTCCATCGGGCCGTCCATCCAGGCGCCGACCTTGGTGTGCTGGATCCACAGGTTGTCCACCACGGAGTTGGACATCGCGCCACCGAGGCCATTGACCTGGTCGTTGTCCTCGCGCTCGGTGATCTCGCCCATGATGGCGAAGTCCCTGAGCGTGACGTTGCGGCTGGGCCCGCCTGCCTCGTGGGGCCGGATCTCGCCGCCGTAGCCGCCGCCCTGGACGTACTTGCCGTAGACGCCGACGCCGCGGTTGCGCTGGGTGGGGTGGCGGCCGGTGAGCACGCTGTACCAGGGGCCGGCCCCGCGCAGCGTCACGCCGTCCACGACGACGTGGTCCCACAGCGTGTAGGTGCCCTCGGGGATCCAGACCTCCTTGCCCTGCGCCCTGCCCGCGTCGACGGCCGCTTGGAACGCGGCGGTGGAGTCGGTCGTGCCGTTGCGCGCGGCGCCGAAGTCGTCCACCGACAGCGAGCCTGCCGGACGGGCGATCTGCCCGGGGACCAGCTCGAAGTCGGCCAGGTCCACGGTGATCGAGTTGGTCACCGATGTGGTCGAGACCTGGATTCGGACCTTGGTCCCCGCGGGAAGGGTGGAGCCGAAGAGCGTGCGGGTCTCGTCGTAGAAGTGGTGCGGGTTGTTGCCGCCGGGGTTGTTGTTGAACGGGTACCCGCCGTAGTACCACCCGTACTTGGAGGTGAAGGAGAGGTCCTTCAGGTGGGTGCCGTTGATCCGCAGGTCCACGGGGGTGGTCAGGCCCGTTCCCGCCCCGCTGTCGGGGACGCTGTAGCGCACCGACATGGCGTTGGCGGGCTTGGTCAGGGTGAACTCCACGTACTGGCCGACGGCGCCGAGCTTGACGGCCCGCCTGCCTGACGCCTCGGAGGGAAGGTGACCGTAGAGGCGGTCTGGCCCGATGACCTGGCCGTTCGTCGTGGCGTGCGCGGGGTCTTCCGCTTCGAACTCGGTGAAGGGAACGGTGGCTCCACGCCCGGCGAAGTCCCAGGGCGAGTCGACCGCGGTGGCGGCCACCGCACCCGAGGACAGGAGCGGGATGGACACCGTTCCCGCTGCCAGCGCCACCACCGTGGCGATCGTCCAGGCGTTGAGCCTGCCGGTCATCTTCATCAACTGACCCTTCTGCCAGAGCGAAGAGCCGGACGTTTCGCGGTCAGGGACGCGCGGACCATCGGTTGCCCGGCGGAACTGCCCACACCTTAAGATGACAGACAGATAACCGCAATGTTTCGATGTAAATCTGCAAAGTAACGACTGAGCTACGGTATTTCCTGCTGGCTGACGTGCTGAAACGGATGCATCGCACCCCACCATGGGTTATCTCGGCCCGCAGGCCGACCCAGCGCAAGCCGTTTGCACCGGCCTGACGTATATTTGCGACCGTGACAAGTGAGACTGCGGTCCCCCGTTCGACGACCCGTCGGCTCGCCGAGGTCGCGAAGAAGGTCGGGGTCAGTGAGGCCACGGTCAGCCGCGTCCTCAACGGCAAGCCCGGCGTCTCCGACGCGACCCGCGCGGCCGTGCTGACGGCGCTCGACGTGCTCGGCTACGAGCGGCCCACCCAGCTTCGCGGCGAGCGAGCCCGCCTGGTCGGGCTCGTCCTTCCCGAACTCGGCAACCCCATATTCCCCGCGCTGGCGGAGGTCGTCGGCGGCGCGCTCGCGCAGCGCGGCTTCACCCCCGTGCTCTGCACGCGCACGGCGGGCGGGCTGTCCGAGTCCGACTACGTCGAGATGCTGCTGGAACAACAGGTCTCCGGCATGGTCTTCGCCGGCGGGCACTACATGGAGGCCGACGCGCCCCACGAGCACTACTTCCGGCTGCTCGACCTGCGCCTTCCCGCCGTGCTCGTCAACGCCGCGATCGGCGAGCTGAGCTTTCCCTGTCTGGCCACCGACGACGTGGTGGCGGTGGAGCAGGCCTTCGGCCACCTCACCTCGCTCGGGCACACCCGCATCGGCATGGTGCTGGGCCCCGAGGACCACATCCCCTCGCGGCGCAAGCATGAGGCATTCGTGTCCGAGGCGCGCAGGGCCGGACTGGAGGCGGGCCCCGACTGCGTGGAGCGCAGCCTGTTCTCCCTCGAAGGCGGCCAGGCCGTGGCGACGCGGCTGGTCAAGAACGGCATCACCGGCATCATCTGCGCGAGCGACGTTCTCGCGCTGGGCGTCCTTCGCGCCGTGCGGCGTCTCGGCATGTCGGTGCCCGAGGACATCTCCGTGGTGGGCTACGACGACTCGGCGTTCATGAACTGCACCAACCCCCCGCTGACCACCGTGCGCCAGCCCATCGAGGCCATCGGCAGGACGGCCGTCACGTTGCTCGTGAACCAGATCGACGGCGGCTCGGTCACCGCGGAGGAGTTGCTGTTCGAACCGGAGTTGGTGGTACGCGGCTCCACCGGTCCCGTCAGAATGCGCGACTAGCCCAGGTCTGACCCCTTCGCGAACGGGTCAGGACGCTTCACCGCCGCTGGGCGGGACCCGCGATCCCCCTCGCCCGGCGCCGGGGGGGCCGCCGGCCGGAGGACCTCGATGTCACCACTCCCAGGAGACAGTGCCGCACGTCACCGGACCGGCGTGACACCAAGGTGACATCGCTGTTGCCGATCGACGCACTGTCACTTTTTTGCATCATGCACTATCGACTCTTGCTGGCATATGTCTATCTCTATATGTTGCTCCCAACCGGTTCGCGAAGCTGTTCCAGATCTTGAGCCTCGTAGTCGGGGGCAGTCCAGGAGGGAAACATCCATGAAACCCCGCAACCTTGCGATCCTGCTCAGCGCAGGCATCGCGCTCGCTGCAGCCGGATGCGGCAGCGACGCCGGCAGCACCCCTGACGCCGCCTCGTCGTCGGGCTCCAAGGCTCCCGCCGCCGATGCCCCCGTGACGATCACGGTCGGCTGCAAGCCTCCGAAGAACAACCCGAAGGAAGCGGCCCAGTGGGACGCGGACGTCGCGGCGTTCCAGAAGCTCCACCCCAACGTCACGATCAAGGGCAAGGACGCGTTCCCCTGCATCGTTCCCGAGACGTTCCAGGCCAAGCTGGCCGGCGGGGAGATGGAGGACCTCTTCTACGTCTACTACACCGACGTCCAGAAGATCATCGCTTCCGGCCAGGCGGCGGACATCACCCCGTATCTGAGCAACGTCTCCGCTCTGAAGAACGTCCGCCCTGACGTCATGAGCGTCTTCAAGAGCGGCGACAAGGTCTACGGCCTTCCGAGGGTCAACTACTCCACCGGGCTCGTGTACAACCGCAAGCTGTTCACCCAGGCCGGTCTGGACCCCGACGCACCGCCCAAGACCTGGGCCGACGTGCAGGCCGCGGCCAAGAAGATCGCCGCGCTCGGCCCCGGCTACGTCGGGTACGGCGAGTACAGCGCCGGCAACACCGGCGGCTGGCACTTCACCTCCTCCCTGTACGGTCGCGGCGGCGAGATGGTCAGCGCGGACGGCAAGACCGCCGCCTTCAACAGCCCCCAGGGCAAGGCCGTCCTCGAGAACCTCAAGACGATGCGCTGGACCGACAACAGCATGGGCACCAAGCAACTGCTGCGCTGGGAAGACCTGATGCGGATGATGGGCAGCGGCAAGCTTGGCATGATGATCGGCGCCCCGGATGTCGTCAAGGAGGTCAACAACACCTTCAAGGGCAAGTTCGACGACTACGGCGTGACGGGGATGCCGGAGGCCACGCACTCCCTCAGCGGCGGCGACGGCTACATGTTCCACCCCAAGGCCACGCCCGAACAGATCAAGGCCGGTCTCCAGTGGCTCGAGTTCAAGTTCCTGACCCCGGGACAGGGCCAGTTCAACTTCGAGCGGGCCAAGGCGGACGGGCTGCCGGTCGGACTGCCGGACATCGACCTGTTCGGCAACACCGAGCCGGGCAAGAAGATCCAGGAGCTGCGCAAGCAGTTCGCGACGATTCCCGTGGAGCACTTCCAGACGTACGTCGACGCCAACGCCACGGTCCAGTTCAAGCTGGAGCCGCCCAAGGCCCAGGAGATCTACGCGATCCTCGACACCGCCATGTCGGCGGTGCTGACCAGGCAGGACGCCAACATCGACCAGCTCCTCTCTGACGCGGAGAAGAAGGCCAACAACGTGCTGGCCAAGTCCAGCTGACCTGAGCTCGGGGTGCCGGCCCACAGGCCGGCACCCCGCCGGTCACGTCGAGATCAGGAGTTCAACCGATGACCACAATGTCCGCGAGGGGATCACGGCGTCGCACCCCGGGGGCGGTGCGACGCGGCCTGCGCCGCAATCTGACGGCGTATGGATTCCTCTGCGGGGCACTGATCTGCTTCGCGTTCTTCTCCTGGTACCCGATGGTGCGGGAGTTCCTGCTCAGCTTCCAGAAGACCAACTTCGTCGGGCCGCCTGAATGGGTCGGCCTCGACAACTTCCGCACGGTGATCGAGGATTCGGCGTTCGCCCCGGCCTGGATCAACACCGCCGCGTTCACCGGTCTGGCGCTGGTCTTCGGATACGCGGTGCCGTTCGTGGCCGCCATCGTCCTCAACGAGCTGCGGCACGCCAAGGCGTACCTCAGGTTCGTCGTCTACCTGCCCGTCATGCTGCCCCCGGCCGTCGCGGTCCTGCTGTTCAAGTGGTTCTACGACCCGGGCGCCGGCCTGTTCAACCAGATCCTGGACCTCGCGCACCTGCCCGCGCTCAGCTGGCTGGACTCCACCAGCACCGCCCTGATCTCGTTGGTCATCGTCTCCACCTGGATGAACCTCGGGACCGGCACGCTGATCTACCTGGCGGCCCTGCAGAGCATCCCGAGCGAGCTGTACGAGGCGGCCGAGCTGGACGGCGCGGGCCTTTTCAAGCGGGTCTGGCACGTCACCATCCCCCAGACCAAGCTCATCCTCCTGGTCATGCTCCTCCTGCAGATCGTCGCGACCATGCAGGTGTTCATCGAGCCGTACCTGCTCACCGGCGGCGGCCCGGAGAACGCGACGGTCACCGTCGCCTACCTGATGTACCAGTACGCCTTCAGCTTCGGGAACTTCGGTGGCGGCGGCGCCCTCGGACTCATGCTCATGGTCGTGCTGATGGTGTTCTCCGCCATCTACCTGCGTGTCTCGCGGGACAACCAGACCTAGAAGGGAGTGGCGTCGATGTCGCACAGCACAGTGCAACCGTCAAGCAGTGGCGTCCGGTCGAGCCGCCCCGTTCAACTCGTCCCCCCTCCGGCGCCCGGCCACGGGAGGCCACACCGGTCCCGCGGGCCCGGCAAGAAGATGGAGCGGCAGTTCCGTGGTCTGGTCTCGCCGCACACGCTCAACACCCGGCGCGGCCGGACGATCTACTGGATCGTCCTGGTCACGGTGGTGGTGAGCTTCACCGCGATCTTCGTTTTCCCGCTGTACTGGATGATCACCGGGGCGCTGAAGTCGTCCGAGGAGCTCGCCCAGATCCCCCCGTCGTTCTTCCCCACCTCGATCGACTGGAGCGTGTACGCGGAGGCGTGGAACCAGCTCGACCTGGGCCTGTTCCTCCGTAACACGATCGTCTACGCCGCGGGCGCCTGGCTCTTCACGCTCGCCATCGACGTCACGGCCGCCTACGCCCTGTCGAAGCTGCGGCCGGTGCTCGGCAAGGCGATCCTCGGCCTGATGCTGGCCACGCTCATGATCCCGCCGATGGTGATCCTGCTGCCGGCCTATCTCACGGTCAAGGACCTGCCGATCGTCGGCTGGAACCTGCTGAACACGCCGTGGGCGATCTGGCTGCCCGCCGCGGCCAACGGGTTCTACATCTTCCTGCTCAAGCGGTTCTTCGACTCGATTCCCAAGGAACTGCTGGAGGCCGCCGAGATCGACGGCGCCAGCCCGTTCCGGATCCTGTGGTCGATCGTGCTGCCGGTGTCCCGGCCGATCATCGGCGTGGTGTCCATCCTGTCGGTCGTGACCGTATGGAAGGACTTCGTCTGGCCGCTGCTCGTGCTGCCGGACAGCGACAAGATGTCGATCAGCGTGGGCATCTCCTCGCTGTCGGCCCAGATGCCGCAGAACGTGCTCATGGCGGCGCTGGTCATCGCGAGCATCCCGGCCATCGTCGTCTTCTTCATCTTCCAGCGGAGCATCATGGCCGGCCTCACCGCCGGAAGCCTCAAGGGATGACCCGGCGCCGTCCGCAGAGCAAGCCGCACGCGCCGTACACGCAGCGGCCCGAGCCGTCCATCGAAACGGCACGAGCCGTACACCGAATCTGAAGGAGAGACTCCAGCATGTCCGAAACGTGGTGGCGGGGAGCCGCGATCTACCAGGTCTACCTGCGTAGCTTCGCCGACGGCAACGGCGACGGCATCGGCGACCTGGCTGGACTGCGGTCCCGTCTGCCCTATCTCTCCGATCTCGGTGTGGACGCGATCTGGCTCAACCCCTGGTACCCCTCGCCCATGGCGGACGGCGGCTACGACGTCGCCGACTACCGCGACATCGAGCCGTCCTTCGGCACGCTGGCCGAGGCGGAGAAGTTCATCCTTGAGGCGCACGCGCTGGGCATCAAGACGATCATCGATATCGTCCCCAACCACGGCTCCGACCAGCAGGAATGGTTCATCCAGGCGCTGGCGGCCGGTCCGGGCTCCCCGGAGCGTGAGCGGTTCTGGTTCGCCGAGGGCCGGGGCGACCTGCCGCCGAACGACTGGAAGTCCATCTTCGGCGGCCCGGCCTGGACGCGGGTCCCCGACGGGCAGTGGTACCTCCACCTGTTCGCCCCCGAGCAGCCCGACTTCAACTGGGAGAACCCCGAGGTCGTCGAGGAGTTCCACGACGTGCTGCGGTTCTGGTTCGACCGCGGCGTGGACGGCATCCGCATCGACTCGGCGGCCGTGCTGATCAAGGACTTCGACAGCGTCGAGGAGTCCTACACCGACCATGACGCCGTCCACGAGATCTACCGGGGCTGGCGGCAGATCGCCGACGAGTACGGCGAGCGCATCCTGATCGGCGAGGTGTGGCTGCCCGACCAGGAGCGGTTCGCGCTCTACCTGCGTCCGGACGAGATGCACACCGCGTTCAACTTCGACTTCATGTCCCGCCCGTGGCAGGCCGAGGAGCTGCGCGCCTCCATCGACATGACGCTGGCGACGCACGTGCCGATCGGCGCCCCGCCCACCTGGGTGCTTTCCAACCACGACGTCCCGCGGCCGGTGACCAAGTACGGCAGGGCGGTGACCTCCTTCGACCACGCCGATCGCAGGGACGGCATGCCTTCCGATCTGGTCCTGGGCGAGCGCAGGGCCAGGGCCGCGGCCCTGCTCGCCATGGCGCTGCCCGGCAGCGTGTACGTGTACCAAGGCGAGGAGCTCGGCCTTCCCGAGGTCGACGACATCCCCGGCGAGCTCCGCCAGGACCCGATCTGGACCAGGTCGAAGCACACCGTCCCCGGACGGGACGGCTGCCGCGTGCCGCTGCCCTGGTCGGGGCAGGAGTCGCCGTTCGGCTACAGCACCGGGGAGCCGTGGCTGCCGCAGCCCGCGTCCTGGAAGGGTCTCACCGCCGAGGCCCAGATCATGGACCCCAACTCCATGCTGTGCCTGTACCGGACGGCGCTGCGGATCCGGCGGGCCGAGCTCGGCGACGGCTCGATGCGCTGGCTGAAGGCGCAGGACGGCGTGCTGGCGTTCGCCCGCGAGTCGGGGCTGGCCTGCGTGGTCAACTTCAACGCCGAGCCGATAGAGCTGCCGCCGCACGAGGGCCTCCTGCTCGCCAGCGGCCCCCTGGAGGGCGACCGGCTCCCCTCCGACACCGCCGTCTGGCTCCGCATCGGCTAGCCGTCGTCAACGGCTTCCGTACGACAAGGGCGGTCACGCCGGCGGGGAGGGGTACGACCTGATCCAGGCGTACCACCGGCTCTCCGGCCAGGTCGGCATGGCCGCCCGCGGCGATGGGGTGTTCCCCTCGTCCAGACCGTGCGCTCACCGGGCAGGACCAGGCGTCGCGCGCGACCTGGCCGAAGCGCTATCCGAACAGGTCGGTCTCGCGGCCGTGTTCGTCGAGGGGGCCGGGGTCTCCGGCCAGCCGGGTGAAGTACTCCACGGCGAGCACCGGCTGGCCGACGTTGTTGGACAGTGCGAAGAACCGGCCGTCCACGGAGATCTGCGTGCGGTGCGCTCGCAGGGCGGCGATCTTGGCCTCCTGGTGCTCGGTGGCGTCGACCCGGGTGGTGATCTCGGTGTCCGGAACCCCGAATCCGAAGTCCTCCACCGACTTCACGTGGTCGAAGGGCCCGGTGCCGACGGCCTGCTCGAGCACCGACAGCGGCGTCGCGGTGGCGTAGAACCGGGACGGCGACCACGGCTCTCCTTCGCCGAAGCCGGGATCGGCGGCCTTCTCGAAGGCCCGCCACGCCACTCGGTGCGCCTGGATGTGATCGGGATGGCCGTAATAGCCGTTGTCGTCATATGTCACGATCACTTGCGGCCGTACCTCACGGACGATGCTCACCAGCTCCGCCGCCGCCAGGTCCAGATCGGACTGCCAGAAGCACGCGGGATCGTCGTTGGTGGCCGCTCCCATCATGCCGGAGTCACGCCAGCGTCCCGCTCCGCCGAGGAACCGGTGATCGTCGACGCCCAGGGCCGCACACGCCCGCGTCAGCTCGCCCACGCGGTACTCCCCCAGCCGGTCCTCCTGGTCGGCGCCGAGGTGGCGCAGCTCGGCCGGGATCACATCACCCTCCTCGCCCAGCGTGCACGTGACCAGGCAGACATGGGCCCCTTCGGCCGCGTACTTGGCCATCGTCGCCCCGGTGCCGATCGACTCGTCGTCGGGATGAGCGTGGACGAAAAGAATTCGACGATCGGGCGCCATGGCCGACCTGCCTTTCGTTCTGGAGACTGCACCCACGGGCTCCCCGGGGCCCGCGGGCGGGAGGATCGGCCAGGGCCCCAGGCCGATCCTGCCGAAGGATCAGGTCGCGGGGGGCTCCGCGTCCTGTTCGGGATCCCATCATTCCGAGTGGCTGATGACCCCCGAATCGGGGACCCTACTCCACCAGTGCGCTGGGACGGACCTTGGCGGGGGCCGTGGAGCCCCGCACGACCAGTTCAGGCTCGAACAGCAGCTCCTCCGCGGTGACGGACGCGCCTTCGATCTGGCTCACCAGCAGGGTCACCGCGGTCCTGCCCATCGCCTCGATCGGCTGGCGCACCGTGGTCAGCGGTGGATTGGTGCAGTTCATGAAGGCGGAGTCGTCGAAGCCCACCACCGACACGTCTTCGGGCACCGACATGCCCAACCTGCGCACGGCGCGGAAGGCGCCGAGGGCCAGCGGGTCGCTCGCGCAGATGATGCCGGTGACGCCCCTTCTCAGCAGCTTGGTGGTCACGGCCTGCCCGCCCTCGGGCGAGAACAGCGTGCGCTCCACCGCGTGGGGGTCCACCTCGATGCCGGCCATCCGCGCCGCCGCCGTGAACGCGGCGTGCTTGCGCCGCGAGGGGATGTGGTCCTGGGGCCCGAGCACCAGCCCGATGCGCTCGTGGCCCAGCGAGACCAGGTGACCGAACGCCTGCTCGACCGCGACGGCGTCATCGGTGGACACCCGGGGGAACTCGAGGCTGTCGGTCGCGGCGTTGACGAGCACGACGGGGAGCCGGAGTTCCAGCAGCCGGAAGTAGTGCTCGTGGGGCGCGTCGGCCTCGGCGTAGTGCCCGCCCGCGAACACCACGCCGGAAACCTGCTGCTCCAGCAGCATCTCGACGTAGTCGGACTCGGACAGCCCGCCCGCCGTGCGCGTGCAGAGCACGGGGGTGAACCCCTGCTGGGCCAGCGCGCCGCCGACCACCTCCGCCAGCGCCGGGAAGATCGGGTTGCCCAGTTCGGGAAGCACCAGCCCCACGAGGCGGGCTCGCTCGCCGCGAAGCTGGGTGGGCCGCTCGTAGCCGAGCACGTCGAGCGCCGTCAGCACGGCCGCGCGGGTCGCTTCGGCGACGCCGGGCTTGCCGTTGAGCACCCGGCTGACGGTCGCCTCGCTGACGCCGACCTTCTTCGCCACTTCCGCAAGTCGCCGTGTCACGGCGCAATCATAGGTCGGATGGCTGCAAGCCGCTTACATTCTGGCGGCTTCGGATGAAACGGGAACTACCTCAGGAGCGGTCCAACCGTGCCTGTGGCGACAGGGCTGTGGGCGGGCAGGCCCCGGCGGTTCATCTCAAGACCGGCACCACGCTCCCGCCCATAGGGCTCTGACCTGGCACGCGACCATGGCGCACCGCATCCACCGAACCTTCCATATAGCCCGGAATTTATGGAAGGTTTGCGCTCCCTTACACCTGCTTGCAACTTCTGGCGGGTGACCATGTCAGCGAAACCGCTCATGAGCGCCCGCAGGAGCTCCTCGCCACGCGGCTCACGGGACGCGTACGACCGGCCGCC
This sequence comes from Sphaerisporangium flaviroseum, assembly GCF_039537005.1. NCBI lineage: Bacteria > Bacillati > Actinomycetota > Actinomycetes > Streptosporangiales > Streptosporangiaceae > Sphaerisporangium > Sphaerisporangium flaviroseum. Next base: position 575,932 of record NZ_BAAAZR010000008.1, on the reverse strand, counting down.
CGTGGCTCAGGTCCAGAAGGTGACGAGCCGGTCGGCGATCATCTTGCCCTGCTCGTAGCCGGCCTCGGCCGAAGGCGTGCGAACGGCGGGGTCCAGCGGGTCGGCTCCCATGGCGGCGACCGACGCCTTGTCCGGGATGATCACTTCCACTTCCCCACCGGCGGCGAGCGACTCCACCTGCCCCACGAGCTGCGGGTCCTCCAGGGGCGCGAGCACCAGAACGCGGTCGAACCCGGCCGCCAGATCGGCGTTGACCCCCGATCGGACGCCGCCGTCCATGTACCGGTCGGGGCCGATGGTGACCGGAGGCCACACACCGGGCACGGCACAGCTGGCCGCGACCGCGTCGACGAGGTCGACGCCGGATGACCGGTCGAAGACGCGGTGCTCGCCGGTCGCGGTGTCCACGGCCACCAGGGCGATGTCGGCCTCGGGCCATTCATGTCGGGGAAGGCGGTTGGCGACCACCTCCCGCCGTACGGGCTCGGGGACCGTGTTGGCCGCGAGAGCCAGCTCGCCGACCTCCCGCCGGACCTGTGCGAGGTCCTGGGTCCGCTCGTAGAGCGCTTCGAAGGAGGAAACCAGCTCCTCGATCGAGATCCCGCTCGGCAGCTCCTTGTTCTGCAGGACCGGGTCGGCCTGGCGCCGGTACAGCTCGTCGAGCGGCACGCCGCTGGTCACCTGCGCGGCGACGGTCGCCCCTGCGGACGTTCCGACGATCTTGTCGGCCGAGCGGCAGTCGACGCCGCCGTCTGCCAGCCCGGCGAGGACACCCGTCTCCCAGGCAATTCCCGCGACCCCGCCTCCACCAAGCACCAAAGCTCGCTTTGTCATGAAAGATCCCCTGGCTCGTTCCGGAAGATCATGCTAGCCCGCGGAAGGCTTGCTCAGGCCCCGGTCCACCGGTGATGACCGCGACGATCCGCGTGCCACGCGGAAAGTTTCCTCGGTCCACCAGGTCGAAGATCCCATACATCATCTTCGCCACATATATCCGGTCCAGCAGGAGGTCATGCCGTACCGCGAAGTCCTCGACGAAGGCGAGAAGCCCCTTGGTGGTCTTGGCGTAGCCGCCGAAATGGAAGCCGCATTCGAGGGTCCAGTTCGACCAGGACACCCCGAATGCCTCCTGCTGCAACCGCCTCACCTCTTCGGCCAGGAACCCTCCGCCCTTCAGCACCGGGAAGCCGATGGCCCGGCCGCCCCCGGACAGACCGGCGGCGATGCCCGCGAGGGTGCCTCCCGTACCGCACGGGCAACAGATCACGTCGAACCCGTGACCGCCGGGTCCGCGAGGGAGCGGCCGGCCATTCAGATCATCGGCCTGGGCGCCGAACCGGGCCTCGATCTCGACGGGCAGCTCGGCGCACCCCCGGACCGCGTACGCGTTGCTGCCGCCTTCGGGCACCAGGTAGAAGTCACCCCATTCGGCACGCAGCCGGGAGATCACCTCCGGCCGGTCCTTCGCCCGGTACGTGGCCCGGTCGAGGTAGACGAGCCGCATGCCGCGCGACACGGCGTAGGCCAGAGAGGGGTTGAGCGGCAGGTGCTCCTCACCGCGGATGACGCCGATGGTCGCGAACCCGAAGTGGTATCCCGCGGCGGCGGTGGCCCGGATGTGGTTGGAGTAGGCGCCGCCGAACGTCAGCAGGGTGGACTTCTCCTGGCTGTCGGCCTCGGCCAGGTTGTACTTGAGCTTGCGCCACTTGTTGCCCGGCAGCTCTGGGTGGATCAGGTCGTCGCGCTTGAGGAACAGCCGGACGCCGCCGAGCCGGTCGTCGCGCAGCTCTTCCAGAGGGCTCGGCAGCCGCAGTCGCAACCCCCCGAGAACCGTCTCGGCGTTGTCCACAACCCCAGCTTGGCATGCGAGGAGGGCGGGGCGGATCGGTAGGCTACGACGGACCCCGAACACGAGGAGACCGCTGTCATGCGTGCTGTCGATGCCTTCCACGCGGCATTTGGTCACGAGCCCGAGGGCGCCTGGCACGCGCCCGGACGCGTCAACCTGATCGGGGAGCACACCGACTACAACGATGGCTTCGTGCTGCCCTTCGCGGTGCCCTGGGGGGTCACGGCCGCCGTGAGCCGGCGCGACGACGACACCATCGCGCTGCTGTCCCTGCAGACCGCCGGGCGCTGTCCCGGCGAGCCCCAGGTGATCAAGGAGTACGGCGAGGCCGAGGGGTGGGTCCGCTATGTCGTGGGCGTCTTCTGGGCGTTGCGGCAGGCGGGCCATGCCGTGCGGGGCGCCGATCTGGTGATCGACGGTGACGTGCCGCAGGGCGCGGGGCTGTCCTCCAGCGCCGCCCTGGAGGTGGCCGTCGCGCTGGCCCTCAACGACCTGTACGACCTTGGGCTGAGCCGGCTCGACCTCGCCCTCCTCTCGCAGAAGGCGGAGAACGACTTCGTCGGCATGCCCTGCGGCATCATGGACCAGGCCGCCTCCGCGCTCAGCAAGGAGGGTCACGCGCTGTTCATGGACTGCCGCAGCCTCGCCACTCGCGCCGTCCCGTTCGACCTGTCGGCCGACGGGCTGCAGACCCTGATCATCGACACCGGCATCCACCACGAGCTCGCCGACGGGCAGTACGCCCGCCGCCGCCACGACTGCGAGAGCGCCGCGAAGCGGCTGGGGGTGACGTCGCTGCGCGACGTCACCGACCTGGCGGGAGCTTTGTCCAAGCTCGACGGCGACGAGCGCAAGCGCGTCCAGCACGTCGTGACCGAGAACCACCGGGTGGAGGCGCTGATCGGGCTGCTGCGCGCGGGCGCCGTGCGCGAGATCGGCGCCCTGCTGAACGCTTCGCACCTCTCGTTGCGCGATCAGTACGAGGTGTCCTGCCCCGAGCTCGACGTCGCGGTCGAGGCCGCCGTACGCGGGGGGGCCCGCGGCGCCCGCATGACCGGAGGCGGGTTCGGCGGCTCCGCGATCGCCCTCGTGGCCGACGACCGGGTCGAGCGAGTGCGGGAGGAGGTGGAGCAGGCCTACGACGAGCGCGGCTGGGCCGCTCCCCGCTTCCTCCCCGCCACCCCGGGCCCCGGAGCCCGCCGCCTGGGCTAGCGCGCCATGCCACGTCCGACCACGCGAAACGGCGCCCTCTACCCGGATGAACCGGAAAAGGGCGCCGCTTCGGTCGAGCTTCTACAGTCGTACGGCCTTCACTATGAGGTGAGCTGTACGGACTCCGAGTTCGGTCTGGCGGAGGCCACGGCCGCTTGGCGAGAAGCCATGCCCACCTCCACAGGGAACCGGGAATGGAGCCCGCTCGCCTCGAGGACTCGGCGTACGGGAGATGAGGGGGCCACCAGACGCACACCGCCACCAAGAAGCAGTGAACGGCGACGAGCGGCCATGAGCGCTCCCAGCCCGCTGGCGTCCATGAACGTGACTTCCGACAGGTCCAGGATCAGACGGGCGCGCGGCGGTTCAAGAGCGGCGAGAAGCCGCGCACGCAGCACGGGAGAGCACGAGATATCGACATCCCCGCTGACGCGGCACAGGGCCGTATCCGCGCGGACCGTTATGGACAGGTCCATCGAGGACCTCCAATCGATGGACGCCGGGGCGGCCCGCGGTTACCGCGAACCGCCCCGTCCTGCGTCCTTGGGGTGAAGGCGGCAGTGCCGCCTTCACGAGAGCCTTGCGGCCCCTTGATGCTGAGGCCTTGCGACCCTTGATCTTAGAGCGGGCGAACCTGCTCCGCCTGGGGGCCCTTCGGGCCACGCGTCGTCTGGTAGTCGACGCGCTGGTTCTCCTCGAGGCTGCGGTAGCCGCTGGAGTCGATGGCGGAGTAGTGGACGAAGACGTCCGCACTGCCGTCATCGGGAGCGATGAAACCGAAGCCCTTTTCGGCGTTGAACCACTTGACGGTTCCCTGAGCCATGAAACTGATCTCCTAATGAGACGATCTACAAGGTCCACGGGTGTGGATCCCCGGGTTGTTTAGCGACCGACCGCCCCTTGAAAGCACTCTGGCTTCGCACGGTGGAACGCCCGCTGTAAGAACTCCGCAGGCGCTGCTACACGTTAACGAACCTCCACTACAACCGCTCCCATTCAACACCATGTTGGGCCCCTTGGCCAACGCAGGGGGGGTGATCAGGTGAACCCGCGGCATCCCCTCTCCGGAGGCCGGGAGGAACAGGCAGATACCACGCGAGCAGCGGGAAAGTTACCTAGCTCAACGGCGGAAACGCGGGCGGACGGCGCTCCAGGAAGCTCGCCACGCCCTCCGCGAAGTCCGGCCGCCCGAACGACTCCATCATCAGCCGTACGGCGGCGGCCGCGGAGTCGTCGAGCGACTTCTCCCAGTCGCCCCAGATCTGACGCTTGATCACGGCCATGGAAGCGGGCGAGCTGTGCACCGCGAGCTCCCGGGCGTAGGCCACCGTCTCCTCCAGCAGCCGGTCCCCCGGCACCACGCGGCTCACCAGGCCCAGCTCGCCGGCCTCGGCGCCGGTGAACGTCCGGCCGGAGAGCAGGAGGTCCATGGCTCTGGCCTGGCCGATGAGCTTGGGCAGGATCCACGCGAGGCCGTACTCGGCCACCAGGCCGCGCCGGGCGAAGGCCGTGGTCCACTTGGCCTCGGCGGCGGTGAACACCAGGTCGCACACCAGCGCGTGCACCATCCCGAGCCCCGCGCAGGCGCCGTTGACCGCCGCGATGACCGGCTTGCCGATCGTCGTGGGGTGGGTGTTGGGCCGCTTGTCCGGCTCCTCGTCGTAGGAACCGTCCTGGAGGGCGCTGAGCGTCTGGAAGTCCGCTCCGGCGCAGAACCCCTTTCCCGCGCCGGTGACCACGATCACGCGGACTTCGGGGTCGCGTTCGGCCTGCTCCAGCAGGTCGAAGTAGCGCCGCCCCATGGCGTCGACCCAGGCGTTCAGCCGATCGGGCCGGTTGAACGTCAGCGTCAGCACGCCGTGGTCCAGCGACGACAGCACGAGCTCGGACATGGCACCTCCAGGAGAGACCGCTACAGAATAACGTTCTACACCAGATTCGCCGTGAAGGGACCGGCCGTCACCCGTCGTACTCGCCGGCGCGCGGATGATGGACGAACGACGGCGACAGTCGCACGTCGTCGTAGTAACGATGGAAGACCGGCGTGAGGGAGCCCGAGAGCGGCGGAACGATCCACGACCAGTCGGCGGGGCAGATCCGCCCGGAACGCTCCTCACGCTCCAGATGGGACATGAAACGGCGCGACTCGGTGTGGTGGTCGGTGATCGTGACACCCGCCTGCCCGAACGAGTGCAGCACGGCGACGTTGAGCTCGACCAGCGCGTGGTCCTTCCAGAGCGTGCGGTCGCTGGAGGTGTCCAGGCCGAGCAGCTCCGCGACCACGCGCAGCCGGTTGTAGCGATCCTCGTCCGCCAGGTTCCGCGCGCCGATCTCGGTCCCCATGTACCACCCGTTGAACGGCGCGCAGGGGTAGCAGACCCCGCCGATCTCCAGGCACATGTTGGAGATCGCGGGCACGGCGTGCCAGCGCAGGCCGAGATCGGCGAACCATGGGTACTCCGGGTGCTCCAGCGGCACCTCGAGGACCGCGTCCCCGGGAATGGCCGCGAGCAGCGGTGGCTTGCCCGCCGCCTCGATGACCATCGGGAGCACGTCGAAGTCCGCGCCCGAGCCGCCCGTCCAGCCCAAGCGGCGGACCCTGTCGGTGAAGTCCGCGTTACGCGCGTCCCCCGCCACGACGACCCCGTCCGGCCCGTGGTACCCCGCGTACCGGATGAGCTGCTCGTTCCAGATCCGGGGGCCAGGACGTCCCGGCCGGTCCTGGGCGAAGACCGTGATCGTGGGACGTATCCGTCCCGACCCGGTGGCCTCCCGCAGATGCTCGACGCACTCCAGCGCCACCCCCTCGGCGGTGTCGACGGAGCGATGGTCCCGAACCCGCAGCGACCGCCAGTACAGGCGTCCGATGCACCGGTTGCTGTTACGCCAGGCGACCCTGGCGCCGAAGGCCAGCTCCCCGTCGGTGTGGGTGTAGGTCCCGTACTGCGCGATCTGGGCCATCACCTGGCGCAGCCGTGGCTCGACCGGCCCGGCCGAGGGGTTCTCCGTATAGAACATCCGCAGGAAGCCTTCCGCCTCCGCGGGGTCGACGGGACCGATGCCGGCCCCCTTCCGGCGAACCGCGTGCGCCACCGTGTCCCCGGGCGGCTCCTCCCTCTCAGCCGTGCCCGGTCCCGCCGATGGGACCGGACACGAGACCCGACGTCGCACTCTCAACCACGCCAGCATGTGACAACCGCCACACTTCGCTCACGAGCGTCGTCACCGTTTCCGGGCGGTGCGGCGCCCTGCGCGCAGCGGCCCTCCCCGCTGCGATTGCATGATCCGCGGCAGCCGGGCCTTCGCCTCTACGCGAACGTGGTTACCGTTAGCGCCGACACGTAACCGGAGTGACACGAAGCACGGCAGACCCACATCTTCGGCCATCGTCTGTGATTTGTCCCGCCATATCTAAGACGGATTTCGAAGAGCCCGGAGACGACGACAGCCCCAGGGGATCCCCTGGGGCTGTGAGCGTGGCTCCCGCGATAGGACTCGAACCTATAACCTGCCGGTTAACAGCCGGCTGCTCTGCCGATTGAGCTACACGGGATCGGCTCGCGCCGGGCGGAAGGGTGTTGGCCCTTCTTTGCGACGCGGAACCAGATTAGCGCATTCCGAGGGGTGCGTGTCGCACCCAGATGCCTTGCGGGTCCGATCGAAACGGCCATTGCGTGCCGTCTCGCAGAACCGGCGGCCCATCGGGACCATAACCGTGCGCTACCGGGGTAGGGGAGGCGAAGAGCAGGGGATGCCAGCGGCACGCGGAGGTAGAAGATGAGATATCGATTCACGTTCGCCGTGGGCCTGGCCGTCGGCTACGTCCTCGGCAGCCGGGCCGGCCGGGAGCGCTACGAGCAGATCAAGCGAGTGACACAGCGAGTGGCGGACAACCCCATGGTCCAGCAGGCGGCGGGCGTCGCCGGAGCCCGGGCTTCCAAGGCCGCCGAGGTCACCAGGCACAAGCTCGGCGACGTGCTCGGCGACCGGGTGCCCTTCCTCCACAGGAACGGCTGGCAGGTCGTCAAGGACGACACCGGCACCGGCTGGCCGGACACCGAGATGGACCGCGTCACCTGACAGACGCCAGGCCAAGGGCAGCCCACGTGGATCCTCACACGTGGGCTGCCCTGTCGTTGAGCCCGGCCTCAGACGCCGAGGTTGCGCCGCAGCTCCTCCAGAGCCTGCTCGGCCGCCGCCCGCACGCCGGGATCGGCGGAGTCCAGGCCCCGGTCGAAGACGAGGTCCCACTCGGCCGCGTCCTGACCGGGCACCCGGCGCGCCACCAGGCGTACTCCCCCGAGGTCGCCGAGGCGCACATACTGGTTCGCCAGGATCGAGGAGGTCACCCGCTCCCGCACGGCCTCGGGCAGACGGCCGGGGTCGGGCAGCGCCATCCGCCATTCGGTGCCGTCGGTGGCCACGACGCGCAGGCCCTCGTCGTCCCACAGCGCCCGGTCGATCCGGTGCCACGGCAAGGGCTCCTCGCCCGGCAGGCGCAGAGCGCGCTCGGTGGCCATGACGTACCCGCCATCGGGCGTCCGGGCGTGGACCAGCACCCGTTCGCCCGGCTCCAGCGTGACGCCGGCCTCGGCGGCGATGTTCCGGGAGCTCCAAGGGAATCGCATGGGGTGAAAGCTACCTGGCGAGCAGGTCGAGGGTGAGGGCGGCCGACCACGAGAAGTCCCGGCAGCCCCGCCCCATCCCGTCGAAGGGGTCGAAGCACTCTCGGAACCCGGCCTGCCGTACGAGGCGCAGGGTGCTCGCCGCCAGCATCGACTCCAGGCCCTCCAGCCCGTGCAGGACCGCCGCCTGCCAGAGCAGCCAGTTGGTGTTCACCCACGACGGCCCACGCCAGTACGTCGACCGGTCGAACTCCAGCGCCCGAACCTCGCAACTCGGCACGGGGTAACCGCTGGGCCCGAGGAAGCGCGACTCCAGCGACTGGATGAGGACGGTGACGATCGCGGCCGGCATCCCCGGGTCCAGCAGCGGGCCGAACCCGCCGACCGTGCGGATCGGGATGAGATGCCCCGCCCGCAGGTCACGAGCGTAGAAGGCCCCGTTCCACAGGCGGTCGATCAAGGCCCGTCGTATGCGGTCGGCCGACTCGTGGAAGGGCGTGTGGTCGGCCCCGATGACGTCCGCGAGGCCGGCCAGCGCCATGCACGAGGCCAGCCAGATCCCGTTGAACATCGGGTCCTCGACCGCGAACGGATGCTCGTCCCGCAGGTAGCCCGCGGCGTAGCCGGAGTCGCGGTAGCGCACGGCGAGCCACACGTAGCGATCGTGGTGGCTGTCGGACTGCCATTCGTCCAGCGCGTAGGCGTAGCGCACCACAGGAAGCGCTGCCAGCGGGGCGTCCCACACCGGGCTGTCGTCCAGGCCCGACTCCCACGGGTGGACGATCGCCGCCAGGCCGCCGCCGCCGAGGTCGCGCACGGACGTCAGATAGTCGTGCTGGGCGACCAGGCTGGGCCAGGCCCGCCGTACGAACCCGAGGGCGTCGTCGCGGTCGGCGGCGTACCGCCAGATCCACCACACGGCGCAGGCCTGGAGCGGCGGCTGGACGAGCCCGGAGGTGAGCACCCCGTGCGGGGCCGCGGAGCAGTCGCCCGACCGCCACAGCGAGGGGCCGGGGTAGTACGCCTCGCCGGTGGCCCGGTCGAAGACGATGTGCGGCACCATTCCGGTGCTCCACTGGGCGGCGAACAGGTGCAGGAGCTCGGCGCAGGCGCGGGACCAGCGGCGGCGGGCCAGCCCGATGGCCACGAAGGCGGAATCCCAGCTCCACTGGTGGGGATAGCGGCCCACCGCGGGCACGGTGGCAGAGCCCGTCCAGTTCGCGTCGAGCACGTCCATCGCGGACCGTTCGAGCGCGGCGTCGTCGAACGCGGACCGCGCGTCCATCAGATCATCGGCAGGAGACCCTCGCCGTCAGGGAGGGGACGCCGTCGCCTCCCCTCAGGGACGGGAACGCTGTCCCCGCCTTCCTCCTTCCCTTGACCCGGTCCACGGCCCGTGGCCGACGGGCCGTGGACCGGGCATGGGCCGGCTCAGTCGAGATAGTCGCGCAGCATCTGCGCGCGCGTCGGGTGGCGCAGCTTGGCCAGCGTCTTGGACTCGATCTGCCGGATGCGCTCGCGCGTCACGCCGAACTCCCTGCCGACCTCCTCCAGCGTCCTCGGGTGGCCGTCGGACAGGCCGAAGCGAAGCTGGATGATCCGCTGCTCCCGGTCGGAGAGGGTGGCCAGGATGTCGTCGAGCTGGTCCTGCAGCATGATGAAGGCGGCCGCCTCGATCGGCACCACGGCGTCGGCGTCCTCGATGAAGTCACCGAGGTCGGAGTCCTCCTCGCCGATCGGCGACTGCAGTGAAACCGGCTCCTGGGCGATGCGCTGGATCTCCACCACGCGGTCCACGGGCAGGTCCATCTCCAGCGCGATCTCCTCGGGAGCGGGCTCCCGGCCGAGATCCTGATGGAGCTGCCGCTGCACCCGGACCAACTTGTTGATCGTCTCCACCATGTGCACGGGAATTCGAATCGTCCGCGCCTGGTCCGCGATCGCCCGGGTGATCGCCTGGCGAATCCACCACGTGGCATACGTCGAGAACTTATATCCCTTGGTGTAGTCGAATTTCTCGACCGCCCGGATGAGACCCAGGTTGCCCTCCTGGATGAGATCGAGGAAGAGCATTCCGCGGCCGACATAGCGTTTCGCGATCGACACCACGAGCCGCAGGTTGGCCTCGATGAGCCGTTGCTTGGCCCGGACGCCTTCCCAGACCAGCTCCTCGAACTCGGGCTTGGCCAGTCTCAGGCCGATGTCGCACAGCTTGTCCTCGGCGAACAGGCCGGCCTCGATGGCCTTGGCGAGCTCCACCTCCTCCTCGGCCGTCAGCAGCGGCACCCGGCCGATCTCCCGGAGGTAGATGCGGACGAGATCGCTGGTCGGCGCCCGCTTGCCGACATCCTCCTCATCAGGGCGGACGGTGTCGTCCTCGCCCTGAGGCTCGAGCACCTCCACACCCTTTTCCGCGAGCATCCGCACGACGCGTTCCAGCGCGTCGGCCGGCAACTCGGATCGGTCGAGCGCGGCGGCCACGTCGTCGACGGTGACGCTCCCGCGCTCCCTTCCTTTCACGACGAGATCCGCCACCTGGTCTACCGATGGCGGTCCGCTTGGCAGCACCGATGCACCCACGGGACATAGTCTGCGGTATAGGCACCGGAAAAGGGCAGGCCTATTTTTGTCACCGAAGGTAAGGCGAACGGCATTACCGAATCGATATCAAACAAAAGTTTGGCGACTGTGATCAGCGGAAAGTAAAGTTACTTACGCCCCGACGGCGCGTTCTCTTAAGACGCGCCGTTGTTGTTCGAGCGCCACCAGTTCGCCGAAGAGACGGTTGTAGTCCTGCTGCTGCTCAACGGGGTTGAGCCGCTCCATCTTGGCCTTGATCTGGGTGAGCGCCCGCGTCACCGCGATCTCCGCCAGCCGGGCCAGCACGGCCGCGCCGTAGCGCTCCTCGCCCTCCAGGTCGGCGCGTACGGGCTCGACCGCGAACCTGGTCGCCAGCGCCTTCAGGCCCTCGTCGTCGGTGGCCTGGAGCAGCATGTCGACCCAGCCGCGCCCGCCGGGGCCCCCCGTGACCGTGCCTCCGGCGGCCAGGATGAGCTCGTACAGCGCGACGTGCTCCGGCACGGTGAACGCCTGGGACCCGAGGGCGTCGAACTCAGGACCCATCAGCGCGGGGCGCTGCACCGCGAGCTTGAGCGCCTCGGACTCGATGCGCACCGCGGGGTCGGCCGGATCGGCCGGGCGCGCCACCGCGGGCCGCCTGGAGGCCCGCTCGGGCCCACCCTGGCGGGACGTGGAGGAGCGCCCGGAGACCTCGTGGACGCGCCGCCGCACCAGTTGCTCGTCGAGGAAGCCGAGCCAGCGGTCGAGGTCGACGGCGTAGCGGTCGCGCAGCGCCTCGTCCTTGATGCCGGCGACCAGGGGCGCGGCGGCGTCGAGCGCGGCCAGGCGGCCTTCGTTGGAGGTGAGCTCGTACCGGGAGATGACGCTGCGGATGGCGAACGCGAAGAGCGGCTCGCGGCTGGCGATCAGGTCGCGCACCGCGCCGTCGCCCTGTTTGACTCGCAGGTCGCACGGATCGAGCCCGTCGGGCTGAACGGCGACGAAGGTCTGGGTGACGAACTTCTGCTCGTCGGCGAAGGCCCGCAGCGCGGCCTTCTGCCCGGCGGAGTCGCCGTCGAAGGTGAAGACGACCTCGCCGCGGAACTCCGCCTGGTCGAGCAGGAGCCGCCGCAGGACCTTGATGTGCTCCTCGCCGAAGGAGGTGCCGCAGGTGGCGACGGCGGTGGGCACTCCGGCGAGGTGGCAGGCCATGACATCGGTGTAGCCCTCGACGACGACGGCCTGGGAGCGCTTGGAGATCTCGCGCTTGGCCAGGTCGATGCCGTAGAGGACGCTGCTCTTCTTGTAGATGGGGCTGTCGGGGGTGTTCAGGTACTTGGGGCCGTCGTCGCTGTCGAGGAGCTTGCGCGCGCCGAACCCGATCACCTCGCTGGTGATGTCGCGGATCGGCCAGACCAGCCGGCCGCGGAACCGGTCGACCGGCCCGCGGCGCCCTTCCCTGGCGAGCCCGCCCTTGATCAGCTCGTTCGCGCTGAACCCCCGGGCCAGCAGGTGGCGGGCGAGGCGGTCCCACTCGGCCGGGGCGTACCCCACCCCGAAGTGCTCGGCGTCGACGCGCTCGAACCCGCGCTCCGACAGGAACTGGCGGCCCGGCGCCGCCTCGGCCTCCGACAGCAGGGACGCGTAGAACTCCGCGGCGGCCTTGTGGGCCTCGATCAGGCGGCTGCGCTCGCCGTGCTCGCGCCCGGGGACGTAGCCGCCCTGCTCGTAGCGGAGCTGGATGCCGGCGCGCTGCGCGAGCCGCTCGATCGCCTCGGTGAAGGTCAGATGCTCCAGCTTGCGGACGAACGTGATGACGTCGCCGCCCTCGGCGCAGCCGAAGCAGTACCAGTAGCCGCGGGAGGGGGTCACGTTGAACGAGGGAGACTTCTCCTCGTGGAAGGGGCACAGGCCCTTGAGGTTGCCGCCGCCCGCGTTGCGCAGCTGGATATGCTCGCCTACGACCTCGGCGATCGATGAGCGCTCCCGCACGAGCGCGATGTCCTCGTCACTGATCCGCCCTGCCACGCCGTGAGTCTACGGCTCACCGCCGACAGCCTGAGGCGAGAGCCGTACATGGTGGGTGATTTTCCGCGAATAGGTCGTGGTGGTCATGGAAGGTCGGTTACAAAGGAAACGCTCATTTTCGGTAACGTCAAGCGGGTGGAGATCATGCGATCGGGGCGACTTGCCGCCATTGCCGCGTCGGTGCTGGTCACCGCCGCCTGCGCCGCCCCTGGCGGAGTCCCCGGCATCAGCACGCTGCCACCCGCCCCTACTCCGGGCGCGACGGCGGGCGCGTCCTCCTCGGCCGAGCCCTCGGCGACGCTCAGCGTGTCGGCGACGCCCAGCGCGTCGCCCGGTGAGCGGCGGGCCGAGATCGACGCGGCCACGCTCAAGCCGAGCGCCTCACCGACCACGGCGGCCGTGAAGGCTCCGCCCGGGGACGATCCGGTGCGGATGCCCCCGCCCCGCCTGTCGAAGTTCAGCTACGTCTTCCCCGTGCGCGGGTGCCGGGTCACCTATGCCCGCAAGCAACTGGTCCTTCCGAAGACCACGATCTGGGCCGGGAAGGGCTGTCCCTTCGTGGCCCCTGTCAGCGGCGTCGTCCACGAGGTGAACGCGAGGAACCGCTGGAAGTCCTCCACCGACCACGGCGCCGACCGCGAGGGCCGGTTCGTGTCCATCGTCGGCGCGGACGGCGTGCGCTACTTCGGCGGCCATCTCGACGCGGTCGCGCCGGGCATCCGGGCCGGGGTCCCGGTGAGCGCGGGCCAGGTGCTCGGGCGCATCGGCGATTCGGGCAACGCCAAGGGCGCGGGCTCCAACCTGTACTTCGCCGTCTCCTGGCCCACCTCGTCCAGGTACTGGTGGGTACGCCGCGGCATGGTCGACCCCTGGAGCTACCTGGACGCGTGGCTGCACGGCAACCCCACGCTCTCCCCCGCACAGCAGGTGGCCGCCGTCCGGGCCGGCGTCGGCGCGACACCGCGCTGCCGCACGCTGTGCAAGTCGAAGCCCGTGAAGAAGCCCCAGCGCCCCATACCGTCCCAGTCCGGCGAGCCGGAAGTCGACACCGGCTAGCGGGTGCGGGCGCCGAGCCCGCGGTGCAGGGCGACGGCGGAGACGTCGGTGAGCGAGGCGATCTGGTCGATGACCACGCGCAACCGGGCCGCGTCGTCGCTCGCCTCGGTGAAGGCGGCCCGCAGGGCCGGCTCCAGCGTTCCCGGGGCGCCCAGCATGATCATCGAGGCCAGCTCCGCGATCAGCTCGCGCTGCCGCGCCTGGTTGGCGTGGTGGTCGTCCCTGGACATCACGTAGTGCGCCGTGACCCCCTTGAGCAGCGCGCACTCGAGGCGGCTCACCCTTGGCACGAGCAGGTCGGCGGCGTGGCGGGTGAACCCTGGGCCGTACGCCTCCAGGGTGGCCGCCTGAGCGGACAGGCAGAAGCGCCCGATCAGCGCGCTGGTGAACGACTTGAGTGCCACCAGGTCGGCCATGGTGCCCTCGAAGCGCGACGGCCAGAGCGGCTCGGCGATCAGGCGGGTGAGGGTCTCCTCCAGCTCGGAGATGCAGGTGTCGGCGGCGTACGACTTGAGGGTGCGCTCGCACACATCGCGCCGCTCCTCCGGGTCGCGCAGCAGCTCGAGCGTGACGTGCCCGGAGTGCAGGGCGTCCTCCAGGTCGTGCACGGAGTACGCCACGTCGTCGGACCAGTCCATGACCTGGGCCTCGAAGCTGACCCGGCCGGCCGGCACCCCGTCCCTGATCCATTCGAAGACGGGCATGTCGTCGGGGTAGACGCCGAACTTGGCCCCGTCGGCCGAGGTCCAGGGATACTTCAGCGCCGAGTCGAGCGTCGCGCGGGTGAGGTTGAGGCCGGCGCTGCGGCCGTCGTCGGTGAGGACCTTGGCCTCCAGGCGGGTCAGCAGCCGGAGGCTCTGCGCGTTGCCCTCGAAGCCCCCGCACCGGGCCGCCAGCTCGTTGAGCGCCGTCTCGCCGTTGTGCCCGAAGGGTGGATGGCCCAGGTCGTGGGACAGGCAGGCCGTCTCCACCAGATCGGGGTCGCAGCCGAGCGCCTGGCCCATCTCCCTGCCGATCTGGGCGCACTCGAGGGAATGGGTCAGCCGGGTGCGGGGGATGTGGCGGCCGTGGTCGGGGATGTCCCCCGGCCCGACCACCTGGGTCTTGGCCGCCAGCCGCCGCAGGGCCGCGCTGTGCAGCACCCGCGCCCGGTCGCGCTCGAACGCGCTGCGCTGAGGGTTGCCGGGAAGTTCCGGCACCCACCTGGCCTGATCGAACTCTTCATAGCCTCTCATCGGTAGCGGGATGCTACCCCCGCCAAGGCCCACCCATGACAAACATGCGGGAAACTCCCAATGTCAGACGAGCCTCTGGTCTCTTCGCAGGTCAAGCGGCCCCTACGATCCCCTACGCGGGACAGGCGGACCCCCTTCTCCCGGGCCGGCCTCCGGAGGGCGACGTCGTCGTCGTCCCACGGAGACCGGCCGGCCCACAGCGGGGTCAGCGGCTCTCCGGCTCCGCGGATACCAGCGCCGCGCGGCCCGCCTCCAGGCGGGCGACCGGGACGCGGAACGGCGAGCAGGAGACGTAGTCCAGGCCGATCTCGTGGCAGAAGTGCACCGACTCCGGGTCACCGCCGTGCTCGCCGCAGATGCCCAGCTTGATGCCGGGACGGGTCGCGCGGCCCTCCTCGACGGCGATGGTCATCAGCCGCCCCACCCCGCTCCGGTCGAGGGTCTCGAACGGGGACACCCCGAAGATCCCCAGGTCGAGATAGCGGGAGAAGAACGCCGCCTCGACGTCGTCACGGGAGAAGCCCCAGGTCATCTGGGTGAGGTCGTTGGTGCCGAAGGAGAAGAAATCGGCGGCCTCGGCGATCTGCCCGGCGGTGAGGGCCGCGCGGGGCACCTCGATCATGGTGCCGATCAGCGCCTCGACCCCCACCTCCGCCAGGATGCGCTCGGCCTCGTCGCGTACACCTTCCAGCTCCTGCACCGCGCTGACGAGCGGGATCATGATCTCGGCCCGGGGGTCTCCCCCGGCCGCGCGCCGTTCGGCGACCGCCTCGGCGATGGCCCGCACCTGCATGGCGAACAGGCCCGGGATCACCAGCCCGAGCCGTACGCCGCGCAGGCCCAGCATCGGGTTCTGCTCGTGCAGCCGCTTGACGGCCTCCAGGAGCCCGCGGTCCCTGGACGAGGCGGTGTCGCCGGCCAGCGCGATCTTCACAGAGAGCGCGGTGAGGTCGGGGAGGAATTCGTGCAGCGGCGGGTCGATCAGGCGGATCGTCACCGGCAGCCCGTCCATCGCCGCCAGGATGCCGGCGAAGTCGGACTTCTGCAGGGGCTCCAGCGCGTCCAGCGCCGCGCGGCGCTCGTCCTTCGACGACGCCAGGATCAGGTCCTCGACGAGCCGGCGCCGGTCGCCCAGGAACATGTGCTCCGTACGGCAGAGGCCGATCCCCCGCGCGCCGAACCTCCTGGCCCGGGCCGCGTCGTCGGGGTTGTCGGCGTTGGCCCGCACCTCCATCCGGCGGCGCTCGTCCGCGTGGTTCATGATCCGGTGCACCGCCTCGACAAGCTCGTCCCCGCGGTCGCCGGTGCCCTCGAAGTACTCGACCACGGGCGAGGCCATGACCGGCACCTCTCCGAGGTACACCTCGCCGGTGGTGCCGTCGATCGAGATGACGTCGCCCTCGTTGACGACCACGCCGTCCGGAGCGGTGAAGCACCTCTCCTGGGCGTCCACCTCGAGCTCCTCGGCGCCGCACACGCATGTCTTGCCCATGCCGCGCGCCACCACCGCGGCGTGCGAGGTCTTGCCGCCCCTGCTGGTCAGCACGCCCTGCGCGGCGATCATTCCGACGAGGTCGTCCGGTGTCGTCTCGCGGCGGACCAGGATGACGTCCTCGCCGCGGCCGGCCATCTCCTTGGCGTACTCGGAGGAGAACACGGCCTTGCCCACGGCGGCGCCCGGTGAGGCGTTCATGCCCTTGGCGATCCGCCGCCGGTCGGCGCTCAGGTCGAACCGGGGGAACATGAGCTGGGCGAGCTGGTCGCCGGTCACCCGGGAGACGGCCTCATCGAGGTCGATGAGGCCCTGGTCCACGAGCTGGACGGCGATGCGGAAGGCCGCCGCCGCCGTGCGCTTGCCCACGCGGGTCTGGAGCATCCACAGCTTGCCGCGCTCGATCGTGAACTCGATGTCGCACAGGTCGCGGTAGTGGTTCTCCAGGGTCTTCATGATGTCGAGGAGTTGGCGGTAGGACGCCGGGTCGATCTGCTCCAGCTCCTGCAGCGGCACCGTGTTGCGGATGCCCGCGACCACGTCCTCGCCCTGGGCGTTCTGCAGGTAGTCGCCGTACACGCCCTGCTGGCCCGAGCCGGGGTCCCGGGTGAAGGCGACGCCGGTGCCCGACTCCATGCCGAGGTTGCCGAAGACCATCGCGACGATGTTGACCGCCGTGCCGAGGTCGGTGGGGATGCGCTCCTGGCGGCGGTAGATGATCGCGCGCGGGGCGTTCCACGACTCGAAGACCGCCTCCACGGCGAGCCGCATCTGCTCGCGGGGGTCGGAGGGGAAGTCGCTGCCGGTCTGCTCCCTGACGATGCCCTTGTAGGTCTCCACGAGGCGCTGGAAGTCGGCCGCGTCGAGGTCCAGGTCGCTGTCGACGCCCTTGTGCCGTTTGGCGTCGTCGATGGCGCCCTCGAACAGCTCGCCGTCGATGCCGAGCACGGTCTTGCCGAACATCTGGATGAGCCTGCGGTAGGAGTCCCAGGCGAAGCGCTCCTCGCCCGCCTGCTTGGCCAGGCCCTGGACGGACTCGTCGTTGAGGCCGATGTTGAGGACGGTCTCCATCATCCCGGGCATGGAGTACTTCGCGCCGGAGCGCACGCTGACCAGCAGGGGATCGTCGGCGGCGCCGAGGCGCTTCCCCATCCCCTTCTCCAGTGCCACGAGGTGGGTTTCCACTTCGTCCGAGAGCCCTTCGGGTACGCCCCCGTCCTCCAGGTAGCGCCGGCAGGCTTCGGCCGTGATGGTGAACCCCGGAGGCACGGGAAGGCCCAGGTTCGTCATCTCCGCGAGATTGGCACCCTTACCACCGAGGAGATCTTTGAGATCCTTGTTGCCCTCGGTGAAGTCGTATACGTACTTGGGCACTGGAGCTCCTTCAACGACTTCAATGGCGTATGATTCCGCCTCGTTCCGAGGGACTCTACCTACGATTTACCCGGGGAAACGTCACACTCGGCGCAGCATGCTGTTTTCCCTGGTAGAACCCAATATAGCGGTCTAATCCATTCGATACGGGAAGTGAACTCCGGCGAAACTCCGGGGGGCTGCCGTGGTATATACCAATCCTTGGCGATTAACCGGTGATTGAGTGACCGGCAATTGGTGTAGACCTTTCTCCGATCATGCGTGGGGAAGAAAAGCGCCCACCGGACGGCCGGCCCCGGCGCCCACCGCGGTCCGGTACGAAGGGCACGGCGCCGGTCCGGTACGAAGGGCACGGCGCCGGCCCGGTGTGAGAGGCGCGGCGCCGGCCCGGTGTGAGCGGCACGGCAGAATGAGCGCCGTGGAAGCCCGTATCGCCATAGCCCCCGGCGCCGAGCCGGGAACGGCCGCAGAGCGTACCCCCGACGTCCGCCTCGATCGCCTCCGCTCCGCCATCGAGGAGGCGGTGTCCCGCGGCGGCGGCGCCGTCGTCCCACCGGCCGAGGCGAACGGGCTCGTATGGCTCATTCCCGGCGAGCCGGAGCTGCTCCAGCGGACCCTCGACGACCATCCTGGCCTGCGGTGGGTGCAGTTCCCGTGGGCGGGGGTCGAGAAGTTCACGGCCTCCGGGGTCTTCCGGCACCCCGCCGTCTTCACCTGTGCGAAGGGGTCCTTCGCCGGGCAGGTCAGCGAGCACGCCCTCATGCTGATCCTCACCTGCCTGCGCAACATCGCGCGCCAGGCGCGGACGCCCGGCTGGTTCCGGATGGAGCCCCGATCCCTGGAAGGGCTCAGCGTCACGATCCTGGGCGGTGGCGGCATCGCGGAGAAGCTGGTCCGGCTGCTGCGGCCCTTCGACTGCCATGTCCGGGTCATCCGGCGCCGGGCGGACAAGGTGGAGGGGGCCGCCGAGACGCTGCCGCCGTCCGCCCTGGCCGCCACCCTCCCCGGCACCGACGTCCTGGTGCTGGCCCTGGCGCTGACCCCCGAGACGACGCGTATCATCGGCGCGGCCGAGCTGGCGCTGCTTCCCGCCCACGCCGTCGTCGTGAACGTCGCGCGCGGTGCGCACATTGACACCGAAGCGCTGGTCAAGGCGCTCGACGCCGGAACGATCTCCGCCGCGGGCCTGGACGTGACCGACCCCGAGCCGCTGCCCGAGGGCCACCCGCTGTGGCACGACCCGCGCGCCCTCATCACCTCACACTGCGCCGATTCGGCCGACTACGTCATGCGCAAGCTGTGCGAGCGGGTGGAGCACAACGTCCGCCGGCTGGGCGCCGGCCTTCCCCTGGACGGGGTGATCGATCCCATCGCCGGATACTGACGGCGCCGCGTTCACGCTGGGGGCGAACAAGCAGGTTCGCGTGCCAAGGTGCGGCCGTGGAGCTGCCAGGATGGCCGCATGATGGAGCTCAACGGACGTCCCGTCACCCCCGCCGAGCTCGGCGCGCTCGCGCTCTACGGCTACGGCCACTTCACGTCCATGCGGGTAGAGGACCTGCGCGTCCGGGGCCTGTCCCTCCATCTTGATCGGCTCCTCGGCGACTGCCGGGTCCTGCACGGCGTCGACCTCGACCTCGACCGGGTCCGCCACCTGGTGCGCCGCGCCGCGGCCGCGAGCCCGTCGCCGACGATCGTGCGGGTGACCGTGTTCGACCCGGAGCTCGACATGGCCCGCCCGGGGGGCAAGGCGCGTCCGGAGATCCTGGTCACCACGCGACCGGCCCCGGCCGATCTGCCGCCGCTCACGCTCGGCGTGGTCCATTACGAGCGCGACCTGCCCGAGGTGAAGCATTCGGGGCTGTTCGGCCCCATCATGCACCGGCGTTTCGCCCAGCTGAGCGGCCACGATGACGTGCTGTTCGTCGACGGCCGGTCGCGCGTGACCGAGGGCCCGACCTGGAACATCGGCTTCGTCCGCGCCGGCCGCGTCCTGTGGCCGGAGTCGAACCGCCTCAACGGCGTGACCATGCGCCTGCTGAACGACGTCATGCACCGCACCGGCATCGCCGTCGGCGCCTCTGACATCGATGCCGACGACGTGGCCACGATGACCTCCGCCTTCATCGCCAACGCCGCCGCCGGGACCCGGCCCGTGCGGTCCATCGACGGGGTCGGGCTCTCCGTCGACGAGCCGATCCTGGCCACCCTGCGACGGGAGTACGCGGCCATCCCCGGCGAACCCCTCTAGCCCCGGGCCGTCGCCACGCGCACCCGACCCGTGCGTGGGCTACCCCCGCACGGGCGCGGTGCCGGTCGTCGCGGAGAGAAGCTCCTCGTAGACGAGCGGGCCGGTCGTGAAGGCGCCGAGCCGGACGGTCTTGTTCTCACCGTGGTAGTCGCTGGAGCCGGTGATCCGAAGGCCGAGGTCACGGGCCAGCGTGCGCACGTGCCGGGCGTCCTCGGGCGTGTGGTCCATATGGTCGGCCTCCACTCCCCACAGCCCCGCCGCCGTGAGATCGGCGATCAGCGGGTCGGGCACGATGTGCCCGCGGCTTCCCGCCCTCGGATGTGCCAGCACCGAGACTCCCCCGGCCTCGCCGACCAGCCGGATCGCGGTCAGCACGTCCATGTCGGTCTTCGGCAGCCGGTAACGGCGTCCGAGCCATTCCGGGGCGAACGCCTCGTCGACCGTCTTGACCAGACCACGCTTGATCAGGGCCCGGGCGATGTGCGGACGTCCCGCCGTGCCGCCCGCCGCGTATCCGCTCACCTCGGGAACGGTGATGTCGATGCCGTCCGCGTTCAGCAGCGCGATGATCTTCTCGGCCCGGATCTCGCGCGACCGGCGCACCATGGCCAGCTCCGCCACCAGCGGCTCGTACGCGGGGTCGAACAGGTAGGCCAGCAGGTGCAGCCCGACCGACGGCCCGCTTCCGTACCACCGGCCCGACAGCTCGGCCCCGCACACCAGCGTCAGCCCCGGCGGCAGCGCCTTCGCGGCGGCCTGCCACCCGGCGGTCGTGTCGTGATCGGTCAGCGCCACCACGTCCAGCCCGGCCTCGGCGGCCTCCCTCATCAACGCGTCCGGAGCGTCGGTGCCGTCGCTGGCGGTGGAGTGGGTGTGCAGGTCGATCCGCATACGATGAGCCTGCCAGTAGTCAGGCCGTCATGGGGCATCGACCCCGCCGGCCGCGGCAGATCCACCGTATTGATGACAAGCCCGGCGGTCACCGCCGAAACTGGGAACCGCGCGGCAGAATGTCGCGTTGCCGAGCCCTACCCCTGGGGAGGGAAGCGCTCATGTGCCTCGCCGGTGAGAAGCGCCCATGACCGCCTCATGGGCCGCGGCCCCGAGCTTCGGCGGGGGTGACGGGAGCCCGCTGGGGTCCATCGCCCTGTTCGCCCTGGTCGTCGGCGTCGCGCTCCTGTTCTCCATGCTGTCCAGGACGCGGGAACGCTCCCGGCGGCAGGAGTTCCTGACCCGCGCCACCGAGAACGGCTGGTACGAGCCCGGCCCGGCGGACGCGCTGCCGGCCTCGGTCGCGGCCGCCAAGGATTCCGACAGGTCACAGCTCCTGCTCACCACGCGACGCGACGGCGAGAACATCTGGATCAGCTGGCACCGCTGGACGGAGCGGAAGGACTCCAGCGCCTACAACTCCTCGGCCGGACGGTCGGAGACCGACACCCGCACCACGACTCACGATCTCACCCGCTGTTTCGTCCGGGCGGGCGGCCACCCCGAGCCGATCTCCCTCGAAAGGCGGACCAAGGTCGGGGGCCTGTTCATCCCGGTACGCGGCGAGGGCACCGGGGACGCCTCGTTCGACCGCGCCTTCCTCGTCCACCCCAAGGAGGGCGCGCCGATCCACCTGCTCACGCAGGACATCAGGGACGAGATGCTGGCCGGCCTCATCCCCCTGTGGCAGATCGACGAGACCGGCATGCTCGTCACCCGGTACGACGAGGCGCCCGGCGCCGACACGCTGGAGCAGCACGCCGACGCCCTGCTCCACGTGCTGGACCTGCTCCCCCGGTAACCGGATCCCTGGAAGACGTGAGCGCCGGCCTGCGGCGCCCCGGAGCATCCGGCCAACTATGGGTCAAGTACCCCCTCACCGGCCCCCCGGGCCGCCCCCGGGCGGATATCCTTTCGGCGCACCAACGTCGCCACGCCGGGGGGATCGGGACGCTGACTACCACGATCGTTGTAGCGACCGGTCGCTCGTGACCACGTCCGCGGGCGGCTCAGAGGACGTCGCGAGCGGCAAGGGTGACCCGGCAGGAGACGAGCGGGACGGGCCACCGCAGAGAAGGTCACCTCGCCTCTGGGTCACGCTCGTGCTCCTGGCGGCCATCCCTCTGCTGGTCCTCACAGCGGGCGGGGCCTCGTTCTTCCTGCTCAGCCTCGGCGCTCCGAAGCCGCTCTCGCACACCCGTGGCCAGGACGCCGCGTGGCTCGGACACGCCTGGGTGGACGGGCGCAACGGAGACCGCGAGCTGGTGGCGCTGGCCATCCGGC
This sequence comes from Sphaerisporangium flaviroseum, assembly GCF_039537005.1. NCBI lineage: Bacteria > Bacillati > Actinomycetota > Actinomycetes > Streptosporangiales > Streptosporangiaceae > Sphaerisporangium > Sphaerisporangium flaviroseum. The sequence continues at coordinate 553,977 of NZ_BAAAZR010000008.1, read as the reverse complement.
TGCGGGGCAGCGGGATCCGCGACCTCTACCTCCACACGGGGCCGCTGAACTACGACGGCACCCTGCCCGCCGCCCTATACCCCCGCGCCGCCTGGGCCATCACCGCGCTCCACGACATCATGCCCGGCCTGCGCGTGCACGCGTGGCTCGGTCAGCGCGTGGACCAGGGCCAACTCGACCTGTCGTCGCCTGCCGTACGGGCCGCCGTCGTGCGGTCGGCGGGGCAGGCGCTGGCCGTGGGGTTCGACGGGATCCACTACAACTTCGAGCCGGTGTCCGACGGCGACCCCGGGCTTCTCGACCTGCTCGACCGCACCCGTGCGGCCCTGCCCCGCGGCCGGGCCCTGCTGTCGATGTCGGTCCACCACATCGAGCCGCTGCCCGGCGTCAGCATGGTCGGCGGCCTGCTGCTCGGGCACGCCAAGTGGTGGACGCCCGGCTACCTGACCGAGGTGGCCCGCCGCGTCGACCAGGTGGCGGTGATGAGCTACGACACCGCGCAGCCGACCCAGGCCCTCTACAGCGGCTATGTCCGGCGGCAGACCGAGCTGGCACTGGCGGCAGTCCCGCCCGGCACCCACCTGCTCATGGGACTGCCCGCCTACCACGACGACAACTGGACCCACCACGCCTCCGCCGAGACCGTGGCCGCCGCCGTCCAGGGTGTCCGGCTCGGCCTCGGCGGCGGCACCCGGGCCCGCTTCGGCGTCGCCTTGTACGCCGACTTCGCCGCCACCGACTCCGACTGGGACGCCTACGACCGGGAGTGGAACGACCCCGGTGAAGCGGTCAGCCGGTCGTCGAGCGCAGGGTGAAACGGCCGGCGTCGGTGCGGTCGAGGGTGAAGGACGGCTCGACCGCCGGGCGCTGGACGATGAAGGAGAACGCCGTCGTCTGACGCCCCAGCGAGGCGTCGTACGCGGTCACGCGCACGTAGCCGGACGGATGGGCGGCACGGCAGGAGACGACGTGGTGCAACGCGGGCATGGGGTCGGCGAGGTCGAACAGCGGCAGCGCCCACATGTCCCAGTAGACGTTGCGCGGGTGGGGGTCGGTGGTGTGCTCGACCGCGACCGCCCAGCCCTGCCCGATGGCGTAGCCGATCTGGGCGACGATCTCCTCGTCGGACAGGTCGGGAAGGTAGGAGAAGGTTCCTTGGGTCACTCTCATGCCGTCACTCCGTCAGGCCGGTCGGTGGACTCGTAGGCGAACTCGACGTCTCCCCAGGTGGACAGCGCGGCGGCGAGCTCGGGCGACTGCCTGGCCGCCTCCTTGAGGATGGCCGGTCCCTCGGTGGCGAGGTCACGGCCCTCGTTGCGGGCCTTGACGACCGCCTCCAGCGCCACCCGGTTGCCGGTGGCGCCGGCCGCGACCCCCATCGGGTGGCCGATGGTGCCGCCGCCGAACTGCAGGACGACGTCCTCGCCCAGGTGGTGGACCAGGTCGTGCATCTGCGCGGCGTGGATGCCCCCGGAAGCGACCGGCATGACCCCGGGCATGGAGCCCCAGTCCTGGTCGAAGTAGATGCCGTACCCGGTGGAGACGGGGGTGAAGGAGTCGCGGCAGGTCGCGTAGTAGCCCTTGGTCGTCGCGGCGTCGCCTTCGAGCTTGCCGACGATGGTCCCGGCGTGGATGTGGTCGACGCCGAGCAGCCGCGACCACTTGGCGACGACGCGGAAGCTGACGCCGTGGTTCTTCTGCCGCGTGTAGGTGGAGTGCCCGGCGCGGTGCAGGTGCAGCAGCACGCCGTTGTCCCTGGCCCACCTGGCCATCGACCCCATCGCGGTGAAGCCGACCGTGAGGTCGATCATGATGATCGGGCTGCCGAGCTCCTTGGCGAAGCCTGCTCGCTCGTACATCTGCTCCATGGTGGCGGCGGTGCAGTTCAGGTAGTGGCCCTTGACCTCACCGGTGCGTTCCATGGCCCGGTTGACCGCCTCGGTGACGAACTGGAACCGGTCGCGCCAGCGCATGAACGGCTGGGAGTTGATGTTCTCGTCGTCCTTGGTGAAGTCGAGCCCGCCTCTGAGCGCGTCGAACACGACCCGCCCGTAGTTGCGCGCCGACAGTCCCAGCTTGGGCTTGATCGTGGCGCCGAGCAGCGGCCTGCCGTACTTGCCGAGCATCTCCCGCTCCATCACGATGCCGTGCGGCGGCCCCTGGAACGTCTTGACGTACGCGAGCGGGATGCGCATGTCCTCCAGCCGCAGCGCCCGCACGGCCTTGAACCCGAAGACGTTGCCGATGATCGAGGACGTCAGGTTGGGGATGGACCCCTCCTCGAACAGGTCGATGTCGTAGGCGATGTAGGCGATGTACTCGCCGGGGCGCACCTCGTCGACCCGGTAGGCCTTCGCCTGGTAGTGGTCGTACGCCGTCAGGCGGTCGGTCCACACCACCGTCCACGTCGCCGTGGACGACTCGCCCGCGACTGCCGCCGCCGCCTCCTCCGGCGCCACTCCGGGCTGCGGGGTGATGCGGAACGCGCACAGCACGTCGGTGTCCTTCGGCACGTAGTCCGGGTCGTAGTAGCCGAGCTTCGCGTAGGGGATGACCCCCGAACTCAATCGGTCCATGCCGTCAACCGTCATCGCTGACCGTGCAGTTGTCCATTGACGATCGGCGGAGGACTATCAAGCATGACCTTGACTCAGCTGCGTACGTTCCTCGCCGTCGTGGAGACGGGCTCGGTGAAGGACGCGGCGAAGCGGCTGGTCGTGACGGAGTCGGCGGTGTCGGCGTCATTGGTGGCGCTGCAGCGGTCGCTGGGGCTCCGGCTCGTACGGCCCGCCGGGCGCGGGCTGGAGCTGACGGAGCCGGGCGAGACGTATGCCCGTTATGTACGGCATGCTCTTGGGCTTCTGCAGTCGGGCCACGTGGCCGCCGCCGGCGAGGCCGACCCCGAGGGCGGCGACCTGCGGATCGCGGCCGTGACCCCCGCGGGGGAGCAACTGCTCCCCCGCTTCCTGCACGGCTTCCGGCAGGCCCACCCGCGCGCCCGTATCGACCTGCGCATCGGCAACCGGCGGCAGGTGCACGAACTCCTCGACCACCGCGAGGCCGACCTGCTCGTCGGCGGCCGTCCCCCCAAGGGCCGGTCCGTGCTGGCGGTCCGGCGCAACGAGCTTGTCGTGGTGACCCCCGAGGGCGGCGCGGCTCCGGGAGAGCCGTGGGAGACGCGGAAGCGGTGGCTGCGCGGGCAGACCTGGCTGCTGCGCGAGCCCGGATCGGGCACCCGTGCGACCACGGACGTCCTGCTCGACGCGCTGAACATCTCACCCCCGACCCTCACCATCGGCTCCAACGCGGCCATACGGGAGGCGGTCATCGCCGGGCTCGGCGTGAGCCTGATGTCCCGTGACGCCGTCGCCCGTGACCTGGGGTCGGGGACGCTGGCCGTACAGGAGACGCCGGGGACGCCCCTGCGCAGGGACTGGCACCTGGTCGCCCACCCCGACGGGGTGCCCGCCACCGCCGCGCTGTTCGTTCGATACTTGCTGTCACGCGGAGAATTCACCGAATTACGGAGCGAATGAATCGGGAACCCGCTTGCCCGGCGGACGAATCACGGACTTCTTTCCCCCGGCACGGGGAAGACGGCTTCCAACCACGTAGTTACCGTCGGGTAATGCCCGACAAGCTGATGCGGATCAGGCGCGCGGACGAGGCCATGCGGCCCACCATGATCGCCATCGCCGGTGACAGCGCCGCCGGGAAGACCACGCTCACCCGTGGACTGGTAGCCGCTCTCGGCGGCGAACGCAGCATCTCCCTCTGCGTCGACGACTACCACCGATACGACCGGATGGAGCGGCGGTCGCTGCCGTTCACCCCGCTCCACCCGTCGTGCAACCACATCTCGATCATGGAGCAGCACCTGCAGCTGCTGGCGTTCGGCCGGCCCATACTCAAGCCCGTCTACGACCACCGCAACGGCGAGCTGACCCGGCCCGAGCTGATCGAGCCCCACCCCCTGGTCATCGTGGAAGGGCTGCTGCCCCTGCACACCCGGCTGCTGCGCGCCTGCTTCGACGTGACCGTGTTCCTCGCCCCGCCCGAGGAGGTCCGCCGCCAATGGAAGATCATGCGTGACACGACCAGGCGCGGCTACACCCACGATCAGGTGGTGGCCGAGCTGGAACGCAGGGAGCCGGAGGCGGAGAGGTTCATCAGGCCGCAGCGCAGGAACGCGGACATCGTCGTCGCGTTCGGCCGGCTCGGGGCGTCGGTGCTGCTCCGGCCGACGATCAGGCACCCGAACCTCGTGGGGATCCTCGCCGCGACCGGCGCCGGCGGCGTGAGCCTCTCGCTGACCCGTGACCCGGACGGCATCCCGGTCGACGCCCTCCATATCGACCGCGCCATCAGCGCCGTGGACGGCGACGCGGTGGCGGGGGCCATCTGGGAGGACCTCCGCTCCGCCGACCCCCTCCCCGACTGCCTCGGCCTGCTCGACGGCACCCACGACCAGCCCCTGCGGCTCGTGCAGCTCATCCTCCTGTACCACCTGCTGAGCAAGATGAACCTCGTCACGGCCACGGCGACGACGCGGACGCACCCGCCTCTGGCGGCGGGATCACCGTGAAGCCGGGTGCCATGGCGTAGAGACTTTCCGTTGATCACTCCGTTGACGATGAGGGAGGTCGCCGCCTCCGCTATCCTCAGCGACCGTGGCAGGACGAATCGGTCCCGACCGGACGCTCTGGTCACACCGGGTGTCCCGATGACGAGCCCGCTCTGAAGACGCCACGTCCGTCCACGCCTACCCGCACGGGGGCCGCTGATCCATGAGCGAGTACCAGTACCACGAGTTCCTCGCGGTGGACCATCCGCTGACCCCCGCTCAGCAGGCGGAGGTCGGCGCCCTGGCCGGCGGCGCCGAGGTCACCTCCAGCGGGTTCACCGACGAGTTCGATGACGGCGACTTTCCGGGCGACCCGCTCCGGATGATGGAGCTGTACTTCGACGCCCACCTGTGCGTCACCGGCTGGGGCACCCGCCGCGTCATGCTGCGGCTGCCCCAAGAGGTCCTCCCGCTGGGAGCGGTGCGGCCGTTCCGGCTCGAAGAGCAGGTCGAGGCCTTCGTCGCGGGTCGGCACCTGATCCTCGACCTGTGCAACGACGACGACGAGGGCGACTGGGACGAGGGCGGCGACGAGGACCTGGCCGTCATCGCCGGCGTTCGCGCCGAGCTGGCCTCGGGGGATCTGCGCCCTCTCTACCTGGCCTGGCTGGCCGCCATCGGCACCTGGGACCGTGACGAGGACGCCTTCGAGGACGACTTCGAGGACGAGCTGGAGCCGCCGGTCCCGGCGGGACTGGGCTCGCCGAGCGCGTCCCAGCGAGCCCTCGCGGACTTTCTCCGCCTCGACCCCGACCTGCTCGCGACCGCGGCCCACGAGACCGGCGATGAGGGCGCTCCCCGGCGCACCGTGGCCGAGCTGCTGGACACCATGGCGGAGACGCGCCAGAAGCGCGAGCAAGGCGTCATGGTGAACCGAGCGGGGTGACCGGACCGCCATGGCGCGTAGGCCATGGCGGCACAAGAGTTAGGAACGAACGATGCCCACGGCGTGAAGCGGGCCGGTTCGAACCCCAGCGTGATCCGCCTTTGGACGAGTCGTCTTCAGAGGTACAGGCCGATGGAGCGAGTCGTAGGTTGAAATCTGGGGATAGAGGCGGAAGGAGGCTGTCGTGGAGATGGTGCTTGGGGTGCCCGCTCCCGGGCTGCGTCCGTTGATCTCCCACTACCACGGGTACCACGAGCGGGACGCGCCCCCCGGCCGTCATCGAGGGCTCCCGTCGCCGTACCTCACGATCATCGTGACCCTCGACGACCCGCTCACCATCGCCGCGCACCCCGACCCGCGGCAGTCGCCGGGGCGATACGACACGCTGGTCGGCGGCCTGCACACCTCGCCCGCCCTGATCACGAACAAGGGTAGTCAGGCCGGTGTCCAGCTGGCGCTGAGCCCCCTCGGCGCACGTGCCCTGCTCGGGGTGCCCGCGGGCGAACTGCGGAACCTCGTTGTGGACGGGGCCGACGTCCTTGGCCGGACCGCCCATGAGCTGCACGACCGCCTGAACGCCGTCGCGAGCTGGGCCGAGCGGTTCATGATCCTGGATGAGCTGCTCCTGCGCCGCGCGAATCTCGAAAGCGTCGTGCCGGCCGAGCTCGCGCGAGCTTGGCGGGTACTGCTGGCCACCGGGGGAAGGGCACCGGTCGCCGACCTCGCCCGTCATGTCGGCTGGAGCAGCCGCCACCTGTCAGCGCGGTTCAACGCCGAGATCGGGCTCACTCCCAAGGCCGCCGCTCGGGTCGTCAGGTTCGACCGGACACGCCAGACACTGCAGCAGCGAGCCGCCGCCCCGCCTGTGCTGGCCGATCTGGCGGCCGAGTCCGGATACTACGATCAGGCCCACCTTGCCCGCGAGTTCCGCGACCTCGCGGGCTGCTCGCCCACGCGGTGGCTGGCCGAAGAGTTCCGATACATCCAAGCCGCGCCCCCGGTCGCGGCGGCACACTCGACGGTATGACGCAGACACCACAACCCCAGGTCTGGCCCACACTGCGCGCACGTGACGCTCGCGCCCTCATCGCCTTCCTCGTCGAGGCCTTCGGCTTCGAGGAGACCGTCGTGCACGGCGAGGGCGACCGTGTTGACCATGCCCAGCTCGACTGGCCGCCCGGCGGGGGCATCATGCTCGGCTCCGAACGCGACCCCGGCGAGGACAACCCCTGGTCGCTGCCTCCCGGCACCTTCGGCGCGTACGTCGTCACCGACGACCCCGACACGCTGCTGGCCCGCGCCACGGCGGCCGGGGCGACGGTCGTGTACGGACTACGCGAGACCGACTACGGATCCCGCGACTTCGCCGTCCGCGACCCAGAGGGCAACCTGTGGTCGTTCGGCACCTACCACGGCGAACCCCGCAAAGGCTGACCGCGGTCCCCGGCTTGCTCCTGGCCGGGGACCGCGGTCGCGTTCGTCGCGTGAGAGCCGTTGGTCAGTCGATGGCCACTTCGGCCTCGATCTCGACGGGGATCGACAAGGGGAGTTCGGCCAGCCCTACGGCGGAGCGAGCGTGCCTTCCCGCGTCCTGGCCCCAGAGCCGGAGGATGAGGTCGGAGAACCCGTTGATCACCGCCGGCGTGTCGGTGAAACCCGGCGCGGTGTTGACCATGCCGTAGACCCTGAGCCAGCCGGTCACCCGGTCCAGGTCGCCCAGTTCCCGCTTGAGGCTGGAAAGGATTGCCAGGGCGGTCAGCCGCGCGGCCTCGTACCCCTGCTCGCGGGTGAGCTGATCGCCTACCTTGCCCAGGGGCCGGGCCAGGGAGCCGTCCCGCGCGAGCGGCCCATGCCCTGACACGAACGCGCGCCCACCATGGACCCGCACCCAGGGAAACGGCAACTCCATCCCCGGCGGCAACCGCATCGGCTCCGGCAACACCAGCCCAAGCTCGTCCAGTCTCTGCTCGATACGCATGAACGCCATCCGTAGCGCCACCCCGCCCCACGGTCAAGCACACCGTCACATGACCTCACCAGTGGCACGCACTCCCCCAGGTGAAGCACCGCGACGCGGACTCCAGGGGTGAGATCCGGGCCTGACACCAGAAGCAGCACCTCCACCCCGGCGAGCGCGCCGTCCCGAGACGCGGGATCGTCGTAGTCCCCGTGGCGGACCTCGACACCGCGTTGGGGGACCGCCCGGCCACCGGCGGCCGGCTAGACATTGGATAGTAGAGTTATCTAATATGAGCCACGTCGCCGTGAACGTCCGCCTCCCCGAGAGGAGACAGGTACGTCAACGCGGCGCTCGCGACGGCGGGCGACCGCATCCGTGGACCACACCGCCGCCGGACAGGCGGATCCTTGAGCGTTTCCTACGAGAGGTGTACGGCAATGGCGGGGAACCCAGGTTTCGCACGGCAGGTGTGGCATCACCTGGAGCCGGTGCATGCCCTGTTCTGGTATGCCCCGCAGGTTTTCGAGCAGGCCGCCGCTCTCGGCTATCCGGTGAGCACCCGCTGGCCGAGCTACTTCCCCTGGTGTGCCGCGCCTCTCGGAGAGGCCGGCGCACGGCTCGTGACCTCCACCTTCTACAGCTTCAGCCCCCGCATGGTGAACGAGCATGTGCCGGCGGCGTGGTCCGTGGCCTCCGCCGACCAGGTACTCGCGGCCCGGAACCAGGCCGTGGACCGGATGTACCGTGCCCTGCTCGGTGACCAGATCGGCGATCCCGGGCTCACCCAGGCCGCCCGGCTGGCCAGGCAGGCGGCGGAGGGCGCCGTGACCGCCGGCCGCCCGCTCGCCGCCGCCAACGCGGACCTGCCGTGGCCGGACGAACCGCACCTGGTGCTGTGGCAGGCCATCGGCATCCTGCGCGAACACAGAGGCGACGGGCACGTGGCCGCCCTGCTCACCGCGGGACTCGACCCGTGCGAGGCGCTGGTGTCCTTCGCGGCGGTCGGCGCCGCCCCGGTGGAGACCTTCGCCGGCCGTGGCTGGACCGAGCAGGAGTGGCTCGCCGCCCGTGACAGGCTCGCCTCCCGCGGCCTGGTCGACGCCGACGGCCTCGCGACCGAGCAGGGCCATGAGCTACGCGACACCATCGAGCGCCACACCGACGACCTGGCGTCCCAACCATGGCGCACACTCGGCACAGAGAACGCCGAAAACCTCCTCGAACTCACCATGCCGATCCTGGTCGCCGTCCTCCAGTCAGGATCACTCCCCCCCACCAACACCCTGGGCATCGGCAAGATCCCTGCCCCCACCCGCTGACCCGATCATCGGAAGGCGGCGATGTGGTGGTGGAGCCAGTCGGTGTAGGTGCGAGGGGCTCGGGTGAGGATGCGTTGGACGTCGGGGCTGATTCGTTGCTCGGCGGGGGTGGGGTTGCCGAGGATGTCGAGGGTGGTCTCGACCACCGGCTCGGGCATGAACCGCAGCATCTGCGCGTGGGCCTCGTCGCGGGTCTGCTCGATGAAGCGGACCGGCTCGCCGAGCGCGTCGCCGATCTTCCCGGCTCGTTGCCGGGGTGTGTTGAGGGCGGGCCCGGTCAGCTCATAGACCTGCCCGGCGTGGCCGTCCTCGCGTAGAGCCGCGGCGGCCACCTCGGCGATGTCGGCCGGGTCGATGGTCGGCAGGCCGACGTCACCGAACGGCGCGGAGACCGTGCGATGAGCACGGACCGACTCGACCCAGGCGTAGTCGTTGGAGTTGAAGCCACCGGGCCGCAGGATCGTCCAGTCCATGCCCGCCTGCCGGACGGCGTCCTCCCTGGACCGTCCCACGCTCCCGTGGGAGGACGACTGCGGCCGGGTCGCGATTCCCTGGGAGGACAGCAACACGATCCGTCCGACTCCACCGGCCTTCGCGACGTCGAGGATGTCCTGAGGGCTGAACGGGTGCGCGCCGCCGCCGCCGTCGTGGAGGAACAGCGCCTCCGCGCCGCGGAAAGCGGGCCGGAGGCTCTCAGGGTCGGTCAGGTCCGCCCGCCGGTACCGGACGCCTGCGGGCACCGCCGCGTCCGGGGCCCTACGGGACAGCGCCGTCACCTGCTCACCGGCTGCCGCGAGTGCCCGCACGAGCGGCCGGCCGACGTTGCCGGTCGCTCCCATAACTACGATCATGAACAGCTCCTGTGTTAGGTCACACGTGGGGAACATCGCAAACCGGGGTGTTCCCGGTGCGACTCGGTGACGCTAACACCGTCGGTATAGTAGGTACCTACAGGAAAGTGACTATGCCGAGGGGATGCGCATGGCCGGCGAGGCGACCTGGACGGCACCCGCGCCGACCGACCCCGAACAAGCCTGTCCGATCGCCCCCGTCGTGGACATCGTGTTCAGCCGGTGGACCACGCCGATCCTGTGGACACTCAACATGCATGGCCGGCAACGGTTCGTCGAGCTGCAACGACGGATCACCACGATCACCCCGAAGGTGCTGACCCAGCGGCTACGGCAACTCGAACGCGACGGCATGGTGGTTCGCACCTACCACCCAGAGGTCCCCCCTCGGGTCGAGTACGAGATCAGCGACCTCGGCCGCAGCCTCGCTCCGCTGTTCGCCCAACTCGCCGAATGGGCCACCACCAACCTCGGCAAGGTCGATCGTGCCCGGCACGACTACGACTCCGGTTCAGCCCGGTAGCGGGTCAGGCGTTTCTGATCGAGGCGGCGGAGGTGAGGCCGAGGAGGTCGATGGCGGTTTCGCGCATCTCGACTTTGCGGATCTTGCCGGTAACGGTCATCGGGAATCCGTCGACGAGGTGGACGTACCGCGGGATCTTGTAGTGGGCCAGCTTCCCCGCGCAGAACTCCCTCACCGCCTCGGCCGTCAGCGGTGTGGCTCCGGGCCTCATGACGATCCACGCCATCAGTTCCTCCCCGTACCTCTCGTCGGGCACGCCGATCACCTGGACGTCCGCGATGTCGGGATGCCGGTACAGGAACTCCTCGATCTCCCGCGGGTAGACGTTCTCTCCCCCGCGGATCACCATGTCCTTGATGCGCCCGACGACGTTCACGTAGCCGTCGTCGTCCATCACCGCGAGGTCGCCCGTGTGCATCCAGCGGGCGCCGTCGACGGCCTCCCGCGTCTTGTCCGGTTCGTTCCAGTACCCCAGCATCACCGAGTAGCCCCGGGTGCACAGCTCGCCAGGCTCCCCCCGCCCGGAGGTCCGTCCGGTCGCCGGGTCGATGATCTTGACTTCGATGTACGGCATCGCCCGGCCGACGGTCTCCGTACGACGGGCCAGGTTGTCGTCCGACCTGGTCATCGTGGACACCGGTGAGGTCTCCGTCATGCCGTAGCAGATGGCGACCTCGGACATGTGCATCTCCGTGACCACCCGCTTCATGATCTCCACCGGGCAGGGTGAGCCCGCCATGATGCCGGTGCGCAGGCTCGACAGGTCGAACCCGGCGAACCCCTCGAGGCCGAGTTCGGCGATGAACATGGTCGGCACGCCGTAGAGAGAGGTGCAGCGTTCCCGCTCAACGGCGCGCAGTGTGGCCTCGGGGTCGAAGCCGGGCGCCGGGATGACGATGCAGGCCCCGTGCGAGGTCGCGCCGAGGTTCCCCATGACCATGCCGAAGCAGTGGTAGAAGGGAACGGGGAGGCAGACCCGGTCGGTCTCGTCGTAGTGGATCAGCTCGCCGACGAAGTACCCGTTGTTCAGGATGTTGTGGTGCGACAGCGTCGCGCCCTTGGGGAAGCCCGTGGTGCCCGACGTGTACTGGATGTTGATCGGGTCGTCGAACGCCAGGGTCGCCATGCACTCACGTACGGGGGCGGGGTCCTCGTCGGGGAGCAGTGCCTCCCAGCCCGGCTCGCCGATGTAGACGACGTCGCCGAAGCCGATCTCCTCGATCGTCGCGCGGTAGTCGCTGGTCTTGTGACGGACCGCGCTGATGAGCAGGCGCATCCCGGACTGGTCGACGACGTACTTCAGCTCGTGGCTGCGGTAGGCCGGGTTGACGTTGACGAGGATCACGCCGATCTTGGCCGTGGCGTACTGCACGAGGACCCACTCGGCGCAGTTCGGCGCCCAGATCCCGACCCGGTCCCCCGTGACCAGGCCCCGGCGGAGCAGGCCGAGCGCGAGCCGGTCGACGTCGGCGTTCAGCTCGGCATAGGTCCAGCGGCGGCCGGTGGCCACCTCGACGAGCGCCTCGCGATCTCCGAACCGGGCCACGGTGCGTTCGAGGTTCTCCCCGATCGTCTGACCGAGGAGGGCGGTGTCGGAGATGCCACAGGAATAGGCGTTCATAGCGAATGCTCCATCCCTCATCCGTCTCACGAGTCAGGCGCTGTGGGAAGTGGTCTCAGCCAATCTCCGGTGCCGGGCCTCGTCTCCTCACCCCTCGGCCACCTCATCACCCGCCGAGACCAGGGCGCCGCTGAACTGCGCGGAGTACAGCCGGTGGTAGGCGCCCCGGGCCGCGAGCAGCTCCTCATGGGTGCCGTGCTCGACGATGCTTCCCGCCTCCATCACCAGGATCAGGTCGGCGTCGCGGATGGTGGAAAGCCGGTGGGCGATGACGAAGCTGGTGCGGTCGGTACGCAGCGCGGCCATCGCGTGCTGCACCAGGACCTCGGTCCGGGTGTCGACCGAGCTCGTAGCCTCGTCGAGGATGAGCAGCGACGGGTTGGCGAGGAAGGCCCTGGCGATGGTGAGCAACTGCTTCTCACCGGCGCTGACGTTGCCGCCCTCGTCGTCGATCACGGTGTCGTAGCCGTCGGGCAGGGTGCGGACGAACCGGTCGACGAACGTGGCCCGCGCGGCGGCGTGGATCTGCTCGTCGGTGGCCCGCGGGTTGCCGTACGCGATGTTGTCCCTGATCGTGCCGCCGAACAACCAGGTGTCCTGGAGCACCATGCCGATGTTCGAGCGCAGGTCGTCACGGCGCATCGCGGTGATGTCGACGCCGTCGAGGGTGATACGGCCGGCGTCCAACTCGTAGAAGCGCATGATGAGGTTGACCAGGGTGGTCTTCCCCGCGCCGGTCGGGCCGACGATCGCGATCGTGTGCCCGGGGTCGGCCACCAGCGACAGGTCCTCGATGAGGGGCTGCTCGGCGTCGTAGCGGAAGGACACGTGCTCGAACTCGACCCGGCCGCGACGGGCGGTGGGCAGCAGCGGTTCGGCGGGGTCGGGGGCCTGCTCCTCGGCGTCCAGCAACTCGAAGACCCGCTCGGCCGACGCCACTCCCGACTGCAGCAGGTTGGCCATCGAGGCCACCTGGGTCAGCGGCTGGGTGAACTGCCGGGAGTACTGGATGAACGCCTGGACGTCGCCCAGGGTCATCGACCCGGTGGCGACCCGTACGCCTCCGACGACGGCTATGGCGACGTAGTTGAGGTTCCCGATGAACATCATCATCGGCATGATGATCCCGGAGATGAACTGGGCTCCGAAGCTGGCCTTGAACAGCGCCTCGTTCCGCTCCCCGAACACCTGCTCGACCTCCGGCCCGCGTCCGAACACCTTCACCAGCTCATGACCGGTGAACGCCTCCTCGATGTGGGCGTTCAGAGTGCCGGTGTTGGCCCACTGCGCGACGAACAGCTTCTGCGAGCGCTTCGCGACCAGCCCGGTGACGACCATCGACAGCGGGATGGTCACCAGAGCGATCACCGCGAGGAGCGGCGAGATCACGAACATCATCGCCAGCACGCCGACCACGGTCAGCAGCGAGGTGAGCAGCTGGCTCAGCGTCTGCTGCAGGGTCTGGGACACGTTGTCGATGTCGTTGGTGACCCGGCTGAGCAGCTCGCCGCGCGGCTGGCCGTCGAAGAACCTCAGGGGGAGCCGGTTCAGCTTGTCCTCGACATCCGACCGCAGCCGGAACACGGTGCGCTGCGTCACGTCGTTGAGCAGGTAGCCCTGCAGCCAGCCGAAGGCCGACGCCGCGACGTAGAGCCCCAGGGCCCACACCAGGATCGTGCCGAGCGCGCCGAAGTCGATGCCCTGGCCGGGGATGACGCCCATCCGCGCGAGCATGTCGGCGAAGTTGCCGTTGCCCGACGAGCGGGCCGCCTCGACCGCCTGCTCGGTGGTGGTCCCGGCGGGCAACTGCCTGCCGACCACGCCACTGAAGATCAGGTCCGTCGCGTGCCCGAGGATCTTCGGCCCGATGACGGCGAACACGACGCTGGTCACGGCGAGGCCGATCACCGCCAGGATCTTCGGGCGCTCGGGGTCCAGCCGCCGGATCAGCCGCCGGGTGGAGGGCCCGAAGGTCATCGACTTCTCCGCGGGCATACCCATGCCGCCGAACGGTCCGCGCCCGAAGGGGCCGCCTCCCGCGGGCGGCCGCGGTGGCGTGGGCGCCGCGGGCGGGCGCGGCGGGGTGGCCTCTGCGGGCGTTGGCGCCGCCGTGGGCGCTGCGGTGGGCCGGTCGCTCATACTGCGCTCTCCGCGGTCATTTGTGACTCGACGATCTCGACGTAGGTCGGGCAGGAGTCCAGCAGCTGATCATGGGTGCCGATGCCGACGATCAGGCCGTCGTCGAGGACGATGATCTGGTCGGCGTCGGCGATGGTGGAGACCCGCTGCCCGACGATGACGACGGCCGCCTCGGCGGTGTGCGGGCGCAGGGCGGCGCGCAGCCGGGCGTCGGTGGTCAGATCGAGGGCCGAGAACGAGTCGTCGAACAGGTAGATTTCGGGCTTGCTGACCAGCGCTCGGGCGATCGAGAGCCGCTGCCGCTGTCCGCCGGACACGTTCGTGCCGCCCTGGGTGATGGGCGCCTCCAGGCCCGCGGGCATCTCCTCGACGAAGTCGCGGGCCTGGGCGACCTCCAGCGCCTCCCACAGCTCCTCGTCGGTGGCGTTCGGGTTGCCGTACCGCAGGTTGCTCGCGACGGTGCCGGTGAACAGGTACGGCTTCTGCGGCACCAGGCCGATGCGCGTCCAGAGCATCTGGGGGTCGAGGTCGCGGACGTCCACACCGTCGACCGACACCGTGCCGGACGTGGCGTCGAACAACCGCGGCACCAGGGAGACCAGCGTCGTCTTGCCCGACCCCGTGCTGCCGATGACGGCGGTGGTCTGTCCCGCGACGGCGCGGAAGGAGATGCCGGACAGCACCGGCGCCGCCGCACCCGGGTAGCGGAACTCGACGTCGCGCATCTCCAGCTCGGCCCTTTTCTGTACCTGCCGTACAGGGCTCTCGGGTGGGCGCACCGACGACTCGGTGTCCAGCACCTCGCCGATGCGCTCGGCGCAGACCGCGGCGCGCGGGATCATGATCGAGATGAAGGTGGCCATCATCATCGACATGAGGATCTGCATCAGGTACATGAGGAACGCGGTGAGGGCGCCTACCTGCATCTCGCCGCTGTCGACCCGGGCGGCGCCGAACCACAGCACGGCGACGCTGGAGACGTTGAGGATCAGCATCACGGTGGGGAAGATGAGCGCGGTCAGCCGCCCGACGCGCAGCGCGGTCCCGGTCAGCGCTTCGTTCGCCTCGGCGAACCGGCGGGTCTCCTCGCGTTCCCGGACGAAGGCCCGCACGACGCGGATGCCGGTGAGCTGCTCGCGCAGCACCTGGTTCACCACGTCGATGCGGGTCTGCATCGCGCGGAACTGGGGGACCATGCGCCAGACGATGAGGCCGATCGAGGCCAGCAGGGCCGGGACGCAGACCAGCATGAGCCAGGACAGGCCGATGTCCTGGCGCAACGCCATGATGATGCCGCCGACGCCCATGATCGGCGCGGCGACCAGCATCGTGCAGGTCATCACCACGAGCATCTGGACCTGCTGCACGTCGTTGGTGCTGCGGGTGATGAGCGAGGGCGCTCCGAAGTGGGCGACCTCCCTGGCGGAGAACGCGCCCACCTGGTGGAAGATGCTCGACCGGACGTCGCGTCCGAACCCGGCCGCCACCTTGGCCCCGTAGTAGACCGCCGCGATCGAGCAGGCGATCTGCACCAGGGACACGGCCAGCATCCAGCCGCCGGTGGACAGGATGTAGCCGGTGTCGCCGGCGGCGACGCCCCGGTCGATGATGTCGGCGTTCAGGCTCGGCAGGTACAGCGAGGCGATGGTGCCGACCAGTTGGAACAGCACCACGGCGACCAGCGCCGACGAGTAGGGCCGCAGGTAGTCGCGGAGAAGCCTGCTCAGCATGGGTGCGCTCTGACGGAGGCGGCGGGGCGGGAGGTCGGAATCACGCGGAACACGCTATAGGAGGACGTAGCCGCTACTCGCCTGGTTATTCGGTGGGCGGAACCGGCGGGAACACACCCCAGCCCGTGACCGCGTCTGTGCGGCGGGGATCACTCAGGCGGACGCCGATGACCCCGAGCAACCTTTCTTGTCAAAGCTCATCCTTCAAGACGATGAGCTTCGACGGCGGAGTTGCCAGGATCGGCATACCCATTGATTGGATTACGGGAGAAGAAGACGATGGCGTTTGCTCGCTTATCCGTGCGCAGACTGGTGACCGCGTTCGGGATCGGCACCATGCTCCTGACCTGGGCCTCGGTGACCACGCCTGCGACCGCCCAGACCATTTCGGCGCCTGCCGGCGCCTCCCTCGATCGGACGGCCCTCAACGGGACGCTCCACGCGATCCACGAGGCGGGCATGTACGGCACCTACTCCAGCGTGCGAGACGCGCGGGCCAAATGGCAGGGGGCGGCGGGAGTCGCCGACGTACGAACGGGCAAGCCCGTGCATCCCGGCATGCTGCACAGGGTGGGCAGCATCTCCAAGACCTTCACCGCCGTCGCGGTCCTCCAGCAGGTCGCGCGGGGCCGGGTCGAGCTGGACGCGCCGATCGGGCGGTACCTCCCCGACCTCGTCACAGGAGCGCGCGGCCAGGCCATCACGGTCCGGATGCTGCTCAACCACACCAGCGGCCTGGGCGACCACATCGTGGGAGCCTTTCCTTCGCTCCTCCAGGGGTCGACGGCCAGCCTCGACGACAACAGATTCCGCACGTTCCAGCCGGAGGAACTGGTGCGGCTCGGCCTGGCGGCCCCGGCAGCGGGCGAGCCCGGACAGCGCTGGTCCTACTCCAACACCAACTACGTGATCGCGGGGCTCCTGCTCAAGAAGGTCACCGGCACCGACGCCGAGACCTACATCACCCGCAACGTGATCCGCAAGGCGGGACTCAAGGACACCTCGTTCCCGCGCACACCGTTCATCCCAGGGCCGCATTCCAGAGCGTACGAATCTTTCTACGGCCTGATCGACCCGCCACGCGACTACAGCGTCTACAACATGTCCTGGATCTACACGGCGGGAGCCGTGGTGTCCACGATGAACGACCTGAACACCTTCTACCGGGCTCTTCTCGGCGGCGAACTACTGGACGCTCAGCGGTTCGCCGAGATGGTGCGCACCGTGCCGGTCACCGACGAGCGCGGCAATGTCCTGTTCAACTATGGTCTCGGCATCTACGCCCAGGATCTGCCCTGCGGCCGGTTCTGGGGCCACGACGGAGCCGTCTTCGGCTCAGGCACCATCTCGCTCTCCAGCCCTGACGGCAAGCGCCAGCTGTCCATCGGGATCAACCTGATGAAGTACCAGACCGTCGACGAGAACGGCGCCATCCAGGTCCATCCCATCGACATCGCGCTGTCGACGCATCTCCTTCAAGCCCTGTGCGGCTCGCAGGCCGCCGCGCCGAACGCGCTGACCGAGCCGTCCGTCCCCCTCTTCCTCACCGAGCCCCTCTGGCCGAAGATCAAGTAAGCGACCGGACGTGGTCCGGTTCGGTCACCCAGGCGGGCCTATCTCGATCGCCGCCGTGCGCAGGGCGTCGGCGAGGTGGGCGGCCGGCTCCGTCAGCGGGTGCGGGAGCCGTGCCAGGATGATGCGTCGCTGTTCCGCTGGGCCGCCGCGTACCGCCAGGATCCGCACTCCTGGGGGCGCGGCGGACGCCAGCGAAGGGGGCACGGTGGTCAGTCCACACCCGGCCGCGACGAGGTGCAGCTTGGCCAGCCAGTCGCGAGCGCTATGCGCGATCTCAGGTCGCTCGTCCAACCCCGGCCAGACCCCCATCAGAGTCTCCTCACCGGAGGAAGGGCTCGCGATCCAGCGCTGACCACGCAGGTCGGCGATGTCGACGAAGTCCCGCCGGGCCAGCGGATGGGAGGCGGGCACCGCGAGGCATAGGCTGCGCTCGGTGAGCGTCCGTACTGTCAGCGGAGGCGACTCGGTGTCGGGCGGGCGGAACGGGGGCGCCGAGCCCAGCAGCGCGAGATCCAGACTGCCGGCCCGCAGCGCACGGACCAGCGCGGGTGTACTGCCCTCCCGGGTGGTGACCGTGATGGCGGGGTGGGTCCGGCGCAGCGTGGCGATGGCCCGGGGCAGCAGGACGGCACCCGCACTGGGGAACCAGCCGACGCGCACCGTCCCGGCCTCGGCGGGCAGACCGGCGAGCTCTCGCACGGTGGCGTTGATCTGGTCGAGCACCGTCGTGGCCCGGCGCAGCACCACGTGCCCGGCGGCGGTCAGCCGCACCCCGTCATGGCGCCGCTCCAGCAACGGCAGCCCCGCGGCCCGTTCCAGCGCGGCGATCTGCCGGGACACCGCGGACTGGGTGTAGCCGAGCGCGGCCGCCGCCGAGGTCAGCGTGCCTCGCTCGGCCACCTCGCGGAAGACCCGCAACGCGGTGAGCGAGGCGTTCGAGAAGTCCATGACTCAAAGGCATACCAGGTGTGCGTAACTCTCGCTGGCCGCATGGCTCGGACCTTCCTAGCCTGGTCGCATGAAACCTGCACGTATCGCCTTGGTCACCGGAGCCAACAAGGGCATCGGCTTGGCGCTCGTCGAAGGGCTGGCCGCCCGGATGGGCCCGGAGGATCTGGTACTGCTCACCGGGCGCGACGCTGGACGGGTACGGGACGCCGCCGCACTCGTCGAGAAGGCCACCGGCACCAGGAGCCTGGTGGAAGGCCGGGTGCTCGACGTCGCCGATGCCGGCGCCGTGGCCGCGATGGCGACCGAACTCGGTGAACGCCACGGTGGTGTGGACATCGTGGTGTCGAACGCCAGTGCCCTGCTCACCCCGGACCGGCCGCAGGCCGAGCAGGCCGACGAGTTCATCGCCGTGGCCAACGGGGCGACGCATTCGATCCTGCGCTCGTTCGGCCCGGTGCTGCGCCCCGGCGGACGGCTGATCGTCGTCGCCAGCACCCTGGGCACCCTCGGTCACCTGGACCCCTGGCTCCAGCCTCTGTTCGACGGCGCATCGCTCGATGAGGTCGAGAAGACCGTCGAGTCCTGGCGCGCCGCCGTCAACGCCGGGACGGCCCAGGAACAGGGCTGGCCGCATTGGCTCAACGTACCGTCCAAGGTGGCCCAGGTCGCCGCGGTACGGGCGGTCGCGGCGCAGCGCCGGGCGAGAGATCTACCCGAGGGCACCCTGATCGCGGCGGTCTGCCCCGGGCTCGTGGACACCCCGCTGTCACGGCCGTGGTTCGACGACTTCAGCCGGGCCCTAACGCCGGCCCAGGCCGCGCGGGCCGTGCTGGACCTGGTGCTCTCCGAACGGGCCGACCCGAAGTTCTACGGCGAACTCGTGCGCTTCGGCCGCGTGCTGCCCTGGCACGACGGAACCCCTCCCCGGCACCAAGAGCGCATGCTCATCTCGTGACCGATGCTTCGTGTCGGCTCTGGGAGAAACCCGGCGCGTGGGGCGGCGGTGTCGCGTTGACTGGCGGCAGAACAGACGCCACCGAGAGGGAACGCATGGGCGAGCACGACGCCTTCCGGATCGACCACGGACACGACCGTGAACTCGCCACCGAAGGTCTGAGCCACTACGCCGAGCACGTACGACGCAACGTCGCGGCGTTCGAGAGTTCGTGGGGCGACATCGCACCGGTGACCTTCGCCTGCACCGCCTGGCGGCTTGCCATCACACCCTCGCCACCGTACATACGCCGGCACCGGCGCATCCTGTCGGCCGCCTGCGACCGCAATCCCTGGGACGGCACGCTGACCGCCCACATCCTGCTCGTGTCACCCCTGCCGGCCGAGCTCACCTCCTCCCGCGAATGGTGGCGCGACCGCGGCTGGCGTGGGTGGCCGCAGAGCTTCGGCCAGTACCTGGAACCCACCGACCAGGACCTGAGCCGGGCCCCCTTCCTGCGGCCCACCCTGCTCATCGATGCCCCGGTCCCCCTCGACGCCCTCCCACCCGCCCCCGACGGCCCCTCGGGCTCCCTCTCCGACACCGCCTACCTCGCGGTCACCGCCGTCGCCAGAGAACTCAACGCCATGCTCAACCCCATCATCCAGAAACTGGAAACCGCCCAGACCCCTGGCTGACCCGGCCGATGAACCCTCCGATCAGCGGGGAGGCGGTGGCGATCTCGCGAACAAAACAGCTCTCCCGCGCATCTCATCAGATGAGCGAGGAGGATCTTCATGCGTGTCAGATCCATCGCGGCCGCGGCCGCGGTCATGGTGGTCGCCGTTGTCATGGCGCAGTCGGCAAGCGCACAGACGCCCAGATCACCGCTGTCAAGCCCACCTGCGGCGGACGTCCGATCCGCTGCGGCGGGGCGATCGATCAAGCTCGCCGGCACATCGGGCCAACTCAACGACATGGCGGGAGGGCCGGTCCGGCTGGCCTCGTACTCCCTGGTCTTCGATGCAGGCCAGGGTCACTACGGCTACTTGCGCAAGGGTGACAGATTCGTCAGAACGCCTTATCGCGAGGCGCTGGTGTCGCCCGGAGAGAGGTGGGTGGCCGGAATTCCGGACTACCGCCTGTGGCTGGCGCAGAGGAAGGTCGACCTGATCGACCGCAGGAGCGGCCGGAAGCACACGATTCCCCTGCACGCACCCGTGACCTCCCCCCAGTGGTCCCCGGACGGCCGCACCCTCCTGCTCACCGCGTACAAACCGCACCGTGACGGCAGCCTGACGATCACCGGCTTCGTCACGATGAATGTGACCGACCGCACCCCCCACCTGGTGAAAGCCGGGCCGCGCCACCACGTGGCGCACTGGGAGATCGGCCGCTTGTTCCGCTTCTACTTCACCGGCGACGCCCGCGGGGTGCTGGCCATGCACGACGGACAGGACATCGCGCCCAAGGACCGCCGCATCGCCGCCTACGGCTTGGACGGGAAACGACGCGGTTTCTACACCGGCGTCGGAACCCTGGACGAATGGCACACCGTTGATCCCTTCTCACCTTCGGGACGGCTGTTCGCCACCTTCGTACGCAGCGGGCGGATCGGCATAGTCGAGGCGTCGACCGGGAAGATCGTTCACCGGATCGGCCACGACATCCGCACCTTCGCCGGTTGGTACGACGACGAGCACCTGATCGTGAGTAGGCAGCACGCCGGGACCCACGTGTACCAGAGGGTCGATTTCTCCGGCACCGGTGACATCGAACTGATAACCGAGAACCTGGTCCCCGGCCCCGCCGAATACAAGCCGCATCTCGAGCGGGTCAACTTCGTGCGCCGCGGCTGAGGGGCATTGGGCGGGGTCTCGCGGTGACCGGTCGTGAGGAAGGCTCGGGAGCTAGATGCCGGTAGGCCCCATGGGGGCCCGTCTGGATTCGAACCAGTGAGAAGGAAGCCGTCCGAATGGCCTCACGACCGGAACGCGAGGAAAGCGGGAGAACTAGAGTTCAAAGGAGGTTGAGAAGGAAGCTCTCCCATGGCCTCGCGGTGCCAACGGTATCAGGCAGGGATCAGCTCGTGCAGCGTCCCGGGCGTGTACACCCGTGACCCCGGTGGGAGGCCGGCCGGAGCCTCCAGCCCGATGTAGGTGGTGTGCTCGGCTGACGAGGCTTTCGCGCGCAGCAGATCGGCCAGGTAGCCGACCCGCAGGTAGTCGCGTTCGACGATCGAGCGCACCAGCAGGGAGGCGGTGACCCGGTTGCCCTCCACCTGGTTGAAGCCGGGACGCCCCTTCAGGTAGAGGTGCAGCCATTTCACCCGCCATCCGCCGTCGCCGCCGTGCAGGAAGACGAGCGGCAGCGCGATCCGGCCGGAGCCGCGCAGGTCCGACTTCGTGCGTACGGTGCGCGGCTCGGTGTAAGCGTGCTGGTAGCGGCCGTAGCTCGGCAGGGTCAGCAGATCGAGCGTCGGCGGCTGGATGCGCGCGGCGGCGACAGGGTCGAGCAGGGTCTCGCGCAGCAGGCCGGCCCAGAACTCCAGCGTGTCGGGCACGTTCCTGGGGAAGTCGATGAAGTAGACGTTGTGCCGGACATGGTCGCCGACCATGCGGCGGACGGCGGCGAGCACCCGTACCCCGAGATCGACCACGGCCGCACCGGGCAGCCGCGCCAACCGCTCGAGCAGAGCCGCCGAACACGTGAAGCCTACGCTCAGCAGCGCGGCGTCGAGCTGCCGGGCGGCCACCTCTCCCCACCCCGTCGCGGAGCCGGCGGCGGGAACATCGACGCGAACATCGGCGGGAACTCGCAGCCGCCTGGCGATGACAAGGCTCTCCAGATCATCCACGCACGCACCTTATAGCGGTGAAACCCCCGCACACTGCCGGTTTTCCAGCGCGCTACCACCAGCCGCCGGGCTCACCCGGCCACGCGACGCCGCGGTGTCGTAGGCGGCGGGACGCCCAGTGAGCGGGGACGCTGCGGACGCCGAACACCACGGCGAGCATCGGACGGTCGTCCCGGCTGATCGGTACGGGGACGCCGAACGCCGAACGCCACGGCGAGCATCGGACGGTCGTCCCGGCTGATGGGTGAAACTTTCAGCATGCTCCGCCGCTGACCTGTCCTGGACGACCTCCGGTCCCGCGGGTGATGGATCCCGCCCCTTCATGCTGCGCATGATCCCTGACAGGCGGCGCGTTCAGCCGTTCGCCAGGCGAGACGACCGGCCGCCGGGCGCGTGCCTGGATGCTGGGCCGCTCCGGTGTCCCGAAGGCCGACGGCCCGTCGACACCCGTGCGTTCGGCCGCACCACCTGCTCCTGACCCGGCACTCCGCGGGCAGTCCCGCCGGGATCTGCCCGCCCGACCGAGAGGCGCCTCATGCCCTTCTCCCGTCCCCGTGGGGCCGCGTTACGTGGCCTTCTGATCGGATGTTGTGCGGCACTGGCCACGGCGGCCGCGCTGGGCACCGGTACGGTGCCGACCCCGGGAACCGTGCCAAAAGCCGTGCCCGCCCCGGAAGCCGTACCCGCCCCAGGAGCCGTGCCCGCCCTGGAAGCCGTACCTGCCCTGGAAGCCGTACCCGCTCTGGAAGCCGTGCCCCGCTCGACGGCGGCAGCGGCCGCCGTGCCCGGCACGGCCAGGACCGGCGCGGCCGCCGCCGATACCACCCCGCCCAGTGAACCCGGCGAGCTCAGCTCCCACAACGTCTACCTGAACAGCACGGTGGGCCTTTCCTGGACGCCGTCGACCGACGACGTCGCGGTCACCGGGTACGAGGTGTACGCCTGGTCGTACAGCACTCCGGAGAGCGCCTCCTTCAGCCTCGTCCCGGCGCAGGTCACCCCCTCGGCCACGAAGGTCACCGCCGTGGCGTACGATCTCACGCCCGACCGCCACTACCTGTTCTACGTCGTGGCCGTGGACGCCGCCGGCAACAGGAGCGTGCCCAGCCTCCTGACCTGGGCCAGAGCCATGAGGGAGCCACCCTCCCCGTACCCGACCCCCCGCCCGGCGCCCCCGGCGAGGCCCTACGACCTGCGCGTCTCCGCCGGCCTCACCCCCGGTTACGTGACGCTGACGTGGGCGTACGTGGACCCGACGCCGACGACCGTATATATGGTGTTCCGCCGCTCCTCGTCCGGATGGAGCTACGCAGGGAACAGCTCGCTTCCCCGCACCATGGCGAGCATCGGCGGCGAGGCGTCCTACACGTTCCAGGTGGTGAGCCGCGACGACGTCGGCAGTCTGAGCACCCCCACCAACGCCGCCACCTACCTCAACCCCTCCGCGTCCCCCTCGCCGACCCCGGCGCCCGCGACCTGTGCCGTCACCTACAACGCGAGGACCTGGGCGAGCGGCTTCGCCGCCGACATCACCATCGAGAACACCGGCGGCACATCCGTCGACGGCTGGCGCCTGGCCTTCGGCTTCCCCACGACCGCTCAGCGCCTGACCAACGGCTGGTCGGCCACCTGGGCCCAGTCGGGCACCGACGTCTCGGCGACCAATCTCGCCTGGAACGAGACCATCAAGCCCGGCCGGTCGATACGGATCGGGTTCGTCGGGACACACTCGGGCGGCAACCCGTCACCTACGGCCTTCACGCTGAACGGAAAGGTCTGCGCGGCAGGGTGACGACGAGGGCGTTTCCGGGCCACCGGCCCCAGATGGCCCTGGCGGGGAGTCCCTGCGTTCCCGGCCGAGGACCAGCCGCCCGGCGGAGGACCAGCCGCCCGGCGGAGGGCCGGCGGCCCGGCGGAGGACCG
>NZ_BAAAZR010000008.1:375083-530069 GCF_039537005.1 Sphaerisporangium flaviroseum | reverse complement strand
GGACGAGCCGCCAGGCCGCCTCCGCCGGAAGCGTTCCGGGGCCGCCGCCCCTACGCTGCGTCACCCGCTCCGCCGCCTTCTCGCGGGGACTCCTCGGCGCGTACGAACCCCGGCCCACATGAGCTGCGCGAACGCCGCAGATCAGCCCCGGTCACCCATTCGGCCGTAACTTACGCTAGCGTAGGTTACGGTTTCGTAGCCAAGAGTGGGGAAGCGCCGTGACAGAGCTGACTGATACCGAATTGCTGCTCGAGCTTGAGCCCGTGGTCGCCGGGGAGCTCGATCGGCATCTCACGGTGGCCAAGGAGTGGTTCCCGCACGAGTATGTCCCGTGGTCACAGGGCCGCGACTACGACGGCGTGTTCGGCGGCGAGGCCTGGGCGGAGACCGATTCCGCCATCCCCGAGGAGGCGCGGGTCTCGCTCATCGTCAACCTGCTGACCGAGGACAACCTGCCCAGCTACCACCACGAGATCGCCACGACCTTCGGCCGCGACGCGGCCTGGGGCACCTGGGTGCACCGGTGGACCGCAGAGGAGGGCCGGCACGGCACCGCCATCCGCGACTACCTGACCGTCACGCGGGCCGTCGACCCGGTCGCTCTGGAACGGGCTCGGATGCTGCACATGGGCGAGGGGTTCACCAACACCTACGAGGGCGTGCTGCACTCGCTGGCCTACGTCTCCTTCCAGGAACTGGCCACCCGCGTATCCCACCGCAACACCGGCAAGGCGTCCCAGGACCCCAACTGCGAGCGCCTGCTCGCCAGGATCGCCGCCGACGAGAACCTGCACATGCTCTTCTACCGCAACCTGCTCAACGCGGCGTTCCAACTGACCCCGAGTCAGACCATGCGCGCCGTCACCGACGTGGTGACCACCTTCCAGATGCCAGGCACCGGCATCGAGGGCTTCACCCGCAAGGCGATGACCATCGCCAACGCCGGAATCTACGACCTGCGCCTGCACCTCGACGACGTCCTGCTGCCCGTCCTGCGCCAGTGGGCCGTCTTCGATGTCACCGGCCTGGACCCCGAGGCCGAGAAGGCCCGCGACGAACTGTCCGACTTCCTCACCCGCCTGGAGCTCTCCGCCTCCCGCTTCGTCGACCGCCGCGAAGCCCGCCGCACCCGCCAGGCCGCCACCGCGGCGAGCCATTGAGAGCAACAGGGCGGAGGCACTGGCTCTCCTGAACTTCGTCCGTTCCGACGACCGTTGAGCGGGCGTGCCCAAGGTCGCGGTGGTCAGCGGTCCTGCCGGCATCGGCAGGACCGCTGTGGCACTGCACTGGGCTCACCGCGCCACACCTTTCCTGACGGCCGGCATCAGGCCAGGTTCCTAGCGACTCAGGTCGTGGGTGCGCAGGAACCGGAAGCGGCACCGTCCGCCCCGCGGGACCAACCGGCCCGGCTCTTCCCACCACGGTTACATGTTGCCTATTCCCCGCTAATAAGGTAGGAAATACATGTATCCGTGATCAGAGACGCGGAACCAAGACATACGCGCCTCCGGAGGATCGTCGTGGTCTACACGCAGCCGGACGCCGCTCAGCGGCTCGAACGGTCGGTGGCGCCGGGTGGCGGCTCGGCGCCCGAGGCGCCCCCCGTCCGGCGCAGGTCACGCAGGATCGTGGTGCGGTTGGTGGCGATCGCGGTGCTCGCGGTGCTGTGGCAGCTCGCGGCCGTCACGACGCGGAACCCGTCGTTCGTGCCCTCGCCGGGGGCGGTGTGGGACCAGCTCGTACTGACCTCCACCACTCATGACGGGATCCGGGGGTACAGCGGGCACTACCTGATCGAGCATCTCGGGATCAGCCTGCGCCGGATCCTCATCGGCTCGGTGCTGGGCGCGGTGGCGGGGCTGGTCCTGGGCGTCATCATGGGCATCGTCCCGTGGATCCGGGTGGTGACGGAACCGGTGGTCACCTTCGTCCGCGCCCTGCCCCCGCTGGCGTACTTCAGCCTTCTGATCATCTGGTTCGGCATCGACGAGACCCCGAAGCTGTGGCTGCTCACCATCGCCGCCCTGCCGCCGGTCGCGGTCGCCACGGCCTCCGCCGTCTACGGCGCGCCGACAGGCCTGGTCGAGGCGGCTCGCGCGCTGGGCGCCTCGCGGTGGGACGTCGTCAGGGACGTGGTGCTGCCCAACGCGCTGCCGGAGATCTTCACGGGGATCCGGCTCGCCGTGGGCCTGGCGTACTCCTCCGTGGTCGCCGCCGAGACCATCAACGGCGTGCCGGGCATCGGCGGGATGGTCCGCGACGCACAGCGCTACCTGCAGACCGACGTCGTCGTGCTCGGCCTGTTCGCCATCGGCCTGTCCGGCCTGCTCATCGACGCCGTGCTGCGTACGGCCGAGAACCGGCTCATCCCCTGGCGCGGCCGCACGTGAGCCCCGCCCGCGCTCGGCTCGACGCAGCCCACGTCAGACCCATCGGACCTCGACCCGACCCAGCGCACGCGAGCCCCACCGATGCCCGGCTCGAAACCCCGTGGAAGGAAATCGTCCCATGTCACGACCAAGCCGCAGGCGGCTGCTCCCGATCATCCTGGCCGCCGTCACCGCGGCCGTCCTGGCGGCGTGCGGGAACGGCACGGCCAGCGGCGGTGGCGATGGCGGTGGGAGCGCGCCGGCCAAGACGATCCGCATCGCCTACCAGGCGTTCCCCAGCGGTGACCTCGTCGTCAAGAACAAGCGCTGGCTGGAGGACGCACTACCCGGCTACACGATCACGTGGACCAAGTTCGACTCCGGAGCCAGCATCAACACCGCGTTCGTGGCCAAGAGCGTCGACATCGCCGCGATCGGGTCCAGCCCGGTGGCGCGAGGCCTCTCCGCGCCGCTGAACATTCCGTACCAGGTGGCGTTCGTGCTGGACGTGGCCGGTGACAACGAGGCGCTGGTGGCCAGGAACGGGACGGGCATCACCTCGATCGAGGGCCTGCGCGGCAAGAAGGTCGCCACGTCGTTCGCCTCGACGGCCCACTACAGCCTGCTCGCCACCCTCGACAAGGCCGGCATCCCGGAGTCGGCCGTGACCCTCGTCGATCTGGAACCCCAGGACATCCTCGCGTCCTGGACACGGGGTGACATCGACGCCGCGTACACCTGGCTGCCGACCCTGCAGGAGATCAAGAAGAACGGCAAGGTGCTCATCAGCAGCCGCCAGCTCGCCACCGCGGGGAAGCCCACCCTGGACCTCGGCGTGGTGACCACCGCGTTCATCGACGCCCACCCCGAGGCCGTGACCGCATGGCGCCAGGCCGAGGCCAGGGCGCTCGACCTGATCGCCGACGATCCCGGCGCCGCGGCCGAGGCGGTGGGCAAGGAGCTGAACATCAGCCCGGACGAGGCCAAAGCCCAGCTGAGCCAGGGCGTGTTCCTCAAGCCGGCGGACCTGGCCGGCGAGGAGTGGCTGGGTACTCCTGGAAAGGTGGGCGGCCTGGCGCAGAACCTGGTCAGCGCCGCACAGTTCCTCAAGGACCAGCAGAAGATCGACAGTGTGCCCGACCTCGCGACGGTGCAGAAGGCCATCTACAACAACGGACTTCCCGGTGCCCTCGAATCCTGACCTCGCAGCGGGTCCCGCCCCCACCGCCGAGGACGTCACAACAGGGGATGCCGCAACCGTGAACGTCACAACCGAGAATGCCGCGGCCGTGAACGTCACGACCAAGGACGTCGCAACCGAGGATGCCGCGGCCGTGGACGTGAGCGGGGTCGAGCACGTCTACGGCGACGGCCGGAGCGCCGTGACCGCGCTGGGGCCGATCTCCCTCCGCGTACCCACGGGCGCGTTCCTAGTGATCGTCGGAGCCTCCGGATGCGGGAAGAGCACCCTGCTGCGCCTCATCGCCGGATTCGAGCGGCCCACCTCCGGCACCGTCCGGATCGGCGGCGAGGAGCCGGTGCCCGGCAGGGGCGCGGGAGTCGTCTTCCAGCAGCCCCGGCTGTTCCCGTGGAAGACCGTGGGCGGCAACGTCGACCTGGCCCTGCGGTACGCCGGTGTCCCGAAGCAGGACCGGGCGCGGCGCGTACCGGAACTGCTGGAGCGGGTCGGCCTGCACGACGTCGCCGACCGGCGGATCTGGCAGATCTCCGGAGGCCAGCAGCAGCGCGTGGCCATCGCCAGGGCGCTGGCGGGCGACGATCCGCTGCTCCTGCTCGACGAGCCGTTCGCCGCGCTGGACGCGCTCACCCGCGAGCGCCTTCAAGAGGACCTGCGCCGGGTGAGCGCGGAGAACGGCCGTACGTCCGTCTTCGTCACCCACAGCGTGGACGAGGCGGTGTTCCTCGGCAGCCGCGTCGTGGTGCTCACCCACCGTCCCGGCCGGATCGCCCTCGACCTCGACGTCGGCCTCTCGCGCACCGGCGTGGAGCCCGATGAGCTGCGAGCCCTGCCCGAGTACGCCGCCCTGCGAACCACGATCGGCCATGCCGTCCGTACCGCCGCCGCCCTGGAAGGAACAACGAGATGACCAGTACGTTGCACGCCTCGCATGTCGACCTCAGCCTGACCCCGCTGGGACCGAACTTCGGCGCGGAGGTGAACGGCCTGGACCTGGCGACCGCGACCGACGCGGAGGTGGCGGCGGTGCGCGCCGCTCTGGTGGATCACAAGGTCCTGTTCTTCCGCGACCAGACTCTCGACGACGACGGCCAGGTGGCGCTGGGACGCCGCATCGGTGAGCTCACCGCCTCCCATCCGGTGGTCGGCGGGGTGGACGAGGCGCATCCGGAGATCTACGCGCTGGACAGCGCCGACAACGGCTTCGCCGACGTCTGGCACACCGACGTCACGTTCATGCCCCGCCCGCCCCTGGGGTCGATCCTGCGCGCGGTGGTCCTGCCCGCCACCGGCGGTGACACGAACTGGGCCGACAGCCAGCTCGCCTACGACTCCCTGTCCGCCCCCGTGCGTGAGCTGGCCGACAAACTCACCGCCGTACACGACGGCAACCGGGAGTTCGGCTACTACCTGGCCCAGCGTCGCGGCGGGAAGGGAAGCGTCTGGGAAGGAGAGGTCGTCACCCGGCTCGACCCGGTGGAGCATCCCGTCGTCCGCGTGCATCCGGAGACCGGGCGCAAGGGCATCTTCGTCAACCCGGGCTTCACCTCGCACATCGTCGGGGTGTCGGATGCCGAGAGTCGCGGCATCCTGGACCTGCTCTACGCCCATCTGACCAAGCCCGAGCACATCGTCCGGCACCGCTGGCGCGCCGGGGACGTGGCCATGTGGGACAACCGCAGCACGGCCCACTACGCCAACCGCGACTACGGCACGCAACACCGCGTCATGCACCGCATCACCCTGCGCGGCGACATCCCGGCGGGCCCCCTCAGCCTTTAGCCTGCTCCACCTTCACGCCATCGACGGACGGCTGAGCCATCGGATCAGGGCAGGCCACACAGCCGCAGGAGTGCCGTGGTGGCGGCGGCCGCGACGACCACAATGGGGAAGGGCACGCGCCGCAGCGCGAGGATTCCGGCGACGAGCACCCCCGCCGGCCTCGCCCAACCGGCGAAGCCGTGCCCCTCGGTGAGCGCCGCCGTGGCGACCAGGGCCACCAGCAGTACGGCGGCGGCGACCGACACCAGACGTCGCAGGTGGTCGGGAATGGTCAGCCGGTGCTGGAGCATCGGCCCGGCCAGCCGGAAGGCGTACGTTCCCGCGGCGAGCAGAAGGATGGCGAGCAGGGACATCAGGCGGCCTCCCTTTCGCTTTTCGCCGGAGTGCCGGACGACAGGATGGCCGGCACCAGGCCGACCAGTGCGAGCAGCACCGGCAGCCCGGCGGGCAGGAACGGTGTGGCGGCGATCGCGATGGCCGCTCCCAGCAGGGCCGCGTTGCGGGTGCCGCGATCGGCCAGCCGGGGCAGAACCAGGGCCAGCAGCACGGCGGGGAAGGCGGCGTCGAGCCCGAAGACGCCTGTGTCGGCGATCCCCTGGCCGCCCAGCGCTCCGAGCACGACGGCGAGGTTCCAGCACGCGAACAGGCCCAGGCCGCAGATCCAGTACACGGCCCGCCGCCCCTGACGATCGCTCCGGCGCAGCACGAAGGCGACGCTTTCGTCCGTCAGCACGTGGGCGCCGGCCAACCGAGTCCACCACCGGCCGCCCAGCGCGTCGGCGACCGCGAATCCGAAGGGCAGCAGGCGGGCGTTGAGCACCAGCCCGGCCGCGACGGCGGCAACGGGCCCGCCACCGGCGAGTACCACTCCTACGGCGGCGAACTGGGCTCCACCGGCGAAGACCAGCAGCGACATGACGATCGGCACCCATAACGGCAGGCCCCCGGACACGCTGATCGCGCCGAACGCGGCACCGACGATGGCGTCCGCAAGGCAGACCAGGGCGATGTCCCGGAGCGTGCCGCGATCGATTGTTCGCCATAACGAATACATGGACGATATAGTGAACAGAGGATCATGCGTTCGTCAAGTCGAACAACCAGGAGTCTGGAGCGAACAGGTGGCATACGATACCCCGAGCCACAGCCCCTCCTCTGAGCCGGTGCCCGGCCAGAGTGAGAACCCCGACCCGACTCCGGGCAACGACGACAATGCCCCTTCAGCACCGGTTCCGGGCAGTGACGACAATGCCCCTTCAGCACCGGTTCCGGGCAACGACGACAACGCCCCCTCAGCATCGGTTTCGAGCCAGAGTGAGAAGTTGCCCTCGGAGCAAGTCCCGCACAAGGGCGGCAATTCACCCTCGGAGCAGCCTTCAGGCAAGAGTAAGAAGTCGCCCGCCGAGCAGGCTCCCGGTAAGAACGAGACGTCGCCCTCGGAGCTGATCAGTCTGATCGCGGCGTCCATCCGTCACGAGCGCGAACGCGCCGGCCTTTCACTGACCGAGCTGGCCAGGCGAGCCGGCATCGCCAAGTCCACGCTGTCGCAACTGGAGTCGGCCGCCGGCAACCCGAGCGTGGAGACCCTGTGGGCCCTCGGCGCCGCGCTCGGTGTGCCGTTCAGCCGGCTGGTCGACCCGCCCCGGCCGGACGTACGGGTGATCCGGGCCGGCGAGGGGCCGGTCACCTACTCCGAGCAGGCCAACTACGCCGCCACGCTGCTGGCCTCATGCCCGCCTAACAGCCGCCGGGACGTCTACCGGCTGGAGGTGCAGCCGGGCGAGCCCCGCATCTCCCAGCCGCACATGCCCGGCACCATCGAGCACGTGGTCCTCAGCACCGGCAGCGCCCTGGTCGGCCCGACCGCGGAACCGGTCGAGCTGAACCCGGGCGACTACGTCGCCTACCCCGGCGACGCATCCCACATCTTCGAGGCTCTCCAACCCGACACCACCGCAGTGATCATCATGGAACACGTCTGATCAAGCCTGAACGTGACGCGACCACGCCCAAGGACTTCCGATGGACCGGAATCACCGACCGCCCCTCACCAGGCGTTCCAGAGGGCGCCGTGGCGAGGCCGGTAGGGGTGGATTTCGAGGTCGTCTTCGTCGACGAAGTCCGTCAGGGGTGCGGAGTTGGCGCGCTTCACCGTCGCGTACAGCCGATCACGCAGTCGCCGGCGCTCGCTGCGCTCTTCGAGGTTGGCGTCCTCCGCCAATTTCCCCCGGCCGTACGCGCCCAGAAACGAGTAGAGGTCCACGTGCCGATGGACCATCCGAGGCTGCGAACGCCGACCCTCGATGAGCGCTGCCTTGGCTTCCGCCTCCGAGTAGCGAAGATCGGTCAGCCTGACGGCACGCCAGGGCCCGGACGGCCTTGCTTCCCAGTGCCGGTCACCATCCAGGCGCCGGGAGCGAATGTGATGTGCGGTGCGAGACATGGCGACCTCCAGCACCGCCGAGACCTTCCCGGCGGCCCTAGACGAAGCCGCTAAAGCTCCTCAACCACGGTGATCGCACAATCAGCATCGTAGTCAACTGATCACGCATACGCTGGTCAGTTGCCCGGTTCCGCGACAGGCTGTGACAACGCCACAGATGCTTGGGAGCGTGCATCATCAGCTTGAGCCGAACCGTCGTCGGCGTCGCTTCACTCCAACCAGGTGTCGAACCAGGCCACGACCCTGACCGGTCCCTTGCCACGTCCGGCCCGGAAAGCGTAGACCGCTACCTTGCGCTCATCTACCTCGCCCGTGACGCCGGTCGACACCTCGCCCGGGTCGGCCGCCTTCTGGGCATCGGCGTACGGGATAGGAGTCCACTCCGACGTGGGGAATCCACGCAGGACCTCCTCGATCGAGGCGCTCGGGAGCTCCGCCTCTATCCAGGGATGGCCGCTCTCGGGCGGACCGCATCCATCCCCACCCTTGATGTCGTCGGGCGTCACGGACGGCAGATGCGGCGCGACGGCCTTCGTCAATCTCTCGTTGTCGGCCGCGCTGCGAGCCACGCACGCCGGGTCGGGTCTCTCCAGCAGGATGCCGAGCGCGTCTTTCAGCTCGACGAAGGCGAAGGCGCCGACCGCGACGACCAGGCATAAGGCAGTGACGACAATGACACGGAGGTCCCGCGAACGCATACCCGCCCCTTCATTGGTCCAGGCGCCGGGAACGATGGTGATCCGCGGTGCGGGATATAGCAAGCTCCAGCACCGCCGAGACCCCCTCCGCGGCCCTGGACGAAGCCGCCTACGCCCCGGGGAGCACCCGGACGTGATCGTGACCGACCGAGCACCAGAGCCGATGTGCCGCACCGCCGCCGTGGCGACCCGCGGGTAGCCGTCAGGGACATGTTCTTGACGTCGCGTCCCGCCGTGGGTGAGCCTCGGGTGCGGGCCCATCGGCAGCGGCGGAGGAGCAGGGATGGTCATCGAGTCTGCCGAAGTCGTGGTGACGAGCCCGGACCGCAACTTCGTCACTCTGAGAGTCATCACGGACGACGGCCTGACCGGCCTGGGCGACGCCACACTGAACGGCCGCGAACTGGCGGTGGTCGGCTACCTGCGTGAACACGTGGTCCCGCTGCTTCTCGGCCGCGACGCGCACGCCATCGAGGACACCTGGCAGTTTCTCTACCGCGGCGCCTACTGGCGCCGGGGGCCGGTCACGATGGCGGCGATCGCGGCGGTCGACGTGGCGCTGTGGGACCTCAAGGCCCAGGCCGCGGGGATGCCTCTCTACCAGCTACTCGGCGGCGCGAGCCGATCGGGCCTGCTCGCCTACGGGCACGCAAGCGGGCGCGACCTCCCTGAGATCTTCGAATCCATCCGGCGCCATCTGGACGAGGGCTACCGCGCGATCCGGGTCCAGGCCGGCGTCCCGGGATTGACCGCCATCTACGGCATCGCCTCGAACGCCACGACGGCCGGCAACTCGGGCAAACGCTATGACCACGAGCCCGCCCAGCGAGCCGCACTGCCGGCCGAGGAGGACTGGGACTCCGCCTCCTACCTGCGGCACCTGCCCACGGTGTTCGAAGCGGTCCGCAACGAGTTCGGCCCGGAACTCCCGCTCCTGCACGACGCGCACCACCGGCTCACGCCGATCCAGGCCGCGAAGCTCGGGAAGTCGCTCGAGCCATACGACCTGTTCTGGCTGGAGGACTGCACACCCGCGGAGAACCAGGAGGCCCTGCGCCTGGTGCGCCGGCACACCACGACGCCCCTGGCGATCGGGGAGGTGTTCAACACCGTGTGGGACTACCAGCAGATCATCCGCGAGCAACTCATCGACTACGTCCGTTCGGCCGTCACCCACACCGGTGGCATCACCCATCTGAAGCGGGTCCTGGAATACGCGGCCCAATACCAGATCAAGTCCGGCATGCACGGCCCCACGGACATCTCCCCTGTCGGGATGGCCGCCGCGATGCACCTCGGCCTCGCGATCCACAACTTCGGCATCCAGGAGTACATGAAGCACGGCGAGCTCACCGACACCGTGTTCCGCCAGTCCTTCACCTTCACCAACGGCATGCTGCATCCGGGCGACCAGCCCGGCCTCGGGGTGACGCTGGACGTCGACGCGGCGGGCAAGTTCCCTTACCAGACGGCATATCTGCCGTTCAACCGCCTTCGGGACGGCACCGTTCACGACTGGTGAGACCAGAACCGGCTCGCCGGGCACGTCGACGGCGTACGTGCCGGGGACGCCATTCTTCGCCAGAGTGTCAGCGCAGAGGCTCGTCCTTCGTCTCTTTGAGTGCGAAGACATAGACCAGGGTCGAACCCAGAGCCAGTACCGACATGTACCAGGCGAACGCCCCCGCGTTCCCCGCGTCGATCAGCGCCGTGCCCACCAGCGGGGCGGTCCCACCGAACAGCGCGACGGTCAGGGAGTACGGGAAACCGGCGCCTGACGCCCTGACCCTGGTGGGGAACAGCTCAGAGTTCACCGCCGCCGAGATCGAGGTGAAGCAACCGAGGAAGACCATGCCAACACACTGGACGAGCAGCAGGCTGGCGAAGGAGTCGGTCAGCATCCCCATCAACGGCACCGGCAGCAGGGTGAACGCCACACCGAACATGATGAGCATCGGCCGGCGCCCGATCCTGTCGGAGAGCATGCCGAGCAGCGGCTGCAGCACCATGAAGAACAGGAGCGACAGTGTGCCTGCCTGAAGGGCCTCGGCCTTGTCGAACTTGACGGTGAGCTGAGCGTAGGTGGGCAGGAAAGTCGTCCACGTGTAGTACGCGACGGTGCCGGCCATGGTGATGCCGACGATCAAGGCCGCCTTGCCCGGGTGGTGCACCAGGAAGTCGAAGAGTTTCGGCTTCTCGGCCGTGCCCTTCTTGATGTCCTCGGCGAGGGTCGTGGTCTCATCGGCGCTCCTGCGAATCCACAGCCCGACCAGGCTGGCCAGCGCGCCGACGGCGAACGGGACGCGCCACCCCCAGGAGCTCATCTGGGCCTCGGTGATGCCCGCGGCAAGGAGGGCCGCGAGGCCGGACGCGAGCAACTGGCCGACGGTGGTGCTGACGTACTGGAAACTCGAGAACAGACCACGCCTGCCAGGCGGAGCGGACTCCACGAGGAACGTGGTCGCCGCGGCGAACTCGCCCCCGACCGAGAGCCCCTGGGTCAACCGGGCCAGCGTCAGGATGACAGGCGCGAGCATGCCGACCGACGCGTAGGTCGGGGTGAGGGCCATCAGCAGCGACCCAGCGCCCATCAGGCTGATGGTGAAGGTCATCGCCGCCTTGCGGCCGTACCGGTCGGCGAACGAGCCCACGAGCAGTCCGCCGAGCGGGCGCATGAAGAACCCGACCGCGAAGACCGCGAACGAGCTCAGCAACGGCACCAGGCTGTTGCCCGCGCTCTTGGGAAAGACCTGGGTCGAGAAGTAGACGGCCAGGAACGAGTACGTGTACCAGTCGAACCATTCGACGGCGTTGCCGATGTTGGCGGCCAGCAGCTGGCGCACCCGGCTCCGTGGAACGCCGAGCGGGGCCTGCCGGGGAGTAACAGTCGCCACGCGAGCTCCTTTACCTCTCTTACCTCTCTGCTTCAGGCTCAGCCTGCCCATCCTCTGGCTCGTTACCAGAAATGACCGAAACCATACGTTCGCACCGCAACGACGCCTAATTCGGTTCTCGCGAACCCGATCCACGGCCGTGCGGCACGGTCTGAGCGCTCGCGGTGCCGCCTGTGCCGCGCTCTCGCACCATGGCCGAGCGGCACGGTCTGATCGTTCTCGGTACCGCCCATGACACGCTCTCGCACAAGGGCGAGCACCACGGTCGAGTGCTCCGGGCGCCGGGTCTCCGTGGAGTCCCGCCGCCGAGTAGCACCGGGCACACCGAAGTACAGCGCGATGGAGCAGAGCTGGCAGCGCCGTTGACCGCCGTAGAGCCGCGCCATCTCACGCCACCACCGGGCACGATCGCGTCGGCACGATCCCGTCTTGTTAAGACGATGGTCTCCGCCGAGCACAGCCGGCCAAGACGGAGTTCTCCGTCGGACTTCTGGTGACAGGCCGGATTACGACTTCGTCGCTGACTTAGTAACGCTATATCGCCCTAAATCGGGAATTATCAGCAGGTGGAATTACTGGACGATCCCAGTTCCAACATTTGCCTGCATGGGAGGAGCTTCTAGATCGCCTCGACTAGCGTTTTCAGAGGTAAGCGTCGATTCGGCGACATCCTTCCAGGAAGCCGGTTCGGCGCTCCGTGAGTCCAGGAACCATGCCGGACTACCAGATACGGAGATCTTCCATGCTCAAGAAAGTCCTAGCCACCGGCTCGCTGGTGGTGCTCAGTCTTGCCGTTCCCGCGGCGCTGTCGTCCCAGGCGGCCAGCGCACGCGCCATCAACCCGGAGGCGGCTTCCATATCGCAGGGCCATCCATGCCCGCTGCTGCCCTACGGTCAATACAACAACCGCTGCTACATCGTCTACCCAGGTCACCATGGTCACCACGGCTATCCATACGGCCACCACCACTGGAACCACGGCCACCACCACTGGAACCACCACGGCTATCATCCATACGGCCACCACCACGGCCACCACCACGGGGGGTATGGCCCCAGATAGCCCGCAACGGCTCACGCGGACTCCCGGCGTCTGCCGCCCGCTCAACCGCCGCAGACGCCGAGAGCTCGCCCTGCCTTTGGCCACCGGCGACCGGCCAGGAGGCCGACGGCAACGCCGTCCAGACAGCCGTCGCAGAACCCGCAGCAGTATTCGTAATGCCATGAGAGGTTCCGGCGGAATTCGGTATCACGCCGGCGACCGTCGTAGACAGACCCCGATGAGCTTCGTCGAGAGAGCCGAGACTCGGAAGGGCGAGAACCGGTTTCGCTCTGATCAACGATATGGCTCCACTGCTTTTCAGCTGGCCGCTGCCGAAGAAGGCGATTACATTGCGATTGTGAGCTTGTGGCGTGGGTCGGGGATATGGGAGGCGGTCGCCGCTGAACTGGGCACCTACCGGCAGCCCGCTCCACCGTCATCTGCTCGGGCACGAACGCGGCCTTGGCGCCACGCGACGCGCGCAGGAACTCCACCGCCTCCAGCACGCTGCGCTCGGCCGTGGTGGCCTCCAGCTCGATCGCCTCAACCAAGGTGAACAGCGCCGCGCGGTGGGAGCGATAGTGCTGATCCAGCCGTGTTCACCTCGGCGCGGATCGCCGCGGTCATCGCGTCCAACGTGGTGTAGCCCGGTAACTCACATCGAGCGCGGACCAGTTCCTCCAGCGCCACGTTGATCAGGTCGGCCGGGTTGTCCTTGGACTGCACGGCCTTGCGCACGGCCTCCTCGGCGATCCGTCGGACCCGGGCCGCCTCATATGACACACCCATGCGCTTGCGAACGAAAGCCCGATGGCGGCTGGCCGTCATGGGCGCGGCCTGCCGCAGCTCCACCTCATCGGCCAGCCCCAACGCCCCGCGCACATGTCCGGACACGGCTGCCGGCACCTCAAGAAGTGGTCAGAAGTGGCGAGGATATCGGGCTAGCCCTACGCAGCTCCTGGGTGAACGGTCGTGGATCCGTCAATCTACCTGACCAAACAACAACCCACGGAGACATCGCGCTAGTCGCGTATTACGACCCACCGACGTCTACGGCGTCAATCTTCGTCGGCGGGATAGCCTCGGCCCAGAAACGCCCGGTACGGCGCAGTTGGACTCGCCGCGCCGTCCCGGGCGACCTCTTCTGCATAGGAGGAAGGACGACCGGCCAAACGTGTAACTGGAAGGTCGAAGAAGTCAACAAGCCGATCCCGGAATATCACCCAGACGGCGCTTTCGCCGGCACTGTCAGGAATGGCAGTATGGGATCGCGGGTAGGTGGTTGCACAGAGGGAGGCGATTCTGGCGGCCCGATCTTCACCATCGAGTCGGACGGTTACGTGGCTGCCAAGGGCATCCTCAGCGGCGGAAAAGGTGCTCTGGGAGTATGTACCGTTAACTTTACTGATATCCAAGAAGTTCGTAGAGCATTCGGCGGCGACGTTATGAAGCGCAGATAAGAGTAGGTTATCTTCCATGGCAAGTTCCCTCATAAGCCGAATGATCCTAGCCCTCCTTGCGGGATCGACGGTTTTGACCATGGCGTCTTGCAGTAGGCCACAGTGGCAGTACATCAGCACGGCAGAGCTGTCAGAAGATGAGCGGACACTGACCGTGGAAATGGTTACCGAACCGCCAGGAAAGGGTAATTCGAAATGTGATCCAGTGGCGGGCACCGAAGTAACCGAATCCTCTACGCGAGTGATCATTGGAGTTATGGCACAAGAGTGCCCGCACTCGCCGAAATACACAAAGACGGTTGGCTATGCCCATTATGTGAAGCTGAAACTTAAGCAACCACTCGGCACGAGAACCGTCTTAGAGAATACGCGTCATAAAAGCGTACGGATCTGGCAAAGATCCGACGGTTCGTAAACTCGGGAAGGCTTGGCACCTCAAAGCGCTACGCCGGGCCTTCCATCGGTTTTCCATATGCGGAGACGCCGTTAACGGTCAGTAGCAGGGTGATGGCCCCTTGGGGCGAGGCCGACCGTGCGGTGGGAAGCCGACTCGCATACCCCAAAGCGGGCGAAGCAGAAGGACTGCGCGAAGTACTCCGTCGCGGCGCCGCGCGAGCGGATCGATTGTTCGTGTCCGTCGAGTCCGCCCGGGTGCCGACCCTGCGGAGTCTGCGTCGGAACGCCGGCTCGACGATTGCCGTCGACGTGGGCCGCCGTGAGATTCATGACCCCACAGCGGCGAGACCCCACAGGGTTCACACGGACACAGAGGGACGTTCGTACGGTGCCGCGCCGTCGCGGGTGGCGGCGACGCGCAGCGAGCGGTACAGCAGGCGCGCGTCACCGAGCCGGTGGCGGAGGAGCTTCTCCAGCCCGCCGATGGGCACGAGGTTCTGCGGAGCGCGCGGATCCTTGTAGTCGACGCCGGCGAGGGACGGCAGCAGGCGCGTGACGGCGTCCGCAAGGGCGATCACCTCATCCGCGAACAGGTCGGCACCTGCCTCGCACCGCACGATCCCCGCCCACGGAGTCGCTGACCGGACGGGCAGCCGGAGGTACCAGGCGTGCCGGCTCCAGCTGGTGCCCATGAGGAAAACCGGCGTGCGCTGCCCCGGAGCCAGCGCCGACACGATGCCGACCTGCGGCGCGGGCAGGTAGGCCGTGTGGTGCGTCTTGATGTAGCCGACGGTCCGGGGCAGGTGGGTACGGCCACGCAGCGGTCCGTCCACCAGGAGCAGGTCATCGGAGCCGGCCTCGGCCCGGTAACGGATCGCGACGTCCACTTCGAGCTCCGCGAGCTGCTGCTGGAGAGCCAAGGAGAGTTGTTCCATCGTGGCACCTGACGCCCGGCGTCCCCGATAGGTCGCGGCGGCGGTCACGATGTCCGGCACATCCAGCGAGGCGCTGAACACCGACCGGCTCACCTCGACCGCTACCACGGTCGCCGGTGTGCCGCCGCCGGGAACGCAGCGAACGATCCCGGCCGCGGACGACGCGGCGATGCCCGGCAGGGGCACGGCGTCATCGGGCTGATGGCTCCAGACCCGGGCGTCGATGCGGCGCACACCATCGGCGATCAGGAGGACGTCGGGGGTCGCGGCGCTATGCCCAGGCGAGATGGGGCGCCAGTCGGCGGCCGAGACCTCGATGCCCAGGTCGAGCTCGGCAGTGGTGATCTTCTGTTCGCCGAGAGCCTCGTGGTCGAGCGCCGCGCCGTAACCGGGATCCCAGGCATCGACGGTGAACTCCATCCTCGGGACCGTGATGGTCATGGCGCCGCCTTCCGCAGGTGTGATCCCCTGCTGTCACGGGTGATCTCGAATCGTACCGGCACGCGGTCGGCGAGCGCGGGCACGTGGGTGACCACCCCCACCATGCGGTCCCGGCTCGAGGCCAGGCGCTCGAGCGTCGTGGCCACTGTGTCCAGCGTGGCCGGATCGAGAGTGCCGAAGCCTTCGTCGAGGAAGAGTGAGTCGAGGCTGCGGGCGGTGGTCGCCGCGAGCCCCGCCACGTGCTCGGACAGGGCGAGCGCCAGGGCCAGCGCGGCCTGGAAGGTCTCGCCGCCCGACAGGGTGCGCACGTTGCGCCGCATCCCCGCCTCGGCGTAGTCGATGACCTCGATCTCGCTCTTGTCGCCGAGTGCCAGCTCGTATTGGCCGTCGGACAGCTCCCGCAAGGTGACGGAGGCCGCGGCGACCAGCAGTTCCAGCGCCTCGAAGCACAGCCACCTCTCGAACGCGTCCGCACGCAGCAGCTGCGCCAGTTCGTGGGCGACCCGTGCCTCCTGGTCTTTCGCCGTGGCCTGTTCGGTAAGTTCCGTGGCCAGCCTGCGATTCTCCCGGACGCGCTGCACCAGGGCTTCGGCGAGGGTGACCGCCCGGACGACGGTCTCGGCGATCGCGTCCGGTGTGGGGTCGGACTCCATGGCGATCTCGTGGTCGGCGAGCCGCCTGAGGAGCACAGCACGCTCCCCGTCTCGCCGGACCTCTACCAGGGCCAGCTCTCTGTCCTGTACGGCTATCGCCGACCGCTCGTTCGCGGTGGCTCGCTCCCGCCAGGCGAGAAGTTCCGTCCAGGCCTGGTGCAGGTCGTCGCGGTCGAGGGGAGGTGCGCCGAGGGTGACGACCGTGTCGCGGGCGGCGTCCAGGTCTCGCCAGGACTGCTCGGCCTTCCTCTTGGCCTCGTCGGCTCGCCGCTGAACCTGCCTCAGCCGTGAACCAGCGGCCTTCATGGCCTCTCTGGCCTGCGCGGTCACGGCCTCCGCCTGCTGAATCGCCGCCAGCCGAGACTCGATTTCATCCCGATCCCCGCAGACGGGCAAATCGGCGAGTCGCTCGGCCAGTTCGTCGACTCGGCGCGTCACCACGGCGGCTTGTGTCTCGGCCTTGCCAAGCCGGGTTCGAGTCTGTTCGGCCGCCTTCCTGACCACCACGACCGCCCGCTCGGCCGTTTGGAGGTCGGAGAGGGCGGGATGGTGGGGAAGCTCGGTGACGGGACGCAGGCACGTCGGACAGGGCTCGCCCACGGAGAGCCGCTGGGCCAGTTCGGCGGCGGTATGGGCGTCGCGGAGCCGATTCCACTCCTGCTCGGCGTCGGCGAGAGCGGTCGCCGCCTTCTCGGCTTCGGCTGCGACACGGTTCAGCCCGGCCTGCACGCGTTCGGCTTCCGCGTTCGCTTTGGCGGAGTCGGCACTCAGCTGATCGTGTTCGTCGAACGCCGCCAGGTCGGCGGCAAGCGCGACCTTGTCACCGAGCACCGCCAGGTCCTCGTGGGCTCGCTGTTCCTCAGCCTCCAGACAGGACAACTCACCGGACTGCGCCTTCACCTCGTCGTCGATCTGGCGCAGCGTCTCAACGAGGGTGGGTACGTCGCCGGGCATGGCAAGAGCGGCAAGCGGAGCGAGCCGCTCCGCCGCGGCCTTCCGTTCCTCCTTGAGCTTGTGCACCGTCTCATCGCGGGCGCGCAAGGAGTCGACATCCGCCCTGGTCCTGACCATGAAGGCACGCAATGAGGAGAGCCGGCCGGCGGCCGCCCGCTCCGCCGCCTCGTCGGCGTCGGACAGCTTGGCGAGCTGCTCGCGGGCGAAGGTGGCGCTCTGCTTCGCCGCGCCTTCCTCTCGACGGGCACTCTCCCGTATCCGGTCGTAGACCTCGGCGCCGAGGAGCTGGACCAGCAGATCCTGCCGTTCGCGTGGCTGGGCGTGCAGGAACTCGGCGAACCTGCCCTGCGGGAGCACGACGCACTGGGTGAAGAACTTGTACTCCAGCCCGGTGATGCGCTGCACCTCGGCCCTCACGGCATCGCCCTCGGCGACCGGCCGGATCACCGCCTCCAGCAGGTCGGCCAGCTCGGCCGTGGCGGGGACTGCGGGGTCCAGCTCGTCGATCCGGGCTTCCTTGGTGTGAACCCGGCCTCTGGAGTCGCGCCGCAGGGCTCGGACCACGGCGTGGCGCCGGCCGGAGGTCTCGAAGACGAGCGCGACCTTTCCGGCGTTGGCCGAGGGCGCGAGGGCGCTCGCGATGGCGTTCTCGTTGTTCCACCGTGGAACGGTGCCGTAGAGGGCGAAGCAGATGGCGTCGATGACCGTGCTCTTGCCCGCCCCGGTCGGGCCGATAAGCGCGAAGTAGTCCACGTCGGCGAAATCGACGGTGACCGGCTCACGGAAGCTGCCGAAGTTCTCGATGTGCAACCGGAGTGGACGCATCAGCCTGTCACCTCGTCGTAGAGCCGGTTGAACAACTTCTCGACCTGGTCGTCCCCCCGGCCGGTGGCCGACAGGTAGCCGCGGAACAGGTCCCTGGGGCTGCGTGCCACGCCCGTCGTCTGCGTTCGGCCAGGCCGTACTGGGCGGAAGCGCTCGTCGATACCGACCTCCAGGGCGCCCGGCAGGATCTCGCGTACCGTCTCGGCGATCCCGGGGCGAGGCCTCTCCTCCACGATCACCCGCAGCCAGGTGTCGGCGAGGTCGTCCGCCATGGCCTCCAGCTCCTCCAGCGTGCCGTGCACCGTGGCGAGGTCGCGGGCCGAGGCGAAGGTCACCTCCCGGACCACTGCGGGCCGGCCGGGTTCGACGGTGACCAGCAGCGCGCCGGGGCTGTTGCGTTCCTCGCCGAAGTCCACGGCGATGGGCGAGCCGCTGTACCAGATGGGGCACGGGCCCGGCAGCTGCTGGCGCCGGTGCAGGTGACCGAGCGCGGCGTACTGGGTGGAGGCGGGAAAGGCGGTGACCTCGAAGTAATAGGAGAAGATGGACTGCGCCTCGCGCTCGCCGCCGCCGAACTTCCCGCTTGGCAGCGTGCCATGGGTGGTGATGAGGTTGACGGTGTCACCGGCGAAGCCCGCCGTGAGCGCGCCGATCAGGTCGCCGATGCGCGCCGCGTAGTCGCGATTGTGTTCGGCGGTGGTGCCCTCGAGGACCTCGGCCGCGCGGACCACATAGCGGTGGGACAGGAACGGAAGTACGGCGAGCCGTACGGGCTCGCCCGAACGGGCCGTGAACGCCAGTGTGCCGCCCTGCTCCGGTCGCCGGAACGTTCCCACGATGCGGATGCCCAGCTTGCCGAGCACCGGCCGGTACACCTCCAGTAGGTGTGGGTTGTCGTGGTTGCCGGCGAGCACCACGACCTCGCGCCCGCCCTCGCGCAGCGCCATCAGCGCGTTCAGCACGATGGACTGCGCCTCCGGCGTCGGTGCGGAGGTGTCGAAGAGGTCCCCGGCAACGATGACGGCGTCGACGTCTTCTGCTTGGGCGAGCTGGACCAGTTCCCGCAGCACCTTATGGTGCTCGTCGATACGGGGGCGGCCCTTGAGAACCTTGCCGACGTGCCAGTCGGCGGTGTGCAGAATCTTCATCCGGTTCCTTCTACAGCGGGGGAAGTCTCGGAACGGGTGGATCGGGTTCGGCTCCGGAGGCGCGTCGGCCTCTTAGAACGGGGGGATGTCGTCGTCCGCACCAGGCAGGCCGGCGAAGGGGTCGGCTCCGCGTGCCGTACGCGCCGGAGCGGCGGCCGCCTCCGACGGGCGGGTCGCCCAGGCGGGGAACGGGAAGGTCACCGCGAGCGGCACGGGGATCTCCGGCTGGGCGACGAACATGGTGCCCGGCCTGGCGATCGTCGCGCGTTCTCGTACGGCCGGCGGCAGCCAGCCGTACTCTGAGCGGGCGGCCTCAGCTGAGTCGAGCCGCCCGACGACCCGGACCGCGCAGTTGGCCACGATGCGCCGCTCGACCTCGGAGGCGGTCTGCTGCGCGCCGATGAGGATGACGCCGAGGGAACGGCCCCGCTCGGCCACGTCGAGCAGGATCTCCTTGATCGGTGAATCGCCGTCACGCGGGGCGTACTTGTTCAGCTCGTCGAGCACCACGAACAGCAGCGGCCGGGCCGTGCCGGTGCTCTCCTTGCGGGCGAACTCGCCGCGCAGGACCACGCCGACCACGAACCGCTGGGCCCGTTCGGGCAGGTTGTGCAGGTCGACGATGGACACCTGCGCGTCGGAGGTGCTGATCGTGCGCTCAAGGCCAGGTGGCAGGTCACCACGGATGATCGGCGCCAGCGGCCGGACGGCGCCCCGCAACCGCCGCAGGAACGCGTTCACGGTGCCGATCGGTGTGGGCGAGCCCGTCCAGGTCGTCCGCGTCTCCTCGGCGGCGAGTTGGTCGCCGATGAAATCGACCAGGTCGGCGAAAGTGCGGCAGGTCGGCGCGGACTCCTGCCCGGGGACTCTGATCGTGACCGCGCCTGCGTCGTCCGCCCGCTGGGCCCAGGACTGCAGCCTGGCAGCGACCTGGCCGATGAGCAGGGAGTACTGCGCGCGCTCGTCGTCGGCGTCAGCGAACGCGAACCGCAGCAGTTCCTGGGCGCAGAACTCCGCCAGCGTCCAGTAGAACGAGCTGACCCCCTGGGTCCTGGCGGAGACGTGCGGCACGCCGTTGGAGTCGCCGGGCCGCGGCGGCGCGAACACGTGGACGCTTCCGAACGGCCGGGCCGGCAGCCGGAGCCGGTCGTACGCACGGCGGGCGGCGTCGTCCAGCCGAGTGTTGGCGTGGTCGAGGAACAGCAGGTCCTCGCCCTTGACCGAGAAGATCAGCGCCTTGGTGTTGGCCGCCTCAACCTCCAGCACCCCGGAGTTGAAGATCGAGTAGAGCATGAACGTCGCGAAGGAGGTCTTGGTGGCCACGCCGGACACTCCGGAGATCGACACGTGTGCGCCGCGCGTGCCGTCCAGGAAGTCGAAGTTGACGTAAAGCGGCTGGCCGTCGCGACCAAGCCCCATGGGGATTCTCCGGTCCATGACGTCGAAGTACAACGCCTGGTCGCGGTCGTCTCCCTGGGCACGGTAGACCGGCGAACCGGGCAGCGGAGGCACGAAGACCTCCGGCTCGACCCGGGTGACCCGGACCTCCGCGCACTCCACGACCGCGGCGGGCAGGGCGCCGTCGGCGATGAGGAACACATCGGAGTCGAAGCTGGCCCCCTCGTGCCGGGCCTCGACGCCGGTGACGACTCCGGCCACCAGGACCGGTCCATGCCCCGGCACCTCTCGCCGGGTCACCACGACGTCGTCGAGCTGCAGGACCCTGCCGGGTTCGAGCCCGACCCAGAACGACAGCGGCGAGGCCGCCTGCGTCCC
The DNA here is from genome assembly GCF_039537005.1 of Sphaerisporangium flaviroseum. NCBI lineage: Bacteria > Bacillati > Actinomycetota > Actinomycetes > Streptosporangiales > Streptosporangiaceae > Sphaerisporangium > Sphaerisporangium flaviroseum. The sequence goes on along the minus strand of NZ_BAAAZR010000008.1, from coordinate 509,055 downwards.
GAGCACCCGCCCGACCACCTCCCCCGACACGCTCGCCCCATTCTCGGTCGAATGAACGGCCACACCGTTCTGAGTCATCGAGCCCCTCCCGCCCCGTACCTTGGCACCAGCCTCAGGCGCGCAGCACCACACTAGGGCAAGTGCCTCTGTAGCGCCGAAAAACCGAACTATCTCTGTGTCTTTCATTCACAGCTACGACGTCGGCATCAGACCCAGGATTCCCGGCTCTACGGGAGTTCAGCCCGATGCGTCCCGGGAACGCGTGCGCGCAGCCTTGGAGCCAGCCAATTCAAGGGAGGCAACGATGCGAAATCTCATCAACCGGCTGGCCCGCGTCCCGCTCCAGGTCGTCGGCGGGGCGATCCTTCTGGGTGCGATCCTGCTCGCCGTGCACTACACGCTCATCGCGCACATCGCCGCCACCGGCGGGCTGGAGCCCGAGCAGTGGATAGGCGGGCTCACCGTCAAGTGGTACTGGGTGCTCGTTCCCCTGTCCTTCATCGCGCTGTGGGCCCGCCGCCGTGACCGGGAGGGCCTCCTCGGCCGGGTCGGCGCTGTCCTGCTGACGTCGGCCCCGCTGATGTGGGCGATGATCACCACATCCGCGATCGTCTGGGGTGGCCTGCTGGGCAGGGGCGACCTGCCGGAGGGGGTCATGAGCCTCGAGCTGCTGATCTACGTCTTCTACCTGGGGGCGCTGGTCACGGGCCTGGCCTTCCTGCTCGACACGGGCGCGCGCTGGTGGGGTGCCGCGCTCATCGCGGGCCCGGTGGTCGACGTCGTCTGGCCGTACGGCGCGGCCGTGACGTTCGCGGTGTTCGGGACCGGATTGATGCTGTACGGCTTCCGCCACCGGGTCCCGCTGGACACGCCCGAGATCAGCCAGGCACGCTGACGCATGACAAGAAGGGCGGCGCGATGACGGCACGGCGTCTGGCGGTGATGGTGACAGCGGCCTCGCTGCTCGCCACCATCGCCGGCGCCGTCCTCGTGCTCCGGGCGACCGGCATGGAATGGGCCCTGGCTCAGCACGTCACCCAGGCCGTGCTGCACACGCTGGCGGGATGGGCTCTGATCAGGTCGCGCGCGGGCAGCCGCGTAGGCCTGATTCTGCTGGTGATGGGCACGGCCGCCGCCGCCGAGGTGCTGCTGTGGGGGTACGCCCTCAGCCACTGGCCAGGATGGACGGCCGCGAACTCGGTGACGAACTGGGTCTGGGTGCTCTTCTTCGTCCCCTTCTTCACCGTGCTGCCCGCGCTGTTCCCTGATGGACGCCCGGTCACACCGCGCTGGTGGCCGGTGGTCTGGGCAGGCGCGCTCGCGACGGCCGTCGCCGCGCTGGCGGCGGCCCACGACGGGGTGTTCGACGGAATCGGCCTGTTCCTCGTCGCCGTCGCCGTCCTCAGCCTCGCCTCCCTGGTCGTCCGCTGGGCCAGGTCCGGGACGACCGCCCGCCAGCAGATCAAGTTCCTGCTGTACGCCGCCGGATACGTGATCGTCGTCGAGCTCATCATCGACCTTCTCCCCCATCATGTTCGCCAGGGCGCGATCCTGCTCATCCCTGTCGCGCCCACGGTGGCGATAGCGCTCGCCATCTTGAAGTACCGGCTGTACGGCATCGACCTGGTCATCCGTCGCACGTTCGTCTACCTGGCGGTCACCGGCCTGGCCTTCTGCGGCTACCTCGCCGTGGTCGCACTGGTGGGAAACGCGCTCAGCAGAGCCGTGTCCCCTCAGGTGGCCCTACTCGCCGCCGCGGCCACGGCCGCCCTGATCGAGTCGGGGCGGCGGCTGTTCCAGCGCAGGATGAGCGGCGTCCTGTACGGCTACCGCGACCGGCCCCTGGACGCGCTGGCGGAGCTGAGGCGGCAACTCGGCCAGGCGGCCACCGTCGAGGAGATCGCGCGCAGGACCACCCCGCTGGTCGCCGATGCGCTCCGCAGCCCGGGTGTCACGCTCGTACTGCTCCACAACGGCGTGCCCGAGGAGATCTCCACGTTCGGAAAGCCCGGCAAGGAGCCGCAAACCGTTCCGCTGGTCGCCCAGGGCGAGCAGATCGGGTCCCTGCTCATCGGCCCGCGAGCTGCGCGGGAGCCGTACAACGACAGGGACCTGATGCTCATCGCCGAACTCGGCCACCACGCCGCGGGCGCGCTCGCGGCGGCACGCCTGTCGGCCGAGCTCGACCAGGCGCGGGAGCAGACGATTCGTTCCGCCGCCGAGGAGAGGAAACGGCTGCGGCAGGATCTGCACGACGGCCTCGGCCCACTGCTGTCCGGCGCCGGGCTGGGGCTCGACGGAATCCGCCGCGGCCTTGCGCCAGGAAGCCGGACGGAGAGCGAGCTGAACGTCATCAGCGACCAGGTGCGGATGGCCACCCGCGAGGTGCGGCGCATCATCGAAGCCATGCAACCCGGCCGCCTCGCCGACCTCGGCCTGGTCGCGGCCGTACAGGAGCACCTGGAACGCTGCGCCGCCCTCCCCGATGGACCGCGTATCACCAACCGTGTGTCCCAGGTGGACGAGCTGCCCGCCGCTGTCGCCGAGGCCGCGTACCTGGTCATCCTCGAAGCCATCACCAACGTCCAGCGGCACGCCGGGGCGCAGCGTTGCGAAGTGACCCTGTGCCAGACCCGCGACAGCCTGAGGGTCCAGATCCACGACGACGGCAGGGGCATCGGCAGAGGGTACGTCGCCGGAGTGGGCATCTCCTCAATGCGCCGCCGGGTGACCTCGATCGGCGGCTCCTTCGACATCGGCCCCTGCGACGCAGGCTCGCACGCCATCGGCTCGCTCGACGCCGGCCCCTTCGACAAGGGCTCGCACGACATCGGCCCCTGCCACGAAGGCTCGCACGACATCGCCTCAGGCCGCGGGACCACCGTCACGGCCGTCTTCCCGCTGGAGTCGCCATGAGAGTCGTCGTAGCCGACGACCATCCCGTCTTCCGCATGGGGTTGCGCCGGCTGCTCGAGAGCGTCCCTGGCGTGGAGGTGGTCAGGGAGGCATGGGACACCGCCTCCGCGGTCGAGGCCGCGGCCGAGGAGCGGCCGGACGTCGTCGTGATGGACCTGCACATGCCCGGAGGCGGCGGGGTGGAGGCGACCAGCCAGATCCGGCGGCGGGCGCCCGACGTGCGGGTCCTGGTCCTCACCATGCACTCCGACGACGCCCTGGTCCGTACGGCCCTGCGCGCCGGGGCCCGTGGTTACGTCCTCAAGGACGCCTCCTCCGAGGAGATCCTGCGAGCCCTGGAAGCGGTCCACGCCGACCAGGCCATCCTCGACGCCGTCATCGCCGACCGTTTCTTCGCCGCCGCCTCCGCGCCAAGCCCGTTCCCGCAGCTCACAGAGAGGGAGACCGACATACTCGAAAGGATGGCCACGGGCCTGACCAACGAGGCCATCGCGCTGCGGCTCGGCATCAGCATCAAGACGGTGCAGAACCACGTCTCCAACGTGCTGCTCAAACTGGGCGCCCGGCACCGCGGCGAGGCCATCGCCCGCGCCCGCGACGCAGGGCTCGGCGGCTAACCGGGCGCGGAGCTAGCCCGGCGGCTAACCAGGCGCGGAGCTAGCTCGGCGCTCCGGGTAGGCCCCGTCGGTGGCCCCGCCGATTCGGCAGGCACACCCAGCCCGTCGGAGCGACAAGACTCTCAAACCTTCTCAAATTCACTGGCACTCGAGCATTGCCAGTGACTAGGATTCACAACGTCTATCCCCGTGCTTGAAGTATCCATCCTGCCTCATTTGACGACCTCTGCTCGGAACAGGGCGTAACCCTGATCCGCCACTTGGTGAACGGCCGCTGGCCCGGAAGGTCCAGGTGTTCCCCTACTTTCTGCATCGCTCCGATCGCCTCCTTCTATCGCGGCCACTCAGCTGGGCCGAAAGGAACGTTCCATACCCGACCCTCTGACCCTTGCGGTGCCGGCCACGAGCGGCTCCGGCTACATAGGGCTGGTCCTCACGACCGTCGCGGTGTTGATCGTGGTGGCGCTGCTCGTCTACCGCTGGGAGTCTCGGTGATGGAGGAACGCCTGATCACCTCACTCCTCACCGACCTGCGTACCTGACCCGTGCCTTCACACCCGCCGGCTTCCGAGCAGTGACCGGTTCGCCGGACGCTGAGGGTGTCGAGTCGCGGCCGGCCCGGGTATGGATCGGCATCCCGTTCCAGGACTCCGCCCTGCCGGATCCTGTACGCCGGCATCCCCCTCCGGCGACTTGTCGTGGAGATGATGCGCTAGGCTGGTCGCAGTTGCAGTTGTGGTATCCGTGAACTTTTTGCGCACCAGACGGTAAATGTGACGTCGGGTGCATTTTTTGTTTTACCGGTCATCTCCGGACGGGCTTATCACGGCGACACGGAACCGGCACCGTGCCGATTCCGGTTCGGCCCTCTAACTCAAAGGAGATTGACATGGCGACTGGAACCGTGAAGTGGTTCAACGCGGAAAAGGGCTTCGGCTTCATCGAGCAGGACGGCGGCGGCGCCGACGTCTTCGCCCACTACTCGAACATCGCCGCCCAAGGCTTCCGTGAGCTGCAGGAAGGCCAGAAGGTTTCCTTCGACGTCACCCAGGGCCAGAAGGGCCCGCAGGCCGAGAACATCGTTCCCGCCTGACGCAGCACGCCACACAGCCGGGGCCCGCACCTTCGAGGTGCGGGCCCCGGCTCGCGTCACGGCTGAGATCTGCGACAACCGCGTTCTGCGAAGGAAGCTCTGCTCGGTGGCGGATGTGATCGTCGGCAGCGGTGCTCGACCCTGACGACGGTAGTGATACCACGCTGGGAATCACGACGCCCGGAGCGCCGTCCAAGAACGATGTCACCACGTTCGACGGTGAATGCTGACGGCGTAGCCGTCATCGTCGAAGGGGGTGGCGTCCCAGGTGGCGAAGCGGTGTTCGAGGGTCAGGCCCGTTGTTTCGCACCAGGTGTCGTAGGTCGCCAGATCGATGGTGGGCGGAACCGGCAGGTGGGCGGCGTCCAGCCCGAAACCGGTCACCAGTAGGCCGCCGGGGCGCAGGGCCGCCGTCAGCGCGTGGATCGCGGCGGGTTCGGTGCCCGGTGCCAGCAGGGGGATGACGTTTCCCGCGGCGACGACCAGGTCGAAGTCGTTCGTACCCGTCAAGCCAGCGAGATCAGCTTCGATCCAGGTCGTCTCCGGCGCGTTTCGTCGCGCTTCACCGAGCATGGAGGCGTCCAGGTCGACGCCGACGCACTCGTACCCCAGCTCAGCCAGCCGGATCGCCACCCGGCCCGTGCCGCAGCCGGCGTCCAGAATCCGCGAGCGACAGGGACCAGCGACGCGCACAGCCGGGCCTCACCATGCACGTCGACCCCAGCGGCTGCCAGTTCCGCGAAGCGAGAGGCATACTTCGGCCCCGATCCCCCACCGGTTAATTCAGCCCAACGACTCACTCATGCCTCCATCAGTGCACACGACCCCGCCGACCGCCCTCGGAGAGTCCCACGCTCACGCTCACGTCACGGACGAGGTACGCCTTCGAGGAAGGCTCGGCGAGCATACCGAATGCGACATGCCCGTCCTGCTCAGCGGCTTGCAGCACGCGGTGCGCCAGGACGCGGGTCACAGTACCGTGCCGAGTGGGCCCCAAGGCGTAGTGCGGTGACCGCGAATCTTCACCGGGTCCGCTGGTAGCCGAGCAGGCCGCCGCGGGCGGAGACCGCCAGCAACTCCTGCCCGAGTGCCTCCAGTCCGTCTGGGTGGCCGGGCACGAACGCCACCCAGTAGCGCGCGTTGAGCGCCAGGCACAGCAACCGGGGGTCGCCGGCGGCGCGCGCGACTGCTTTCGATGCGGAGGTGCACTCGTGTGCAGAGGCCAGAACTTCGGAACAGCTCCCGACATCCATCTGCACTCTCCACGCATGATTTGGCACCGTGTCATGCATGGACTCCTGATCATGATGCAATGGGGCTCGTCCAGGCGGGCGCGGCATCCTGCCTGGATCCCGGCAGCTCCTGAGACGCCGGACTCCAGCAGTCTCATCGATCCCCCACACCCCCCAAAGGCGCCATACATGGAAGATCAGATATCGGCTGCTCCGGTGTGTTACCGGCATCCGAAGAAGGAGACCTACGTCAGATGTACGCGGTGCGACCGGTACATCTGCCCGGATTGCATGCTGGACGCCGCTGTCGGGCACCAGTGCGTGGAGTGCGTGCGCGAGGACAACAGGGCGGTACGGCAGGCCCGGACGGCGTTCGGCGGCAGGGTGTCCGCCGTGCCGGTCGTGACCTACGTGCTGATCGCGCTCAATGTCCTCGCCTACATCGGCGAGCTGCTGCGGCCGGACGCCATCGACTTGCTCAGCAACCTGGGCACCGGGCTGAGGGATGACCAAGGCGTGATGTACGTCTTCGATCCCAACACCGAGGGCTGGGAAGACCTCCAGCCGTCGGGATCGCCTTCGGCGAGTGGTATCGCCTCATCACCTCGGCGTTCCTCCACTTGGAGCCTACTTCCGGCGGCTTCGGCATTCTGCACATCATCTTCAACATGTACTGGCTGTGGTCGCTCGGCCGGGTGGTCGAGCAGGTGCTGGGCAGGCTGCGTTTCACCGCGCTCTACCTGCTGTCCGCGCTCGGAGGCTCGGTCCTGGGTTACCTCATCTCGCCCGACCAAGCCGCCGTGGGCGCCTCCGGCGCGATCTTCGGGCTGGCCGCCGCCTACTTCATCTTCAGCAGGCGGCTCAACCACGACCCTGCCGGAGCGACCCGGCTCATCGTCACGTTCCTCGTCTGGATGGTGGTCTCCGCAGGGATCTCCTCCTGGGAGGGCCATCTCGGTGGCCTGCTGGCAGGCGGAGCGGTCGCACTGGGCCTTGCCCATCTGCCGCGCAAGCAGCACCTTGCGACAACCGGAGGGATGCTCCTGCTCCTGATCATCCTGGTGGCGCTGAAGACCTCTCAGCTCACCGGCGCCTTGATCTGAGGCTCCGCTTTTCGCGTTCTGCCGAGCTACCGGCGATGCGAAAGGTTCAGTCGCACTAGAGGTTGACCTGCCGGTGGACTACAACGAGCACCCCAGGGCGTTCCGGCATTTACTGGTTGGTGCCACCGGTAGCTGATCGATAGGAGCTGTCTGGCCCAAGGGGAAACAATCCACCCTCCGGCCACGGTAAGCACCGTCGCAATGATGGAGCTCGATGGCGCGGAGGTTCCACGGCCTCTCGGCGAGTCGGCATGACCGGCCGGGGACAGGATGTTCCCCGCCCTAAGCCCTGGATCGTACGATTCGCCGACCGCAGAGCAGCCGAGGGCTGGAACCAGCTACTCCCCAGGCGCTGGAGAACCTCGACCGAACATGGGTGGCGATCACCAGTGATCCACGCCACGTGGACAGCCGCCAACATCCTCTGAAGGGTGGCCTTGGCACAGTGAAGGTAGGCAGCGAGTCGTTGGAGCAGTGGCAGTACGAAGCAACCTCAGGCGGTCGCATCTGGTACGCCATTGACGACGAACACCGCACCCTGTGGATCACACGGGCCGGCACGGGGCATCCAAAACAAACCGACCGGAAACGCTGACCGTATGCCGCCCGCACATGCCGATCCCCGGCATCGCTGCGGGCGGCGGTTTCCGCTACCTGCCCCCCGGACCTCGACCTCACTGTCCGGGGTCGTCCGAGGAGGCATGCTCCCGTCGCTCCGGCGCCGGCCGGTTTGAGTCCGCGTCCTCCAGGCGCACGAAGCCAGGCTCACTAGGGAGTGGATGGTCGGCATGCTCGAGTTCCGTCCGTTCGCGACGGGCGGCGATATCACGAGCGGCCGAGTCGAAGTCGTCTACGCTATGCGCCTCGACGGGCAGGCCGCCTGGTTCCTTGACCAGGAACCAGGCGCCGCCTCCGCCTGGCACGTCGACCACGGTGACAGTCGCGATCAGGCGCCCACCGCCGTACACGTCCATCTCCGGCGGCAGCAGGATCGGCTCGTAGTACCACCCGCGCATTGGGAGATGGAGACGCTCGACGGGGCGGCAGCGCAGGTCGTAGGACTCCAGCTCCTTGCGCAGGTAACCGAGGGCGCGGCGGTGGCTCTCAGCCCGGTCCTCGGGCATCCCGAACATCCGCACTCCGGTCACGCCTGCCACCTCCCGCCGGACCGCGAAGGTACGGCGTCAGCGAACCGCCCGGTATATGTACATGCCACCTCGGCCAAGCCGGCGGTATGTGGAAGACCGACCTCGGCGAGACGCCTTCCCAACTGTGTCTCGCGGCTCATGGGGGCGGGGTTCGCCTCCGCCAGGCGCATCAAGGTGCGCAGTTCCTCGGGGCCGGACGCCTCGACCACCGGCTCGATGACAACGCTCACGAGGGCGATGGCGTAGAAGCGGCGGTAGTACGGGCCGTACAGGACCAGCCAGCCGGGTTCGAGCAGGTCGAGTTGGGCGGCGCGGGCCTTCTGGGCGGTGTCCCACTCCCGTCGGCCCAGCTCGGTGGCCGGCCGACCGTGGCGGTGTCGCCCGGCAGGCGTACGGCGCCTGCCGGCGGCGCGGCCAGACCCGAGGTCGCGCACGTTCGAAGCTGTCATTGGGCGACCTCCTGGTCCCGGCGCCATCCGCTCGTGGGGGGTTCGCGGTGCGGCATGGATCGCACTCCCGATCGGATCGGGGCCGACTTTCAGAACTGGCGCTCTGTAATCAAGCCATCATTTAGAGTTACATTGAGGCTGGCGTCCAGTCAGCGTCCGGAGCAAGAGCTGATCCACTTCGGTGATCGGCTGGCGATTCCAGCAACCCCCGGAGGTGATTTTCGGCATGCCCGCCCCACGCAAGAGCACCGATCGGTACAAGTCGATGGCCCACTATTTCGGCGCGCTCATCCGCGATCTCCGCGATTCGTACGAGCTGCGGGTCGGCGAGCCGTTGACCGTCGCCCAACTGTCGGCGAGGACGGACTATTCACCCTCGATGCTGGGATCGATCGAGCGCGGCGAAAGCCTCCCCGAGTCCGGTCGGCGCGTTCAGGCGATCGATGACGCCCTGCACGCGGACGGGCAGCTGAAAATGCTGTGGCCGGTGGTGCAACGGCTCGGGCATTGCACTATCGACGAGCTCGCCTCAGCGACAAACCGGACTATTGCCGGTTACCGTGAAAACGGCAGCAGCGCACTCCCCCAGGGAGACGATGTGGAACGTCGAGAGCTATTCCAGTTGGCCGGGCTCGGCCTGTTCGCCCAAAGCCCGCTGTTCAGTGCGGGTGAGCCGGTCCGCCAAATGCTCGAACGGGTTCTGAACACGGCCGACAGCTTCACCGTCGACGACTGGCAGCTCACATGCGCCGACTATCTGCACGCCGTGCTCACCCGCCCTCCCGCCACGGTCCGCGACGACCTCGTACTGGACCTGGCGGCACTTCAGCAAGTGCTCGCGCGGGAGACCCCAGAACGCGCCGCCGACCTGCAACGAACCGCGGCCTGGCTGTCCGCCTTGCACGCCAACGTTCTCACCCGGCTCGGCGAGTACGGAGCGGCCCGCCGCTGGTGGACCACCGCCCGCCACTCCGCCGACTCCTCCGGCGACACGGACATGAAGGTCTGGGTCCGCGGAACCGAGGCCGTGTTCGCTCTCTACTCACCACGCTCGCCCGAGGCCGCCCTCATCTTGGCTCGCAACGCTCAATCCCTTGCTGGAGGCCGTGTCACCACCGGCCTTCTCAAAGCTGTAAGCGCCGAAGCCCAGGCGCTGGCGGCGCTCGGCAGGCAGCCGGAAGCCCGCGAACGACTCCACCACCTCCACGAACTGGCCGGTCGCGACGTTCTGGGCGAGAAGTACGGCTGGAAGGCGTCGGAGATCTGGTTCACCGCTTCCTGGGTGCGCTCCTACGATGGCGCAACCGAGGCCGGACGTGAGGCCCGCGACCGCCTTCTCACCACGTCGCCCACCTACCAGAACGGTACGAACGTCCAGCTCCATGAAGCGATCGGTATCGGCAGGCAAGGCGGCCACAACGAAGCCCTGCAGCTCGCCACACAGGTCATTGCCGACCTCGACCCCGCCTACCGCTCCCGCATGATCTTGCACACCGCCCGTATGGTCCTCGACACCGTCCCGCTCGACAAACGCGCCGCTCTCCCCGCGCTCGGCGACTACCGCGCGACCATCAGGGCCTCGGTCCCCAACTGATGCAAGCGAGCCTCTAGGGACGGAGGGCACAAGATTGCCGACCAACATGGGTGGTGCTTGGGCCACTCCGTAGGACGACGGGATACCTCGAATGGAAGCCAGTACACTTTGACCTGCTCCGCAGGGCTCTACCGATCGACATTCCCGGTCTTGCGCTCTGGCAGGGAGATTCCGTGCTGACAGACGTTTCGCAGATCATGAGCCGCTTCGAGGCGGCCGCGATCGACGCCGTCGAGCGAATAGGTCCGGTGGGGCTACGACGGCTCGCCGAGCTGATCGGACGTGACATGCCGCGGTCGTGGATCCTGAGGTCTGTGCCGACAACTGATTACCAGGAAGCGGCAGAGTCGATCACCGATGCTCTCCGGGAACTCGACGACTTCAGCGCAGAAGCCGCCGCCGCGTACCTCCGCGGTGTCGCGGCGGGATACGAATGCCACCCCGATTCGGTCACGGCAGAATCTGTCCGGAGCGGCCCATCGACACATGCGGTGCCGCAAGAAGCCGACTCCGGCGCGGCCAGCGGATTGGTCTTTTAGGGCGATCGAGTGGCGGGGACGATCAACGAGATAGACAATTCCCTGCATGAAGGCATACGTCGGGGTGACCGATGGTGAGTGGTACCGCTTCCTGGCTGCTCGCCCGACGTTGACCGAAGTGAACTTCTGGCGGCCCTCCGGAGCGCGCGAGTTCCGGGTTCTCAGCCCCGGCGAACCCTTCTTCTTCAAAAGTCACCACCCGCACAACCGGGTGATCGGTGGCGGGTTCTACAGCGGCTTCGCCCAGCTCCGGGTGTCAGAGGCATGGGAGTTCTTCGGACAGGCCAACGGTGCGGCCGACGTGGAAGAGATGCGCCGGCGGATAGGCAAATACCGTAGCCAGCCGATCGCCCCAGGCGAGGACCCGATGATCGGCTGCGTCTTCGTCCGCGACACACGCTTCTTCCCGCTCGACGATCCCGCCGGACCCCCACCGGACTTCGCGCCCAACATCGTGCAAGGCAAGGGGTACGACCTCGCGGTCCACCCCCGCGCCGACTACTTCCAGGACCTTCTCTTACGCCTGCTCGGAGTCCCGGTAGAAATCGACCTGTCGGAACCGTGGCACCGTGACGGCCCGGTGTACGGCGACCCCCGCCTCGCCCCTCGCCGTCTCGGCCAGCAGTCTTTCCAGGCCGTGGTCCTGCGCGCCTACCACCGGCGATGCGCGATCACCGGGGATAAGATCCGCCCCGTCCTCCAGGCCGCCCACATCCGCCCCCTCTCGGCCGGCGGCCAACACCGCCTCGACAACGGACTGCTGCTCCGCTCGGACGTGCACACACTGTTCGACCGCGGATACCTGGCGGTAGACCCCGACTACCACCTCCACGTCAGCCCACGTCTGCGAGACGAGTTCGGGAACGGCGAGGAGTTCTACAAGCGAGCCGGGCAGCCCGTAGCCGTACCCGAGCACCGCATCGACCGCCCCCACCGCGAAGGCCTCGAGTGGCACCTCGGCGAGGTGTTCCTGTCGCGCTGACCCAACCGCCCGTTCTGGCGCCGAGCTTCTTGCTAAAGATGCCATTAGAACGACACGCACAAGGGGCGAGAGCCGGGCCCTTTCAGTCCGGGTCCTGCGCTCCCTTGGCGCGGCTTACCGACCAGTCAAGCGATGAGAGCACCACATCCCAAACGGCGTCATTCGCCATCAGAGCAATGTCGAACGAGGGGTACAGCTCCAGCTTTGCCGCGGGCAGGTCGATGCCCGGCGCCTCGTTAAGCCTTCGGCGCAGCTCGTCGCGGAGGATGGGGTCGTTGAACGGGACGCGCTTCTTGAGTGTGGCGAACGGTACCTCGACTGTCTTGGCGTAGAAACGGATGATGGGCAGGATTTCAGTGCCGTTCCTGACGAAGGGAGCGCAGGAGGCCCCTGCCGACCGGCCGAACTGCACCTCCCCGCCACGGCCGCGCCACCAGTCCAACAATCGGGAGACCGCGCCGGCCGCCTGCGGCCCCTTCGCATCACCCAGCTGCTGGAAGAAACGCTGCTCGTTTTTGTCGAAATCGGCGTAGTCGTCGTCCACGACTAGCTCCGCCTCGCTGAGATCCACCGCCCCAGGAAGCTCAAGCAACTCGGCCAGTTCCCGCGCCGAGATCCGCTGGCCGGGATCAGCCCGATCGGCATCATCGAGTTTGATGCCTTCTGCACGGAGTACCTCACGGACGTCGCGATCATCCTCCTCGTCCACCCACTGGAACCCCTTGGAAACCTGCCCTGCCGCATTCAGCACACGGTGGGCGTTAAGCACCTGCGACTTGGACAGGTGGGCGCCGACAGGGACGGCGTGTGACCCGATCAGCTCTGCCACATCTCCATAGGTCGTCCAGGTGCCGGCCGGCAGTGCCGCGAGAGCGGAGTGAAGTAGCGTCCAGTCCCTGGACGGACCGACTGGGCCGACGTCCAGCGGACTTGGCCAGATCTCGATCGCCCGCGATGCGAGCTCGTCGGCACGGGACTGGATCTCCGCCTTTCCCCACCGCTCATGCTTGGCGATCTCCTGGTTCATGACGAGTCCGCTGTGGCCCAGGAAGTCCCGCTTCTTCGCGAAGGCCATGTTGCTCAGCTCGGAGTTGTAGCCGCTGAGTGTCAGGTTGCCGAGAGTGTGGACGAGCTCCTTGTGGAGCCGGTCGGCATCCCCCTCGGCGGCGAGCTGCTCCCGCCACTCCGCCGTCGGGGTCTGCGGGAGCACGTGCTCGATGGTGATCTTCTTGTCGGAGAGCTCGACCGGCTCCTTACCGCCGTAGGACTCCTCCAGCCTGCGAAGCACCAGCTTCTGCTGTGCCGTACGGCCCTGCCAGTAGAACGCCCGGCTCCGGATGTCAGTACGGAACTGCTCGTCGGAGGACCAGTACAGACGAGCTGGCGAAAGACCCGCGCGTACGACGTCGGCCACCGGCTCCTCTCCGGTCAACTCCGGGGTCAGCCGCATGAAGATCCTGTTGAGGCTGCCGGTCGCGACTCCCCCGAGCAGGCGACGGACCAGGAAACTCTCGATGTACCGCTGCGCCTTCACCACCTGGTCATCGGTGGCCTCACCGCTGTCGTGGAGCTCCAGCAGGCGCATGATGACCGGGTAGGCGGTGTTGCCCTTCCACTCGTTCAGGAACCGCAGGCGGGCGTCGATCTCGGATTCGCCGGTCGGTTCCAGAATTCGCTGAAGGTACCTGGCGCGACGTGCGAGATCCTTGACGTACTCCTCGACCCGATCCTCCACATCCTTCTTGTCCATGGTCACGGACCGGAGCAGCTCCTGGTGGCCGCGGTAGGTGTCGTTGTACTGCGCCTCGTCGCCCCGGTCAAGGATCAGCGCGAGGTACATCAGCTGGTCCATCCCCTTGGGACCGAGCTCGTTCTGCATCGGCAGCCAATACGTGTCGTAGACGAACTGGCCCTTGGTAGGCAGGTGCATGAAGACGTAGTTCCGGATCAGATCCACCTGGCTCAGCCGCATACCGGTGTTGTTGATCGACTCGAAAATCCGGAAGGCGTTGTCGTTGCCCTCCACGACGATCTGCACAAGGTTCAGCCGGTTGAGCACGACGCTTTCGATACGCGCGATGTCATGCGGGTCGGCTGGGTCATCGACTTCCACGAGCTTGGTACGGAAGAACTGGTAAGCGTTCGCGATCCGGCTGTCGGTGTCCCCGAACGGCTGCCCTTCTACACAGTCCTTGAACGCCTGGCGGTCCACCTGGGTCGGCAGCAGGCGATATCGCGGGTCGCCGGGGCGGAACCTGTTGATCAGGTGAGTCTCGTTGATCCGCTCTCGGTGCAGCGGATCCTCGGCAGCCTGATGATCACGCAGAGCGCACAGGGCCACCATGAGGGTGGTCAGCCGTTGCTGGCCATCGACCACCAGCCACTCCGAATATCCCGGCGAGTTGTTGGGACCAGGGGCCAGCACGACCGAACCGAGGAAGTGGCTGTGGTCCCTACCCTGCTCGATCCGATCGGCCTGGAGCTCGATGTCCCTCCACAGGGTGGCGAGCTGCTCGCGCTCCCAGGAGTACGGCCGCTGGTACAGCGGCACGAGTAACTGCTGATCGCCACCAATGAGCCCTCGCAGTGTCGTCTCGTTGGCCTTCACACCGACCCCCTTTGGAACGTAACACCCATGCAAGGCTAACGATCTTTACACAAACGGCCGCTCCAAGTAAATGGCCATCCCAGAAAACGGACCGGATTCCAGTCGCGCAGCGCACAGGAAGCCGGAACTTGAAAATCCGTACTTCACATGCGCCGGACCATGGCTATTCGCGTCACAGGCAGTGCCACGAGGAATTTTCCTTGCGAACGAGCACATGACTCACAAAGCGGATATATGACTTCGTCAGCACAGAAAACAGCAAGGCGAAGCGGCCCACTGCTCTACTCCTGTGTTGGCTCCCCCACTCGCGCTTCTTGCTGGAATGGGTCAGAAGCTGCTGCTGTAGAACGCCAGAGTCCGGCCGAGGCTACGGCCCTGGGTTGGAATCTCCACCACAGCTCCGGCCGACTGTAGTCCTTCCCGGAGACCGAATTCGTAGTAGGCGGCGCCGGCGTGGACCTCGAAGACGTGCCCTTCCAACTTCATAAGCCGGTCAGTGAGCTGGCGAAGAACCAAACGGCTCCACTCCCTGCGCTCCCCCCGTGACGCCGTCGTCAGCGTCTTGTCGTACGGCTCAAGCACCGTCGTCCGGTCAACCAGCCCATGGAGAGCCGAAAGGATGTACCAACGCTCGCACGAGCGTTCGACGTAGCGCCGCCGGAGTTGGAAGAGTGGTGATACGTACAGGTCCTCAGCCGGCCGTGGCATGGAAGCCTTCGTTTTTACACATCCGACCAGCCCGACGCGCATAGTTCCTCCCCAACGTTCAGCCACGTGTACGGGGCGTGGTGACCTCGAAACCCAGATCGATCAGCACGCGGGCTACGGTCGCATTTCCTCCAGAGAACTCGCTGGCCCGTAGGGGACGCCCGCCTACCGCTCGATGCGCCACGCCCGCGATCGCCTTCGAGTCGTAGCGTCTGTTCCCATAGACGAGGAAGTAATCGCGGGCGGGGCCGTAACCGTAACGCTCAAGGAAAGCGTCGCGCCCCAGCTCGTCGTACTCCTCAACGGCGGTGAGGATCATCTCGCGGCGGAGGTCAGGAAGGCCCATCAGGCCATAGTAGATACCGCATTTTGCCATGACCAGGCCAAAGTCTCGGGCTTCCCCTGCCCCGCAGCGGAGTCATCCTCTCACCTGCGGCTCCCGCCGCATCCATGCCACGACCTCTCGTTCAGCGAGGATAGGCAGGTACGAGCCCACGATCGTCACCGTGTCGAATGATTGACTCAGCAGGCTGTTCGAAGGTGCAGCTGAGCCGGCTGCCGGGTGAGGTCGATCGCGTGCTGGGCGAGCTCGACCGCCCAAGCTGTGCACCACGTGACGATGCGGCTCCGCGTCCCCTTGGATCACATCCCATTCGGCCAGTGCTTGGGCGGAACGGTGGCCGGATCAATGATGCGCAGGCGACTGGCCGGAGTCGGGTCGATGCCACGCAACATCACCAAACGCTGCCCCTTGGCCTCAACTAGGAGCTCCAGGGCAGCGGGTAATCCAGCGGCGACCGTGGCAATCGCGAGACCGATCCCAGTCAGGCCGGGGTGCTTGTGTGGATACTCGATCCGATGCAGTCCCGAGGCGGCGATGGCCTCGACTTCCCGGGGTCGCTGCATCTGCCGAGCGTCATTCGTAAGGATGACGTGAAACCCCTCAGCCGCCGCCCGCGGATAGAGTGCCTCATCCCGTGTCCCGGACCATTGATCCAGATCGAGCAGATGGACGATCTCGTGACCCAGAACGAAGGCACTGATCGCCTGGTGAAGCGGCCTGGACACGTTCTCATCCAGCAGCAGCCTCACGTGGCTCCTTGGGGGGATCGTAACTGTCAACGTAGTCGGCGAAATCGGCGGCATCCAGGGCCGCCGTGGCAGTGACGCTTGGGTAGTAGTCGGAGATCCGCTCAGGGGGGACGCCGTCCCGGAGCAGCGCGGCTACCTCGTCGTAGGGGACGCGAGTGCCTTCGATCACGGGAATCCCACCGCGAATCGCCGGATCCACCGCCACGTGTGCGCGAGGCTGGAGCAACGGCGGAATATGCCTGCCGTCCCGGTAGAACGGCTGCAGGACGTCCACCATCTCGTGGATGACCACATTCGCCTTTTTCTTCACCAGATCGACCGCTTGATCGGGCACGGCCAGATAGATGGTGCTGCCATCAGCGACCAGCGTGTAGGACGACAGATGGTCCCGTTCCTTCAGATCATCACGAAGCGTGTCGAGCGCCCGCCTGATCTTCTGCAGTGAGGCGTCGTTACGCAGCTTGACGCACGTCCGCAGCGCCACCACGTCGCGAAAGGAGTAAAGGATGGGCCGCGTGCTGGAGATCTCCGGTATCAGCACGGCGCCACGGCCCGCGCTGGCCTTGCGCCAGTGTGCGAGCTGACGAAGCGTGGCACCCGACAGCGCCGCAGCCAGTTTCGGGTTGTACGCCACCGCTCCCCTTCCGCACGCATCAACCGACCCTTGCACTGCCATCATCGCAAATCTCTCTCAGCTGGTCAGGCCTTAACACGGCTCCTTCACAGTCTCGATGCTGCCGACGGAACGTAGCGCATCATTACAGATCTCCCCATCACGGAAGACATCCGCCGCACCCGAACCTTCCAATCGGCCCGACTCGCGAGTGGTCAGGCGGCGAGCTCGCTGTTCAGGTGGTCGCGGAACTCGCGGACAAGCATGCTCTTGCCGTACGGCTCAAGCCCACCGGAGAACTCCCGGACGCGCTCCACCAGGCGGATGGACGTCAGGGACTTGGCCGACGGAATTACGGCTCGCGCGGTGTCGAGCGCCTGCTCCAACTCGCCCATCCCGAGCTGCGCCTCGGCAGCGTTCACCTGAGTGAACCGCATCGCCCGGGGAAAGCGCTCACCGTACTCCCGCATCGCCTTCTCGGCGCAAGCGGCTGCCCGCCGATGCTCGCCGATCATCCGCCAGCATGAGCCCACCGCGGCGGTGAACCCTGGTTCTCCGTACGACGGGAGCCAGGCCGGGTCCCGGTCAGCAGGGCCCTGAGCATGCAGCCGCTCGGCTTCGAGCAGCAGCCGCTCGACCTGCCTAGCGCCGTGTTCGTCGTGCCTCTCAGCCGCTCCGGCCTGCACGGCCATGGCCCCGGCCTCCTTGACGAGCGTCAACGCCAGGACACGCGGCGGCGCCTGACCACGGCGAGCCGTGTCTACAGCAGCTCTCGCCAGCCACAATGCCCACGTTGGCTCGCGCAGATATATGGCCTGCTGCGTCAACGTCGTCAGCACCCAGGCCCCTGTCAGCGAATCGTCACCCGCCTTGGCCAGTTTCAACGCCTGCCCGAAGTGGAGCTGCGCCTGCCCATGCCGCCCGAGATCGAAGGCCGTCCAACCCGCGAGTTCGGTCATTCCGGCGGCCGCCGTCATAAGCGCGGCTCCAACTCTGGTGTCGTACCGTCCGTGTAGCAACGGTGCCACGATGCTATTGAGGTACTTGATGATGACCGGCCGGACCAGGCCTGCTCCGAACTGCTGGTCCATCTGGCTGAATGCCTTGCGGGCTTCTGTGATTCGACCGACGTCGGCATGCCCGACACGGGGTCCGGAATCGTGCGCAGTGGCAGGCGCGACTGAGAGGCCGTAATTCCAGGAGGTCAGCCACTCTCCCAATGCCGCAGGCATGAACGGCAATGTGGCCAGCAGGTGGCGGCGGGACGGATCCATCTCGAACCTCCACAAATGCTCGGCCGACTTCACGGTAGCCGCGAGTGAAACGCCTCCGCAGTCCACGAGCGGCCAGGATGATGTCTCCCCAAAGGCCCAGCCCTCTATCCACCGTTCGACCTCTGTGGAGTCCACCTGGAAGACGAGGGCCATCCGAGCCCGATGGCGGGCGCGAACCCCCTGCTCGCCGCGTTCCCAGCGCGCCCAGGTCGTCGGCGATACCCCGACCGCCTCTGCCGCCACCTCCTGGCTCATTCCACGTCTCCTACGCGCGCGAGCCAACTCTGGACGACCCATACGGCTCTCCGAGGCACCCATGACCACTCCCCCTTGGTAATCGAATGACCACTCATTGTGATGATAATTTCACCCTGAGTGCCACCCATCCGCGGCAAACGACCAGAGATCGACCAAGGCAGGCGCCCAAGTCCCACGCATCCCACGAATGATCACGTACCGGCGTTCACGTCTCCCTCTCCGTGGCCTTTTCTTCTTGCTGAGTCACCGCCACCGAACGGAGCGTCGCCATGCGGTCCATCGACAACGATCCCCCGGAGTCCCAAGGCCACTGCGTTGAAAAGTTGAGCCCGCATGCGAGTGCCGGCGGAAAGCATGCCGCACCAGTGGAAAACGACGACATCCGCGTGCTGGTCAGAATCCTTCAACCCGGCTCGGCCGCACGACGCGCGCGTACCGTGGTCCGGGAAACGCTCCAACAAGCGGGGCTTGACGACGACGCCATCGCCGATGCCGAAGTCATCGTCGCGGAGCTGGCGGCGAACGCCGAGAAGCACGCACCCCAGCCGTACGAACTGCGCATTTTCAGCGTGGACGGGATCCCCACTTGGTGCGAGGTCGTCGACGGCGATCCCCAAATCCATGAGATCCACGCGGTCCTGAAGCGCCTCAACACGCCCGAAGGGAGCAGCCTGGACCTACTCGCTCTCGCGGACGGCGACCTGTTCACTGAGAACGGCCGTGGCCTTCTGATGGCGTACCAGCTCTCCCACGGCCGCTGCCGGGTCTACCCGACCACAGCCCTCGCGACCAAGACCCCCGGCAAGGCCGTCGCCTTCGCCCTCCCCATCCGCTCAGGCAGCCGCCTGGTCTTCCCGCCTCCGGCATCGGTAGCTGAGCAGCAGGGACCTGCTTCGCGAGTACGGCTCAACGCCTGGTCTGCGCCGACACCGGCCGGATGTTCGCCAGGTAGTCAGGAATGACGTCGGCGGGCTCACCGCTCACCGTGGCCAGCGCGTCGCGAAGAAGATGCGCATCCGCTTCAGCGAGCTCCAGCAATGGCCGCCGCAGGCGTATCGACCATGCGCCCGCTCGCTTGTCGGGGAAGGTCTCCAGCCGAGGCACCAGCGGAACGAGATCGACGCCGGTGAGATAAGGCGTGAGCTGCTCCACCTCGATCTCACAACCCCGCGTGAAGTCACGACCTGCGATGCTGACCGGCTCCTCGTAGGCGACGACATCGGAAACGACCTTCGCCAGACCGATCACCCGCGTACGATCTCGCGTCGGATTGTGCCAGCAACCTCGGGTGGTGAGCACGAAGAGCTCGTCCCCAACCTTGAGCTTATTCACCTCGCTGCGGCTCGTCGGAGGAAAGGCCATCCGGCCTTCCCGGAGCACCCAGGCGACAGCCTCGCGTTCACCGAGAATCAGCAGGTACGAGCTCACGATCGTCACCGTATCGAATAATTGATCCAGCAAGCCGATCGACGGTATCGAGCAGCTCGGCCGGCTGCAGGGTCAGGTCGATCGCGTGTTGCACGATTTCGATCCCTGCCCGGTGCACGACGTGCCGGTACGGCTCCGTCTCGCCTTTGGCGTAGACGAGGTGACCGCGCCGCAGGCCGAGCACGGTGCAGTAGGCGAGCATCTGGTAGAGGTCGCCATTGCTGCCATCAGGCCCGGTGATGATCTTGTATTTGCTGTCCACCACCGTCGCGGGTCGTTCGACTCCGTCGGAGCCAATGACATAGCGAACCAGGTCGGGACGGAGCGGCACCCATCTTCCCTCATCGAGATGGTGGCGCCGGTCCTGGAGGTCGGTGCGACCGCCGTACGAACGGAAGGCTTCGGACAGCGCCAAGCAGATGAAGTCCTCGAAGACCCGCCACATCTCGATCAGCACGCCGTCCACGCGCACGCTCGTACCGTCGTCGAGCTCGTACGACGCCCCGCGCAACACGAGCTCTGCGAGTCCCAGCGCGGTGTGATAGCGGGTGTTCAACCGGGTTGCCCGCCATTCCGGCAATGGTCTGCCTGGCGTCAGGATCGACACTCCTGCGAGCCGCGCAAGCACGTGCCGCAGCATCTTGCGGGTTGGAGCCGCGAGGCCAGGAAGCCGCAACAGCCGGGTCGTGGCCGCAAGAAGCAGCCGGTTCTCCGCGATGTCCACGGTGAACTCGTCGTAGCGCACCTCGACCGGGAGCGGCAGGCCGTACCGCCGCCGGATCTGGTCCGCCTCCCGGATCCGCCCGCGGACGACCTGCAGCGACTCCTCGACTTCGAGGTACCCCTGAAGGACTCCCTGCCGCAGCGCCCGGTCAGCGGCTCGGGCGTAGGCGTGCGCGAGTGCGGGAAGCAGGTCCGGATGCTCGCCGGCGTCGACCGCCTCCTGCCGCCATCCCTTCAGCGAACGGGCATAGCCGAGAAGGAAGAACAGCCGATCCATCGGCATCTTCGGCCTGATCCGGATCTCGACGCCGCCGATTGTCGCGGCACCCACATACCCGTTGTCGCGGATACGCCACAGCCCGGCTCGCGACCCGGGAGCGATCCGTACGACTTTTGCTGCAACAAGAGCAGCGGCCTCTTCGGCCGAGAGCTCAAAGTCCTGGGGTGGAGCGCCCTCGACAAGAGGGATCACGAGAGTTGCAGCCGTAGCGTCTCAAGCCCGTACCGCTCGGCCACATCGACACCGTCGCCGTAGTGGTGCTCTTCGAGCAGCGGGAGGATCTGAGTTCGCCAGACCCGCTCGAACCCTCTCGCGTCTTGGTAGATACGTGGCCGCATCAAATAGGACGGGCCGATCTTGAAGTCGCGATCCTCGATCCGGGCGTTCAGCTCATCGAGCAGCAGTGCCGCCTCCTCCGGAAGCTCTCGGCCAGCCAGCCAGCGACGGAGGACGTCTGCGGTGGGCTTCTCCTCCGGGTGCAGCTCCACGAACGCGAACCGCCGCCGCATAGCCGCGTCCACCAGGGCGATCGATCGATCGGCGGTGTTCATGGTGCCCAAAATAATCAGGTTCTTCGGTAGCGTGAACGGCTTCCCCGCCTCCTCCGCCGAGGAGTACAGCAGGTCGATGGCCTTGTCGCGATACTCCAGCAGGAAGTACAGCTCCCCGAAGATCTTGGCGAGATTGCCCCGGTTGATCTCATCGATGATGAGTACGAAAGGCTCCTCCGGACGTTGCCGGGCGGCGTCCACCAGCCGCAGCAGTGGACCAGGTAACGGCTTGAACGCGACCCCCTGCCCGTCGGCGCTCTGCACCGGCCGGAAGCCCTCGAAGAAGTCCTCGTAGGAGTACGCAGGATGGAACTGCACCAACTTCACGTTCTCCGGCTTGCCGCCGGCCAGGTGCTGGGCGAGATGCTGCCCGAGGAAGGTCTTCCCCGTTCCCGGGGGGCCGTACAGGATCAGTTGCGGACGGTCCCGGAGCAGTTCGACACACTCCTGGAGCCAATCCTGATCGACCAGTAGATCGGCCGCCAACTCCGCGGTGGCGTCCGGAAGCGCGAACTCGCGTGCAAGCGGTCGGTCCTGGCGAGGCTCGATGAGCCGCTCCAGGTCGTCGATGAACTCGGTTAGATCCAACACGTCGTGCTGTGTAGCCAGCTTGGCGGAGATCTCGTCCGGCAGATCATCGGCGAAGTCAAGCGGAGCATCCGCGTTCGCCCACTCGACCGGACGCTGCAGATTAGCCCGATTCTCCACACTCGCCCGGAACCCGGGCCCACCCCGGAGATAGCCGAGATAGACGTTCCCGCCGTCGTTACTGAGCACCAGGTCGTCCTCACGCATCCGGCTGAGGAACGCGAAGAACTCGGTCGTCTTCTTGAGCTTGTCGTTGTAGGACCCGTGAGCGTAGTCCTCATCGACGGCAACCTTGATCGCTTCTTGGGTGACTCCCGGTGGCAATTCACGAAGCTTGGAGGCGGGCAATGAGCAGTAGCCATCGGCCAGCCAGTCCTCCATCAGGCTGACACCCTGCACATTCGATCCGCGGATCAGCCAGGCTCTACGGGAGCGTTCAGCCGCTGCATCATCGTTATCAGGGTCGACCACGAGCTGGTGCATATCGGCTCCGGTAATCCGCCGCGCCGGCGACACCTGCCCGAGCACGATATGCAGGCCGTCGTCTTCGAGCAGCCGCTCCCAACGCTGCCGCAGCTCTCCGTCAGGATGCGCGGCGTCGGGCAGGCCACCGTCAGCGTCCAGTGCCCGATACCACCCATCGGGCCGCTCACCTTGGAGCAGAGCCACAAGACGACTCCCGTCCAAGCCAGTCTGCCCTGCGAGATCGCTTGCAGCCACCCAGCTTCCCTCGGGTACGGATTCGAGCAACCGTTTAGCCATCTCGAACGCCGCCCTGTGCTGCTCCCAATACTTGTAGCCGGCGTGATAAACCTCAGTGAATGACTGCACGTCGGAATGCTTACTGACAGCGATTCGGCCGAGCGGGGTCAGCTGCCATCGGCCATGCGCTTTTGTGACCCAGCCAGACTTCACGAGGCCGCCACTTTTGAATTGCAGAGCGAGCTCGGGGGTGTTGCTTTCGACGCCCCCCTGCTTCCACTGCTCCTCCACACCAGGCAGCCGGTCTCTGGTCACAGGCCACAACTGGGAGACAGGTAGCCCTTCGGGAGATTCGGCCAGCACCTGCGCAGCCTCGAAAAGGATCTTCCGGGTGAGTACCATCCGTGATGCCCCAGCCAGTGGATCCATGTTCACGGCCTCCCGTTATGAAAGCGATTAAAATAGTAGACGCGTCTACTTGTGCGGGGAATGCCGGACTAGAACTGCGGAGCCGTTAACAACTTTGGGTCTGCCGCCGTGACATCCGCCATCTCCGCATCCACCCACCATGCAAGGTGACGCTCACGCGCAGTCTTCCGCAGCTTCTCTCGAAGGATGTCCCGGCTTCGACCTCGAGTCTTGACAGCGTGACAATTAGGGCAGAGGGCAATCATCGTGTCGGGGTGATCCCTGCCACCCCTGGCGTAATCGTCAATATGATCTACGTCAAGGATCGGCCCGCCACCGACGGCGGTGTCCGACGGAAACCCAGGGTTCTCACAGTCAAAATTTTCACAGGAATCCTTACAACGTATTAGGACTGCCCGCCTGGCGGGCGAACTTCGTCGCCGGTCGGATGACTGATCCGAACCCATCCGCTGGCCAATACCCTGCCTGTCGTACTCCCCCGCAAGCTCGCACAGGTACCTATACTGCGCACGTTCGCTGCGGTGCAGGAAGCGGTCCCGCCCAAGACGGATGGGCAGGAGAATGGCGCGACCCATATTCACCGTGGGAAGTTCACTGAGCACCTCGACAGGAATATTCCCCATCAGATCAGACTTGGCCATCTGCCGAACCCGATCCAGCACGGTGCGGCACTCGTCCACCGCAGTCGAGTTCGCAAGAACGAATCGACGGTAACCGGCGCCACCGTACTGACTATCACAGCGCCAGTAAAGGTCCCACGTTTGGGCGTCCTCCCATTTGATCCCACCCGCGCGCCATCCCCACCTCCGAAGCCGACGTTCTGGGTGCTCCGAAAGGAGCCGAATCTCGGCAGTGAGCGCCAGCACACCTCTCATACCCCAGCCTACAAGGATGTGGCTATTACGCCGCTTATTATCCCAAAGAACTACTTCCAGAAGCTTTTCAGCGATATCTGCGAAGTGCGGGCCGAGGGCTCTCTCGCAGGGACACTTCAGCTGCTGGTCAAAAAGCACGCGGCCCTTGGCCGACACGACGGCGATGTCGATGGCACGGCCGCAACAGTGGGAGGTCTTCACCGCGACGCACGCTGCTGAGGACTTGAAGCGCAGCACGTCTCCTGCCCATATCACCGCCTCCTGCCGCAGATAGTTGATCAACCAGGTAGGCGGGCCAACATGCTGGGCGCCATCTCTCCGATATAGGGGGAGGTGCAGATGCCCATTCCTGTCCTCAGCTGGCCACACCAGCCAGGCCTCGGGCTCGTCCTCTTGTTCAGGCCAAAGCCCATCAGCACACAGCTCATCAAGCGTCGCCAAATCCGCTGGCTGTTCACCGGGCAGATAGGACGAGAGATCCGCCAACCCCTCCCCGTTGAGGATGATGAGCGTCATATGCTTCGCTCCGGGTGGCGGGGGCCGTGGCCGGGGGGCGGGTCCAGCGGGGTGTGGTACGGCTTCCGCCCGTCGATGGCATCCTGCATGGCGTCGTACATCTCCAGGATTGCCGACTTGGTGCGAGCGAATAACCCCGGCGTAACGTTCCGGAAGGCGCGGAAGGTGTCCATGATGTAGTCCGCATCGTCATGGGACACGCCGTAGAGATGGAAGTAAGCGGCGTCCAGTTCGGCTCGCAGCCAGAACCGGCGCTCCTCATCCCACCGGTACGGCGCGTCGTCATCGCCCTGATCGCGGGCGAACGCCTCTGTGCCGTAGGAGGTGTAGGTGAGCTCTAGCACGCGTGCTGTAACCCAGTCGCGCAGCCGCTCGCCGGGTTCCCAGAGGCATTCCCGCTCGTACTCGTCCGGCCCAATTACCGGAAGTTGACGAACGGTAAAGTACTTCAAATGGGTGCCACTACTCTTCTGCCGCACAACGTAATCCAGAGCAAAGGAAGACAGATTTCCTATAAGGCAAGCCGCAGGTCCTTTGTTAGGAAGCATCAATAGGGCAGTGTCAGGTGTGGCGGTGCGAGGCAGGACAGAAATTATCATGGTTCGAACGTCGGAACTGCGGCAGATGTCGCGCCAGCCGAGGAGCCAGCCCTTTGTCCAGTGCCGGGTCCGTCGGTCGCCGCTGACTACCTTCGGGGGACACAGCCGATTCTCGACTTCCTTTTCCGGCACCCAGTAGCGCGGGATCGTCACGTAGGAGGGGTCGTCCTTCTCGGCCGAGGAAGGCCGGGGAAGCGTGCCGACATTGGCTTGGGCCTCGGTCTGCCCTTCGTATGTGCCAAACCGATCGTCGAAGTGGTGAATCATCTTCGCTTCGTACAACGGAAGCAGTCGCTCACCGTCACGCGAAAGAGCGCTGCCTTCCAGTTTCCAACCCTCGGCGAGCATCGACTCCAGGATCTCGTGGTCTGCCGCGCTGGGACGGAATAGATCGGAGTCATTAGCCATGTGGAGCATCGCTCGGAACGACAAGTCCCAGGGGTTAATACCCTCTCCGCCGAGGTGCTCTCGCCAGAGCACAGGAACCCGGCGGTAGATACCAATGGTGATGTCGGCGTTCCGCTTGTGGTCGAAGACCGGGCATGTGCCGGTGTTGGGATTCAGCCGTATGATGTCATCAGGCGTGAGGGTGAACTGCCGGTCGGCGACCTGCGTCACCTGTCGCAGCCGGAAGGCCAGATCGATCCGCTCCTGAGGAGACCGACGGCCCGTCCCGGTCCAGAGGCAGAACCGGAACGAATGGTGAACGTTGGCGAAGAGCTTCTCCTCATTTTCGAAATCGTAGAGCGAGGCGAGCGTCTTGGTTGTCACCATGTCCTTGAAGAAGAACTGCGTGGTGGCGTCGGTCGCGATGCCTGTGGGTAGCACCATGCCCACTCGACCGTTCGGGGAGAGAATCGTCCGGCCCGTCTCGGCGAAGACGGCGTAGGTGTTGATGTCACCGCGACCCGTCAGCGGATAGCGGCCTGAGTCACGCAGCAGCAGCGCCCAACCGTCCGCCTGACGCAGCCCATTCGTGAACTCAGCGAAAAGCAGCCGGTCGACCTCATTCTCGCTGGTGGCAAGCGCCGCGATTGCCTCCTTCCGCGCTGCGGCGTTCTTCGCGTTCGCGACCGTCTCGTCTCTACCAGCGAAGAACTCCTTTTCCTGGATCTTCACCCGTTCCCAGGGGGGATTGCCAAGGACGCAGGTGAAACCGCCTTCCCAGCCGGTGTCCGGGTTGATATCCAGGCCGGAGCGGCCGACACGGAAGATTTCCGGGAACTCCAGGTGCCAGTGGAAGAAGCGGTACTGTTCGATCAGTAGCCGCAGTTCCTCGGCACGCTGTGGTACCAGAGAGGCACCGGCTTCCAGACTGCGGAGGGTGGCGCTGGTGATGGCTTCAGGAGCCTCGGCATGCTTGCGCCAGACGAACGCCGCACACCAGGCATGGGCGATCCGGCGAGCTCGCGTAAGGTCCTCAGAGCTCTCTAGTTCCTGAAACCGCCGCTCCTGTTCGCGGACGTCGGCGACACTGGAGACCGGGAGCGTGGCCAGACTTCGAGCCTGCTCAGCGAGCTTCTCATTGCCGGGCAGCTCAGCCTCGTCGAATAGCGACTCCTGCCCTCCTCGGAGTGCACTACCGGGTTCTCGTGAACCGCGCTGGACTTCCCGCGCGTTCTGCTTCTTCAGAGCACTCGCGAAGCTTCTGTCGTCGCCTTCGATGGGCTTGAATGCGGCGTCAGGGATACCGGCGGCGATGAGTCTCGGGGTGGTGCCAAGCAGGGCGTTGCCGACCTTGATGTGGGCGTCGAGGAAGGCGAGCG
This sequence comes from Sphaerisporangium flaviroseum, assembly GCF_039537005.1. Classification (NCBI taxonomy): domain Bacteria; kingdom Bacillati; phylum Actinomycetota; class Actinomycetes; order Streptosporangiales; family Streptosporangiaceae; genus Sphaerisporangium; species Sphaerisporangium flaviroseum. The sequence continues at coordinate 482,372 of NZ_BAAAZR010000008.1, read as the reverse complement.
GCCGGCCAGGCTCCAGGGATTCGATCCAGAGGGAGACCTTGGCAAGCTCGGCCGCGAGGGGGTTGATGTCGACGCCGTAGATACACTTCGTGGCGACCTTGTGCATTGCCGCCCGTACAGCCGAAGGCACTGGCTCGTCCTCGCCCGTTGCCATTGCGGCGTACCGCTTCGCGATCCGGCGGGCGGCGGCGACCAAGAAGTGTCCAGAGCCACAGGCCGGGTCGCAGACGGTGATTCCCAGAAGATCGTCGGCGTTGCCGGACTTGGCGTGTTCGTTTATGACCGGGTTAAGCGCGGTGTCGAGCAGCGATTCGATGAGCGAGCTCGGCGTGTAGTACGACCCGGTGGTCTTTCGGTCGTTTCCCGAGACCTTGTCTCTCAGCTCGAAGTGCGGACCCATGCCGTTGGACGTGGCGTAAGGGACGAGTTCCAGGAGGGACTCGTAGATGCTGCCGAGCTCATCGGCCCCCAGGTGCTGGAAGTCGACGTCGCGCGGGCGGCCGTCCTTGTCCCGGACTGTGGACATCCTCCGAATACCGGTCAGCAGCGCCTCGTTGGAGAGGTCGCACCAGAGGAACTGGTCAGGCTGCGGCTCGTCGGTCAGTGTCCGAGTGGCATTCGCCGTACGGAAGAAGAGGCCGCCGAGACCTGGCAGACCGAGGGCGGGCAGCCCGTCGTCGTCTCCCAAGGCGGCGATGACCTTGGCAGTAGTGTTCCAGAGGTCCGTGTGCCTGTCGCCGGAACGCCGGACTGCGAGCCGACGCAGACGGCGGCTGGAGAAGTAGACGGCGTATCGTTCCGCGGCGTCCGGCGACGCTTTCGGGTCGAGCAGGGCCCCGCGGTCCTCGGCGACGCAGATGAAGATGAGCTGGTACACGAGGCGGAGCAGCTCGTGGTGGAAGTCTTCCCGGCGGAGCTTGCCGGATTCGAGCTGGTCGCGGAGCTTGGGGTTGGCGACAAGAAACCCGGTGCCGAGCGCTTCGAGGGCGTCCTTCACCCCGTTGCGCATCTGCTCTCGGGCCTGCACGCCGGTCTCGGCGGCGAACGCGCGCCACTTTTCCAGCCAGCAGTCGGCGCACGTGGGGGTCGAGTCGCCATCCGAGAGCAGCTCGAAGCGGGAGGCGTGTAGCAGCGTGTAGAGCAGTACGAAGTCCGAGTACATCTCGCCGTCGAAGATGGCTTCGAGGTCGAACTCGACGTATGCGGAGCCGACGAGCGCGGTGGAGTCGCGGAGGATGCGGAGCTGCCGGCCGTTGGAGAGCACGCCCCACAGGTGGTCGTCGGAAAGGTTGAGAAACTCCTGCAGCATCGACTGCGGGGCCCGCTTGGTGACACCGGCGGTGCCCTTGTCGAGCGGAGTGTTCCAGCCGAGGAGGTGCATGGGCACGCTGTGCCAGAGGTGCGAGATAGGGAATTCCTTCTCCCCCGCGCTGATGCTGCCGCGGTTGAACGGGACCCGGCCGAAGCCGAACTCGTTCAGGAGGATGAGCAGCCAGCGGTCCCGAGTGATCGACGTGGCAGGGTCACTCTCAGGAAGCTTGTCCACGCGCTCACGGAAGGCACGGTAGGCGCCGAGCAGGTACTCCCAACGGCGGGCCGCGGCATCACCGAGTCGTTCGGCCGCCGCGAGGTGATAGTCCTCGGATCGCATACCGGGAAGGTCCCGGTCGGCGGCAGCGATGCGGGAGAGCACGTCTTGCGGGATGAGGCTGCCCGCCACGTCGACGGCCAGGTATGCGACGTTCCTCATCGGGCACCACCGGCCGGGAGGTAGACGTAGACGCCGAGCACGTCAGCGGGGTGGTTGGCGGTCACCTTCAGTCCTCTCGTGCCCGCGCCGACGGCGCCGCGGACCCGCTGGTGGGATTCTGCGAGTTTTGTGGCGAGCGCGTCGCCGCGGATGCCCAGCTCGGCGGCGAACTCCAGGGACAGCTCCCGGCGAATACCACCGGTCTCCTCGTCCACGGTCTCGGTGACGAGCTCGGCGATGGCCCGTTCGGCTGTGCGCCGGACCAGTTCGGGCAGGGTGTTGGCGGGTCGCGCGGTGAGCAGTTCGTTCACCTCGTCGTCGGTCAACCATTCCCGCCCGTCGACTCCGCCGCGGTAGCCGACCACCTGGGCGTCCTCGGCGACCAGGGTGCGGGTTCCGGCACGACCCGGAAGGGTCACGTGGAAGCGATAGCGGACGAGGAGCAACGTGGTGCGTGCGCTCACGGAGTCCGTACGGATCACTCCGCAGCGGCGGGCCGGCCCTTCCGCGTCAAGCGCCGAGTCCAGGACCGTTCGGGCCAGGTTTCGGACCATCGGGTCGGTGCGGACCAGTGCGTGCGTGCCTACCGGGGCGGGGATGTCCGGGTGGAAGTCCAGGTTCGCGGTCTTGCCGTTGGTGGTGAGGCCGAGCGCGTGGCGTACGGAGACCGGGAACTGGCGGGTGTCGGCGTGGAAGCCGTCGGCACGAGGCTCGATGGTTGCCCCGAAGCCGGAGAGCGAGTCACGGGCAAAGCGCGATACGTCCGCGGAACTGCCGAGGGCAGCACGGATCTCCGCGACCTCCCGCTGCACCTCGTCGAGCTTGACGCCGGAGTGGGCGTATTTGGTGAGGGCCTTGGACTCGCGGTCGGCGGCGCTCTCCCAGGCCCGGTGTAACTGGTCTCGTGTCTTCGTCACGCCGAAGTCGAGATCGAGCTGGTCCTGGTTGTCCTCGTTCCGCAGGAGCAGGCCCTCGATCAGCGACTTCACCACGTCCTCACCGTTGGTCGGGACGGGTACGGCGACACCGGTCCGGCGGGCGATGGTGCGGTGCTTGCGGATGAGCACGTCAAGCACGACGCCGTCGATGCCGTTGTCCAGGCCGTAGAGGGTGACCGCGCGCACCAGGGGCCTGCGCTGGCCGAACCGGTCGACGCGGCCTTCACGCTGCTCGTGGCGCGTCGGGTTCCACGCCAGGTCGTAGTGGATGACCGCCTGGAAGCTCTCCTGGAGGTTGACGCCCTCGGACAGGCAATCCGTCGCGACCAGGACGTGCCTGCCGGGTTCCTCGGCCAATTCGCTGATGGCCTTCTGCCGCGCCTCCGGGGGGAGCTGCCCCGTGACGTGGCGGACGTGGGCCTTCTTGCCGAGTGCCTTGGCCAGGTGCTCGGCGACGTACTGGGCGGTGGGGATGAAGCGGCAGAACACGATCGGGTCGTAACCGTCGGCGAGCAGCGCCTTGACCTCGTCGATCAGCGCGGCCAGCTTGGCGTCGTCCTGCGCGCCCTCGATCTTGAGGAAGGCACGGGCCATGCGTCGCAGCCGTTCAGTGTCCGGCGACGTCGCGTGGTCCTCGTCTTCCTTCTCCGTGAGCGCGCCGGCGGCGGCGTCGAGGCCTTCGAGGGTTTCGTCGTCGGTGAGGTCGAGGACGCTGGACCGACCGAGCTCGTCGGCCTCGCTGTCGGTTTCGGCGGCGACGGTGGCCGAACGCGTCATCAGAGTCTCGGCAGCCGCCCGAGGGGACGATGCCACCGATCGCAGCATTGCCAGAGCGGACCACCAGGAGACCCGCTGGCGCAGGCCCGTGCCGGGCTTGCGGACGGTCTCCCGGGCGTAGGCGAGCACCTGGCGGGCGAGCTTGCCGTACTCGCCGGTGAGCGAGTACGAGACATCGCGGACCTGGCGGTCCTGCGGGAAGGGGGTCTCCTCGTCCAGGTAACGGCGGATGTCGCGGCGGCGGCGCTGGACGAAGTGCCGGGCAAGCGCTTCCCGGCCCTTGACGCTGTCGAGATCCACGGTGGCCAGCGCGGGGTCCAGCAGCGTGATGAGGTCGCGGAAGGCTTCCTCCTTGCCGCTGTGCGGCGTCGCGGTGACCAACAGCAGGTGCCGGAGCGGGTCGTCGGCGAGCCTTTGCAGCAGCCGGTAGCGGAGCTGGCTCTGCTTGCTGGACGACCCCGCTGAGACGCAGGTGTGGGCCTCGTCCACGATCACCAGGTCTGGGCAGGTCTGGACGAACCGCTGGTAGCGCCGGTCCGACTTGATGAAGTCGGTGGAGACCACGGTGATCGGATGCCGTTCGAAGATGGACTCGTCCAGCCGGAGTTCGCGCTCCAGTCGGGTCGCGGTGGAGGCCAGCACCAAAGTCGCCTCGATGGCGAACTTGTCGCGTAGCTCTGCCTGCCACTGCTCCGCCAGCGCGGGCGCGCAGAGCACCGTCAACCCGGACGCCTCGCCGCGTTCCAGCAGCTCCTTCGCGATCAGGCCCGCTTCGACGGTCTTTCCGATACCGACGTCGTCGCCAATGAGCAGTCTGACCGTGTCCATACGTAAGGCGAGCAGCAGCGGGACGAGTTGGTACTGGCGCGGCTCCACGGCGATGGAGGCCAGGGAGCGGAACGGCCCGGCCCCTGAGGTGAAACCGATCCGTAGTGCCGTACGCAGCAGGCCGGCCGCGACGCTGTCACCGACCTCGTCCGCCGTCGGAGGTGGGAAGGTCGCGTCGGTGACCTCGTCCGCGAACAGGCACGCCTCGAAATCGGTGTCACCGTTAAGAGGACGGACCCTAAGGAAGTGGTCATCGCTCCCGGGCTGGATGACCCACTCACGTCCACGGGCGGTGACGAGAGACCCCGCGGTGCGGCTCATCGGCTCCCCCTGCCGGCGCCGAAGACGCTCGGGTATCTGCGCACGATCTCGTCCCACTCCTCGTCGTGTCTGAATCGGATGACCAACCAGCCGAGATCCATCAGCCGGTCTTCTGCCTGCATGTCGCGCTCGCTCACATTCGGGAAATCGTGGTGCGGTCCGTCAACGAAGATCGCGACGTTTCCGGCCTGCGTTCGATAGAGGAAGTCGGGTTTGGCCTGGGCACCCGCGACGATCTCCTGAGCTCCGTCCGGTAGCCGGTAGTCGCGTTCGCGGAGGAAGTCGACGAAGCTTCGTTCCAGCTCGCTGTCGGCGGAGTCGCGGAGAGCGCCGACGTGCTCCTCGGCGGTCCGGTGGCCGCCCGACGGCTCGGTGTCCGATTCCGCCAGCTCGCGAAGGATCTTCACGACGCTGTGCCGGTCGATCTGCTCGTGCCACCACTGGTTGGTGTAGGAGAGCAGGCAGTCGTAACAGCCGCGCTCGCAGCGCTCGCGTGCTCCGGGAGCGTGGCCGCGATCCTCACCGGTCCCGGGATCGATATGGATGATGTCGAGAGCCTTGGCCGCGACCCGCCGGAGAGCACCACGCTCATCGTGGAGTCTGCGCAGCACACCGGCCCCGCCCTCGGCGCTCTCGATGAAAAGCATCCGCGCGCGCCCCCGCGTGTCGGGCAACGGCTCGCTGCTCAGTTCGGCATCCTCCAACTGGAACTCCGCCTCGATGCCACGCTCCAGCGCGTACCGCAGAGTGGTGGCGACGGACTCGTCGACCGGTTCGGCCAGCCGGATGACGCAGATGTTCTTCCGGTCCTCCACGAAGGGGACGACTTTGGTGATCCGCTGTGCCTTCTCCATGGAGATCAGGCCCGCGTCCTCCGGCGCCTGGTTGGCCGCGTCAGAGTCCTTCACCCACCGGCCCTTGACCGGGTCCAGCCAGTAGCCGATGTCGTTACGGTTCTTGCGCCCGCGACGGCCCTGATTGATGATGCGGACGGTCGCGGTATCACCGTAGATCAGCTCGGCCAGCGGACCGTCCGTCCCCTTGACGGCTGCCTTGAGACGGCCTGAACGACTTCCGTGGGTGCTGAAGCGGTAGCTCGTCCTCAGGTCGAAGCCGGCCTTGCGCCGCTCTTCCTCGTCGGAGGAGATCCTCTGCCGACGGATGGTGTGCACCGTCTGCAGGTGCATCAGGCCAGAGAGCGAACCGCCCAACTCGGCCCCGCACTCCTCGCACGCCTCGGTGCCTGCCTCGCGGTCGTGCCAGTAACCGCACTCCGCACAGATCCGCGCCTCGGCGGTGGCGACCTCTCCCGAGTCCCCGGCGGGCACCTGGATCTTGGCGACCTCGTACCGGCGACCCTCGTGGTAGATCAGTGCACCCGGTCCGAACTCGCCAATCGCGATGAACCGGGGACGCTGGATATAGCTGGCCTTCTTCCTCTCCCCCGGGATGTAGGCGGCCAGCGGAAGCCGCGGGAAGGAGTAGCCGGGCAGGAAGCCCTCGGAGGCGAAGTAGCGGTAGGTGTAGAAGTCGCTGAACTGCCGCTCGGTTTCCTCGTTCTTCAGCAGCCGAAGTTGGTTCTCCGCCTGGCGACGCCGCCCCTGGGCCTGATTGCGGGACTGCGGGGTCGCCGCGTGGTCCAGGACCCGGCGGTTCTGTTCGGCCTGCTCGGCGGTGGCCGCGCGGAACAGGTCCCGCCACCGGTCGCATGCAGAGTCGAATCCGGCGGCCGCGTTGCGGATGGTGTCCTCAACCCAGCCCTCGTACCACCAGGCGCTGTCGCCGAGGCTCTCCTTGGCCAGGAGATCGGCCACCATCTTCTTGGCCCGAGGGAGGGCGCGACGGAACGCCTGCTCGTCGTCCAACTGGAGCCGCAGGTTGGCGTGGATCGGCAGCTCATCCAGAAGCGAGACGTCGAGGACCTCAGGCATCCGGGAGTACAGCGAGGCTCCCGTCTCGGCAAGCCAGATGGCGTGCACATGAGAGCGGACGAGGTCTTCGTTGGTGAGGTCCAGCCGCGGCGGCTGAACGCGGCCGGCGACCATCTGCTCGGAACGCCGGAAGTAGTACTGGTCGTGCGGGCTGCCGGTGGAGCAGTAAGTGGTGATCAGCGCGGGCTGGCCGCTCCGTCCCGCGCGGCCTGAACGCTGGGCGTAGTTGGCCGGAGTGGGAGGGACGTTGCGCATCGCGACGGAGTTGAGGGTGGCGATGTCGACGCCCAGCTCCATCGTGGGCGAGCAGTACATCAGAGGCAGCGTGCCGTCACGGAAGCGTTTCTCGCGCTCTTGACGTACATCCGCCTGGACCTGGGCCGTGTGCTCGGCCGCGTGGATACCGGCCAGGTCCTTCGCGACGGTGGCGTAGAGCTCGCGGAAGAACTCGTTCACTCGGGCGCCGACCTCGGGGTCGACGGTCTTGCGCAGCGGATCGGAGGCTCCGGTCTTCCCATCGCCCGCCCGCCAGATCAGCTCGGAGGACTTGACCCGGTAGCCTCGTGCACCGTCTCGGGTCTGGTCCACCTGGACGAGCAGGCCGTACTTCTCCATGACCCAGAGCAGCTGGGTGATGATCAGCTGCGCGTCGTCGACGGAGATCTTGTGCGGGAAATGCGGGAAGGCGCCGGAGCGGCGCAGGTATCGGCCGAGCGCAGACCGGCCGGTGAAGTTGATACGTTCCCGGCTCTCTCCAGGACGCCCAGATTGAGCGAAGACGGTGGCGGCGCCGACCCTCCCCTCTGGATCGCCAAGCGCCCACACGCCGGTCAGGTGCTGCTCGGACTGGTTGAAGATCCGTTCGTATCCCTCCAGCGTGAGCACGTCCACGTCTACCGCGAGCGCGCGGCGCATCTCGTCGAGCACGATGCGGGCGAGTTCGGCGCGGTGGCCGGGTTCGTCGTCACGCAGGGCCGCGTGAGTCTGCTCCCAGAACTCGGTGTCGGCGGCGATCTCGTTCAGGGCGACGTAGTCGAACTTCAGAAGTCCGGTCTGTTCCAGGTTAGGCATGGTGATGCGCCAGCCCCGTGCAAGGTCGACGTAAATCAAGTAGGAAAGGGCCCCGCGTAGAGCCTTGAGCACGTGCTCTCGCTGGCCGAACTTCACGTCGGGGTTCTGGGCGTACGCGGTGAGCGGCAGGTCCAGCGCCTTGGCCACGCGCTGGGCCACGTCGTCGTGACGCAGGCCGTCGTCCCCGACCGTCGCGGCTGCCCGGTAGACGGCACCGCGCACCTGGGTCACCTGGACGAAGTCGTTGAGATGGCCCGCCTGAAGGCTCGCGTCCTGCCGGTTGTCGACGAACGTGAGCAGTTTGCGCGCCTTCTCGTCGAGGTTCTGCTGTTCGCGCAGGTTCCGGACGATGCTGGTACTGATGATCGACATGGCAGAGCTGCGGCCCTCGCTGGCGAAGGTCGCCAACTTGGCGAAGTCCTTGCCCCGGACCTGCTCATAGGAGACCCGGCAGCGCAGGCAGAAGCGGAAGGGCTCGCGGAAGTACCAAGCCCGCTGGCCTTCGCCCGCGGGGCTCTCACTGCCTCCGGGACCGATCCAAACTTCGCGCGGAAGGTAGTCCTTGTGGGTGACTCGGACCTGGCTGCCACCGTCCGCTGCCGTCTCCAGCCACGAGTCGGGGAGCCTGCCCGCGGCGACAGGGTCGGCGGGCCAGGGATGGTCGGAGCTAACGTACAGGTAGCCGTTGGCCGCCTCGCCGCCGGCCACGTTGGCCTCCTGGCGGGCACCGTAAGTGCCGTCCTTCCGCCGGGAGACCACCAGATAGTCCTGGCCGCACTCCCGGCAGAAGGCGAGCGGAAGCAGGATCTTCTCGCGGTGTCCGGGGACGCTCACCTGGTACTGGCTGGTGATGTACCGCTCGTCTTCGGGTTCCAGGCTGACGTAGGCGGTATCTCCCTTGGACAGGAACTGGTGCAGACGGAAAGCGAAGAGCGGCCTGGCGGTCTCCGGATGCCGTGCTCGGGCTCCCTCCTGGAGGACCTTCTCGATGACCTCGGCGCATTCGTCCACCGGCCGCCCAGTGAGCTCACCCAGGGTCGTGGACGCCTCGGCGACCCTGGTGGGCTTCTGGCGGATCAGCCGCTCGCTGCCCTGCTCCCTGGTCAGGCCGAACTCCGACTCGATCCAGCTCGCCAGCGGATCTTTCGCCAGTTCCAAATACAACCGGCCAGCACCCGCATTCTTCATCGACGCTACGAGCTCGGCCTTGCCTGGCTGCTTGTCGGCGGTCGCACGGACGAGCGTCTCACCGATCACCCGGTCGGGAGCGACATCGATGCCGAAGAGCCTGGTGCCCACCCCGGCGATGACGTCCTGCGCCTCGGCGAACGTCTCGGTGGTGGCCATGGTGGCCGAGGTTCCGACGCACTGCAGATCAGGGGCCATGCAGGCGTCACGTAGGCGCCTGACGAGAAGACTGACGTCGGCACCCTGGCGGCCTCGGTAGGTGTGCAGTTCGTCGAGAACGAGAAAGCGCAAGCCCTGTGCGGCGCCGATCAGATCCCTGCGCTCGGCGGGCCTGGTCAGCAGGTATTCGAGCATCACGTAGTTGGTGAGCAGGATGTCGGGCTTGCGGGCGAGGATCCGGGCGCGCGTTTGCTCGTCTTCCTGCCCGGTGTAGCGCTCGAAGCTGACCTGCCGGCTGCCCCTGGGCAACCCCCAATGCAGGTAACGGGTGAGCTCCTCCAGCTGGCTATTGGCCAACGCGTTCATCGGGTAGACGACGATCGCCTTGACCCGCCCCGGCGCGGGATCGCGCAGGATCGAGTCGACGATCGGCACCATGTAGGCAAGGCTCTTGCCCGAGCCCGTTCCGGTGGTGAGCACATAGCTACGGCCATCGCGAGCGGCCTCGACGGCTTCCCGCTGGTGCTGGTGGAGGGTGATCGTCCGCGTGCCGGGGTCGTTCTCGTTCGCCTTGGGACGGAAGAACTGCTCGCAGGCAGGGTGGAGCACGCCTTGCGCGATCAGCTCGGTGATGGTGCCGCCACCGGCGAAGCTCGGGTTGAGGGAGACCCACGGATATGGCCAGCGCACCCGTGCTTCCCGCTCGTCTCTCAGGTACGCGGCGATACGCGGGTCACGAACGCTCACCAGTGACGTCGTGAACTCGTCGTAGTCGGTGATGAGCTGTTCATGCACCTGAAAGACATCCATCCCCTACCCCACCACTCCTTTTCTGCACAACTGTCCGAGAGTGACCGTTTTGCCGCGTTTAATGGCCCGCGGTTACGGCATCGCCAGATGATCTCCCGAGTAAAGGTAGACCCAGGTATTCATCTAGAGAACTCAAATCACGTTACATTGAGCTATCAGTGCGAAGCTCGCCCGCTGTACCAACATGGAGACGGTCAGTAGCGAGCCTGAGTCCGGGGAGGATGCGGCATGGCGAGGCTCGGCGTGTACCGGGACTTTTTCCGCCACTTCCTCAAGCTTGAGAAATCCGTCCAAGACCAGGTCATCGAGGTTTTCTCAAAGTTCCAAGAAGCCACCCACGCCGGGCTGCACCTGGAACCGGTCGCCAACGCACGCGATCCGCGGATGCGCACCATCCGCATCACGCTCTTCTGGCGGGGGGTCGTGCTGGCCCCTGACAAGGGCGACCTGTACGTGCTGCTCAACGTGCTGCCCCACGACGAAGCCTACGAGTGGGCCAAGCGGCGCCATATCACCGTTAACGCGGCCACAGGAGTCATCGAGCTACGCGACCTCGTGACTCTAGAAGAGCAGACAGCGTCCGCTGCGGCATTCACCGATACATCAACACCACTATTCGCCAACGTCAACGACGCTGATATGGAACGTCTTGGCATTGACCGTCAGGTGCTCGACCTCGCTCGCACCTTTAACAGTGATGACCAGCTCGATAAGGCACAGGCGTTCTTTCCCAAGCAGCAACACGACGTGCTGGTTGGCCTGGCATCCGGCATGACCGTGGACGAGGTCTGGGCGAGCCTCCCAGCACCTTCGATAGAGACCTCGCAGTTCGACCCCGAAGATGTCGTGGCGGCCGTCGAACGCTCTCCCGAGCAGGTGTTGCTGGTCAGCGGGCCTGCCGAGCTGATGGCAGCGTTCGCGAAGCCGTTCGCCTTCTGGCGGATCTATCTGCACCCGACCCAGTACGACGCGGCTTATGGTTCCTTCAGCGGACCAGCGCGTGTGACTGGCGGCCCCGGTACGGGCAAGACGGTCGTTGCCCTTCACCGGGCGAAGCACCTTGCCACGGACTCCAGCGACGAGAAATCCGTGCTGGTGACCACCTTCATCCGAACTCTGCCCTCCACCATGGAAGACGCGCTGCGCCAGCTCGTCGATGACGAAGACATGATGAGGCGAGTCGAGGTGCGGCACGTCGACGCCGTCGCCTACAGACTCGTCACCGGGGGCACAGGTAACCTTGCCCTACTCCGCCCAGAGGATGAGAAGCCTCGGTGGACACGAGTCATCCGCAGCCTTGGGCTTCCGTCGCGGTTCGACGAGGCTTTCCTGTCCCACGAGTGGCGGGAGGTGATTTTGACTCAGGACATCAACTCGCTGGAGGAATATCAGCAGGCACCCCGGCCGGGACGTGGACGAGCGGTAGGCCATCTCCAGAAAGCTCAGATCTGGGACGCCATCAGCGTCTTCACCGACGCACTGCGGGCCGACTCGGTGTGGACCTACGAGACCATCTGCCTTGAAGCAACGCGTCTGCTCAGAGACGGCGAGCGCAAGCCATACAAGCACGTCATCGTGGACGAAGCGCAGGACCTCAGCCCGTGGCATTGGCGCCTTCTCCGAGCGGCATCCGTCCACGGCCCCAACGATCTGTTCCTCGCCGGGGACACCCATCAGAGGATTTACGACTACCGGGTCTCGCTGAAGAAGCTTGGCATCGACATCACGGGCAGATCCACTCGACTAAAGATCAACTATCGGACGACGGCGGAGATCCTGGGCTGGAGTCTGGTCTTGCTCCGCGGCGAGCGGCTCGACGACATGAACGGCGGACTCGACACGCTCGCCGGCTATCGATCAGAGGTCCACGGCGCCGAACCTTCCCTGTACGGCTTCCCGACCCAGCATGCGGAGCTGGAGGCTCTGGTTGAAACCGTCAGACGGTGGACCGACCAAGGTGTCGCTCCCGGCCAGATCGGAGTGGCGGTGCGCTCCAACATGCTCGCCGATCAGGCGGTCGCCAAACTGAAGGCCGCCAGCATCCCCGCGGCGGCGCTGGCCAAGAAGCACACCGACTCCGAGGTCGGCGTCGGAACGATGCACCGGATGAAGGGGATGGAGTTTCGTTGCGTCGCGGTGATCGGCGTTGGTGAGCACGCAGTTCCGCCATCGTCCGCGATCACGCCGGCGGAGGAAGATCTGATTGCCCACAATCAGGACCTTCAGCAGGAACGCTGCCTGCTATTCGTCGCCTGTACGCGCGCCCGGGAGGAACTCGCCGTCTCCTGGCACGGTAATCCCAGCACCTTCCTGCCCGTTTGATCTCTGGTCCACCACCAGGGTTGTCGGTTGTCCGCTTCATAATCGGGGTCACAGGATCACGCCAGTGCCACGAGAGGTGATCATGGCAATTCCAGACCCCACAGTTGAGCGGGTCAAGCTCGCCAGAGCAGGGCGTGAGTGGTTCTCCGACGTCATGTTGACCAGTCTTCTGCTCGGCCACCGTCCTCGGCGATTCAACACGCCCTACCAGCTGTGTTCTCAAGGACGGCAGTTGCTGAGCCTGATTGATGCGCCGGCCGGCAACAGCGGCGGCGATCCGGCGGTCTACTGGGAGTTCAAGCTGAACGCCTTACAACCTGGCCACGAGAACCGCTGGTCTGATCTCGCCTTCCATTGGCCGGATCGGCTCCTAATAGTAGAGCTGAAGACCGAGGCGGGAAGCGTCCGGGAGCGCCAAGTAGACGAGTACATTCAACTTGGTCTTCATCACTACCCGGACATCCGCGTCGATTTCCTCTACATAACCCGAGATCGCGTTCCGCAGGCTCCAACAGGACTCCCAGAGCGGACGCATTACCGCACGACGACCTGGGAGCACGTGGCCCAGGCGATCGACGCCGCGTGGAACGGCGTCTATGGCGAGGACGGACTGCATGCGGCTCGGTTCGTAAATTGGATCCGCACCGACCTCATGACAGGCAAGCCCTGGAAGAGGGATGAGATGATGACCACCCCTCCTGCGGTAGACACGCGGAGCCAGGCTGACGAGATAGCGGATGCCCTGCGGATAGCTGAGCTGGTGCAGGAAGACCATAAGCAACGCGCGCTGCCATACAACTTCGCTACCAGGAGCGACGCGGAGGACTTCCGCTCCGCGCTACGGGAGGAGTTGGTCCGAATGGCTACCACAGGGGACGAACGCATCAACCACGTGCGGCCGTGGGTATGGACCGTAAGTAGCACCGGGAACCCGCTCACCCCCGCAGGCCTGGCCAGTGGAGTCGAAGTCCGGCTCTCCTACTACAAAGCATCCATTGCCTGAAGAGACATGCCAAGGGCGTTAGCGAAAGAGGGCGTACTCCAGGGGTTGTACGGGACGTCAGTGCATTACATGGAGAGCCGTGAGAGGCTGTCGCGGACCCTTACCGCGTCAGGGTGCTTCTGGCCGTACAGCCGGGTGAGGTCTTCCAAGAGCCCGGACAGGATGTGCCGAGCCTGTTCGGTGTCGCCTGCACTTAGCTGCAGCAATCCGATCTGCCGTCTCAAATCCAAAGTACGTGGATCGTCCTCGCCGTAGAGGTCCCTCTCATCTGAAAGCAGGCCTTCCAACATGCTCAGCGCCGTGCCCATCTGACCCATGAGGGCCTGGCAGGTTGCTTCCTGTCGGCGGCAGTGAAGTACCGCGTCATCCTGCGGACCATGCTTCTTGGTCAGGTCGTGATTCAGCTCTGCGAAGGCAGAGGCTGCCCGCCGGTAGTCGCTGCCCTCGAACAGCACCTCCGCCAGGTGGAGGCGCAGAGCAAGCACCTCATCCTCCATAGGTCCAAGCGCCCGGCCGGCACGGGCCACAACGGCGTCGAGAACCTCAACAGCCTGGCCATAGCGTGATTCCTTGGCCAGGGCTCTCGCCTCGCTTCGCGCCCGGGCAATGTCACCCTGGCTGAGCTGCCACTCGCCGTCCGTGTCGGACGTTGACAGGCCGATAGTCACAGGGATGGCCGACGGCGCGGTAAACGTAGGTGGGCGGGGGACGACACGGCTGATCACGTCCGCATACATGCGTAGCGGGCTCGGGGCCGGGCTGACGATTCCAGGAATCGCGTGCAGGTCAGTCGCGAAGGGCAGCAGGCAATCATGGACCTCCTTTGCCTGGGCAGGGCGGTTCTCCGCGCGCTTCTCCAGCAGACTCAAGACGAGCCGGTCGAGGTCCTCCGGCACCTCGGGCCGCTGAAGCCGAACGGGGGACGCCGGCTCATTCACCTGCCTGTCGAAGATGTCGTACTCGGTCCGGCCGTCGAACATCCGCAAGCCGGTAAGCAGCTCGTGCAGGACGAGCCCGAGCGAGTAGAGGTCACTCTGTGGACCTAGCGCAGCGCCCCGTATCTGCTCGGGGGACATGTAAGCAGGTGTGCCGAGGACTGTCCCGGTACGAGTGAGCTTGCTCAGCTCGGGATCGTGGAACATGGCAAGGCCGAAGTCCAGGACTTTGACGGTGCCCTCACTGCACAGCATGAGATTCGACGGCTTGAGATCACGGTGAAAGATGCCTCGCTCGTGGGCGGCATGCAGCACAGCCACGGTCTGGGCCGCGACCGCCACAGCCCAGCCGATCGGGAGTCGACCTTGCTCGCCCAGGAGGTGGTCAAGCGTGACGCCGTCTACGAACTGCATCACCATGAACGGGCGAGGATCAGAGTGCGGGTCGTGGTGGACATCCGCATCGTAGATGGCGGGTGTGCCGGGGTGCTCCAGCTTGGCCATAACCCGCGCCTCGTGGATGAAGCGTTTTACCAGAGCTTCGTCGGGCCGGCCGTAAGGGAAGCGGACAAGCTTGACCGCGACCCTGCGGTCAAGCTTCTTGTCGTAGCCACCGTAGACCTCCCCCATCCCGCCCCTGCCAAGGGGAAAGTCATCCAGTTCATAGCGGTCGCCGATGATCATCCGCCCCGCCATCCCTAGCCCTCCCAAGAGCCGTGTTTGCGGCAAAGCTACACTGGCCTACCTTCCGGCCGTAGATATCCATGCGACCGCCCGCCGAATGGCTGGCCCATCGGACACGTCCACGCACGCCTGCCCTTTGCTGATGGCGCCACATGCTCTGGACCGCGAGATTCAGGCATGAATCGATGGCTTGCCCTTGATTCTTCTATTCTCACGGTCACAGGCAGCACATTCGTATCTGAGGTCGGGCTGGCCTCGTACGCCTGCTTCGTAGCGGATCAGCATGCGCTGGCAGCGGCCGCAGTCGTCGCCTAGTTGCCCGCTGCCGGGGGCTATGCCTGAGCGGCGGCGCTGAGCGCGGCGGACGGCGTCGGCGAAGGCTCGGTGCTCGGTGCGCAGCACCACGCCGGGGTCGGTACCCAGCAGCGATGTGGACGAGGACCAGACGACGTCACCGATGACCGCGCCTGACTCCAGGATCGGTGTGAGCGGCCGAACGTTGATTCCCTCCTGCCGTGCACGTAGGGCCTCGGCGGGCAGGTAGCCGTCCGGCTCCGGCTCCACCCAGATCGTCACTGCTTCGGTGTCCGGGTCCTCATTGCGTATTCGCCGCAGTGCCGGGAGAAGCGCGGGAAGCTCGCGTAGTGGTGCCCGAGGGAGCCACATCTCGACGGTCGCGGCTCGGGCGAGGTCGTCGCTGAGCCAGTCCATGACCCCACCCTGTACATCTTCTGTCGTGCCGTGGGACAAGGTCAGCAGCTTCTCCCACGGGAGGTGTTCCGCCCGGTCGAGCAGGTGGGCGAAGAACGTCCAGACCGCATCGCGCCGGGCACCCCGCCGGTGCAGGTTGTCGAGGGCACCGATGACCACCAGGTTGTCCCGGGCACGGCTGGCCGCCACGTTGAGCAGGCGCGCTCCCTCGCTTCCGGCGCTGCCCTCGGTGAACCAGGGATGCGGCGGCGAGACGCCGTGCCCGGTGTCCACCGTGTCGTAGACGACGATGTCACGTTCGCCACCCTGGAAGCGGTGGACCGTCGAAGCGGCCCACTCGTCAAGGCGTGTCTCGGGCAGGAGCGACTCCAGGAGGCGTGCCTGGGGCGCGAAGGGCGTGATCAGCGCGAGGTCATGGAGATCAGTGGTCGTACCGCCGACCATCGCGGCGACCAGTTGGGCGTGCATCAGGTTGTACCGGGAGAGCATGCCCTGCCTGCGGGCGGTGCGCGCTTTCAACCTTGACGTATCGATGAAGATCAGTTCACTGCTCGCCCACGGCGCCCTGCTCCTCGCCACCCTGCTCGCCACAGCGGGGGCGGTGACGAGCGGACTCTCCGGGTAAAAGGCGGTGCTGACGACGTCACCGATGGGTCGGCGCATACGGTACTGCTCGGCCAGCGCGGCCAGGCGAACGGGCGCACGCCCCGCTGACACAGCCGTCGCGATGCCCCCTTTCTCGAACGGGCTGCGCTTCAGCCACTCCTCAACCGGCGGAGTGTCGGCGACGGCGATCGGTGGAAGCTGGCGGAAGTCGCCTGCGATGACGGTATGGCCGTGTCCGGCACCGGCAACCAGCATTGCTAGGGCCGCTGTGGTCATGCTGGCCTCATCAAGGATGACCACGTCGAACGTCAGCTCTTTGAGCGTGTCGAGGACCACCTGGTGGGCTGTGGCGGCCACGACGGTCGCCTCGCGGCAGACCTGACGCCGCACGTCGCGCATGCTCCTGTCCAGCTCGCGCTGGAGAGCTTGGAGGTAGGTGATCTCCGTCTCGATCTGGAGCCGTGTGGCCTCTTCCTCGCGTGTCAGCTTCTCTTGGCGGCGCTTGAGGGCACTGAGCACCTGGCGGCGCTGTCGGAGGTCCCGGCCAACCTCCACCCGGCGCCGGGCCACCGGTTCGCCACGGGCGGCGGCGATCTCGTCGACGAGGATTCGACCGGCCTTCCGGTCGACCAGCGCAGGATCCGCCGGTTGGCCGAGACGCACGAGCATGCCTTCTTCGGCGCCCGGCAAACGCTTCAACGCGGCACCGATCGCCACGTCCAGCGCCGCGTTGGTCGGAGCGGCGAGCAGCACGCGCTGTCTGCGCGCACAAAGTTCCGCCACCAGCGCGGAGATGGTCGTCGTCTTGCCGGTGCCGGGCGGGCCCCACAGCCAGGTAAGGCCGGGTGCGAGCGCCAGCTCGACGGCGTTGCGCTGCCCTTCGTTCAGCCCTTGCAGCGCGTGCTTGGGCAACGTGACGCGGGCTGCAAGAGGTAGTGGATGTTGGTCTGTCACGACCGCCAGGGCCGCGCTCGCGTCGAATCCCGGTCCGCCCTGAGCCAGCTCGTGCAGGCGTCTACTCTGCGCGACCAGGAGCCATGACAGGTCGAGGCGCAGCGTCGCCTCCTTGACCACGGGAGCGTCCGGCGGCAATGAGAGGGTGACGACGTTGCCGAACACCGACACCACTTCGACTTCAAAGTGCGCGTCCCTGACGACCAGGGTTGCCGGCGTGCCCTCGGCAACACCGAGCTCCCCCTGCGCCTCGAAGCGCATCATCCTCCGGCTCCCCGCTCGACCGGCTTCGTTGCCCATAGTGAGCGGCACGTCGGTCTGTGTGCGACGCTTCGAGACCGCCTGCAGCTCGTCACCGAAGGCACGAGAGGCGCTCTTGGCCACGTCTTCCCAGCTAGCGGGTACGGGACCTGATGGCGGTGCCGGTTCGACCATGGCAAGCCCGAGTCGGCTCGTGAGACGGCGAACCTCCGCGGCGGCCTCCAGCTCTTCGGATGCGCGCTCGTCAGGCACTCTCACCGGATTGGCGCGGTCCCGAGACGGACCCTTCGGCGGTACGTCTTCGCTATCCGGTGCGGCGAAGAAGCGAGGCACCCACATGTCGCCGCGGAGGTCAGCGATCGAATGCCTAGCGCAGATCTCCCACAAATCGCCCGGGTCCACGCGTCGCAGTCCGGCCTGGTGGACAGCCTCGAGCAGAGCATCCTGCGCTACCGGGCCAGAAGATAACGCCTGCTGGACAACCTTGACGAGCTTCCGCTCCAGACCTAAGCCCATGCCGCTCCGCCCCTCGCCATCGGTTCAGCACCGGTCACGGCAGACCGGTGACCAGCCGTTACGAGCGAGACAGCCGCCGTCAGATCTCAATAGACAGCTGACGAACGACCCCTCGTCCCCCCGAGACGGTTGACGCGACGATACGGCCGTTCCGGTGTTATTGTCTAGATTGCAGAAATTACTTGTGTTTGGCATTCACATACGCTCTAATGATCGGTCCAGGCAAGAGCGCAAACGCGTACCCGCTGGCCGCCCGTGGCACTTTCGGTGATCGCCGAAGCGGCCCAACGAGTCCGCCAGGAGACTCGCGGCCCTCTGATGACGTCCACCGGCGAGGGGAGGTTTACGGCATTGCCAAGGTCCTGGAGGGCACGCAAGCCCCCACACCGGAGATGCTGATCGGGTCCTGCGGCTAAATCGGACCCAATCCTGGTCCTGACCGTCGACACGAGCCGGCTCATGGGCGACAGGATCTTTGCACGCGAAGCTCCCTGCGGCCCGAGCGTGGCACTTGATTTGTGGCGCATATGTACTTCATGCCCATTGATCCGGAATGATCGGCCCATTGTCGCGTTCCAGCGGAAGCACCACGCGCCGAAGGGGTCGAGAAGGTGATCGGAGGAGGAGCATGGCCTCAGCGTGTGGAGGCGCTGTACCCGGGTGATCCGGCAGTGATCGGCCCTTATCGGATCGCAGGCCGGCTCGGCTCTGGTGGGATGGGTGTCGTCTACGCAGGAGTGGATGGGTACGGGGTACGAGCCGCGGTCAAGCTCATCCAGGCCGCCTACGCGGGCGACCCGGAGTTCCGTGCACGGTTCGGCCGCGAGATCAATCTGGTGAGCCGCGTGCAGGGAGTCTGCACGGCGAAGGTGCTGGCAGCGGATCCGGCTGCCCCCCAGCCCTGGCTGGCCACCGAATACGTACAGGGCCCGACATTGGATCAGTTCGTAGCCACCCAGGGCTCTGTCGAGGGGGCCGAGCTGCGGTCTCTCGCGGCAGGTCTCGCGGAGGCCCTCGTAGCGATCCACGCAGCGGGTGTCGTCCACCGTGACCTCAAGCCCACGAACGTGATTCTCGGGCCGGGCGGTCCTCGCGTCGTCGATTTCGGCATCGCCAGAACGCTGGATGCCACAGCCATCACCCGCTCCGGCATGGTGATCGGCTCACCGGGCTGGATCAGCCCAGAGGAGTATTACGACCAGCCGATCACTCCTGCTGTCGATGTCTACGGGTGGGGTCTGCTGGTCACGTATGCGGCGTCCGGGAAGGCGCCCTTCGGGCCTGGCCGACCGGAAGTCCTCGCCTTACGGACACTGCACGAGTCAGTCGACACCCAGGCGGTTCCCGACCAGCTCCGCCCGCTCGTGGATCGCGCACTGGCGAAGGATCCGGATCAGCGGCCTTCGGCGCTGGAGGTGCTGGCCGCGGTGATCGAGGAACCTGGTCAGCGGCCCTACCGCACCGTCACGATCACCAGCCTCCTGGACCGCACCTGGGCGGGCCGGATCCCCCCGGAGGCTCCGTGGCCATCCGTCACCGATCCGCCGCACCCTAACGCTGCCCGCCGGCGTTATCTCGCCGTGGCGGGAACCGCGACGGCCATCGTACTAAGTGTGTTCGGGATTGCAACCGTGGCCGCGTCAAGCGGGGCGAAGGAGCCCCAGGGGCGGGAAGACAAGGCCGGTGCATCCGCCGTGGCCATGTCCACCGCACCCACTCCTAGCACCACAATTTCGCCCACTCCGCCGACGATTTCTCCGTCGCCGGTAAGTGACCGAACATCCACCCCTTCGTCCACTCCCACCCCGACGCCTACTCCCACCGTCTCGGTCGGCCCGACGCGTACCCCAAAGCCGAGAACCGTCCACTTCGCAAGCGAGCGCGGTATCGAAGCGGAACTGCCCATCGGATGGGAGGCGTCGGGAAGTGCCGACGTCTACTGCATCCTGCCTCCCTTCACCCTGGGCATCTCCCGCGCCAACTGTCTCGGTGGCCTGGAGATCAGCCGAGGCAACGAATACGATCCGACCAGCGAGTCCTTCGGCTGGGACCAAAGCAACGCGGTTTGCAATCTCGCAAGCCAGGCGTTCAAGCCCCCGAATGACGCCTGGCGCTATGACGGGTTAACTCGTCCTGGCCCCAAACTCCTCCTCCACAACTACGTGTCGGTCGGCGGCCACCGCGCATCACATGCCCGGTGGAAGTACTCCTGCTACTACCGGACGATGATTTCGGAGATCTGGTACGTCCCTGATCTGAAGGTCGTTTTCTTCGCGGACGGCATCACCGACAAGCACCGGTCTGCCTACCTCAAGATCATGTCTTCGGTGGACTTCTCCCGGCTGGTGAAGCTGCTGCGCAAGCCGACCCTTGAGGAGACCAATTAGTACGAGCGCCTCCGACGACTTACGCCCGCTTAAGGAAGCCGTATCCCGAGTTGGGTGATTCCACGGCTGTGTCGACATCTCCGGCGACACCAGATGCGTGAGAATCCGGGCGTGTACGCGAGTACGGAATCAGGCCGCGAGTTCGGCATGCAGGCGGTCGCGGAACTCACGTACCGCCACGGTGGTGCCGTACGGTTCGAGGCGGGCGGCGAAGGCCTGGATGAACTCGATCGAGCGAGCGGAACTCAGGGCCTTGGCCATCGGGATGGCAGTCCCGGCGGAGTCGAGGGCCTGTTCCAGTTCGCCCATGCCCAGGTACGCGTCGGCGGCGTGAATGCGGTTGAACTGAGCCGAACGAGGAAGACGCTCCCGGAACTCGCTCACGGCGGCTTCTGCGCAGTCCGCCGCCGGATGGTACTGGCCGAGCAGACGCCAGCAGTTGCCAACCTCGACACTCAGTTCTGCCGCCATGGGGATCCAGAGGTACAGAAGATTCGCGACGCCTTGGACCACCTCGCCGTCCTGGACGAGCCCGACTTGTCGCTACTTACCGAGAACGTACGCGGCCTGCTGCTCGCCCACCAGCTCTCCGAAGGTTACTGTGCCACGTACGTCACATCACTGATCATGGCCGGTGCTTCCGGTAAGGCGGTCGCCTTCGCGCTGCCCACAGTCTCATGCCCGCGCCCGGGCTTCCCATCGCTTCCGGATCTGCGCCTCGGCCTCGCGCAACTTCGTGCGTGGGTATGGCACCACCCCGTGCCAGGAACCAAGACGGAGCCCGATACAGCCTGACGGCGGCCCCTTGGCACGCGTCTGGGTGGAAACCGCACCGAGTACTGCAGTGGATCGGCGTCGTGGTCAGTCCTTCACCGCGCCGGCAGTGAGACCGGCGGCACAACCTGTCGCACGAGGAGCCCGGGTTCGCATCGAGCCCTTCCGGGCCGAACGAGCACCGATCGACGGGCGATCGACCAGGCCCGGGCTCCTTCGTTACTGCGCGACCTCCAAATTTCAGCCGAGGCTCGGCCGTCGGCTGGGCCAAGCCCTGGTCAGCAGCGGGTCGAGACGATAGGCGCCATCGGCATCGCGGTCGAAGACGCCCAGAGCCTCCAGGCAGCGCACCGCGGCCGACGGGTCTGCACAGGCACCGGTGAGAGCCGCGGCCGCCACTAGATCCCCGAATGGCAACCCATCGGTTTCCATGAGAGTGCGCAGTTCGGTGAAGACGGCAG
Organism: Sphaerisporangium flaviroseum; assembly: GCF_039537005.1. Lineage (NCBI taxonomy): Bacteria > Bacillati > Actinomycetota > Actinomycetes > Streptosporangiales > Streptosporangiaceae > Sphaerisporangium > Sphaerisporangium flaviroseum. Next base: position 460,985 of record NZ_BAAAZR010000008.1, on the reverse strand, counting down.
CTAGCGACTCGTCCGCGGTGAGCCCCACGCAATCGACGAGGTCGGCGAGGCCCTGGGAGCCGTCCAGCTCCGCGCCGAGCCGGCGCAGCGCCTCGTCCTCGCTGTCGGTCTCCGTGCACAGCCTCAAGGCCTTCTCGACGAGGTACGGCCAGCCGGAGGTCGCCGCGAGCAGGCGGTCCCGGTCATGCTCGTTCCCGAACCTGCCGGTCTCCACCGACCAGACCTGGAGGGTGCGGCGGTCGTGCCGGCGCAAGGTGACCACGCCGAGCTCCGGGATGTCCTGTGTGAGGACCCGCATCCAGAACGGCATGGTTCCCGGGTCCGCGATCAGGACCACGGCGCGGGTTACACCGCCGCGGTTCGGGCGGTTTTCTATAGCGGTGCGCAACCCCTCCCAGCATCCTTCAGGTTTGGTGCCGATGTAGGGAAAGTCGGAGAGCACGACACGTCGCTGCCCCGGAATGCCGCCGGTCAAGGCGTCGGAGAATTGCTTGCGGCCGCCCGCGACAATGATGTCGAAGCGGTGCCCGAGCTCTTGTACAACCTCGGTGAGCGTGGTTCTGACGTGGTCGATCCCCGTGGCGGCGGATCCCAGCACGAGCCGGACCTGATTGACGTGATCGCCCAGAAGGTCGTTCACCTGCGCGATCGTCAGCGGCCACCTGGTTCCGTCCCGGAGCGCGCGGCGGGTCTGCTGGGCGAGGAACTCGGGTGGGACCGACTCCGACTCCGCGCGCAGCAGTTCGGCGGTCACCTCGTCCCGGCTGCCGATCATCCGCAACGCGTTGGACGAACGCAGTCGCCAGCCCACTCCATCGTTGTTCGGCCGGAGCACCCCCAGACCAGCGAGTTCCTGCAGGTAGGAACGGAAGCTCTCAGCGTCGAGCTTGGCGAAGCCCTCGTGCCACCAGGAGCGACACTCGTCTGCCAGCTGGGTGTCCGAGAGGCGTGTGTCCATGGTGCTCTCGTAGGCGTGGTGGGCGAGCACGTTGGCGATGACGTTGTACCTGGGGTCCAGATTGAGGGTGTCCCGGAAGGCACTGATCATGTCGCGTCCCAGGTCCGGATCGGACTCCACGGCTTCCACGTCCTCTGCCGTGATGGTGTACGGCGGACCGTCCTGGCCCCTGAGCCGCCTGGCGTGCATCCTCTCGACCAGCCGGTGACCGAACATCTGGAGCAGAAACGGCTGGTAAGAGCAGTGGTTCAGAATACGATGCACGAGATCCAGGTCGGCGAAGACGAAGCCGAGGGCACCGAGCGGTGTCGTGATCAGATCAAAGGCATGCTGCGGGCTGAGCGGTCCGATCACCGTGGACTGACCGAGATGACTGAACGGGCCGTTGCCGTTGAGCTTCGTGAACCGTTGGACGGAGTGCAGCCCCGCGAAGACCACTTTGGCGCGGCCCATCGTCTCCAGGCACAGCTCCTTCAGTCGCTTCGTCTCGCGGAAGCCCGGCGCATCGGATTCGAAGAACCCGTCCGACTCGTCGAGCAGGATGAGCAGCCTGCGCCGCGTGTCGGGACTCAGCCAGTCGAGAATGCCTTCGCGGACGGTGGCGTGCGCGTCGCGTCGGCTCTTGGGCTTGGGTGGGGGAAGCACCCCCGCTGTCCTGAGCGTCTCGCTCAGCCGATCCCAGACCGCGCCGGCGCCAAGGCCGCCGCCCTCGATGGAGGTGATGTTCAGCTCCAGGTGTACGGCAACCCTCGCCGGCTCCCGCTCGAATCTTTCCTTGCTGTCGCGTAGCAGAGCCGACTTGCCGAGACCACGCCCTCCGAAGATCACCTGCGTGCCGTCCGGATCCAGGATGCTGCGGCGCTCCCTGTCACGGCCGTAGAACATCTCGGGCGAGACCAGCATGCGCTTGTGCCGGACGTAGGGGTTGACCGAGGAGAAGGGCAGCGTGAGGGCCATCGTGACATCCAGTTGGCTGGAGCCGTTCGCGACGGCGTAAGCGAGCACCGCGTCATCGATCACCACGACCGGAGCACCGCTCGCGACCGCTCTAGCCCCGAGTCTGCGCCGGACGGCCGACGGCATTGTCCCGAAGTGCGCCACGAGAACGCTGTCTCCCGACGTGTCCTGATCGACCCAGCCCATGAGAAGATCGGCGGTGGGCCTGTCCCAGACCAGCAGGACCCGCAGCCGACCGCCGCGCTGGTATCCGATGCCGAGCTTGGTGCCGAAGGCCGGGACCAGTGCCTTGCCGATCACCGAGACCCCGCTCAGCTCGATGAACCGGCGGGCCCTGTCTCGGGGCAGATCGTCCCGCCGTTCTGCTCGCTGCGCCTCGATGCCGAGCAGTCGAATCACCGGCAGCAGATCCCGCTGGCTGATGTTCGCCCTTTCCTCCGGCCTGGTGTGGCCGAGCTTCGCCCACAGCTCCAGCGCCCCCGCCGCGTTACCGCGCGCGTCCGGTGACAATCCTGAGTAGTCCAGGACATCAAGACCGGCGTAGCGGCCACCGTCACGTACGGTCGCGAGGAACTTCTTGGTGAGACCGTCCGCGAGCACCTCGGGGATCGCGGGAAAGAACCGCTCCAGGTCCTTTTGCTCGCTTGGGACCGGCATCTTCTCCCCTGTGCCGAGGAGGTAGATGTGCTCCTCGGCCGTGGCGAGCTCCCCTTCGTCGATCAATCTGCGGACCCGCCTCAGATCGGGCTCGGCGAGGTCCGGCCGTTCGCTCAGCTCTCGCAGTCGGTCACGCAGCCGTCGTGCCGCCTCCTCCCGGAAGGAGGACAGGCTCATCGCGACCTGTCCGAGCGCGGACCGTACCTGATGGAGGTCCTGGCGAAGGGCGGGGTCGGCCAACCGCAGTGCTTCTGCGAGGTCGCTCTCTTGCTCGTCCGATATTTCGTTCCGCGGGCGGGCGTGGCCAAGCTCACCAAGGAGCCGGGCACGCTCCGCGGTGAGCTCCGGTCGGGTTCGAGCTTCGGCCGAGAGGAGCCCGTCCAGGGCCTGCGGACGCGTGAGCAGATCCCAGTCCCCCCCGTTGCGGGGCAACCACCCGTTCTTCGCCAGCTCGATCATCTGCTTGGCCACCGGATAGTTCTCCGCCTCCAGTTGCGCGTCGAATGCCGCGCTCCACCCCATGGCGGCCGCATCAAGTAGATTTCCGGGTGTCGACTCGTATGGGGCCACGGCGAGGAAGATCTGCGGGTCGAGAGTCGCTCCAGGCACTTTGAGAAGTTCCGTGGTAAGGGCGAGATCTGCGGGGACCTCGCCCAGCGGCAACTTCGCGTCCCCCTCCAGCAGGTCGAATATCTCCGCCATCGATCTGGCAGCCGCCTTGCCCGCAGCCGCTACCAGCGGGTCCGTATCGCCCGAGTGTGCGGCCAAGCCGGCGAGCACCCCCTCCTGGCACCCCCGGATCGTGGCGCGCATGGTGGCGATCTCTTCGGTCGCCCATGTGCGCCCGCCGGCCATCTGTCGGTTGAGCGCCGTGACGGCCTCGATCCACTCGGACACCACCATGAGTGACTCCGTGATCAGGCCCAGCAGGTTCCGTCGGGCCAACCCTTCCACCGGCTTGCCGGAGCTCGCCCTGATGTGGCGATGGTCGAGCTTGTCGAGCTCCTTGGTGGCCTCGTCCGGCTGGGAAAGCCTACGCACCTCCGCGGCGACCCGGTCCAAGGCGGCACGGTCATCCCGCTGAGCGGCGGTCAGCAGCGTGCCGAGCAGCCCTTTGGCCGGTTCCAACCATTCGTTGGCCATCTCGGTGGCCCGCTGAAGGGGCATCTTGCGGGAGGAGTGCAGCCGGACTCCGGCAGCCTCGGCCGCCGCCGCGATCCTTCGCTCGAGCTCGGAGACGTCGGCGACCACTCCGATCAGCGGAGCCTCCAGTAAGGTTCCACGTAGCGCTCGTTCACCGACCTCTGCGGCCACCTTTCCGAGGCACTGTTCCACACGGGTGGAGGCGCTGATGAGCAGTGCCCCGGCCGAGTGCTCTCCCGTGATCAGCGCTGTCCTCAGCAGCGCCGGCACGGTGAGCAACAGCGTCAGCGGTTCTGGTTGCAGGACTCCGTCGGCGAGTTCGACGCGCAGTCTGGCCGCGCAGGCACCGGTCTCCGATCGCACCGCCTGGGCGAGAGCTGCCACACGCAGCGCCCACAGCCGAGGCTCCGGCCATCTCGCGGCCTGTGCCACGGCGTGCGCCATGCCGAAACGTCCCTGCGCGAGCAGAGCGGCTATTCCGATGTCCACTTGTGACGGAGCCCCTGCCGGACTCTGCTCTGCCCCCCGAACCGGTGCGGTCACAGCCATCTCAACGCCGGGCTCTTCAGCGGGCTCGCCGGTCACGGTCCTTCCGAGGTCACTGTCCGGTTCGGATGGCCCTGTGCTTTGATCCGCCGGCACGACTGTCGATGAGCCGACGTCTGTGGATGAAGAGGCCGCGACGGCTTCCGGCTCCTCGTCATGGCCGCTCGTATGGTCCATGACCGGTTCTGCTGATGGCTCTCTTGACGCGGGTACCGACTGGGCAACCGGCGTGCCCGGGGCACGGTCCGGCCCTTGGACAAGCTGTCCCGCCGTCGCCAGGCCGGTGAGGACCGTCAGCTCACGCGGGAGCGCTCCAGCGCGCGTGTAGTACTGCGCGAGGAGGGCCGCGTCGGCGGCCGCGCTGCCACCTTCCGAGGCGGCCAGTTCGACGAGTTTCCCAAGCGCCAGCAGGCCATCCGCCAGTTCCCGCTGCTGGCCATCCCAGGCAGGGGCGGCGAGCAGCGTCTCCACCACGGCTGCCAAGCCGTCCATCTGAGGACGGAAGTCTCCATGACCCCTCACATGGGTCAGCCCCGTGAGCGCAGCGAGGCGAGCGCGGTCGTCGGTGTTCGCCTCGACCACGGATATCGCCTTGAGGGCTGCGGGCACACTGTCCTCAGGCAGAATCACGGTCTGAACGGCGAGCCAAGCCTTGGCCTCATCCAGGACCTTCGCCAATGCGCCCAAGGGTTCCAGGTCGGCGGGCGCCGGCGCGAACCCAACCTCCAGTGCCATGCGGATGCGCTCTGCTGCCTCGCGTGCCTGGGACAGCGCCTTCTCCAGCCCATTCCGGACGCCGACGGCCTCATCAGTTAAGTGATCGGAATCGGACATGTTCCGGGTCCCCTTTTCAAGGGTCGTTTGCTCGCCTGCGTCGGGCTCGATCTGATCGGTTTCGTCAGGACCTGCGAGGCGGGCGGAGGGCTCGGCGAACGCGCTGTCGAAGGAGAAGTCTGGAGTGGCGGCGACGACCGCCTGGGCGGCGGCCAGCATGGCATCGCCCTGATCGGCCGGAAAGCCGGGCGGAAGCCACCAGTCATAACGGGCCGCGTGGAGCAGGACCCGGGCGTCGAAGGCGCTCGAAGCCATCGCGGCCCACAGAGCCCAGCACCTCTGAGCGGCGGACCAACGAGACGAGGCAGGCTCGGCATGGGAAGCACCGGGCGAAACGAGCTCGGTTACGAGCTCTTCCTGCACACGTCGGGCGAGATTCAGGGACAGTCCGACGGCGTCCAGCGGCCTCATCCGGCGCAGGCCGTTCAGCACCTGCATCCCGAGCGAGGGACCAACACGCGTCATGTCCTTCATGCCGAGATGACGGAGCATGTGAGCGCGTGCGTGCTTTTGCATTCTGGCCAGGAGCAGCCGCACATCCTCGGCGGTGACTCCCGTTAGTACCTGGCCCCAGAGGCCCGGCACGGCGTTCAATGCCTCAAGGAAGCGGTCCAGCGCCGCATCCGCCTCTTCCGGATCTGCCGGCTCGTAGTTCGGTTCCCGCCGCAGGCCATAAAGCGGCTGAGAGTCCGGTGATTTTTCCATACTTCTCCGAGTTTCTCCTATGGCAGCATTTGCCGGATTTCCTGACTACCGATATACGCGCACTGCGTGTGGCGTGGACTCGTCAACCTCCTCTGCGATGGCCGCGGACGAGGGTGTAGCCGGGGGGCAGTTCGCCGCTGTATCCGTACCGCTCGCGGATCCGCCGATACTCCGCTCTGGCTTCGTCCGTAGCATGATGGCCCGGCCGTAGCCGGCGCAGGAACGGTTGAACTTCGTAGGGACGCAGGAAGCGGATCAAACGCGATTGATCATCGGGTCGTTCTCGTTCTCGTGATGTTTCCACGCTGTCGCCCCACAGGTCCTCTGAATCCCCTCCGTCGTCGCCCTTCGGAAAGAATGGTGTCACCGCAGGACGCCACACCAATATCTCCACCGGCGCGTCCCCCTCCCGAGCGGGAAGACGAATCATCCCCCTGCCGTCTCGGCCCCCGCGTTCCACCTGGAGAACACCCGTGTCGATCAGCTCTGTGACGACCGGCTCGAGGATCGGGCGGGCACCGGCCGTCAACTCCGCGTCGAAGACGACGTCGTCAAGACATTCCCGTGCGAGAGCCGCCACGCCTTCGGGATCGAGCAGTCCGACGCGGCGTATCGCACGCAGGACGCGCGCACGCAAAGTGTCGGGACCTTTCTCACCCGGCTGACCGAGGCCCGGCGCACGGTCCCGCGTGAGCACCCAGGCGGCATACAGATGTTCGATCAGGTCACCGTCGAACAGCACGGGACCGTCCAGGAGCGTAGAGGTCGCGTTCAACGTCGGCGCGCCACGAGACCAAGAGAAAGTGAGGACGATGCCAGGGAAGAACTCCAACGGCCAGTCCACTCCGGTCAGCCGCAAAGCAGCCCCCGTGCGTTCGACCCTCACCTCTTGTTCCGCGTCCGCGGGCGCAAATTCGGAACCGTCATGTCGCAGGCGCAGCCGTACAGCAGCGTCCGCGAGGCCGAAGTAGGTCATCTCCTCTGCTACCCGTTTCGGCAATGGGGCTGTCCCCTGCAGCGTGTGACTGAGCCGCAGCGGAAGCGTCCAGCTCAATTGCGAGTCGGACACCGAGAGCAACGTGCTGTCATCGGTCTCGTCGATCGGCTCGTCCACCAACTCCTCGGGTGGTGCGTCAGGCAACTGACCGAGCCAGCCGAGCCCCAGCGGAGTCAGCGGATCCACATCTGCGTAAGGGCCAGGAGGATAGGACGCCCGCCACACCCCGCCTCCCTGCCAAGTATCGTCGAGGCGCAGGTGCACGCCGGAAGGCAGGACATTCTTTTCATCGGCGCTTCCACGAATGTCGTCGGAAATGACCGTGTTGGCGTGGCAGACCGCGGTTGCGTAGTCGATGCCTTGGAGCCGGGAGGAGGCGCCGTTGTACATCCTGAGTCGCGGACCGATGGCCGTATAGGTGATCGTGTCCGCAGGGCCAAAACGGCGGCGAGAGGTCTCCGGGGTCTTGCCGAGCGCGGACGCCACGATTCGCAGATCACCGCCGCCAAGCGGTCCGTCATCACCAAGTCTCGCGGCGAGAGCCGCACGGGAGAAGGCATAGTGCCGCCATCGGCGCAGCGACTCCGCCGCGTTGAGAGCCTCGTCGATGGTGCGCATCACGCCACGGAGCGCCGCAGTGAGCGCTTCCTCCTTGGCGTCATCAGCGAGGATCATGGGCAGGGGGCCGTCGAGCAGTTGCCCGCGAGCGGGTCCCAGGAGGTACCGGACGTAGAGCTCCAGGTCGTCGGCTGCGGCGTCCGCCGCCGTCCGAGCGCGCGACCGGACCAGCAGATGTCCGTCCACCTCGAGCCCCTGGCCCTTACGCCTGAGTCTCTCCAGGCGCGCTCGCGTCACCGTGAGTTCCTGTCCGAAGGCATGGAAGTCCGCGACGATCCGCTCGGCGGCCACCGGAACGACGTCCCCTGCCGGGCCCTCTTCCGGACTCGTGGCGCCGAACGGCGCACCAGAGACCCAGCCCGGCAACGAGCCGTCTTCGCCCAGCAGCGGGTGAGCTCCCTCCTTGTAGACCACCTCGGCATAGAGCGGCTCCGATCCGGCGGTGAAATTCACCATCGCCCCGACCGGTGGCACGTCGACTTCCACGTCTCCTGTTGGAATCACGGAGAAGCGGTCGAAATCCACCGGACCGCCAGGGTAGCCGCCGTAATGAATGTCGTAACCGAAGTAAACGGCATTGAACGCCACTGCCGTGTGCAGGATGCCTCGGCGGGCTGCCACCGCCTCCAAGTACCGAACCAGCCGTTCGGCCTCGACCGCCGGCAAGGCCGCATAGCCGAGGGGCAGCGCCGGGGTGAACAGCGGGTCGTCTACATAGGGTTGCCACACGGTCACAGGGCACTCCCTTCGGCACGTTTCGCTCTGGCCTGCTCACGGCGCACGTTGCCGGTGTCGCGCCAGCGCTTCCCCATCTGCACCACCCGGCCATCCGCGGCAAGACGCGTCAGTGACTCCTCGATCCGCGCCAGGTCGACGCCCGGATTCGCCCCGAAGTAACGGCTAGTAAGCACGGAATTCGGCAGCCTCACTCGTCTGCGCTCCGCGGCGTAGAACCATGACTCCTCACCGTTCAGCGCAAGACGCAGATCGAACGCCGTAAGGCCCCGGGTCACGTGCCAGAGGAGGGCGGCGACCTGCTGGTCCAGGCGTCTGGCCAGACGCATGGCGTCGGTACGAGCGCCGGCGGGGCGAGGGCGTGGAGTGGCGAGCGCCTCGGCAACCGCCGGACGCGTTTCCCCCAGCGGCCGAACGTGGAAGTCCCAGCACGCGGAGCAGCGGTTGGTGGCGGTCGTGCAGCATCCCGTGGGAAGGTCGCTGATCCCGAAGTAGTCGGCGAACTTGCGGTTGGCACACGTCGATCTGTCTTCGAAGAAGTCCACCAAAGCCGCCGTCTCGGCCGCCGCACGAGCGGCCCTGCCGGACAGCGCGGCCTGGAACTCCTCCGGCAGATCCGACCGGTGCGCGATGACTCCGGTGACGAAACGGCGGGAGGGCGCGGCCGAGACGTCGATCCTGCCGCGGTCATGCAGGTCGGCGAGGAATTCCCAGGTAGCAGCCGGATGCGGCGCCACGTCCTGATAGCTGGGCACCTCCTTACCCAGGTGTGCGTCCAGCTTGGCGACGTCCAGGTGCGCAAGGTGAAGAGGCCCGTGCCGCGGGGGAAGCGCGAGCAGTGCGGTTACCGCCTTCTCGGCGACCTCGCTCATGTTCACCGCCCCCGGCTCGGTGGACTTCACGGCGACCACCGGCGGGAAGTCACCAAGGTCCTCCACCGCGCCGAGGTCCGCCAGGGCCGCGAACACCCGCGTCACCCCGTCGCGGTACTCCTCCGCAACACGTTCCTCGCCGGCTTCACCGGGGTCCAACCGGCCCGCCACGAGATCCTCCCCGATGAGCGTGTCGGCGACCGACGCCGCGTCGAGTATCCCCTGGCAACGCAGGACCGCCCGTCCCATTCGCGCCAGCAGAGCCGGTGGCAGATCCCGGCCGGCCATGAATCTGACGGTGCGCAGACCCTTCCCCGTTATGAGGGCAAGCCCTGCGTTCACACCGAGCCCGTCCCGGCCGGCTCTGCCGATCTGCTGGTAGAGGGCCGCCAGATCGGTGGGCGGGGACACGCAGAACACGGTCCGGACATCCGGTCGGTTGATTCCAAGCCCGAACGCCGACGTGGCCACCACGACGAGCGGGACGAAGTTCTCCTCCTCGCGGCGCGGCGCCTCTCGGAACTCGGTCATGACGGCGGCTTTCTCCGCTTCGGTCAGGCGCCCGTGGAAGCGAAGGACCCTGACCCCCGCGTCCCCCAGGTATTCACGCAAATGCGCGTGCAGGGCGACGACCTCCTTGACGGTGAGACAGTAGAAGATCGAGTGGTCGGTGATCTTGTCGAGGATCTCCTCGGTCAGGCCTGCTACCGTCAGAGGTCCGGCCGCCCGGATGGACCTGCGGAAGATGGCAAGCTCGGGACGGATCGGATTCTCCTGGACGGTAACCAGCTTTTCCGTTCTCCCCTGTCGCGGAGCAGGCGGAAGTCCGAAGACCCTCTCGCGCAGGCCTTCGTGAACGGTCCGGTTCGCCGTCGCGGTCAGGGCGGTCACCGGCAGGGCGAAGTCCTGGCGCAACTCGGCGAGGAGACCTTCGACACGGCGGAAGGCGGGACGGAAATCGTCACCCCATTGCACCGCCGTGTGTGCCTCGTCCAGCACGATGCGACTGATGACCCCGCTCCCTACGGCCTGCCGGACGAGCTCGCGCATACGGGTCTGGCAGAGGCGTTCCGGCGAGAGATAAATCAGCTTGATCCCGTGATCGGCCCGACCCTGTAACTGATCGGCGACCTCTGTCTTGCCCGCCCTTGAGCTCGACTCCCGCAGCGGGGCCACCAAGGCGCGCACCGCGCCGCCGATGGACCTGTTCAGCTCCAATGCCTGGTCATGCATGAGTGCCACCAGCGGCGAGACCACGATCGTCACACCGGGAAGAACAAGGGCGGGAAGCTGGAAGCAGAAGCTCTTCCCGAAGCCGGTCGGCAGGAGACCGAGAACGTCACGCCCGTCCGCCACAGCACGGATGACCTCGATCTGGCCGTTCTTGAGCGTCGCCGGGATCTCTGACAGGTGAAGGAGCCCGCCAACCTGTGCGGCTCGCCTTAGCACCTCGTCGGCGAGCTCACCCCGTTCGCGAAGCCTTCCCACCTGGTCGGCCGTCAGGGCGAGTGCCCGGATTCCACGGGTCTCCGGGAGCAATGTATGCTCGGCGAGGGCTTCGTCGGTCGAAAGCGCAGCCGCCCGGCCTTGCTCCATTAGATGATTCATTGCGAAGAATCGCCATATACGGCGCCACCCTTCGACCATGGATGTAACGTTCCCACCTCCGGGTTCACCGGTTTCCGGGTCCGGGCGCAGCAGTGCAGGCTCCAAGGAGCCGAGGAACATCTGCCTATAGGCGCGGCGGAGCGCGGTAGAGCCGGCGAGTTTCCGATCAGAGATGATGACGACGCCTCGATGCCGTTCCGATCTGATCAGGCGACCGACCGCCTGTCGCAATTGCAGCGCCGCCAGAGGCAGGTAATACCGCATCGTCGCGGCCATCTCTGGGTCGTCCGCGTCAGCCGATTCCGCCCGCGCCGCCACGGCGGCTCTCCGCGCCTCGATCACCGGTGCGGCGAACGGTGCGAACGGCAGTTTGTTCACCCATACCAGCCTCAGCCTGTCGGGGTCGGCGACATCGACTCCTTGCCAGAGACCCTTCGTACCCACGAGCATGCCGCCGCCGTATTCGGCATCCGTGAATTCCGCGAAGGCGCGATTGTTCCCCCGTTCCAAGGCCGAGATCACCGGCGTTTCGTCTCCCCGCCGCCGTAGCTCCCGCACGAGGTGATCGGTGATGCCGCCGGCGGTGGACCTCGCGGTCGTGAGGACGAGCGCGCCGCCGTCATGGTCTCCATGCGCACTCGGACGGATCATCTCCGTCGCGTATCCGGCGAGCTGGTGCGCGACTGTCCGCATGGCGCCCTCCGTCTGCTCCGCCCATGAGGGGAAGTCGGCGAAGCACACCAGTTCGGCCTGCTCCGCCAGGTTGAACGGATTGGGGAGATGCAGTTCTCGTGTGTGCTCGGGAAGTCCGAGGCGATCACGGATGAAGGTCCACGATCCGCCTACCCGCAGGGTCGCCGAGACGAAGTACGTGCGGGCGTACACCGTGAGGAAACGACGCCAGGCCGGATCTTCAGGAAGGTCGATCGGCGAGCTCGCGATCCGAAAGCGGTAGGTACGCAGACCGGACTTCAGCGCCTCGATCTCTTCGGCGAACACCACCTGGTTCGAGGTGCCCGGCGGCAGCCCATCCGCCCCGCCGGACGGTAGCAGCGCGGGTGAGGGACCCAGCACCGCGTCGATGTCGGTGGAAAGCCTGCTCGCCGAGGTCTGCGCCGCCTTCACCCGGCTGAGGAGCCCCTGGACTCGTTCGGTGGCGAAGAAGTCCAGGCCGGCCCGGTGTTCGGCGAGAAAGGCTGCGAGCGATCCTGCGATGGACTCGGCGACTCCGGCCAGCCTCAGCAACGACGCCGCCAGGACGCGCACCCGGGCGGCTCCGGCGGTGCCGCCATAAGGGCTGGCGAGCGTCACCGCCCGGCTGCCGATCAGCGCTCCCACGCCTGCCGATCTGGCGTCGAACGCCTGGCTCGCGACTTTGGGGAGCTGCTCGTGGTCCAGGAGATTGCCCAGATTGGCGACCGTGGCCGCCACCGCGTCACGTTCAGGACAGCGAGGCGCCTCCTTCACCCAGGCCACGGCTTCCGCGTACAGGTCCTCGACGGCGCGGTAATCGAGGCTGACCGTCAGCGCCGACGTCGCCGCGTCTTCGAGCTGATGTGCCTCATCAATGATCAGAAGCGTCTCCGGTCCCAGTGCCGCGAGCTCGCCCACGTGAGCCATAAGCAATGCGTGGTTGGCGAGGATCAGCCGGTGTCCCTCAATGGCTTCCGAAACCAAATTGGTATGCCGGGCGATCGGCTGGGGAGCGGCGGCGTCGTAGTCACCGCTGTTCGCCTGCGAGAGCGAATCGAGCCACGCGGCCGCCACCGGACCCAGGTATTCGAAGAAGAAGGCCGGAACATCCACCGGATCAACCGAGCGCGCCGACCAGAGATTCACCGGATCGCGGGCGGCCAGCAACCTGAGCAGCAGAAAGACGAGCAGCTCACGAAAGCCGCGCGCGGCGAGAAACCGGTTGTGCACCCCTGGTCGAGACCGGCGTGGACGGTCGAACGTGGTGGCGTCCGCCAGCGAGATCATCAATGCTCGCAGCGAGAGGCGGTTCGCCCTGCCCTTGACCACATCACTGATCTGGAGCAGCCCTGGGACCACCGCATCGAGACGGGCGACGTCCGCGGCCAGTTGCGCCTGGAGTTGTTTGGTGTAGGTGGCGACGATCACGTTCCGATTTGTTCCACCGCTCAGCCAGTCGAGCGCGACCGCGAGAACCGCGAGGCTCTTACCCGTGCCGGTAGGAGCCTCCACCAAACCCGCCACGCCCTCCCTCGCCCACTGACGGAGCGCCGCGGTCATCTCTTCCTGTGCCTGCCGGCGGCGAACTTGTGCGCCATGAGAGACCGAGGCCAGCCGGACCGGATCCACCGCACCGTCCGCCCCGCAAATTTGCGCGGGCACGGTCATCGTGACGCGTCCAGCCTGGCCGCCACGGGCGGGTGGCACCACCATCAAAGCCTGCGTGAGGGCCACCACGTCGACATGCCCGTGCGGGCGGCTTTCGCCGACAAGTTCACCCGTACCAGCGATCTCGCGCAACAACCGCCATGCGCTGGAGTCCGGGCATACTGAGGCCACCAGGTCGGCAAGTGCCGCTGGCCATCCCGCGAGGTGTCCCGCCCCTGCCGCCATAATCCTTGCCAGAAGCTCCGCATCGTCCCGCGCGTCATGCCAGGACAACTGAGCTACGTCTATGTCGAGGTGTCGGGCGAGTCCGGCGAGACGATGAGCGGGCGCACCCGGCCACAGAGCGAGTGCGAGATAGAAGGCATCGACATACTCTCCGGTCAGTGGAGGCAGGTCCTCACGTTGGAAGGCCTCATTCAGCAGAGGAAAGTCCGCGCTGGTCCCGTTGTACGCCACGACGCAATCAGCTCCGGCCGCAAACTCCCGCAGCGCCTCCAGCGCCCCCCCTGGCGGGATCGCCTCCGCCTGGTGAACGTCGCGCAGGTGTTCGTAAGTGATCTCCCAGCCGTCGTCGGGTAGCCGCACCCACCTGTCGAATCGAGCCTGTGCCCTCACCCAGTCGCTGTCGGCGCCGAACCGCACGGCCCCGATCTGGAAAATCCTCCTGTCGACGAACGGCTCCACGCTCGTGGTGCGTACCACCGACTCGAGGTCCAGCACGATCGCTCGGAGGGGCCTGCTCGTGACCAGGACCGTGTCACCAACCTCTTTTGCCGAGTCACCGCCGCCCGTTGAACGCAGCTTCCCGTCCGCCTGTACCAGAGCGCCGGCCGCGAGCGCTTCCGAGATCAAGCTCGCTATGCGAGCGGCGGAAAGGCGGGGAAAGCGGGCCTGGGCCAACGCCGTCAACTCAGCGGGTGTCAACCCATCGGGGGCGCCCTCGACCAGAGCGACGATCCGTTGTGCCGTTCCGCTGAGGTTGGGCTGGGTCACGGGACCTCCATGGTTCCACCGACTGCGTTCACGGCACTGTTACTGGGCGTATCTGTGTGACGCCTGATCTCCGCGACGGGATCACAGCCTGAGTCAACAGGATCGGCCTCATCTCACCCCTTGCGCTATCCGCCGACAGCAGCATATAGCTTGTGAATAGGATTCAGAAGCATTTTATCAAGCGTGCTTGACGTGGGTGCCCCCTCGCGAGCGTGGCCCACTGGTCGTCTACCAGCCCTCTAGGCGCCACTACGCCGGATAAGAGCACGTCACCGATCACCGCCGAGTTCCGCGTAAGACGGTCGTTCGCGCTCCCCGCGGCCTCGAGCCTATTCCCCCTTCCCTGCGCTGCCGGATATGTCTCCCGGCCTTGCCCGGCTTCCGGCGGAGGCCGGAACGGCATGACACACCTTTGTGTGTCGAGTTCACATTGGCTTAATCAAGCCATAAGCACACGTGACCTGAGGTTCCGGCCCAACCTGGCCGGAACCTCGAACAACCTGGCTTACAAACTCGGCTCACTGGGACGCGCCGAGGAGGCCTCCGCGGCCAGCCAGAAGTCCGTCACTCTCTACCAGCAGATCGATCAGCCGCACGAACTGGCGAACGCACTCAACGGCCTGGCCCGTCCGTCTGCGCGTGTTCGGTAAGAAAGGGCGTGCTCGCGACGCCGCCGAACGTGCGGTAGCAGTCCACGATCGGCTCGTCGCGGACGAGCCGAAGCACCTGCGCGATTTGGCGGTAATGCTGCAGAACCTCTCCTGGTACCACTCCGCTCTGGGTGACCTGGACCTCGCCTGGGCGACAGCCGACCGCACCGCCGGCATCCGGCACCGGCTGCACGCCAAGGATCCTGAGGCCATCGAGCCGACCTGCTGCTCTCCCTGCGCGCGGCCGCAGGGTACGCGACGGCGACCGGATGATTTGACGAGGCGGCACACGCCGCCGCGCTCAGGGTCAAGGTGTTCGAAGCCCACGAGGAGCCCGGCGTGGAGCTGCCGAGGCGCTCGCCGACCTGTCCGGCTCCCTGATCGGGACGAAGCGCACCAAGGAGGCGGCGGAACGCGCCGAGGCCCTGGCCGCAACCATCCGCGAGGTTCCCGGGCTGCATGCCTTCTGCCTGGACCGGCTCGCCTGGTGCCGCGCCCAGCTCAGCCACCCCGCAGACGCCGTACGGCTGGCGCGGCGGGGCATCGCGCTCCTGGAACCGTTCGCGGACGATGACCTCAACCCCCACCTTCCCGAGCTGGGCCTTCTGCTTCATGCGGGCTTGCCACGTCGGGCTCGATATGTTGGCGGCAGCTGGAGGGATCGGGAGGACGTAGTGGATCTGATGGAGCTGGCCGGCGATCTGAAGGGCGAGCTGGTGGAGTTCGCGATGTCGCCCCGGTTCGGCCAGGCTCTCGAGAAGGCGATCTCGGCGGCCTTTCCCGGCGGGGTGGTCGACGACGAGGCGCTGCTGTCCGCCACGATCGAGTCGTTCATCTACAACCAACGCCTGGAGTTCGGGCAAACGGTGCTGGAGATCTTCGCCGAGCGGTTCACCGGCGAGGCCCGGGCACTGCTGCTGTCCTGGTCGGACTACGTGCAGGGAGTCTTCGAGAGCAAGGAACCCTACGGAGACGACGGCGTCATCGCCGTCAACCGCATCGACGAGCTGACTTACCGGGTCCGCTCCAACATGGGCGCCGAAGGGATCAAGCACCTCGTCCCGGGTGCGGTGATGATCGGAAATGTCGTCCCGGTGGGCGACGACTGGATGATCAGCGGTGCCTCGATGGGCTTCCCTCCGGAAGACGCCAAGGACGCGCTGGCGGGCGTGCGGCAACTTCAGATGAGCCATCCCAAGATGGTCTTCCGTAACCCGGCGAAGCTGGCCCGGGCCCGCGAAATTCAGGCGCAGCAGCGCGAGTCGTTCATCGGCCTCTATGGAAGCGATCTGATCGTCCTGCCGGGGAACGAGGTGGACGAGAAGATGATCGCGTTCTACCGGCACGACTACGAGCGCGCGGGCAGCAAGGCCGGGCCATGGACCGAGCCCGACCTGCCGCCTCTCGGCTTCGACTCTCAGGAGATGGTGGGGATCATCTTCGATGAGGAGGACGGCCTGGGCTTCTACCGAGGGTTCGACGTGGCGCAGGAGGTCTTCGCCAACCCCGAGCTGATCATCCGCCGGCGGTACCGCGACGTGGTGACCGGCTACCTGCGGGGCGAGGACGTCACGCCTGTGCCGCTGAGACGACTCGCCGCCCAGGACCCCGACAAGACCGACCGGCTCTTCCGCAAGCTGCTCAAGAAGCCGGGTTTCTCCTGGGAGCGAGACGGCGAGGCCCTGCTGCGCAAACACAAGCCCGGCTGGTTCGCATCTCCGCCACTCCCCAAGGTCATCCCGGTCTGACTCGTGCTCCCACGACTGCGCATGGCCGAGCGCAGTCAAACAGGGCCCAGGCCGCGCGCTGCGTGCCGCTGAGCGAGCTGATCCCAACCCTGCTGCCCATAGGCATCAGGTTCACGAGATCAACGGGCTCTTGTCCCTGGCAGGCGCCATGTCGGACGGCGTGGCCGCGGCACCATCCGACCGGCCGTCCTCCTCGACGGGTGTCGCTCTTTCCAGGAACCTGAGCAGCTCTACAGGGAAGGGCAGCACGAGCGTCGAGTTCTTCTCGGCGGCGACTTCGACCACGGTCTGGAGCAGGCGCAGTTGCAGCGCGGCCGGGTGCCGTGCCATGGTTTCGGCGGCCTGGCTCAGCTTGGCGGAGGCCTGCAGTTCTCCGTCGGCGGTGATGACGCGGGCCCGCCGCTCGCGCTCGGCCTCGGCCTGGCGGGCGATCGACCGCTTCATCGACTCGGGCAGCGCCACGTCCTTGATCTCCACGCGGTCGATGTGCACCCCCCAGCCGAGCGCCGGACTGTCGATCATCAGTTCCAGGCCCTGGTTGAGTTGCTCCCGGTTGGACAGCAGGTCGTCGAGCTCGCTCTTGCCGATGATCGACCGCAGCGAGGTCTGCGCGACCTGGCCGATGGCGGACACGTAGTCCTGCACGTCGACGGCCACCCGCATCGGGTCGATGACATTGAAATACACGACGGCGTCCACGCGGACCGTCACGTTGTCGCGGGTGATGCCGTCCTGGCCGGGTACCGGCATCGTGATGATCTGAAGGTTGACCTTCTGCAGACGGTCGGCGATCGGCACCAGCAGCGCCAGCCCGGGTCCGCGGATCGCCGATCG
The DNA here is from genome assembly GCF_039537005.1 of Sphaerisporangium flaviroseum. Taxonomy (NCBI): domain Bacteria; kingdom Bacillati; phylum Actinomycetota; class Actinomycetes; order Streptosporangiales; family Streptosporangiaceae; genus Sphaerisporangium; species Sphaerisporangium flaviroseum. The sequence continues at coordinate 443,769 of NZ_BAAAZR010000008.1, read as the reverse complement.
CACGCGCCCGAACCGGTAGACGACGCCCCGTTCGAACTGCCGGACGATGCGCACGCTCGTCGCCAGCCACGCCGTGCCGAGGATCAAGGCCACGAAGATCACATTAAAGATGGTCATCTCGCACCCCCTGGGTGCCCGTCGGCGCAGGTGAAGCACGAGGCCGACTACCTACTCATTAATATCCTAATCCGCCGTCACGGCCCCACCCACGGCCGCTTGTCACCACCCGCGGCACCCCGCTGAGGAGGCTTCGGGGGTCGGTCCATACGGTCTGCCAGGCGGTGCGGTGCAGGTCGCACGCGTACGCCGAGCGTGGCAGGTCGGTCGGGTGGTGACCGGAGGGCCGGCGACATCACGTCGGCGACGACCGCGCGGAAGCCGATCATGACGTCGCCGGCGAAGGCGGTCCGGGAGACGCCGACACCCGAACCAGGGGCGCGTCCTTTCGCTGGATCGCTCTCACCAGCCGAGCGGACGCTCAGCCCGCGCCGAAGGACCTGCTGATCTGCCTGGTGCTCTGCATGACGAGTTCGCCCAGCTCGGCGCCGCCGTCCTCCGGGAGCCGGTGGAGCGGGAGGAAGACGCTGAGTGAGGCGACCGGGACCTGGCCAGCGGACATGATGGGGGCGGCGACCGAGAAGATGTCGTCGCGGAGTTCCCGCTTGGCCAGGGCGTAGCCCCGGGCGCGGACGGTCGCGAGCTCCGCTTCGAGGGTGTCCCGATTGGTGATCGTCGCCTCGGTGTACCCGGGGAGCGGGCTGCCCAGCGCTTCGGCCAGCTCCAGCGGGCCCAGGTAGGCCAAGATCGCCTTACCGTTCGCGGTCGCGTGGCATGCCGACCGTGTGCCGGCGGGCCAATGGATGCGTACGGGCCGGGTCGCCTCCATGCGTTCGATGATGACGATCTCGCGTCCTTCCCGGATCGCCAGGTGCACGGACTCGCCGGTCCGGTCCCGTAGTTCCGCCATGACGGGCAGAGCGGCCTCGCGCACGCCGGTGTCGGCGTCGACACGCATCGCAAGGCCCAGGGGCTTGGTGGTCAGCACCCACCGCGTCGTCTCGGCGCCGGCCGGCCGGATCCAGCCGGCCGACGCGAGCGCCTGCAACGCACGCTGGACGGTGCTCTTGGGCAGGTCCATCTCCCGGGCGAGCTCGCTGACCCCGACGGGCTGGCGAGTTGCCACCACATCCAGCACGCGCAACGTCGTGACCACGGATTGCATATTGACAGGCTCCAAACCGGACTTTAGGGTCACAGGCACTTAATGGAACAACTTCCCCGTTTGTGCCACATCGTGGCACAACAGAGGATCTTACGGCAAGAGTGTCAATTGAGTGATCTCCCACTGGCGGGCGTCCGCATCGCGGACTTCTCGCAGGCCCTGTCCGGACCGTTCTGTACGTTGCTGCTGGCCGACCTCGGCGCGGATGTGGTGAAGGTCGAACGCCCGGGCACCGGCGACGATTCCCGCAGTTGGGGACCGCCGTTCGTCGGGGACACCGCCGCGTACTTCCTGACCATCAACCGGAACAAGCGCAGCATCGTGCTGGACCTGAAGTCGGAGGCCGGGCGTGAGGCGGCGTCAAGGCTCGTCGCGAGCGCCGACGTCCTCGTCGAGAACTGGCGGCCGGGCACGGCCCGGCGGCTAGGACTCGGCCACGAGGAGCTCACGGCACGCCACCCGCGGCTGGTCTACTGTTCGATCTCGGGTTTCGGCGCGGACCGCAGTGACCCCGGGTACGACCAGGTCGTCCAGGGCACGTCCGGCTGGATGAGCCTGACCGGCCGTCCCGACGCCGACCCGGTGAAGACCGGGGTGCCCATCGGTGACGTCGCCGCGGGCATGTCGGCGGCTCAGGCCGTGATGGCCGCGCTGCTCCGCCGGGAGCGCACCGGTCGGGGCGGCTATCTGGACATCGCCATGCAGGATTCCCTGGTGTCCATGCTCGTCTACCACGCGGGCAACTACTTCGCGACGGGCCGGTCGCCGGTCAGGACCGGTAACCACCACGGTACGGTGGCGCCGTACGGGACCTTCGAGGTGGCGAACGGCCTGGTCAACATCTCAGTCGGCAACGACCGGCAGTGGGAGCGGCTGTGCACCGCGCTCGGCCGGCCGCAACTCGCCACCGACTCCCGCTTCTCCGACAACCAGTCCAGGGTGGTCAACCGGGACGCGCTGCACAAGGAACTCGGGGCCACCCTCTCGTCCATGACGAGGCAGGCCGTGCTCGCATGCACGGCCGAGGCAGGTGTGCCGGCCGGCCCGATCCGGGACCTGGCCGAAGTTTTCACCGATCCAGCGGTCCAGGACCGCATGGTGCTGGAGGCCGATCACCCTCGGCTCGGCACCGTCCGTGCTCCAGGGGCTCCGTGGCGTATCGACGGGGAGACCGCCGGAGTGCTTCGCCCTCCGCCCGACCTCGGCGAACACACCGCTGAAGTCTTGCGGGAACTCGGGCTCTTCCCGGGATCCTGACAGCGACGGTCCCGAAAACCCCACAACTTTGCCACAACGCTCCGGCGACGAATGAGCCGGAGCGAGCCCCCTGAGAGGGACCATCATGACGCTCGAGGATGTCACGGCCGGCAAAGCCGCCGTGAGCAAAGGTGGCTACGTCCGCAGGGTCGTGGCCGCGAGCCTCGTCGGTACGACGATCGAATGGTACGACTTCTTCGTATACGGCACAGCGGCCACGCTGATCTTCAACAAGCTGTTCTTCCCCCAGAGCGACCCACTCGTCGGAACGATGCTGGCTCTGACCACGTACGCGATCGGCTTCGTCGCCCGTCCCGCCGGCGGACTGATCTTCGGCCACTTCGGCGACCGGTTGGGCCGCAAGCGGCTGCTCATGCTGAGCCTGGTCCTCATGGGCGGCTCCACCGTGCTCATCGGGGCACTGCCCACCTACAACAGCATCGGCCTCGCGGCCCCGATCCTGCTGGTACTCCTGCGGATCATCCAAGGTGTGGCCATCGGCGGCGAATGGGGCGGGGCCGTGCTCCTGGTAGCCGAGCACAGCAAGCCGCGCCACCGGGGCTTCTGGGCGAGCTGGCCGCAGATTGGCGCGCCGCTCGGCAACATGCTCGCCACCGGAGTGCTGGCAGTGATGGTCGCCCTGCTCTCCGACGAGGCGTTCATCGCGTGGGGCTGGCGGGTGCCCTTCCTTCTCTCCTCGGTGCTGCTCGTTATCGGCTACTACATCCGGATGTCGATCACGGAATCGGCGGTGTTCCAGGAGGAACGGCGCAAGCTCGAAGAGTCGCGGACCAAGCCCGCGCAGGCCCCGGTGGCCGAGCTCTTCACCCGCTACCGGCGGCAGCTGCTGATCGCGATCGGCAGCTACTTCGTGATCAACGTCCTGTACTACATCATGACGGCGTTCACCCTGGTCTACCTGGACCACGTCGGGATCGGGAAGGGCAAGGCGCTGTCGGCACTGCTCATCGCGAGCGCCCTGGAGTCCGCGGCCGTCCCGCTGTTCGGCCACCTTTCCGACCGGTACGGGCGCAAGCCGGTCTATCTCCTCGGAGCGGTCGGAACGCTGCTGTTCGCCTTCGCGCTGTTCCCGCTGCTCGGGAGCGGCAGCTTCGTCCTGATCACGTTCGCGCTCATCATCGGGCTCCTGCTGCACGGGCTGATGTACGGACCCCAGGCGGCGTTCTTCGCCGAGCTGTTCCCCACCCGGATTCGTTACTCCGGCTCCTCGCTGGGCGTCCAGATCACCACGATCTTCGCGGGGTCGCTTGCGCCGATCATCGGCACGTGGCTGCTGACGACGTTCAACTCGTGGGTTCCGATCGCCGGCTACATCGCGCTGTGCGCGGCCGTCACCTCGGTGACGCTGCTGTTCGCCCCGGAGACCCGCAACCGAGACCTGACGAAGATCCAGTAGCGGAATGCGGAGCTCCCACCCGGGAGCTCCGCAGGACCAACAAAGGACCATGCTCATGACACACCGAGACACCATCTACATCGGCGGCGAGTGGGTCGCGCCCACCGGCCACGCCCGCCGCGACGTCGAGGACCCGGCCACCGGCGCCGTCGTCGGATCGGTACCGGAGGCCGGGGCCGGCGACGTGGACCGCGCGGTCGCGGCGGCCCGGGCGGCGTTCCCGGGCTGGGCCGCGACCCCGGTGGCCGAGCGCGCCCAGGCGCTGCGGCGGCTGCACGAGGAGCTGACGCGGCGTACCGACGCGCTGGTCGCGGCGGTCCGGGCGGAGATGGGGGCGCCGGAGAAGCTCGCGCAGCGGGTGCAGGTCGGCCTCCCGCTCCAGGTGCTGGCGCAGACCGCGGACGTCGCCGAGAGCTTCGGCTTCGAGGAGCACATCGGCAACAGCCTGGTCGTACGGGAGCCGGTCGGGGTGGTCGCGGCCATCACTCCGTGGAACTACCCGCTGCACCAGGCCATGGCCAAGGTCGCACCGGCTCTCGCCGCCGGATGCACCGTCGTGCTGAAGCCGGCCGAACTGACCCCGTTGTCGGCCTACGTGCTGGCCAACGCCGTCGCCGACGCGGGTCTGCCCGCGGGCGTCTTCAACCTCGTCCCCGGCGAAGGCCGTGTGGTGGGCGAGGCACTGGCCGCGCACCCGGGCGTGGACATGGTGTCCTTCACCGGGTCCACCGCGGTGGGCCGTCACATCGGGGCCGTCGCCGCGGCCACGGTCAAGCGGGTGGCTCTGGAACTGGGTGGCAAGTCGGCCAGCGTGGTGCTCGACGACGTCGACGGTGACCTTCTGTCCACCGCGGTCAAGGTGACGCTGGCCAACTGCTTCCTCAACACCGGGCAGACCTGCACTGCCTGGACGCGGCTGGTGGTCCCGCGCGGCCGGATGGCAGACGTGGAGGCGCTGGTGGCGGAGTTCATCGGCCGACACCGGCCCGGTGACACGCTCGGCCCGCTGGTCAGCGCCGCCCAGCGGGACCGGGTGCTCGGCTACATCGACACCGGCCTCGCCGAGGGCGCCCGTCTGGTGGCCGGCGGCCCCGGCGTGGAGGGCCTCCCGGAGCAGGGATACCACGTGGCGCCGACCGTGTTCGGCGACGTCACCACCGAGATGCGCATCGCCCGTGAGGAGATCTTCGGTCCGGTGCTCAGCATCCTCGGGTACGACGACGACGCCGACGCGCTGCGCATCGAGGCCTCCACCGACTACGGCCTGGCCGGAGCCGTGTGGAGCGCCTCGAACGACCGAGCGGTGGCGTTCGCCCGGGGCATGCGCACCGGGCAGGTCGACATCAACGGCGGCAGGTTCAATTCCCTGGCCCCGTTCGGCGGCTACAAGCAGTCCGGCAATGGACGCGAGTTCGGCGTTCATGGCCTCGTCGAGTTCCTCGACGTCAAGTCCCTGCAAATGTGAGGTGGCGTAATGTCCGATACCCGAACCATCCGTGCCGCCGTGCTGCGTGAGGCCGGCGCGCCTCTCACCGTCGAGCAGATCCGGTTGCGTCCCCTCGGCCCGCGGGACGTGCGCATCGGCATCGAGGCGGCCAGCGTCTGCCACTCCGACCTGTCGCTGGCCCGCGGGGTGCTTCACCAGCCACTGCCGGCGGTCCTCGGGCACGAGGCCGCGGGCACCATCGTGGAGGTCGGTTCCGAGGTCACCGACCGCAAGGAGGGCGACCGGGTCGTCCTGCTGTGGAACCCGCCATGCGGCGAGTGCTGGCACTGCGGACGGGGCGAGCCGCACCTTTGCGAGCATGCCGCCGACCGCAGCGCGCAACCGCACGGCTCGGACGCCGACGGGACCGACCTGTTCCCAGGGCTGGCCACCGGGGCGTTCGCCCAGGAAACCGTGCTGCCCGCCGCGGCCACCCGGCTCGTGCCCGATGAGCTGTCGTTCAGCCAAGCCGCCCTGCTCGGCTGCGCCGTCACCACCGGCGTCGGCGCTGTGTGGACGACGGCCGGGGTGCAGCCGGGCGAGTCGGTCGTCGTCATCGGACTGGGAGGCGTCGGCCTGTCCGCCGTCCAGGGCGCACGGCTCGCCGGCGCCGGTTCGATCATCGCCATCGACCGGGAGGCGACCAAGTTCGACCTCGCCCGATCCCTGGGCGCGACCGACACACTCGAAGCCGGTCCAGACGCGCGCAAGCAGGTGCGCGCCCTGACCGGCGGCCGGGGTGCCGACCACGCTCTGGACTGCGTCGGGCTGGCGGCGACCATCCGCGACGCCTACGGCATGACACGCCGCGGCGGGCGGGTCACGATCGTGGGCATCGGAGGCAAGGACCAGAAGGTGGAGTTCTCCGCACTGGAGCTGTTCCACTTCGCCCGCACGATCACCGGCTGCGTGGCCGGCTCGCTGGACCCCGACCGCGATCTGCCCCGTCTTTACAAGCACGCCGTCGACGGCACCCTCGACCTGACCGCACTCATCAACCGGGAGACCGACCTTCACGGCATTGACGCGGCCTTCGACGACATGGCGGCCGGTCGGGTCGCCCGCGTGCTGGTCCGCCCCAACGCCTGAAGCGTGCTCGTCCACCGCAACGCCTGACCGGAAAGAGAGTGGAATGGTCATGGTCCGGACGCCCGACGGCGTCAACCTGTACGCCGAGGAACACGGCAGCGGCACGCCCGTCCTGTTCATCCACGAGTTCGCCGGCGACCACCGCAGCTGGGCGCCGCAGGTCGGCGCCCTCGCCACGCGGTACCGCTGCATCACCTACAGTGCCCGCGGCTACCCTCCCTCCGACGTGCCCGAGGACCCGGCCGACTACAGCCAGCGGCACGCGGTCGCCGACGCGATCGCCGTACTGGACGCGCTGGAGGTCGACCGTGCCCACGTGGTCGGGCTCTCGATGGGAGGGTTCTGCACGCTGCACCTGGGGCTGGAACATCCCGAACGGGTGCGTTCCATGGTGGTGGCGGCCTGCGGGTGGGGCTCGGCACCGGACCGGCGGAGCGAGTTCCGTGCCGAGTGCGAGCACCTCGCGGACTCACTGCGCGCCGAGGGCATGGCCAAGGTGGCCGAGCGTTACGCCCTCGGCCCGACACGGGTCCAGCTGGCCGGCAAGGACCCACTCGGCTGGCGAAGGTTCGCCGGGCAACTGGCGGAGCACTCGGCGGTCGGCTCGGCGAACACGCAGCTGAGCGTGCAAAGGGAACGTCCTCCGCTTTACGAACTCGCCGACAGGCTGGCGGGGGTCGACCTCCCCGCCCTTGTCATCGCGGGCGACGAGGACGAAGGCTGCCTGGAGCCGGGACTCATGCTGAAGCGCACCCTGCCACGATCGGGCCTGCTGGTGCTCCCGAAGACAGGGCACACCGTGAACCTGGAGGAGCCGGACGCGTTCAACAGGGCGATCCTCGAGTTCCTCGCCGCCGTCGAGGCCGGCCGTTGGGGCAGGCGTGACCCGCGGGCGCGTGGGCTGAGCTCCACGGGGCTCGAGCGATGACCCCCCATCTGCGGCTAGACGGCTCCGGGCCGGTCGCCACCCTCACGATCGACCGGCCCGCCAAACGCAACGCCCTGAGCCTGGAGATGTGGGCCGCGCTGCCCTCCATCATGCAGGCGGTCGAGGACGACGACGCGGTCCGCGTGCTCGTCGTGCGGGGAAACGAACACTTTTCCGCGGGCGCCGACATCGGCGAGTTCCGCACGCACCGGCGAGGAGCCGCGGCGGCTCGCCGTTACAGCGAGATCGTGCACGCCGCCGAGCGGGCGATCGCCACTCTCCGCAAACCGACGATCGCCGCCGTATCGGGCTACTGCCTGGGGGGTGGCTGCGAGATGGCGCTCGCCTGCGACCTGCGCATCGCCTCTGAAGACGCACGGTTCGGGATCACCCCCGCCAAACTCGGCATCGTCTACAGCCTTGCGTCGACCAAGCAGCTCGTCGACGCCGTCGGGCCGGCGTGGGCGCGCCAAATCCTCTACACAGGCGATCACCTCGACGCGGCCACCGCGTTGCGGATCGGCCTGGTGAACGAGGTTCATCCGGCGAACGATCTGCCCGCCCGGGTGCGCGAGCTCGCGGGGACCATCGCGAGCCGGGCGCCGGTGTCGGTGCGTGGCAGCGAGGAGATCATCGCACGCATCCTGCACGGTCAGCACGCCGATGACGACCCCGTCCGTGCGTTGTACGACGCTTCGTACACCAGCGCCGAATACGCCGAAGGCGTCGATGCCTTCCTGGAAAAGCGCCCGCCCCGTTTCCTCTGACCGCCCGGCTTCTCGCGGGCGAAGCGGTCGGACACGCCCATGAGCACCATGAGTCGAAAGGGAACGGGCCTCAGGCGGCGGTGAGACGTCTTCCTGCCCGCGCGCCTGTGTATTCGCCCTCTTCCACGGCGATCCGCCCATTGACCACGACCATGCGAATTCCGTCAGCTGGGCGCTGCGGCTGCTCGTATGTCGCTCTGTCAGTGATCGTCTCGGCGTCGAAGAGCACCAGATCGGCTGCGAGGCCCTGACGGATCAGGCCACGATCGTTGATCCCGAACGCCTCGGCCGGCAGTCCCGTCATCTTCCGAACGGCTTCCGGAAGGGACAGCAGGCCGGTGTCACGGACGTACTTTGCGAGGATTCTCGGGAAGGTGCCGAACATCCGTGGATGGGGCTTGCCGTCGTTTCCCGGTGGCAGCCCGTCAGACCCGATCATTGAGAAGGGATGACTGATCGCTGTGGCGACGTCGGCCTCATCCATGGCGAAGACCGTCATAGACGCCTGGAGTCGTTCTTGTAGCAGAACAGCGACCAATGCCTGGAATGGAGAGGTTCCTCTCTCGGTGGCGATCTGATCGAGATTCATGCCGTCGTACTGGTGGCTTGAGGAGGAGGCCACGACGATACGATCCCAGCCGACTCCAGCGACCCAGTTCTCCCACGTTCCGTCGTGAGACCTCAGGTCCTCCTCGGCTCGCGCTTCTGCTGCGAGGATGATGAAATGCCGTTGATGTGCTGTCTGAGGATGGATTATGACGGGATCTGAGCATGTCACAGAGGCGCAGATGTTCGACGAGGTCGACCTCGCACTCACGGATGCCCTTCAGCTGAATCCCCGGGTGAGCTGGACGACGCTCGCCCGTGCCCTCGAACTGTCCCCGATCACTCTCGCGCGCAGGTGGCAGGCTCTCGTCGATGCACGGTCCGCGTGGACGTCGGTCACGCTGGGCGGCTCCAGCTTCCGGGGAGCGATCGTCGAGGTGGCTTGCGCTCCTGGGACGGTGGCCAAGGTGGCATCCACGTTCGCCGAGCTGCCGAATGTCATCACCGTGAACGTGACCATCGGCGAGTACGACATTGTCGCGCTGGTCGTCGCACCTACGCTCGGAGCCATCTCGTCCGTGCTCCTCAGCGGGCTTCCGATCACACCGGAGGTCACGCGGGTGCGGAGCCATGTCTTCTCCCGTGTCTTCGGCGGACCGCAATGGAGGATCGGGGTGCTCAACCGGACCCAGTCCGACCAGGTCCGGAGTGAACTCGGACCGCCCCCCAAGGAGTTCCGGCCGTTCTCCGCAGCCGACCGGGAGCTCTTTCTGGCCCTGGGGACAGACGGCCGCCTCAGCTACACGGATCTGGCGGAGGAGCTGCGCACTTCCCCTCAGGTTGTCAAGCGTCGTCTGGACCGGCTGCAGAGGCGCGGAGAGATCGCTTTCAGGTGTGACGTCGCCCGGCCGCTGGCCAGCTGGCACTCGGCGCGGCCGTCGCGGCCGGTGCGCGGCTGCACTGGCGGGCCGACTTCGACTGGACGGGGCTACGCGTCTACGACGCCTTGGCAGCCGGGGAACGCAGCGCCGCAGACCTCAAGCAGGAACTGGACCTCTCCACCGCCGACATCCGCAAGGAGCAGGGCTCAGTTCCCGCCTACGACTGTTGTGGGCGGCGGACGCCGCGGCGGGGTCAGGTTTGGAGGGCGAGGTATTTGAGTTCCAGGTATTCGGTGATGCCCTCTTCGCCGCCTTCGCGGCCGAGGCCGGAGTGCTTTACCCCGCCGAACGGGGCCGCGGGGTTGGAGACGAGGCCCCGGTTTAGGCCGACCATGCCGGTCTGCAGGGCCTCGCCCACGCGCATGGCCCTGTTCACGTCCCGGGTGTAGGCGAAGGCGACGAGCCCGGCCGTGGTCGCGTTGGCCGCCGTGAGCATGCTCGCCTCGTCCGGGTACGTCGCTATCGCCGCCACAGGGCCGAAGATCTCCTCGCTGGTCAGCGACGCGTCCTCGGGGACTCCTGTGACTACGGTCGGAGCGTAGAAGAAGCCGGGACGGTCAAGCGCGGAACCGCCCACCTCGATGGTCGCGCCCTTGTCGGCCGCGTCCGAGACCAGGCTCGCCACCTTCGTACGGGCGGCCTCGTCGATCAGTGGGCCTACCTGTGACTCCGGGTCCAGCCCTGGGCCGACCCGTAGCGCGGCGAACCTCGCCCGCAGCCCGGCGGTGAACCGCTCCGCCACCGCCTCGTGGACGATGAACCGGTTCGCGGCCACGCAGGATTGCCCCATGTTGCGCATCTTCGCGAGCATCGCCCCCTCGATCGCGGCGTCCACGTCGGCGTCGTCGAAGACGAGGAAGGGGGCGTTGCCGCCCAACTCCATGGAGACCCGCAGCACGTGGCGCGCGCTCTGCTCCAGCAGCCGTACGCCAACCCCCGTGGAGCCGGTGAACGACAGCTTGCGCAGCCGCCCGTCGCCCAGCAGCGCGTCGGTCAGGCGTGCCGGGTCGGCGGTCGGCAGCACGTTGACGACGCCGTCCGGCACGCCCGCCTCGGCGAGCAGCGCGGCGAGCGCGAGCCCGCACAGCGGGGTGGCCTCGGCCGGCTTCAGGATGACCGTGCAGCCCGCGGCCAGGGCCGGTCCGATCTTGCGGGTGAGCATCGCCAGCGGGAAGTTCCACGGCGTGATCAGGTAGCACGGTCCGACCGGTTGCCGGGTGGTGACGATGCGGAAGTCGCCGCCCGGCGCCACCCGGTAGTCGCCGCCGATCCGGACGGCCTCCTCGGCGAACCAGCGCAGGAACTCGGCCGCGTACGCCACCTCGGCGCGTGACTCGGCCAGCGGCCTGCCCATCTCGAGCGTCGCGAGCCGGGCGAGTTCGTCGGTGCGCTGGACCATCAGCTCGTACGCCCGGTGCAGGATCTCCGAGCGGACCCGGGGCGCCGTCGCCGCCCACGACTCCTGCACGGCTTCGGCGGCGTCGAGGGCGCGGATCGCGTCCGCCGGGCCCGCGTCGGCGACCAGGGCGAGTCGCTCGCCGGTCGCCGGATCGACGACACCGAACGTCGCGGCCCGCCCGGACGCCCCCTCAGAGCGAGGTTCATGCACCGCATCGGACCCGGACGCCCCCTCGGAGCAAGCGCCGGACACCGCCTCAGAGCCAGGTCCGGACACCCCCACGGACCGAGGACCGGACGCCCCCTCGGCTTCCAACCCCTGGCCGGACGCCTCAGACGAGGGCCCGGATGCCGCCTCGGACCAGGAGCCGCCGATGAACACGCCGCGCGGTACGTCCGCCGGGACTGTGTGGGACATGTGCGCTCCTGGTCAGTGGGCGGCGGTGAGGATGGCGTGGACGTCGTCCGCGCTGGGCGGGCGCGGCGTGTTCGCCATCACCTCGTCGTCGAGCGCGTCCCGGGCGAGCAGCGCGAAGTCCATCTCGGAGATGCCGTGGTCGGCCAGGCGGCCGGTGAGGCCGACCCGGGCGCCGAGCGCGGCGACCGCGTCGATGGCGGCGTCCGCGTTCCACTCGTCCGTCCTGGCGGTGTCGCCGACCCCCAGCGCGAAGGCGACATGGGCGGTGCGGGCGAGCCGTACGGGAAGGTTGAACCTGAGCACGTGCGGGAGCAGCATGGTCAGCGCGACCCCGTGCGCGATGTCGAACCGGCCCCCGAGCGGGTGCCCGATCCCGTGGCAAATGCCGAGGCCGGTGGCGGCCATGCCGACCCCGGCCATGTGCGCGGCGAGCAGCATCTGGGCGCGCGCCTGCAGGTCGCCGCCGTCGTCGTACGCCTGGGGCAGGTGCCGGGAGACCATCCTGATGACTTGCAGCGCGATCCCGTCCGACCAGGGGTTCGCCCGGATGGACGAGAACGACTCCAGCGCGTGGGTGAGCGCGTCCATCCCGGTGGCTGCCGTCGGGCCCTTGGGGAGGCCGATGGTCAGTTCGGGGTCGAGTACGGCCGCGCGGGGCAGCGAGGTGGCGTGGCCGACATAGAACTTGCGGTGGGTCTCCACGTCGGTGATCACACCGAAGGCGTTGGTCTCCGCGCCGGTTCCCGCCGTCGTCGGGACCGCGATGATCGGCAGTGCGGGAACGGCGAAGCTGGTGCGGTAGTCCAGGTCGCGGCCGCGTTGCGGGTTCACCGCCGCGACCGCGATCCCCTTGGCCGCGTCCATGGCCGAGCCTCCGCCGAGCGCGATGATCAGCTGTGAGGCCGCCTGCTCGGCGATGTCGGCGCCTACGGCGATGTCCTGGGTGGTGGGGTTGGCGTGCACGCCGGCGTACACGGCGGTCTCCAGGCCGGACAGCGCGTTCCGCACCGTGTCCAGGACGAGGGTGGCCGCGATGCCGGGGTCGGTGACGATCAGCACGCGCTCGGCGCCGGCCTCCCGGGCCAGCACGCCGAGCGTTCCGGCCGCGCCCTCGGCGAGGTGGGCGGCCGGCATCGGGGTGAGGTTCAGGTTCATGCCGTCTCCTTCAGTCGCAGAGGGGTGCCGGTGAGGTCTTCCCACAGCTTGACGGGGGTCATCTCGCCCGCCAGGTCGCCGTAGGCGGCGCGGGCGCGGCGGTACACCTGCTCGACGACGGCGGAAAGCTCGACGGGTACGCCCGTGGCGCGGGCGAGGTCGACGGCCAGCCCGAGATCCTTGCAGGCGAGGGCGATCGCGAACGACTCGTCGTAGTCCCCGTCGCGCAGGACCGACAGCACGTCGCTCTCCAGGAAGTTGCTGTTCGCGGGGCTCGCGATCAGCGCGCGGCGCAGGACGTCCAGGTCGACGCCTGCCTTGACGCCGACCGTGAGCACCTCGGTGGTCGCGACCAGGTGGGCGAACCAGAGCAGGTTGATCATGAGTTTGACCGCGTACCCCGCGCCGTTCGGGCCGACGTGCAGGACGCGTTCCGGGTCGCCCATGACGTCCAGGACCGGGCGTACCCGGTCGAATACGGCCTCATCGCCGCCGGCGAAGATCTGGAGCGTTCCGGCGCGGGCGCCCTTGGCCATCCCGGAGACCGGCGCGTCCAGTACGTGTACGCCGTGCGCGACGGCGGCCGCGCGGACCTTGTCGTCCGGGACGCTGGTCGACATGTCGATCCAGACGGCGCCGGGCACGAGGCCGTCGAGGAGGCCGTCCGGGCCGCCGAGCAGCACTGACTCCACGTGCCGAGGCGTGGGGAGCATGGTGATCACCACCTCGCGGTCCGCCCCGGTCGCCCGGGGGGTCGCCCGCCAGGTCGCGCCCAGGCTCACCAGTTCCGCGGCCGTCTCCTGCCGTAGGTCGTGCACCGCCACGTCGTGGCCGGCGGCGAGCAGATTGCGGCTCATCGGGCCGCCCATGTTGCCGAGGCCGATGAATCCGATCTTCACAGGTTGATCCAAGTCGTCTTGAGAGCCGAGTAGGCGTCGAGCGCGTGCAGGGACTTGTCGCGGCCGTGCCCGGAGTCTTTGAAGCCGCCGAAGGGGGTCATCACGTCGCTGGCGTCGAAGGTGTTGACCCATACGGTGCCGGCGCGCAGGGAGCGGGCGACGCGGTGCGCGGTGGAGAGCCGCGACGTCCAGACGGCGGCCGCGAGGCCGTACCTCGACTCGTTGGCCAGGCGGACGCCCTCCTCCTCGCCGGTGAAGGTGATGGTGGACAGCACCGGGCCGAAGATCTCCTCCTGGCCGACCCGGCCGTCGTTGCGCACGCCGTCCAGGATGGTCGGGGCGACGAAGTAGCCGCCGGACTCCTGCCTGATCCGCCCGCCGCCGGTGACGACCTCGGCTCCTTCGCCACGGCCGATGTCGAGGTAGCCGAGCACGCGGTCGAGCTGGGCGGCGTCGACGATGGCGCCCATCTCGGTGGCGGGGTCGAGCGGGTCGCCGACGGTGATGCCCTCGGCGACCTTGACGACTTCGGCCAGCAGTTCGTCGTGGATCCGGGCGTCCACCACGAGGCGGGATCCGGCGTTGCAGGTCTGCCCCGCGTTGTAGAAGATCCCCCAGGCGATCGCGGACGCGACCGCGGGCAGGTCCTCGGCGTCGGCGAGCACGAGCTGCGGGGACTTGCCGCCGAGCTCGAGGGAGACCTGCTTGCCGTTGGACTCCGCCGAGTAGGCGAGGAAGCGGCGGCCGACCTCGGTGGACCCCGTGAAGGCGATCTTGTCGATGTCGGGGTGGCGGCCGAGCGCGGCTCCGGCTACCGGCCCGAGCCCCGGCACGACGTTCAGCACGCCGTCGGGGACGCCCGCCTCGGCGGCCAGTTCGGCGAGGCGCAGCGCCGACAGCGACGATTGCTCGGCCGGCTTGAGCACGACCGAGTTGCCCATGGCCAGCGCGGGAGCGATCTTCCACGAGGTGATGATGAGCGGATAGTTCCACGGTACGACCGCACCGACCACGCCCAGCGGTTCCCGGGTGATCATCGCGAGTGTGTCTCTGGAGGTGGGCGCGATCTCGTCGTAGGTCTTGTCGAGCGCTTCGGCGTACCACTGGAAGCAGCCGGCGGCGCTCGGCACATCGACCCGTAGTGACTCGCCGATCGGCTTGCCGACGTCGAGCGTCTCCAGCAGCGCGAGCTCCTCCAGGTTCTCCCTGATCAGCTCGGCGAGACGCAGCAGCACGGCCTTCCGGTGGCGGGGCGCGGCGTTCGCCCACCCGCCGTCGTCGAAGGCCGTCCTGGCGGCCGCCACGGCCCGGTCCACGTCGTGGGCCCCCGCCGCGGACACCTCGGCGATGACCGTACCGTCACGCGGGCTCACCGTGGTGAAGGTGGCTCCATCGGCGGCGCCGGTGAACGCGCCGCCGATGAACAACTCGGTTCGCGGCGCGATCGTCGCCGCACTCTCATGCCACTGTCCGGACATGTCCATCCTCTTCTGGAAGCATCCTCATGCGACTCAGGTCAGGGACCAGCGGCGTACCGCGTCGTGGTCGATCCCGACGCCGAGTCCCGGAGCGTCGGGCACGTTCAGGTAACCGTCCGCGTCGACCTCCAGCGAGCGCGTGAGAAAGAAGTCACGGCGCTGCGGGGTCCACCCCGGCGGGTCATAGGGGAACTCGACGTACGGCCCGCCACCCACGCCGGCGACGACGTGCAGGTTGGCGAGCACGCCAAGGCCGTTGCTCCACGTGTGGGGCGTGAACCAGCGGTGCTTGGAGAAGGCGAGCTCCGCCACCGTACGGGCGCGCAGCATGCCGACCGACAGCACCACGTCCGGCTGGTACACATCCAGCGCGTCCGATTCGAGCAGGTGCAGCAGCTCGGGCATCGTGCGTACCATCTCGCCGCCCGCCACCC
The DNA here is from genome assembly GCF_039537005.1 of Sphaerisporangium flaviroseum. Classification (NCBI taxonomy): domain Bacteria; kingdom Bacillati; phylum Actinomycetota; class Actinomycetes; order Streptosporangiales; family Streptosporangiaceae; genus Sphaerisporangium; species Sphaerisporangium flaviroseum. Next base: position 428,334 of record NZ_BAAAZR010000008.1, on the reverse strand, counting down.
GGATGCCGGTCTGGGCGCGGACCATGCGCATGCCCGGGATGTCGTACTGGGGAAGCGGCTCCTCCAGCCAGAGCACGCCGAGTTCGGACAGCTCCTCAGCGAGCCGCCGCACGGAGGCGAGGTCGAGCGCCGCGTCGATGTCACCGGCCATCCGCCAGAGCTGGTTGAGGTCCACCATGATCTCGATGTCGTCGCCGACGGCCTCGCGGGTGGCCCGTACCGCGGCGACCCCCTCACCGGTCCGCTCGCGGGCGATACGGATCTTCATGGCCTTGAAGCCCGCCTCTTTGGCGGCGAGCGCGGCCTCCACCCGGGCACCCGGCGGTTTGAGCTCGCCGAACGACGCGTAGGCGGGCAACCGGCGTGCGGCGCCGCCGAACAGCGTGGCCACCGGCTGGCCGCACACCTTGCCGAAGATGTCCCAGAGCGCCGCCTCCAGCGGCCAGTAACGTCCCGCGTGGAAGTTCACGGTCTCCAGCGTCTTGACGTGGTTGACGATCGCGAGGGGGTCACGGCCCACGAACAGGTGCTCGTAGGCCGCGAAACCGTCCATCGTGTCGCCCGACCCGTAGCCGGTGATGCCCTCGTCGGTCTCCACGGTGACCAGGGTCGCGTCGAACCAGGTGCGGGGCACGGGATCCCAGGCCGCGTTGAACGGCGGGTCCAGTGGTAACCGCATCCGGTCCAGGCGGATCTCGGTGATCTTCACATGCTCCCCGAAGCCGTGTAGAAGGGGTTGGCCGGCGCGTGCCGGGCGGCCAGCACCTCGTCGAGCGAGGGTGTACGGCTCGCGCCCGCGCGCAGCGCGGCATGAGTCGCCTCCCGGTTGTTGGCGTAGACGGTGTCGGCGTCGGCGGCCTTGGGATTGACCCACACCGCGGCGACGATTACGAGATCGTCGACCTCGGCCGGCGGGATGACCCCCTCGGCCACCGCGTCCATGACGCCGGCGGCCACGCCTGCCTGTGCGGCGCCCCACGTCAGGTCGGCGTGGGTTTCGGAGTCCACGGCCGCCTTGTTGACGAAGAGCGTCATCGGCTTGGCGGGCAGGCCCGGCCGCAACACGGCGACGAACGGCACGTGGCCGGCCGAGGGGGTGGCGAGGGCGGTGGCCCACGCCGTGCCGGCGGGGCCGTCCCGGTGGCCGATGACCGTGTTGACGTGCGCCGCTTCGGCCCCGTCGCCGATGAAGCTCTCCCCGATGTTCACTTGATCAGCACCTGCCGCTTCTCTCGATGAGACCCTGACGCTTCACTTGATCAGGCCCTGGGCACTTCACTTGATGAGGCTCTGGCTACTTCTTGATGAGGCCCTGCTCGGCGAGCCAGTCGTGGGCGACCGTCCGCGGCTCGAGACCATCGGCGTCGACCTTGGCGTTCAGGCTCTGCATCACCTGGTCGGTGAGCTTCTGTGCCACCGGGGCCATGATCGTCTCAACCTGCGGGTACTTGGCGTTGGTCTCCTGGCGCATGGTCAGGGCCGCGTTGTAGACGGGGAAGAAATGCTCGTCGTCCTCCAGCACGGTGAGGCCGAGGGAGGCGATACGGCCGTCGGTCGCGAAGACCTCGCCGAAGTTGCAGGTGGAACCCTTCTTCGTCTCGGTGTAGATCAGGCCCGTGTCGACGGACTTGACGTTGTCCTTGGGCACGTCGAGCCCGTACGCGGCGGCCACGCCGGGCCAGCCGTCGTCCCGGGTGGAGAACTCACTCTCGATGCAGAACGTCGCCTCGGCCGGCTTGGACTTCACCAGTCCGGCCAGGTCGGAGAGCTTGGTGACGCCGAGCTCGGCCGCCTTCTCCTTGCGGATGGCGAAGGCGTAGGTGTTGTTGAGCGGAGCTCTGGTCCCCCAGAAGACCTTGTTCTGCGCCAGGTCGTCCTTGGCGACCGCGGCGTACTGCTGCTCGGGGTCCGCAAGCGGCTTGGTCTGCTTGAGGTAGGTGACCCAGCCCGTGCCGGTGTACTCCCAGTACATGTCGATCTGGCTCGACGTCAGGGCGGTGCGCGTGTTGGTCGAGCCCTTGATGTTCGTCTTGTCGACGACCTCCGCGCCGTGCGCGCGCAGCATCTCCATGGTGATCTGGCCGAGGATGATCGACTCGGAGAAGTCCTTGGAGCCGACGATGAATTTGGCGTCCTTCAGTTCCTGGCCGAGGCTGCCCTGCTCGGACGCGGACGCGGACGTGCCGCCGCCGCATCCGGCGAGTGCCGTGACCGCGGTGATCGCCGCGATCCCGGCCAGGATCGTGCGCCGGGTGGGTGTGTGCATGGTGAGCCTTCCAGGGGGATCAGGGGGGTTGTGCGGATGTCTTGGGTCAGATGCCTCTGGGGCGCAGGGCATTCTCGGTGACGCTGCCGAGCCAGTCCACGAAGAACGCGATGACCGCGGTCAGGACGCCACCGGTGACCAGCACCGGAGTTCGCTGCAGCTTGATGCCGTTGACGATGATGTCGCCCAGGCCGCCCGCGTTCACGAAGGTCGCCAGCGTGGCCACGCCCACCGCCATCACGAGCGCGGTGCGCAGACCTGCGAGGATCACCGGCACCGCCAGCTTGATCTCGACCCGCCGTAGCACCTGACCGCGGGTCATGCCCATGCCGCGTGCGGCCTCGATCAGCGCCGGGTCCACCTGCTGGATGCCGATGATCGTGTTCCGGAGCACCGGAAGCACCGCGTACGCGATCAGGCCCACCAGCGCGATCGTGAATCCGATGCCGAACTGGATCGTCAGCAGCGCGAGCAGGCCGATCGCCGGAGTCGCCTGGCCGAGGTTGGCGAGGCCGAGCACGACCGGGCTGAGCCACCGCGCTCCCGGCCGGGAGAGGAGTATCCCGACGGGGATCGCGATGATGACGACGAGAAGCGTCGCGACCGCCGTGAGCCGGAGATGTTCCAGGACCCGGGTGTGGATGTACTCCCAGTTCAGGGTCCGCTGCTCGATGCTGTCGAGGGCCAGGCCCGACACCCACAGGTAGAGGACGAGCAGGACGGCCGCGAGCGCGAGCGGGGTGCCGAGGTACCGGAGCACCGGCCGCCGCCGGCCGCCGGGCTCGGCCGCCGTGGCGCCCGGAGAGGAGATGGCCAAGGGGGGAGCGGACGCCGTCCGCGTTTCACCGGACACCGGACACCGGCCATTCCCCGGCGGCGCCGGCCTGCTCCCCGGTGAGGCCGGCCTGCTCGCCGGTGACCGACGCGCAGATCTGGGCGAACGTCACCACTTTCCCGTCGACCGCGATCTCCTGACGGCCGTGGGCGACCATCGCGTCCAGCGCCTGGCGCAGCGTCGCGCTCCCCGCTATCTGGGGAAGGCCGTCGGTCGCGGCCGCGCTCGTGCCTGTGGTCGTGCCCGTGCTCGTGGACCGGGAGAGAAGGGAGACCGGGATCAGGGCGAGCCGTTTCAGCGTGGCGTCGGTTCCGATGAACCCCGCGACGTAGTCGTCCGCGGGGGCCGCGAGGATGCGCGCCGGGGTGTCGTACTGCGCGATCCTGGAGCTCTCCCGCAGGACCGCGATGCGGTCACCCAGCTTGATGGCTTCCTCGAAGTCGTGCGTGACAAAGATGATCGTCTTCTTGAGCTCCCGCTGGAGCCTGAGGAACTCGTTCTGCAGCCGCTCCCGGGTGATCGGGTCGGTGGCTCCGAAAGGCTCGTCCATCAGCATGACCGGCGGGTCGGCGGCAAGTGCCCTCGCCACCCCGATCCGCTGTTGCTGTCCGCCGGAAAGCTGCCGGGGGAAACGGCCGCGGAACGCCGCGGGGTCGAGCCCCACCAGGTCCAGCAACTCGTCCACCCGGCGGGCGATCTTGTCCTTGCTCCACTTGAGCAGCCCAGGTACGAGCCCGACGTTCTCGGCGATCGTCAGGTGCGGGAAGAGGCCGATCTGCTGGATGACGTAGCCGATATGGCGGCGCAGCTCGTCCGGGCGCATGGCCAGCACATCGGTGCCACCGATGCGGATCGCGCCCGAGGTCGGTTCGATCAGCCGGTTGATCATTTTCATGGTCGTCGTCTTGCCGCAGCCGGAGGGGCCGACGAGGACGACCAGCTCCCCCGCGGGAATGTCGAGCGTGACGTTGTCGACCGCGGGATCGGCCTGGCCGGGGTAGCGCTTCGTGAGCCCGTCCAGCTCGATGCGTGCGCCGCTGGAAGTGGTGTCAAACACGGAGACCCCTCGCGGTGGTGAGGCGACGGATGACGACATAGAAGAGGTCGAAGAGGAGGGCCAGGACGACCACGCCGAGGGTGCCGGCGAGCGCGGAGTTGAGCGCGTTGACCGAGCCGAGCCGGGAGAGCCCGTCGAAGATCTGGTTGCCCAGGCCGGGACCCGCGACGTAGGCGGCGATGGCCGCGATACCGATGATCATCTGGGTCGAGACCCGGATGCCGGTGAGGATCACCGGCCAGGCCAGCGGGAGCTGCACCCGGGTCATCACTCCGGAGGCGCTCATCCCGACGCCGCGCCCCGCCTCCACGATCGCGGGATCGACGCCCTTCAGGCCGACGACGGTGTTCCGCACGATCGGGAGCAGGGAGTAGAGGACGAGCGCGACCACCGACGGTCCCCAGCCGAGGCCGAGGAACGGGATGAGCAGGCCCAGCAACGCGAACGAGGGGATCGTCAGGAACCCGCCGGACGTGCCGATGGCGAACGCCGCCCAGCGTGGGCTCCGGTAGGTCAGCATTCCGATCCCGACCCCGATGATCGTCGCGATGACCAGCGAGATGGCGACGACGACCGCGTGCTCAAGCGCCGCCTGGGTCAGCAGATCCCATCGAGAGGCGATGTATTCGCTGAGGCTCACAAGCTCCTCCTCCCGGTCGTTGGTAACGGAACGGTAGGACGGAGTTCTTGTGAGTGCAATACTAGTTGCGGTGAATGCAAGCGATTATCCATGGTCGAATAGACGGCCAGCGGCTAGCCTGCCTCCCATGGCACCTCCCGCATCGAGTGAACCAGATCGTTTGCGCAGCTCACGGACCCAAGCCCCCTCCGCGGGGCTGCGAAGGGACCTGGAGATCCTCGAGTTGCTGGCCAACGCCGACCCACAGGGCGGGCTGGGAGTGAGCCGGATCGCCGAGATCCTCGGCCGCGAGAAGAGCCAGATGTCCCGCGCGCTCAAGGCGCTGGAGGCCGAGGGCATGGCGGAGCGCGACGGCGAGACCCTCGAATACCGCCTCGGTTGGCGGCTCTACGCTCTCGCGGCGCGTGGCGGGGAGACCCGGCTGGTCCAGATCGCCACGCCCTACCTTCGCCGCATGGTGGGTGCGCTCAACGAGACCACCCATCTTTGCGTGCTACGCGGCTCGGCGGTGCTGACCTTGCGCTCAGTGTCGCCTTCGCACGCCTTCCGCGGTCTCGGGTGGGAAGGGGTGACCGTGCCGGCGCCGATGACCTCCGCGGGGCGGGTGCTGGTGTCGGACTGGGAGCCCCAGGCGCTGCGCTCGCTGCTGGCGGAGGCCGGCACCCTGCCGGCCGGGCCACGCGCACGGGCCGCCGACGATCTGCTGGCCGAGATCGCGGGCATCCGCAGGCGTGGTTACGCCGCGGTCAACGAAGAGTTCGAGGAGGGGCTGGTCGGCGTCTCGGCGCCGGTACGGGACTTCAGGGGCGCCATTGTCGCCGCGATCAACGTTTCGGCGCCGAAAGGCCGTCTTGGAAGCCGGCTCGACGACGCGGGACGGCTGACACTGACCGTCGCCCAGGAGCTGTCCGCCGAGCTCGGGTTCCACCCCTCCGGCGGACGGCCACTCCGGTAGCGGTCACCCCGGGGCAACGCACAGCCCGCCGGAGCATCTCGGAACGCGCCACGAGAGGCCGGCGATCTTGACGCGGGCGCAGGTCCGGATGAACGATCAGGACATACGCCTCCCAAGCGGCGATAGCCATAACACTTGTGCACTCGATTCACATATGATTCACTAGGTGCGTACGTCAGATTGATGGAAGCCGCCGTGACGCACGACAGATGACTCTGGAGCGTTCCAGCTCCTGTCATCGGTCGCGAAGATCGCGACGGCACCCGACCGCACCGCGGAACCACCACGCATGGTCGACATGCGCGTGAACCCCTGTTCGCCGTCACTTCCTGCCCGCACGTCTCCCGTGTGCGGCCCGCCGACCACCTGATCACCTGATTCCCTTCACCAGGAGTTTCGTCATGCACGGAAACCAACCGCCCGACGGTCCACCGCAGTACGGCTACGCGCAGCCGTACCCGCAGACCGTCATCGTGCGAAAGCATGGCGGCGGCTGTCTGCGGGCGTTCCTCGTCGGCGCCGCTGTGATGGCCGGGCTGATAATCCTCGGCACCCTCATCAGCGGAGGGGGTTCGGACGATGCGTCGTCCGACGGCGGTCGCAGCGACACCACCGCCTCGACGTCCGCGAAGAACACGGAGAAGGGGAAGAAGCAGGAGCAAGCCAAGCCAAAATCGCCCGGCATCGGTGACGTCGTCAAGGATGGCAGGTTCGCCTTCAGGGTCACCAAGGTCGAGAAGGGCCTGTCCCAGGTCGGTGAGGGTTTCACCATCTCGAAGGCGCAGGGGCAGTACGTGCTCATCCACCTCACTGTGAAGAACATCGGCGACGAGGCTCAGCTCTTCACCGACTCCGGCCAGAAGCTTCTCGACACCGAGGACCGTCAGTACGACGCGGCCACGGGAGCCGCTGCACTCGCACTCGACGACTCCAACGCCTTCCTCAACAACATCAACCCCGGCAACTCCGTACGCGGCATCCTCCTCTTCGACGTGCCGAAGGGTTTCCAGCTCAGGGCGGTGGAACTCCACGACTCCGTCTTCTCCGACGGCGTCACCGTCGCCCTGTCCTGACGTTCCGGCCCACCGCGGCCGGCCCCCCATCACCTCGCCGTGAAACCACGTGGTCCCCAGCGGGACCCGGACACCGACAGGACATGTGCCATGCACGTCACCGCCTACCTGGATCTCGACGTGGTCCCGTTGGACCAAGAAGACGAAGTCACGATCCTGGTACAGATGACCGCCCCGCCTCCGGCAGGCTCCGGCAAGCGGTCCCCCGCCACCCTTCAGGTCGTCCTCGACCGCAGCGGCTCCATGAGTGGCGACCGCCTCCAAGGCGCGCAGCGCGCACTGTTCACGCTGATCGACCGGCTGGACCCCACCGACAACTTCGGCCTGGTCAGCTTCGACGACACCGCCAGGGTTGAGGTTGCCACCGGCCCGCTGACCGGCAAGGCCGCAGCCAAGGAAAGGGTCGCCGCGCTCCGGCCCGGCGGGTCCACGGATCTGTCGAGTGGTCTGCTACGCGGCATCCAGGAGGCCCACCGGAGCGCGGCCGGCCGCGGCGCGACACTCCTACTGATCTCCGACGGGCACGCCAACATGGGCATCACCAACCCGGCGCGGCTCGCTGTGGTGGCCATGGCCGCCCAGCGGCAGGGCATCTCCACCACGACCCTGGGATATGGCCTCGACTACGACGAGGCTCTCATGGCCGCCATCGCCGATGGAGGAGCCGGCAGCGCCCTGCACGCCGAGGACCCGGACACGGCGGGACGGCTCATCGCCGACGAGGTCAGCGGCGTCCTTGCCAAGGCGGCTCAGGCGGCTTCGCTGACCGTCACCCCTCTCGTCCCGGACACACAGCTGATCGTCTACGGCGGGTTGCCCGGGCATCGGCTGCCAGACGGGTCGATCATGACCGAGCTCGGTGATCTCTACGCGGGCGAGACACGCAAGGCGCTGCTCCGGCTGATCCTCCCCGGCATTGCCTCCCTCGGCCCGGCCACCGTCGCGCGGCTCGTCTTCACCTACGTGGAGACCGAGACGCTGACGACGTACAGCGTCACCGTTCCGGTCACGGTGAACGTCGCCGCTGGGGATGAGGCCGCGAGCCGTACGCCGGACCTCGTCGTGCGGGCGGAGCGTCTCTTTCAGGACGCCCAGGACGCCAAGCGGCAGGCCGCCGAGGCCATGGGCCGGGACGACGTCGCCGAGGCCGAGCGACTCCTCACCTCCGCTCGGGAGGAGCTTGAGAAAGGACTGGCCTGGGCGCCGAACGCCGCAGAGCTGGCCGCCGAGGTGAAGGAGCTGAAGGAGTACGCCCGCGACGCCCACCTGCACCGCAAGCGGGTCTCCAAGGAGGCCCTCGCGAGCTGGCACCGCGGATCCCGCAAGCGCGGCCGCCACTCCCCCGAGCCCGAAGACTCCTCCGATGCCGCCCCCTCCAGCGACCCGTCCGATCAGAACTGAGCACAAGCCACCGCCCGTGGACGCTGGTCCGTCGCCGAGACCTCCTGAGCACCTCAGTGGAAGTACAGGACGATGATCCGGTGGGCTGGATCTCGATGCCTCCGCCGGTGGATGGCATGTCGTGTTCGCAGGCCGCAGCGTGAACCCCGTACACGTGTTACGGGCGCTGAACCCGCCTCCTTCGGCGTCCTAGACTAGGTTTGCACTCACACAAGACGTGTCGACGCGGGAACGCGTCGGAATGGCAGACCAGGAGGCCGGCGATCAGCGGAGAAGAGGCGACCATCACCTCGGCTGACATCGCACGCATGGCAGGTGTCGGTCGTGCTGCCGTCAGTAACTGGCGGCGGCGGCATGAGGACTTTCCCGAGCCCGTCGGCGGCACGGCGACCAGCCCGACCTTCTCCCTCAAGGACGTCGAGGCGTGGCTGCTCGGCCAGGGCAAGGTCGAGGAACTGCCCTTGCAAGAGCGGGTCTGGCAGCAGATCAGGGCGGCCACCGATGAGATCCGGCTCGGCGAGGTGGTAGCCGAGGCGACCGAGCTGCTGCGTGGCCATGGCAAGCCGTGGCTGGTCCCCCGGCCCACGTGGAAGCTCATCGAGCAGTACGCCGAAGAGCAGGGCGCCATCGAGGCGATCCGGTTTCTGCTGGACCGCTTCGCCGACGTTCATTCACGCCGGCTGGCGGAGACGCCTGCCGAGGTGGCGGACTTCATGGTCAAGCTGGCCGGCCCAGACGTCCGGACGGTGCTGGATCCCGCCTGCGGGCTGGGGATACTCCTGGCCGCGACGAGCGGGGCGGAGCGCGCGTACGGGCAGGAGAGCGAAGGCGCGCTCGCCCGGCTGGCGCAGGCGCGCCTCTCGCTGGCCGAGATCGACGGCGTGGTCAAGACCGGTGACTCCCTCCGCCAGGACGCCTGGCCGGGCGTGACCGTGGACGCCGTGGTGTGCCACCCCCCGTTCAACGAGCGCAACTGGGGATACGACGGGCTGACGAGCGACCCGCGCTGGGAGTACGGCCTGCCGCCCAAGTCGGAGTCGGAGCTTGCCTGGGTCCAGCACGCGCTCGCTCACCTGAACCCCGGCGGTATCGCGGTCATGCTGATGCCCGCCATCGCCGCCAACCGCCGGTCCGGTCGGCGGATCCGCAGCAACCTGCTCCGCCGCGGCGTCATCCAGGCCGTGATCGGGCTCCCGCCGAAGATGGCGTCGGGCACCGGTCTTCCCGTGCACGTCTGGGTTCTGCGCAAGCCCACGGGCGACAGCCGTACCCCTTCGCGCGTGCTGATGTCGGAGGCCGAACCGGCCACATTCGGCACCATCGTCGAACACTGGCGAGAATTCCAGGCCGATCCCGATGGTGACATGGACCGACCCGGCGTGAGCCGCACCGTCCCGATCATCGAACTGATCGACGAGGACATCGACGTGACCCCGGCACGGCACGTGAGCGTGGCGGACGAGGCGGGAGGCGACTATCCATCCATCCGCGACCAGTTCGTCCGCCGCCTCGAACGCCTCTTGACGCTCGTCCCCGAGGCGCTCCCGGGCAGGGCCCGCGAGATGCCGATGGTCCCCCTCTCCGAGCTGGAACGGACCGGAGCGCTCACGATCCACCAGGCCGGCCGGTACGACATCGACGGTTCGGGTGAGCGGGTACTCGAAGCCGGACTTCTGTTCACGGGAGGGCCTGTCGTGGCGCGCACGCAGCCCGCGAACAGGATCGTGATCCAGCCGGGTGACGTGGTCGTCGCGACGCGCGATCGGGAGGTCGCGGCCGAGGTGGTGGAGGATACCGGCCTGATCCTCGGCCCACGACTCACCCTTCTCAGGCCCGATCCGGACCGTCTCGATCCATACTTCCTCACCGGCTTCGTGCGGACCTTGTCGGTGTCGACGGGCGGCACCCAGTCAGGCCTGACACGGTTCGAACCAAGGCGCTCCCAGGTGCCCCGGCTGCCCCTGGACGAGCAGCGGCGGTACGGCGAGGCCTTCCGGAGGCTTTTCGCTTTCGAGGCCGAGTTGAGAGAGGTGAACGGTTCCGGGGTGTTGGCCGCGGTGTCGGTCGCCATGGGGCTCGCCAGCGGCGCGCTCGATCCTGCGTCACCGGCGTAGCCCCGTGAGGCGACAGTTCGTCCGAGCCTTGGCTCAGTGGCGGCGGATCGCCACCACGTCGTACGGCGTGGTCGGGGTGGGGGGCGTGGTGAAGCGGGCGTTGGGGAGGTAGAGCCGGCCGTGGAACGCCGCGACGGTGGTCGGGACGTCGAAGCGCGGGTCGGTCAGTTTCCGCAAGAGCTCTCCCGAAGTGCCGTCCCGGCTCAGCCGGAAGACCGCCACGGTGTTGAGCCGGTTCTGGACGACGTAGAGCGTGCGCCCTTCCAGCAGCAGGCCATCGCCGTTGGTCAGGACCTCACCTCCCAGGTCCACCAGCGTCGCCGCGCCGGTCGACGGGTTCACCCGGAACAACTTGCCGGCGTTGGACTGGACGACGAGCAAGGCCTTGTGGTCCGGTGTCGGCGCGATGCCGTTGGCGTTCGTACCGGTGGCGTACGCGATGTCCCCGCTCAGCGGCACCCGTACGGCCTCCTTCGGCAGCGTTCCCGCGACTCCGAGTGGCAGCTTGTACAGGGCGGGGTTGGCCGAATCGGTGAACCACGCGGCTCCCGCCGTGAGCACCACGTCGTTCACGAAGGAGGTGCCGGTGACGAGCGGGTAGGTGGCGAGCACCTCGCCGGTCCGGGTGTCGATCACCCGAGCGTTGCCACCCGAGCCGCCGGCGACGAAGAGGCGCCCACGGGAGTCGGTCTTCATGCCCAGCGACGGAGTGCCCGGCCCGGGGTTGATGATCCGGCCTTCGCCAGTGCGGAGGTTCGCCTGGTAGATCGCCCCGGTCGCGCGTGAGCCGAAATAGGCCACAGGCCCTGGCCCGATCGCTATCCCTTCAGGCTGGAATCCGTCGGGCAGCGAAAACCTGTCCGGGTAAGTATGGGCGCCGGTCTCCGCATGCGCGGGCACTCCAACGAGCACGAAGAGCAGTCCGAGTAAGACAGCTGCCACTTTCATGGGCAAATATCCCATCTGTATCGAGCGTCCTGATTAGCCGGAATGCCCGCTTGGCTAGCCGCTCTAACGCATGAAGCCTTGCCAGGTTCCCCTAGGAGACGGCCGCGTCCGCCGCCACGGGCGACCGCCAGGGTCCCCCGGCTCGGGTTCACCTCCTTGATCGTGAGAACCTAATCAAGATCATCGTCCTGTCATCGTCGCTCGCTCACATGGAAGACCCGTGCTCGCGCCGCTGAAGGATCTCGCCCAGGTTGTAGAGCGCGTCCGCCTCCCCGGCACGGTCGCCGCTCTGGCACGTCCCGCCGACGCCCTCACCCTTCACACCGCCCGGCCGCTAGGCGCCACCTTGACACCACGCAAGCTGACTCCGGAAGGGTCTCTCCGCGTCATCCGCCGTACGGACGGGTGATGATCTCCAGGTTGTGGTCGTCGGGGCCGAGCCAGTACAGGCCGCGGCCGCCGTCGTTCGTGTTGATCTCGCCGGGCCGGCGGTGGTAGGGGTCGGCCCAGAACTGCAGCCCTCGTTCCCTGATGCGGCCCCATATCTGGTCGAACTCCTCCTCACCGACCAGGAAGGCGTAGTGCTGAGGGTGTACGGGACCGTCGGCCTGGATGACGTCGAGCGATATGTCGTTGTCCAAGTTCACGACACGGAACGGCCCGAAGATCGGCGCCGGCGGGAGCCCGAGTATCTCGACGAGGAAGCGGGCGGTCAGCTCGCGGTCACGAGCCTCGACGATGGTGTGGTTCAACTGCACGGACATGTCCTGTTTCCTCTCAGGAGGCCAGTGGGTCAGGTGGATACCGCGTCCGCGCGGCGGTGAGCCGGGCACACGCCGGCCGGTGGCCACCTTTTTGTGGGTACTTGCCCGCCGCGCCGGAGCGGCGTGAAGCTTGGTCGCGGGCGGTCGAAATGGCCGTCCGGTCCATATCAGACGGGCGGGTCGGCGGTGTATCAGGAGACCGATCGGGACTCGGCCAGCTTCTCCAGGCGCCGGTGGCCCCAGTCGGAAAGCGGCTCCAGCGCTTCGGAGAGATCGCGGCCGAACCCGGTCAGGGAGTACACGGTCTTCAGTGGCCGCACATCGTGCACTTCCCGGTGGACCAGCCCGTCGGCCTCCATCTCGCGGAGCGTCTGAGTCAGCACCTTCTCGGTGAGGCCTGGCAGCCGCCGGCGCAGCTCGCCGGGACGATGCGGGCCGGATTCCAGGAGCCAGAGCAAAAGCGTCTTCCACTTGCCGTCGATCACGGCGACCGCGGCGGTCACTCCGCAGACGTCCGGGTCCTGGGCACGACTGCGCGTCATCTGCATCCCATCCGTCGTCGTTCGTCATTTCAGGATATTTCAGGAGCTGAACCATGATCTCGCACACTGACCAGTCTGCCGTCACCGTGCTCGGCCTGGGGCCGATGGGCCGGGCCCTGGCCGGCGCCTTTCTGGACGCCGGACTGCGGACCACGGTCTGGAACCGGACGCCGGGCAAGGACCGGGAATTGGTCGAGCGGGGCGCGGCCGGCGCCCGATCACCTGAGGAGGCGGTCGCCGCGAGCAGGTTGGTCGTGGTCTGCGTGGTGAACCAGGACGCCGGGGACGCCATCATGCGGCACGGCCCGGTCACCGACGCCCTCAAAGAACGCACTGTCGTGAACCTGACCGCCGACACCCCCGACCGGGCGCGGGACACCGCGACCTGGGCGGCCGAGCATGGCATCGAGTACCTGGACGGTGCGATCATGACACCGGCCACCACCATTGGAACACCGGCCGCGGTGTTCCTCCACAGCGGCGCCTCGGAGCTCTACCGCCGGCACCGGCCGGTGCTGGACGCCCTGGGCGGGACCCACACCCACCTCGGTGAGGACATCGGCCGGGCCGCCGCATACGACATCGCGTTGCTCGACGTCTTCTGGACCGCGATGGCGGGCTACGCGCACGCCATCGCCCTGGCCAGAGCCGAGGGGGTCACCGCGCGGGAGCTCGCACCGTTCGCCAAGGGCATCGGCACGATCCTTCCGGCGATCTTCGAGCGAGGCGCGGAGGAAGTGGACAGCGGCCGGTTCTCGGGCGAGGACAACCCGATCACCTCGGCGGTGTCGTCCATGGCCCATATCGTCCACACCTCCGAGGCCCATGGCATCGACGCGGGGGTGATGCGCGCGGCCGAAGGCCTGGCGCGGCGCGCCATCGGACGGGGCCACGGCACCGACGGGTTCCTCCGGATCACCGAGATCCTGAACCCCGACGCGCCGGGAAGGCCTGTAGCGACCTTGTAAGGCCGCGGCGACCTCCTTGCGGTCGCCGCCCACGATCCTGTGCACGGCAGCCGCCACGACTACACCGCTGTTCGGGGCGACCACTACATTCGCCTGGCCGGGCAGCTCGCGGACGTGGACCGGCCTGCCCTGAAAGCGGCCCTGGCCGGTGCGCGACCGGCCACGGGCACCGGCACGCCCTCTCCGCCGCCGCGCCCCGTGGAGCGCGGCGACCTGCCGACCAGCGGCGACGGCGCACCCGACAACGAGGTCGGCCCCGGCGGCTGATCGCTCGACATGGCAGGAAAGCATATGAGGGAGGACGGCTCCGTCTGTTCAGGACAGGAACTTGGGGGCGATGTCGCCGATCGCCGTTTCCAGGATCTCCAGGCCCAGGTCCAGCTCGCCGATGGTGGAGGTGAGCGCGGGGGCGATCCGGAACACCCCGCCCATGCCGGGGAGCTGGACCACGTTCATGTGCAGGCCCAGCTCCAGGCAGCGCCGGGTGACCGCCGCGCCCAGCTTGTCCGAGCCCTCCTTGGTCTCGCGGTCCAGGACCAGCTCCAGGCCGACCAGCAGGCCCCGGCCGCGCACGTCCCCGATCACCTCGTGCCGCTCCGCCATCGCGATCAGGCCTTGCCGCAGGTGCGCGCCGAGCTCGGCGGCCCGCCGGTCCAGCCGATCGCGTTCCAGTACGTCCAGCACGGTGTTGCCGACCGCCGCGACCAGCGGGTCGGAGACGTGCGTGGTGAAGAACAGGAAACCGCGCTCGTGCGCGGCCTGCTCGATCTCCTCGCTGGTGACCACCGCGGCCAGCGGCAGTCCCGCGCCCAGTGTCTTGGACAGCGTGATGATGTCCGGTACGACGCCGTCACGCTGGAAGGCGTACCAGTCGCCGGTGCGACACAGGCCGGTTTGCGCCTCGTCCAGGATCAGCAGCATGCCGCGCTCGCGGCATTTGTCGCGCAGCGCGGCCAGGTAGCCGGGCGGTAGGTCGAGCACACCACCCGAGCTGAGGATCGGTTCGACGATGCAGGCGGCCAGGCCGCCCACCGACTGCACGTCGACCAGATCGAAGGAGAAGTCGAGCTGCCGCCGCCAGTCCAGTTCACCGCTCGGGGTGAGGAAATCGGGCCGGTACGGGTTCGGGGCGGGAATCGCGAAATTACCGGGCGTGGCCGGACCGTACCCCTTCCGGCCCGAGCTGTAGGTGGCGTTCGCGGCGGCCTGCGTCATCCCGTGCCAGGAGCGGGTGAACGACACGATTTCATGCCTGCCGGTGACCAGCTTGGCCATCCTGATCGCCGCCTCGTTCGACTCGGCGCCGGTGCTCAGCAACAGCACCTTGCTCAGGGGATCGGGCAGCGAGCCGGCGAGGCGGCGGGCCAGGTCGACGACCGGACGGCTGAGCATGCCGCTGAACAGGTGGTCGAGTGTGGCGGCCTGGCGCTGGACGGTGGCGACGACGTCGGGATGCGAGTGCCCGAGGATCGCGCTCATCTGCCCGGAGGTGAAGTCGAGGATGCGACGACCATCGGCGGTGAACACGAAGCCGCCCTCGGCTCGTTCGATGATCTCCGGGACGAAGCTTCCTGCTCCGGAGTAACGGACGAGGTGACGGTCGGCGTCCGACCAGAAGGTGTCAGTCATGAGTTCACGGTAAGAAGTCGCCGAGCATCACGTCCATGCGGGCGAGACCGGTCAGGGCAGGATTGCCGAGGGCGCGGCGGGGAGGTCGCCGGCTCCGAAGGCCTGGACGGGCAGGCCGCCCGGCTCTTGGTCAGGTACCGGTTGCCGCTGATTCATCTAGACCGGTGCGCACGAGGTGCATGGCCGTCATGTAGGAGGCCCGTGGTCGTGAAGCGCGGTCTGTACGCGGTGAGCCTCGGGGGCTCCGATTCGCTGGTAGGCATGTAGGGCTTGGCCGAGGCGTTCCATTCCCTCGGTGAGGGCTCCGGTTCTGATGAGGCAGTGCCCGATGCCCTCCAGTGCTCGCGCCTCCTCCAGTGAGGCGCCTATCTCGCGGGCGACCTGCAGTGCCTCTTCGTAGCGCGCCATCGCCTCCGCAGGAGCGGGCTGCTGGAGGATCTCGCCCAGGTTGTAGAGCGCGTCCGCCTCCCCGGCGCGGTCGCCGATGTCGCGGTAGAGGGCCAGCGCGGATTCCTCGCTTTCGACGGCCGCGCCGCGGTCACCCAGAGAGGACTGGACGAGTCCGAGTTCGTTGAGCGCGTTGGCCACCCCGAGCCTGTTGCCGATCTCGCCGAAGATCGCCAGTGCCTCGCTCTGGTGGTCGGCGGCGGCGGTGAAGTCGCCCGTCAGCCTCTTCACGAGACCGAGGTAGTTGAGGGAGTTGCCTTCGCCGAGTTGGTTGCGCAGCTCGCGGAAGATGACGAGGGCCCGTTCCAGGTTGGCGGCGGCGGCCTCGTGCTCTCCTGTCGAGCGCTGCACCAGGGCGAGGTAGTTGAGCGCGTTGGCCTCCCCCAGGCGATTGCCCAGCTCGCGGTACAGCTCCAGCGCACGCGAATGGCCGGAGACGGCGGCGGGATAGTCACCGCTGAGCCGCTGGACCAGGCCGAGGTAGTTGAGCGCGTTGGCCTCCCCCAGGCGGTTGCCCAGCCGGCGGTAGAGCTCCAAGGCTCGCGTCTGACTGACCGTCGCAGCCGGATAGTCATCCGTCACGTACTGCACCATGCCGAGCTCGTTGAGCACATTGGCTTCGCCCAGGTCGCTTCCGGCTTCGCGGTACAACTCCAGAGCCTTGGAGTAGACGGACGCGGCGGCGGGATAGGCGTCCGTCAGATACCGCACGATGCCCAGGTTGGTCAGCGCGCCGGCCTCCCCGTGCCGATCATGTATTCGACGCGCGGTGGTGGCGGCCATGCGGTGGACGTCGGCGGCCTCGTGCCAGTACCCCCGGATGCGCAGGAAGTCGGCGATCGCCGCGGGGATGGCGATCGCGTGGGCCGGACTCCCGTGCGTGTCGGCGTAGTCGACCGAGGCGATGAGGGTGGGACGCTCACTCTCGAACCACTCCCCGGCCTGCCCCGGACCGGAGAAGCCGGGCATGGACGCCGGCGGCTCCCCAGGCGGCGCATCGGCGCCGGATGAGCGTCCGGCCACCGGAGGCAATGGGCCCTGGCCACTCACCCACCCCAGATTCCCCGCCGGTAGGGCGTCCGGGATGCGGCGGGCGACGTGCACACCCGCGGCACGCGCCGTGTGCAGGTAGTACTCCAGCACCCGGCCCACGGCGGCCTGCCCTGCCTCGGCAGGGTCGGTGCCCGCCAGCGCACGAGCGTAGTCGCGGAGCAGGTCGTGGAAGCGATACCGGCCGTGCGTGGGCTCGCTGATGAGGCAGTCGAGGTAGAGCGCTTCCAGCCCGGCTCTGGCCGCCTCGAGATCGATACCGGCGAGCGAGGCGGCGGCGTACGCGTCGATCTCCGTACCGGGGTGCCTGCCGAGATGGCGGAAGAACTCCTGGCGCGCAGGGGGAAGGTGGTTGTAGGACAGATCGAAGGCGGCGCTGATCGGCTCGTCCACTGCGCCGATCCGGGCAGACCTGTCGCGTGCGGCCGCCAGTTCCTCTACGAGATGCGGGACGGCCAGGCTCCGATTGTGCGCGAGCCTGGCGGCGAGGAGCCGAATGGCCAGGGGCAGGTGGCCGGCGAGTCGCACGACTTCGGCGACGGCTTCGGAGTTCGGGTCGAGATCCGCACGGCCTGTCGACCGCTGGAAGAGCCGGCCTGCCTCCTCGGGCGGCAGCACGTCAAGGGGGATCGGCGTGGCCCCTTCGAGCGAGGTGAGCCTTCGGCGGCTGGTGACCAGGACCGCGCAGCCGGAGACCCCGGGGATGAGAAGCTGGATCTGGTGGGGACCGACGGCGTCGTCGAGAACGAGCAGGATGCGTTTGCCGGCTATCCGGTCCCGCCACAACCGCGCCTTCTCCTCCGCTTCCGCGGGAGCCTGACCTGAGTCCAGGCCTGTCTCCCGCAACAGGGAGTCGAGAGCGTCCCCCGGTTCGACAGGCCCTCGGCCGGCGGTGTGCGCATGGAGAGGCAAGAAGAGCACTCCGTCGGGGAACCGCGACGTGAGCCGATGCGCCGCGTGAACGGCGAGCGCCGTCTTGCCCACCCCCGCCATCCCGTCGATCGCGTGGATGATCACCGGGTGGCCGCTCACCGTCCCCCGTTCCACCGCCGCCAGCAGCGCTCGTAGTTCGTCGCGGCGGCCGGTGAAGGTGGAGATGTCCCGTGGCAGGGTGTTGCGGACCACCGCCGCGGACGCGATCCCCTTACGGGGATCCGGCCGCGACGCCTTCATCATCCGGGTGGTCTCGCCGACCTGGACCACGACGTCATCGTCACCGGTATGGGCGACGATCACCCCGTCGACGATCGTGTTACGCGTGCCGAGGGGCATAGAGGTTCTGCGGACCAGGGTCTCGGTGGCGTCGTCCGTCGCGAGTGATCCTCTGGTCGCGTGCAGCGTCTTCGCAGCCAGGAGGGCCGCCCACGCTCCCATGGCGGTGGCTATCGCGCTCAGCGGGAGCCCGAGCACCGAGGCCCACAGGCTGGCCCTGTCGAGCCCCTGGCCGACCAAGAAGAATCCGAGCCAGGCGCCGCTGAGGAACACACCGCACCCGGCCACGAATTTCGCCCAACCGCGCACAGCCTTCACCAGCCGGCATCGAGACAATTCTCCCGATGACAAGTCTCACCTGATACGGCCACGCGCGAACCGGAACGGAGCAAGGAATTCCGCCCGGGACCGTGATTCACATCCTAAAACGAGGATTTCGGATCGCCCACGGCATCAGAATCGTCAGACGGCCACGCTGAAACCGGCCGCTCAAACCGTGGCGGTCTAGTGGAAGGCGATGAAATACCCAATGCGAGGCGACGGTCATTGGTCCAGTACAGCGGTCGGGAGAACTCACCACATGAAAAGTCACCCACAACTCCGGGCACCGGAGGCGATGCGCCGAGATCACCGCGTCCCCGACCGCGCCGGCGCCGCAATTCACCATCGGGCCACCAGAGGTGATCCGAACCCGTCCCCCCACCCCACCAGCACCAAAACCCACAATCCAGCCACCAAAGGCGAACCCAACCCGTCCCCCCACCCCACCAGCACCACAATCCACAATCCAGCCACCGGAGGTGATCTGAACCCGTCCCCTCGACCTCACCACCAAGAGCTCACCACAATCCAGCCCGATGGCCGCCTCCAGGTTCCGTGCTGGCGATCGTGTTTGGCCGCGATGGGCCTGCAGCCGCAACCCCCGTCACGGGTGGCACTTCTCAACCGGCACGCGGTGAGCCTTTAACCGGCGCCGAGGCGGTGGGAGGCGGGGCGGCGAATCCGGCGCCGTCGTACGGCGGGCAACCCGGGGCGGGTGGGTGAGCCGGGGCCCCTACTCGCCGAACCACGACCACCGGATTCATGCCCGCTGATGCTCAGATCGACAGGCCCCGGGCACAGATGACCCCGGTACCGGACTCGTGGGTTGCGGCACCGAGACGGCGGGAAGCGGCGCGGCCAATCCGGCACCGTGGTACGGCGAGCCACCCGCAGCGGGCGGGCGAGCCGGGAGCGGGCGGGCAAGCCAGGGTGGGTGGGCGAGTCGGGGCCATTCTCGCCGCACCATTGGCACCGAGTTCATGCCCGCCGCTCAAAGGGCTCGACGACATCCTCGCCCGGCACCGCCTGGCCGCTTCGAGCGTCCAGCGCCTGGAGTGACGTCGCAAGCCCGCCCCGGAGCGCGCGTCGTCAGGACTTGTCGAGGCGGGCGATCTCCTCGCCGGACAGTTTCAGGTCGGCCGCGGCCACCGAGTCGCGGATGGTCTCGGGGCGGGACGAGCCCGGAATCGGGATGACCACCGGCGACTTGGCGAGCATCCACGCCAGGCACACCTGCTGCGGGCTCACCCCGTGCGCCTTCGCCACGTCCGCGAACGCGGTGAACCGCGAGCCCAGCTCGCCGGAGCGCGTGATGCCGCCGAGCGGGCTCCAGGGCAGGAACGCGATGCCCAGCTCCGTGCACAGCTCCAGCTCAGGCTCGCTGGAGCGGAACGCCGGGGAGAACTGGTTCTGCACGCTGACCAGCCGCCCGCCGAGGATCTCGTTGGCCTGCCGGATCTGGCCGGGGTCGGCGTTCGAGATGCCCGCGAAACGGATCTTGCCCGCGTCCAGCAGGTCGCGGACGGCGCCCACCGATTCCGCGTAGGGAACCTTCGGGTCGGGCCGGTGGAACTGGTAGAGCCCGATGGCCTCGACGCCGAGCCGCTTGAGCGACGCGTCACATGCCTGCTTGAGGTAGTCGGGCGAGCCGTTCAGGGTCCACGAGCCGTCGCCCGGGCGCAGGTGGCCGCCCTTGGTCGCGATCAGCACGTCGGAGGTGTCGCCGTCGTAGGCGGCCACCGCGCGGGCGATGAGGGACTCGTTGTGCCCGACGTCGTTCGCGTACAGGTGGTAGGCGTCCGCTGTGTCGAACAGCGTCACGCCCGCCTCCAGCGCGGCGTGTATCGTCGCGACCGAACGCTGCTCGTCGGGACGTCCCTCGATCGACATCGGCATCCCGCCGAGCCCGATCGCGCTGACCTGAACGTCGCCGATGCGGCGAGTCTGCATGGGAAATCCTCCTCGAAGATGAGTTCGTGCCTCTACAGTCTCGGCCTTCACGATTAAGCTGTCCAACAGAAGATACTGATCCCATTGAGCAGCCCCGGTGATGAATCATGGAACTCCGGCAACTCGAGTACTTCGTCGCCGTCGCGGAGGAGTGCCACTTCACGCGGGCGGCCAAGCGCATGCGCGTCGCCCAGTCCGGCCTGTCGGCCTCGATCCGCTCCCTGGAGCGTGAGCTGGGCGCCCCGCTGTTCCTCCGCAGCACCCGTCAGGTCGAACTGACCCCGGCCGGCCGGGCGCTGCTGGCCGAGGCCCGGCGCGCCCTTTCGGCCACCGACGCCGCCAAGGACGCCGTCGCCGCGGTGCAGGGCCTGCTCCGCGGCAGCCTGGCGATCGGCTCCCTGCAGTGCCTGCACGCGGTGCACCTGCCGGCCGTGCTCGCTCGCTTCGTGGCCGTCCACCCCGGCCTGGAGATCCAGCTGCGCCAGGGGGGTTCGGGAGAGCTCATCGAGCAGGTGCGCGCGGGACGGCTGGACCTGGCGTTCGTGTCGCGCCCGGCGCGGTGCCCCGACGACGTCCTGGTCGGGCCGCTCGCCGACGAGCCGCTCGTGCTCGCCTGCACCCCCGAGCATCCGCTCGCCGTACGGGAGAAGGTCGCGCTGGAGGAGTTGCAGGCGGAGCGGTTCGTGGACTTCACCCCCGACTGGGGCACCCGGGACCTGGTCGACAACGTGCTCGCCGCGGCGGGTGTCGAACGCCGCGTCGCGCTGGAGGTGACCGACATACATTCGCTGCTCGATCTGGTCACCTTCGGCCTGGGCGTGGCGCTGGTACCGCAGTCGTTCGCGGCCAAGACCGATCGGGTGCGCTTCGTGGGGCTCGCCGGGGTCGTACCGGCCTGGGAGACCGTGACCGTCACGGGTGATCCCACGAGCGCGGCCGCGGCCGCGCTGCTGCGCGAGGTCCACGAGGCGAAGAGCGGCGCCCGACCCGCCGCCGTGAGCGCCTGACGGTCACCGGCGCGACATGGCCGGATACGGGCCCGGCCCGCCGCCCTGACCGTGACCGGCGCGAGATAGCCAGGAACGGTGCACGGCCCCCGCCGTGATCACCTGACCAGCACCGCCCCCCTCATGAACAGCGCCATGACGGCTGATAAATTTGTACATTGTCCATGTACAAATAGCCAAGGACGGGCAGTGGCGGGCAAGCTCCCCGATGACATCGTGACGCGGTTGCGGGAGGCCGGGCTGCGGGCCACCCGCCCCCGGCTCGCGGTGACCGAGGCGCTGCGGGCGATGGGCGGGCACCACACGGCCGACGATGTGCACGCGCACCTGGCGAGGCACGGCACCGCGCTCCCCCGCACCAGCGTCTACAACTCGCTGGTCACGCTGGCCGACCTCGGCGTCGTGCTGCGCGCGGAGGTCGGACCGGGTGCGGCGGTCTACGAGGTCGCCGACAGCTGGCATCACCACTTCGTCTGCCGGCGGTGCGGCGAGGTCGGTGACGTGCCCTGCGTCGCCGGCGCGAAGCCCTGTCTCACCCCGGGCGACGACGTGGGGCAGGTCGACGAGGCGCAGGTCATCTTCCGCGGGACCTGCCGCCGCTGCCTCGCCGCAGGCGACCCGGCCGACCCAGCGGCCCCAAAAGACCCGGCGGACCCAAATGCCGCATAGGACCCGACGACCCGAGTGCCGCAGGCGACCCGGCGGCGGCCCCAAAGGACCCGGCCGACCCGAGTGGCCCGACTGCCGCACCGGACCCGACCGACCCGGCCGGCCCGCCACGATCGACACCGACCGGCCCCGCGCATGGTGACCAGGCAGGAGGTTGACGTCATGAGCACCGATACCCACGACGCCGATACCCACGACGGCGGCCCCCGCAAGAACCGGCGAGCGGTCGCGCACTACCGTGACGCTCTCGAGTCCGAGCGTCGGAGCGCGGCCCTCTACCGGGGGCTCGCCGCGGGTGCCACCGGCGAGCGGCAGCAGGTCTTCCTGGAGCTCGCCGCGGTGGAGGACCGCCATGCCGCGCACTGGGCGGGCAAACTGGCCGATCTCGGCGAGCGCGTCCCCGAGCCCGGGCGTCCGGGCCTGCGTAACCGGCTGCTGTCCTGGCTGGCCCGGCGGTTCTCGGCCGACTCCGTGCTGCCGTTCCTGGAGCGGGCCGAGCATGCCGACGCCGGCCTGTACGACGGCGACCCCCATGCCGCGCCGGGCATGGCCGTCGACGAGCGGTCGCACGCCCGAGTGATCACCAGACTGCGCGAGGGGGAACCGGCCGGCGCCGACAAGGGCGGCCGGGGTATCGCCCGCCGGGAGCGCTGGCACCGCAGCGACCGCTCCGGCGCGCTGCGCGCCGCCGTGTTCGGCGTCAACGACGGCCTGGTCTCCAACACCTCCCTGGTCATGGGGTTCGCCGGATCCGGCGCGGTCGGCTCGACCATCCTGTTCGCCGGGCTCGCCGGGTTGCTCGCCGGCGCGTTCTCGATGGCCGTCGGCGAGTACATCTCCATGCGCAGTCAGCGGGAGGCCTACGAACGCGAGATCGCCCTGGAAGCCGAGGAGCTACGCGACGATCCCGAAGCCGAGGCCGAGGAGCTCGCGCTGATCTACCGGGCCAAGGGCCTGGACGCGAAGGAGGCCGAGCGCGTCGCCATGACCATCATGAAGGACCACGACACCGCGCTGGACACCATGGCCCGCGAGGAGCTCGGGCTCGACCCCGGGGAGCTCGGCTCGCCGTGGCTGGCCGCCGTCTCCAGCCTCATCTCCTTCGCTCTCGGGGCCATCGTGGTCGTCATCCCCTACCTGTTCGGTGCCGGCACCGCCGCCCTGGTCACCGCGATCGCCCTGGCCGCCGTCGCCCTGTTCACGGTCGGCGCCGTCATCGGACTGCTCAACGGCAGGGCACCTTTGCGCTCCGGCGCACGCCAGCTTCTCATCGGTGGCGGCGCCGCGCTGGTCGTGTACGTCATCGGGCACGCGATCGGCACTGGCGGCGCCTGACCCCTGACCCGCCCGGCCTCGGGGCTCCGGCCTCGGGCTCGGGCTCGGGCTCGGGCTCGGGATAAGGCGGCCACGCCGCGACCGACCCATCGCTTCAACGCTGATTTCGGCTGATAACTATTTATAACCTGCGAAGAACCTAATATACGGTGATTTATCCGTGCAGCCCGGTAGCGCCAAGCGGGCGAGCCGAGCGGAGTGCCGCCCGGTCGGCGGCATCCATATTGGGCCCATATAGCGGGAAATAGCCCCTGTTCAGGGGTGGGGTGGGTCATTTAGGCTGTGCCGGGTGCGCGGCAGAGATCGCTGCGTAACTCCTGTCCGTTTGATGGGAGAAAGCACCGGTGCACGATTTATCCGTGAGATTGTTCGGATTCGTATCGATCGATCAGGGCAGCCGACCACTTCCGGCGCTCCCGACGAAGGCGCTGGAGCTGCTGTGTTATCTCCTCATCTACCGGGACCGCGCGCACACCCGTGACGGGCTGGCCGAGGTCCTGTGGCCCGAGGGCGACGCCGCCGTCTCCAAGCGTTACCTGCGCCAGACCCTGTGGAAGCTGAACAGCTCGCTCAGACGCGGCCCCGTCACCGGGCCGGACGAGGAGTCGGCGCTCGTCGTCGACCGTGACCGGGTACGAGTCGATCCCACCTCCTCTTGGGTCGACGTTGGAGCGTTCGAAAGCGCCCGCGCCGCGACCCGCGACACCCCCGGCCACCGGCTGACCGAGACCCAGGCACGGCTGGTGGAGTCCGCGGTCGGGCTGTACCGCGGCGACCTGATGGAGACCTCCCCCTACGACTGGTGCGGGTTCGAGCGCGACCGGCTGCGGGTCACCTACCTGGCCATGCTCGAACAGCTCATGGACTATTGCGAGGCGTGCGGTCTCTACGCCAGGGGGATCGCCTTCGGGCAGGTGATCCTGCGGCACGACCTGGCCAGAGAGACCACCCACCGCCGGCTGATGCGCCTCCACCTCGGCGCGGGCGACCGTACCTCGGCCGTACACCAGTACGAGCAGTGCCGAACGGTGATGGCCGGTGAGCTGGGCATCCGGCCCTCGTCCTCGACCGTGTCGCTGTACGACCAGATCCGCGACGACCGGTTGCCTGATCTGTCCGGGCCGGTGCCCGTGGCCGACGCGCGGGCGCCGTCGGCCGGCGCGGAAGCGCCCCCGTCTGCGATGGCCGACGCCCTGGCAAGGCTCAACGGCAGGCTCGACCAGATCCAGGCGAGCCTCGCGGCGCTCCAGCGGACCATGCACCAGGCCAGGCACGGGTCCTCGGCCGACGCCGGGCACGGCCCGCCGTCCGGTGATCCTGGAACGCTCCGGCCTGCGAAGATCCGGTCTGAGGAGATCCGGTCTGAGGAGATCCGCTGAGCCGCCCGCGGGAGAACCGGAACCGACGTCCAACGGGAGGCCAGTCCATGGAAGACGACGTGGCGGCGTACGAGACCACCCTTCAGCATGTGCTGGCCGAGCTCGCACGCCTCGACCTCCTCCTCCGGCTGCGCATGAGGGAGAGAGCGGCGGACGACGGTGCGCACGGGGCGTGGGAGAAGGGCCTACCTGAGGACGTACCCGCGCAGAACGCACGCGCGGACGGCCGCACCGAGGACGTACCCGCGCACATCGCACGCGCGGAAGACGGCCGCACCGAGGACGTGCCCGCGGAGGAGGTGCACAAGGAGGTCGAGCGGCTCGCCGGGGAGATCAGGGAGCGGTCGGCCGCCGGGCTCGATCAGGGAGCCTTCCTGCGGCTGGTCGTGCTCGGCCGGCTGTTCGGGCTGACCCGGTTCGACGTCGACGTCGTCGTGATCTGCCTGGCCCCCGAGATCGACCGCCGCTACGAGCGCCTCTACGCCCACCTGCAGGACGACATGGCGCATCCGGCGCCCACGGTCGAGCTCGTGCTGGGCCTGCTGTACGACGACCTGCGGGTACGGGTCGCCGCGCGCGAGCGGTTCGGGCTGGGCGCGCCGCTTCTCCGGCACCGCTTGGTCACCCTCGCCGACGGCACCTCCCCGCCCGGTGGCTCCCTGCTGACGCGGAGCGTGCGCCTGGATCCGCGCGTCGTCCGGTTCCTGCTGGAGGACGACGAGCCCGACCCTTTCCTGCGCCCCTACGCGCGGCTCGTTCGGCCCCGCACGCCGCTGGACCGGCTGGTCTTCCCCGCCGGTCTCGCGTCCCGGCTCGCGGGCCTCGCCGGGCACCTCGACTGCGACCTCGTCCTGCACTTCCACGGCCCCGAAGGCACGGGGAAGCACACGGCCGCCGAGGCCCTGTGTCACGCCTGGGGCGCCGACCTGCTGGCCGTGGACGCCGAGCCGACGGCCGATCTCCAAGCTGAGGAGTTCGCGGCGCTGCTCGCACTCGCCGACCGCGAGGCGCGGCTCCAGGGCGCGATCATGTACTGGGAGAACGCCGACGCGCTGCTCGCCGGTGACCGGCCGCGCAAGGCCGCCCCGCTGCTGGCGATGCTGACGGAGTCCCCCTGGCCGGCGTTCCTGGCCGGAGCGGCGGCGTGGGAACCGGCGGACGCGCCGGACGGCCTGACCTTCGCGAGCGTGGAGTTCCCCGTCCCCGGCACCGCGGAGCGGCTGCCGCTGTGGCGGGCGGCGCTCGACGGGATCGGCCAGGGCGCGTCCGGGATCGACCTGGCCGCGCTGTCCGGCAGGTTCCGCCTCACCGGCGGTCAGATCGCCGGCGCCGCGGCGACCGCGCGCGGCCTGGCGTACGCGCGCACGCCGGGCGCGCCCGTGGTGACCGAGGACGACTTGGAGGCCGCCTGCCGGCGCCGGTCCGCACCCGGCCTGGCGGCGCTGGCCCGGCGGGTGCCCGCACGGCACACGTGGGACGACATCGTGCTGCCCGGCGACCGGATGCGGCAGCTCCAGGAGATCCGCGACCGCATCCGGCACCGCTCCACGGTCCACGAGACGTGGGGGTTCGGCGGCAAGGTGGTGGGGGGCCAGGGGCTGAGCGTCCTGTTCGCCGGGCCGCCCGGCACGGGCAAGACGATGGCGGCCGGGGTCCTGGCCGGCACGCTGGGGCTCGACCTGTACAAGATCGACCTGTCGACGATGGTGAGCAAGTACATCGGCGAGACCGAGAAGAACCTCGCCCGCGTCTTCGAGGAGGCCGAGAAGGGCGAGGCCGTGCTGTTCTTCGACGAGGCGGACGCGCTGTTCGGCAAACGCACCCAGGTGCGCGACGCGCACGACCGGTACGCCAACCTGGAGACGAGCTACCTGCTGCAGAAGATGGAGGAGCACGAGGGGGTGGTCATCCTGGCGACGAACCTCGGCAAGAACATGGACGACGCGTTCGTCCGCCGGCTGCACTTCACGGTGGACTTCCCGGTGCCGGACGCCGGCGACCGGCTGCGGATCTGGACCCGCATCTGGCCCGAGCGCGCGCCGCTGGACCCCGGGCTCGACCTGGAACGGCTCGCCGGGGAGATCGACCTGCCCGGTGGCAACATCCGCGACATCGCCGTCGCCGCCGCGTTCCTCGCCGCCGCCGACGGGGGGACGATCGCCATGACCCATGTCCGCCGGGCCGTGTCCCGCGAGTACCAGAAAATGGGCAAGATCCTCCCGGCCGAACGGTTCACCGGCGTCCACTGACACCCCGGAGCCGAACGGCCAGGTCTCATCACACGTTGCGCAGCTCGTCCGGCAGGACGTCGAGAAGAGCCCTTCCCCTGCCCAGAAGTTTGTCCGCTCCGCCACGGTCGAGGGTCATCGTGTTCTTGGTGCGGTCGTGCCATTCGCCCTTCGCGGGCACGCGCGGCCCCGGGCCGTTATTCGGCGACTTCACGCCCTTGGGGTGGTCGATGAGGGTGCCGTTGACGTTCACCCGGAAACCGAGGTAGTCGTAGATCGACTTGACCTTGTTGTTGAGCGCCCACAGCTCGATGCGATCCTTACCCGACTTCCTGCCCTCGAGCACGGTGAACACCAGCGACGCCTCGGCGACCTTCTTGACGGGCGTCGCGGAGTCGATGTTCTCGGGATTCGCGGCCAGGTTCGACAGATATACGTGGTCGCTGTATGCGGAGACCATCAGTTCGACCACGCTCTGGATCTTGCGGGTCGAGTCACGCAGTACGCCTATGACCTTGGAGTCGCTCCCGCCCACCAGTGCTTTCTTCACCTGCTCCGCCTCGTTCAAGGCACCGCTCATGTGCACGGCACGAGCACGCGCCTCTTTGTACTTCTTACGGAACGCCTCGGCGTCAGCGTACTTCGCGACATTCTGGTCGATGGGATAGTAGGCGGCTTCGCCGCTTCTCTGTTCCCGCTCGGATCGCAGGCGCCAGTGGGTCTGCGACAGGACCTTCTGGTGATCGGTGGCATAGTCGATCCAGTTCCGGAGAGTGGCACGCACCTCGGCTTTGTTGGACGCGCCGAGATATTCGACGGAGAAGTTTCCGGCGGCCACCTGCGCGGGCGCGGGGGGCATCTGCGGCGCCACAGGGCCGGGGGGTGGCGGGGCGTTCCCGAGTCCCACGCCCTGCGGTTGCCCTGTGAGAAGCTCGGCCAGTTTCAGGACATGGTCCTTGTTCCTGAGATCGAACCTGCCGTGGTCCACCAGATCGGTCTTCAGCTCGTCGATGCGCTTCTCGAGCATCGTCCCGTTGACACCCATCTGAGGATCGGTCCATTCGATGGGCATCGGCGGTCCCTTGCTCTTCAGGGCCACGCGTACGGAGCGCCAGTCCTCCCAATTCGGATTCCCGTTGACGAACTCCACTTTCCGCTGGACCGGATGCCCGGCACCGGAGCGAACCGGTCCGGCGTGGGCGCCATCGTGGGACAGCGGTCCGGCGAGTCCGTGGGCCACCTGGTCGGCCTGCCGCTCATACCCGTCATCGGCCCGGCCCACCGACCCCTGCGGCCCGACTCGACCATGGCTCTGCTGCACCACATGCGTCAACTCATGCGCCAGCAACCGCCGCCCCTCACCGGTCGAGGGCGCATAACGACCACGACGAAAGAACACATCATTACCCGTGGTGAACGCCTGCGCGTTCAACGACTCCGCCAAACGATCCGCCCGCGCATCGGTATGCACCCGCACCCGACCCAGATCAGCCCCAAGCCGCCGCCCCATCATCTCCGCCACCCCCACCGGCAACCGCCTTCCACCGACCCGAGCCCCCTCGATCTCCCGACGCGACGCCGCGTCCAACCCACCACCCTCCGGCCCCACACCCACCGACCGGCCACCGGAGAACTCGACCTTTCGCTGAAAACCGGGCACGCGACCCACGGCCGTACGATCGGTCAACTCACGCCGACGAGTCATCAAACGCCCTCCCATGCCGATGCCGCCGATCAGAAGTCACACCACATTGCGAAGCTCGTCAGGAAGCACATCGAGCAAGGCCCTTCCCCTGCCCAGCAGCTTTGTCCCATCATCCTGGCGAAGGGTCATCTTCTGCTTCGTGTGCCATATGGGGTGCTTAGCGGGATAACGAGCCCCGGAGGGCTCCTGCTCCTTGAGGCCCTTAGGGTGCGGGACGGGCACACCTTTGTCGTGCACCCGGAAACCGAAATAGTCGTAGATCGACTTCACCTTGTTGTTGAGGGCCACCAGTTTGACGCGGTCCTTCTGGGACTTCCTGCTCTGCAGCACCGCGAACACCAGCGCCGCCTCGGCGACCTTCTTGACCGGATTCGCGGAGTCGATGTTCTCGGGATTCGCGGCCAGGTTGGACACGTATACGTGGTTCTCGTATTTGGAGTCCATCAGTTCCACCACGCCCTGGATCTTCCCGGAAGAGTCACGCAACACGCCGATGACCTTGGAGTCGTACATGGTCGTCAGCGCCTTGGCCACCTGCTTGGCCTCGTTCAGGGCACCGCGCATATGGACGGCACGGTTGTGCACCTCTTTGTATTTATCGCGGAAGGCCTTGGCGTCCGAGGAGGCGGCGAAATTCGTGTCCCCCGGATAATAGGCTTGGTCACGGCGCCTGCGCTCCCGCTCGGCGTACAAGTCCCAGCGGGCGGTCGACAGGCCCTTCTCATGGTCGGCGGCATAGCGCACCCAGGCCCTGAGGATGGTCCTCACCTCGGCCCTGTTGGACTTGTTGAGATATTCGACGGAGAAATGGCCTGGAGCCACCTGTGCCACCGTGGGCGCGAGCGGCGGCGGGACATCTCCCGGGCCGCTCGCCTGCGGCCGGCCGGTGATCAGCGCGGCCAGCCTCCGGAGATCTCCCTCGTCGTCGAGGTCGAACGTGCGCTCCACCGAATCGCCCACGAGTTCTCCGACGCGCCGTTTCAGAGCATCCTCGGTGGCCGCGGCGTGGAGGTCTTCCCATCCTGAAGGCATCGGTATTTCCTCCCGCCCCAAGGCGAGGCGTATGGCGCGCCAGTCCCGCAGATTACTTCGGACGTTGAGGAGCGTCATCTTCCTCTGGACCGGATGCCCGGTGCCGGAGGAGCCGGGGCCCGCATGGGGGGCGTGCCCCGTGGTGAACGCCTGCGCGTTCAACGACTCCGCCGACCGATCGGCCCGCGCGTCGGTATGCACCCGCACCCGACCCAGATCAGCCCCAAGCCGCCGCCCCATCACCTCGGCCACCCCCGGGGGCAACCGCCGCCCACCGACCCGAGCCCCCTCGATATCCCGCCGCGACCCCGCGTCCCACCCGCCCCCCTCCGGCCCCACACCCACCGACCGGCCACCGGAGAACTCGGTCACCCGCTGGACACGCGTCCCCGAAGCGGGCACGCGGCCCGCGGCCGTACGGCCGGTCGTGTCGAACCGCCTCATGACGTGGCCCCTCCGGAGACGGACGTCACCGTCCCCGCACTCCCGTGGCCGGCGCGTCCCTCAAGTCCGTATATCGCGCGACCGTCTCGGGGAGCGGCTGCGGCCGCGTCTGCCGGGGCGTCACCGCCCGGGAGGCGCGGTGGAGACGTTCGGGCAGACGCACCGGCGATGGGCACCCGGTACACCTCGATCTGCGGGGTGGAGAAACGGGCGTGAGGGGGGTCGTCGGTGTTCCAGGATCTGGACGCGACACTCGCGGCTCTGGTGCGGGCCGAGTTGTCGCTGCGCGACGTCGCCATCAGCTTCGCCGGGCCCGACGACCAGTTCCCGCCGTCCAGCGTGACCCTGCCGGCCGTCGCCTTCTTCCTCTACGACGTCCGGGAGAACTTCGAGCTGCGCGACACCTTCTGGCCTACGGAACGGCGGCCGGACGGGGTGACGATGCGCACGCACCCACCGGCGCGGGTCGACTGTTCGTACCTCATCACCGCGTGGCCGAGCGCGAGCACTCCCACCCCGGCCGAGGACGAGCACCGGCTGCTGGGCGAGGTGCTCAGAGTGCTGCTCCGCCACCGGACGATCCCGGCGACGTACCTGCGCGGCGAGCTCACCGAGCAGGAGCCGCCGGTGCCCACGAAGATCATCGCGGAGAACCAGCTCCAGAGCCTCGGTGAGTTCTGGCAGGCCATGGGCGGCAGGCCCAAGGCCACCCTGCACTACGGGGTCACCCTCAGCGTGGACGTCGCCAAGCCGGCCGAGGTCGGCCCGGCGGTGACGGAGAAGGCCATCACCATCGGCCAGGGCCTCGACCCGTCGGCCGGCGAGCACAAGCCGTCATGACGAACGAAGGGAACGCCAGCGATGCCCCAGTACTTCACGCCGGGCGTGTACGTCGAGGAGGTCCCGTCGGCGATCAAGCCGATCGCCGGGGTCGGGACCAGCACCGCGGGTTTCATCGGCGTGGTCGCGGACGGCGTCGAGATGCCCCTCATCCCCGGCCGCACCGGCTTCAAATCGGGCGGTAAGACCGTCGAGCCCGCCGACTACTACCCCCTCGCCCCCGTCGGGGTGCCGCAGCTCGTCGACGGCTGGGAACGTTTCAAGACCCTGTTCGGCGACGGCGTCAAGGCCGGGAACCGGACGCTCGCCCAGGCGGTGTACGGATTCTTCAACAACGGCGGCGGACGCTGCTGGGTGACCCGGCTGGCGCCGGGGTCCGGCGACGGGAAGCAGGGTGGTCAGGTCGACCTCCTGCCCGAGGACGAGACGGTGGTCGGGGCGCTGGAGGCGTTCGCGGTGATCGACGAGATCGCCCTGGTGGCCGTGCCGGGCGCCACGAGCGACGGGGTTCAGTCGGCGCTGCTCGACCACTGCGAGAACGAGTACCTGCGGGACCGGTTCGCGATCCTTGACGGCCGCAGGACGGCCGCGCTGACCAAGACCGACATCCGGGGCGGCACCCGCGACAGCTCCTATGGAGCGATCTACTACCCGTGGATCGACGTGGGCGCGAAGGGCGCCGACGGAAAGCCGCTGTATATGCCGCCGAGCGGGCACGTCGCCGGCGTGTACGCGCGGGTCGACTCCGAGCGAGGCGTGCACAAGGCGCCCGCCAACGAGGTCATCCGGGGCGCGCTCGGCGTCGAGACGGCGGTCGGCAAGCAGGCACAGGCGGGGCTCAACCCCAACGACGTCAACGTCATCCGCCGTTTCGACGGCAACGTGACGATCTGGGGGGCGCGCACGCTGGCGGGCGCCAAGGCGACCGAGTGGCGCTACATCAACTCCCGGCGGCTGTTCAACTATCTGCGGGAGTCGATCGACCAGGGCACCCAGTGGGTCGTCTTCGAGCCCAACGCGCCCGAGTTGTGGTCGAAGATCAGGCGGAACGTGAGCGCGTTCCTCACCACGGTGTGGGCCTCGGGCGCCCTGTTCGGTGCGACCCCCGAGCAGGCGTTCTACGTGCGGTGCGACGAGTCCACCAATCCCCGGGAGGCGCGGGAGCTCGGCCAGGTGGTCGCCGAGATCGGCGTGGCGCTGGTGAAGCCGGCCGAGTTCGTCGTCTTCCGCCTCAGCCAGTGGGACGGCACGGCCCGGTGACCGACCGCCAGCGAACGGCGTCCGGCGGCGACCGGCCCGCCGGAACCGGAGACGCGTCCGTGAGGAGGCCCCGGTGCCAGGTCGGCTGACGCCCGGCGTCTACCCGGTCGACGTCATCCCCGCGCCGGCGCCGGGTTTCCTGACGGGGGTGCCCGCCTTCATCGGCCGGGCGCCCATGGGCCCCGCCACCCCGAGGCGGCTCACGCTGTGGCCGGAGTTCGAGGCGGCCTTCGGCGGCCCTGGGGCCGGGTTCCTGTACGACGCCGTGCGCGGCTTCTTCGAGAACGACGGCGCCGCCTGTTACGTCGTGCGCCTGGACGAGACCGGCCGGGAGACGCCCTCCCCTGACGTTCTGGAACGTGCCCTCGCCACGCTGGACGACGTCGACGACGTCGACCTCGTCTGCCACCCCGACCTCGCCGCCGAATGGCCGTCCGGTGCCGACCTCGACACCGTGACCGGCCCGCAGCGGGCGCTGCTGCGCCACTGCCGGGACCGGGGAGACCGCTTCGCCATTCTGGACTGCCCGCCGGCCGACGATCCCGAACTGGCCGCCCGGCAACGGGCCGTGCTCAACGGAACCGACGGCGCGGCCGGCTCGTACGGCGCCCTGTACTACCCGTGGCTGCGGGTGGGCGACCGCGACCGCCGGCCGAGGCACGTGCCGCCGTGCGGCCACATCGCCGGCGTGTACTCAAGGGGCGACCGGCGGGTGGGCGTGCACAAGGCCCCGGCCAACGAGGTCGTGGAGGGCGCGCTCGACCTGCGGAGCGACCTGACCGCGGCGCAGGCGGGCGAACTCTACGCGCGGGCGGTGAACTGCGTGCGCGCCCTGCCCGGCCGGGGCATCCGCGTGTGGGGAGCGCGGACCCTCAGCGACGACCCGGCGTGGCGCGACGTGAGCGCGCGGCGCGTCGTGGTGAGCGTGCACCGGTGGGTCGAGCGGTTCATGCGCGGCCTGGTCTTCGAGCCCAACGACATCCGGCTCTGGGTGCGGATCATGCGCGAGCTGACCGCCTACCTCGACGGGCTGTTCCAGCGCGGCGCGCTGAAGGGCCGGACGGCGGAGGAGGCGTTCTTCGTCAAGTGCGACAGCGAGACCAACCCGGCCGAGGCCATCGACGCCGGGATGGTCGTGACGGAGATCGGCGTGGCGCCCAGCGCTCCCGCCGAGTACATCGTCGTCCGCGTGATCCACGGCGCCAGCGGAGTGACGATCAACGCGGTGTGACACCCCCGACAACAGGTACTGGAGGTCGATGATGGCGAACAGGGTGGATCCGTACGCCGGTTACAACTTCGCGGTGGAGCTGGACGGCATCACGCGGGCGGGCTTTCGCGAGTGCTCGGGGCTGGAGAGCAGCCAGAACGCCAGCGAGTACCGGGAAGGCACCGACCGGAGCCTGAGCGTGCGGAAGATCCCGGGGCTCAACACCTACGGCGACATCACGCTCAGCCGCGGGCTGACCCTGGACAGCAAGCTCTGGGAGTGGCGTGACAAGGCCGCGAAGGGATCGGTGGAGCGGCACGACATCTCGATCACCCTGCTGGACCACACGGGCAACGCCAAGATCACGTGGAACCTCTTCGCGTGCTGGCCGAAGTCGTGGACGGGACCGAGCCTGTCCGCCGCATCCGACGAGATCGCCGTCGAGCAGCTCACGCTCGCCTACGAGAGGATCGAGGTCGACAAGTGGAGTTAGGCGACGGCGCGGCCCAGCGGACCGAGTTCCCCTTCACCCTCCCCCGCGGGCTGGTGACCCCGGACGGCGCCGTGCACCGCGAGGGCACGATGCGGCTCGCCACGGCCTTCGACGAGATCGAGCCGATCAAGGACCCGCGGGTCCGTGCGAACCCCGGATACCTCGTCATCATCCTGCTCGCCAGGGTGATCACCCGGCTCGGGACGCTCGACCACATCAACACCGCCAGCGTCGAGAACATGTACTCGGCGGACCTCGCCTACCTCCAGGACCTCTACCAGCGGGTCAACCTGACCGGCCACACCCGGATCCTGGTCGACTGCCCGCACTGCGAGCAGGCGTTCGAAGTGGAGACCGCCGGCCCGGGGGAATGACGCGCTACCCCGCGGACCGGCTGCACGAGGAGGTGGCGTACTTGGCCTATCACTTTCACTGGGCCTACCAGGAGATCATGCGGCTGGACCACCGTGAACGGCAGCGGTGGGTGACCGAGGTGGCCCGCCTCAACAGGCGGCTCAACGAACAGGGAGGTGACCGGCCATGACGTCCACGGGAGTGCCGCTCGGCCTGAGCTGGCTGCCGACCGCGGCCGGGAACTGGGCCCCGGCGCGGCCCCTGCTCGAGCCCTTCCCCGCCTTCAACTTCGCCGTCGAGATCGAGGGGCTCCTGCTCGGCGGGTGCAGCGAGGTGAGCGGCCTGGAGAGCAGGGTCGAGACCGAGGACTACAGGGAGGGCGGCGTCAACGGTTACGTGCACAGGCTGCCCGGCGTGACGAGCCACTCGAACCTGGTGCTGACCCGGGGGCTCACCGCGAACAGCGTGATGTGGAACTGGCACTACAACGCCGTGCGGGGTGTGATCCACCGCAAGAACGGCACGATAATGCTGCTCGACGCGCGCCAGACGCCGGTCATGTGGTGGAACTTCCGCAACGCCCTGCCGGTGCGCTGGACCGGGCCCACCTTCGACGCGCGCGGCGACCAGGTCGCGTTCGAGTCCTTGGAGCTGGCGCACGAAGGGCTGACCAAGCCGCTGCTCGGCCAGGCCGCCGCCCTCGCGCACGGCGCCGTCCAGGTGGCGCGGGAGGCCGGGAATGCGGGCTGAGCACCTCGCCGAGCCGCCCTGGGATCCCGCGCTGGTCCGCAGGCTGGGGCGGCGCGCCCTGCGTCCCGGTGTGATCGACCCCGGTCCGGCGCGGGAGATCCTGGCACGCCATCGCGGGATGATGCCCGATCTGCCGCTGGTGGAGCGGGTCGCGCGTCACGCGGCGCCGGAGCCCGGCGACGCCACCCCGCCGGTCGTGTACGGGACCCCGGTTCCGGCCGATGTCACCGCTCCGGCCGCCGGTCACCCGGCCGAGCCGCTGGCGGCCGTCGTCCGCGCCCCAGCCGCGTACGAGGTCAGCACCCCTCCGACGTACGTCGTCAGCGCCCCCGCCGCGTACGACGTCAGCACTTCTCCGACGTACGACGTCAGCGCCGCGGTGACGTACGGCGGGCAGGGGACCGCCGGTTCCGGGGCGACCGGCGGCCTGCCTGTCGTGCAGCGAAAGCTCGCCGCCCCGGCCGCGGCCGTGTCCTCGCCGGTACGTGCGGCGCGCCCCCTGCCGGTGGCCGTCCCCCGGGCACGTGCCCGTTCTCACCAGGGCGGCGCGGCGGGTCACGCGCGGCCGTTCCACGAACGCGCGGGCTCGCCGCCGGTCGTCACGCCCATCGCACGCGACCACGCGGGCGGGCCGCCCCTCGTCGTACCCGTGGCTCCGGGTCGCGCGGGCGGCCCGCGCATCGCCTCACCCCTGACGCCCGATCCCCCGGGCGCGCTGCCCGTGGTCTCCCCCCGGGTCCGCCGCTCACCGGACGGCTCCTTGACGTCGCCGGCCGCCACCCGTACGGACAGCCTGAGGAGCACGGCGGAGCTTCCACCCCTGGTCTTCCCAGCCCGCCCGGTGCTCCGGGCCGGTGAGCCGCTGCCCCTGGCCGGCCCACCGGCCCGCGGGACCGCGCCGGCCGGCCCCAGGAACGGCCCGCCCGCCCCGCCCCCGGCCGCGACCGGTCGGATCGTCCGTCCAGGGACGGGACGAGCGGCCCCGGCGCGTGCGGAAATGGCACCGATGGGGACGGTCCCCACGGGAACGGCGCAGCGGGGGACGGCACCGCGGGACGAGGGCGCGACCGCCGCGCGAGTACCCGTACGGCCGCCCTCCCCCGCGCCGGTGGACATCGAGCAGATCGTCGAGACCGTGCACCGCCGGTTCGCGCGGCGGCTCGCCATCGAGGCCGAGCGCAGGGGGGCCCGCTGATGGCCGTCAACAAGGCCGGAGCGGCCTCCGAACTGCTCGGCTTCGGCCCAGGGGCCGGCGGGCTGAAGAAGCTGCGCATCACCTACGACAAGAACGGCGCTTGGGACGGCGACTCGGTCGAGGCGTTGTTCAACCCGCACGAGATCAGCCGGTCGCGTTCGGTCGGCTGGTACGAGCGCCGGGTCGCCCACCAGAGCAGCGGCTGGACCTGGGCCGACACCGAGCAGCAGTTCCTGTACGTCGGGGCGGAGACGCTGTCGATCGAGCTCTTCTTCGACACCTACGAGTCGAGGTCCGAGGCGTCGGCCCTCCAGCGGGCCGCGTCCTTCGTGCTCCCGGAGAACCCCTTCCAGGGCAGCGACGCGACCGACGTCAGGCGGCTCACCGACCAGGTGGCCAAGCTCGCCGAGGTCGACAGGCAGACGCACCGGCCGCCCATCTGCCGCCTGGTCTGGGGCGCGACGTACATCTTCACAGGCGTGCTGACACAGCTCGACCAGCGCTTCACCCTCTTTCTCGCCGACGGCACGCCGGTGCGGGCCACGCTGTCGTGCGTCTTCCTGGAGTTCCAGACGAAGGCGCACTACAGGGCACGCGAGCTGAACTCCGCGGACGTGGTGAAGACCTGGACCGTACGGCGGCACGACACCGTGCAGAGCATCGCGGCGGAGGAGTACGGCGACCCGGGACTGTGGCGGCACATCGCCAGGGCGAACGGCATCGCCAACCCGCGCGGCCTTTCGCCCGGCACCGTTCTGACGATCCCCAAACTGGACTCCTAGGAGGGCGGCCAGGTGACGACGTCCGGCATGGCGCCCTTGGGAAGGCGGGCCAGGTGACGACCTCAGGCATGGTGCCCGCCATCGACATCCGGGTGGACGGCGCGCGCCTGCCACTGGACGCCAGGACCGACATCGAGTCGGTCATCGTCGTCGACGACCTCAACGCCCTCAGCATGTTCGTGCTGGTGCTCTACAACTGGGACCAGGAGCGACTCAGGGTGACCTGGTCGGACTCGTCGCTGTTCGCGCTCGGCGCCGAGGTCCAGATCGCGCTCGGCTCCGCCGACGCCCCCGAGAAGGTCATCACCGGCGAGGTGACCAGCCTGGAGCCGGCCTTCGGCCCCGACCGGCCGCCCATGCTGACGGTCAGGGGGTACGACCTGCGGCACCGCCTCGCGCGTGGCCGCAAGACGCGAACGTTCTCGCAGGTGAAGGAGAGCGCGATCGTCCGCACCGTGGCGCGCGGCGCAGGGCTGCGCGCCGAAGTGTCCGACAGCGGGCCCGTCTTCGACTACGTGCTCCAGCACGACCAGACCGACCTGGAGTTCCTGCGCGCCCGCGCGGACCTGATCGGGTACGAGGTCTACGCACGGGACAAAGTGCTCTACTTCCGGCCGCCGCAGCACACCAGGCCGGCCTCGGCCACGCTGCACATCGGCCAGGACCTCACCGAGTTCACCCCCCGGCTGCGCTCGCTGAACCAGGTGGACGAGGTGACCGTGCGCGGCTGGGACATGAGGAACAAGAGCGAGATCGTGGGCACCGCCGACGGCGGGCGCGCGGCGGCGGCGATGGGGGGCGGATCCCTGGGGCCGCGCCGCTCCAAACGGGCATTCGGCGCGGCGGGCACGACGCAGGTCGACGTACCGGTCGAGTCCAAGGCGCAGGCGGACGACATGGCGCTCGGGCTGTTCGACGCGATGGCGCTGTCGTTCGTCCAGGGAGAGGCCGCCTGCCCGGGACGGCCCGGCCTGCGCGCCGGCACGGTGGTCGGCGTCGAGGGGGCGGGCGAGACGTTCAGTGGCGCCTACTACCTCACCTGCGTCACCCACACGGTGGTGCCGGGCGAGGGGTACCGCACCTACATGAACATGAGAAGGAACTCGGCATGACCGACTTCGGCGAGCTGTTCGGCCCCGCTGCGGCGAACGGCCGGTTCTACGGGGTGGCGTCCGGGATCGTGACGAACAACAAGGACCCTGACGGGCTCGGGCGCGTCAGGCTCAAGCTGCCCTGGCTTTCCGGTGAGCTGGAGAGCGCCTGGGCCCGGGTCCTCGCGCCGATGGCGGGCGCGGGCCGCGGCGTGTACTTCCTGCCCGAGGTCGACGACGAGGTGCTGGTGGCCTTCGCCCACGGCGACCCAGCGTCCCCGTACGTGCTCGGCGGGCTGTGGAACGGCAAGGACCACCCGCCCGAGGCCAACGACGACGGCAAGAACGACGTGCGCGTGATCAGATCGCGCAACGGCCACGTGATCCGGCTGGTCGACACCGACGACGACGAGCGCATCGAGATCGTGGACAAGAGCGCGAAGAACAGCATCGTGATC
Source organism: Sphaerisporangium flaviroseum (assembly GCF_039537005.1). Classification (NCBI taxonomy): domain Bacteria; kingdom Bacillati; phylum Actinomycetota; class Actinomycetes; order Streptosporangiales; family Streptosporangiaceae; genus Sphaerisporangium; species Sphaerisporangium flaviroseum. The sequence continues at coordinate 389,930 of NZ_BAAAZR010000008.1, read as the reverse complement.
AGCACGAAGGACGGCACGATCACGATCAGCGCGGACGCGGACGTCGTCATCGGGTCCGCGCACGGGAAGCTCTCGCTGAGCGGCCAGGGCGTGGAGATCACCTCGAAGGCGGACGTGAAGATCCAGGCCGGCACCGACCTCGCGCTGAAGGCGGACGCGCGGTTGTCGGTCAAGGGCCAGACCGTCAACATCAACTAGGAGGGGACCGCAGTGGGACAGCCGGCGGCCAAGCAGGGCGACAGGATCGTCGCCACCGACGTGCACGTCGTGATGGTGCCAACCCCGGGCAAGGACCCGACCCCGACGCCGCTGCCGCACGCCTTCAGCGGTGTGCTCAACGGCGGGCTGAGCACGGACGTGCTCATCATGGGCAAGCCGGCGGCGGTGGCAGGAAGCACCGCCGGCAACGTCCCCGCGCACTTCCCGACGGCCCCCGGCACCGCCTTCCAGCGCCCCCCGTCCAACCGCGCGACGGTCCAGGGCGGCAGCGCGACCGTCACGATCAACGGCAGGCCCGCAGCGCGCTCCGGGGACACCGCCCTGACCTGCAACGATCCATCGGATCTTCCGCAGGGGACGGTGGTCGCGTCCGGCACCGTACTGATCGGATGAGCACCCCGATGGACCAGGGATTCCTCGGCCGGGGGTGGGACTTCCCCGTCCGGCTGGACGAAAGCGGCGGCATCGCGATGACCGTCACCGGTGACGACGCCATCCGCCTGTCGATGCTGACGATCCTCGGCACCGCGCGGGGCGAGCGGTTGATGCGCCCGGACTTCGGATGCCAGATCCACGACTTCGTGTTCGGCGTCCACGACGCCGCCACCGTCGGCGCCGTCGCCGAGGCGGTGCGCGAGGCCCTGGTCGATTGGGAGCCGCGCATCGACGTGCTGGACGTCTACGCGGTCGCGGACGACAAGGACCCGAACCGCCTGCTCGTAGAGATCAACTACCAGGTGCGATCGAGCAACAGCCGATTCAACCTGGTCTACCCCTTCTACCTCACATGACGCTCCAGCCGCCGCCGGTGGACCCCCGCGACCGGCAGGACATCGCCGCGGAGACCGCGGAGCTCGCCTCCAGGTACACCGGATGGCGGGCGAGGAAGGACGGGCCGCGCGACGCCGGCGAGGCGCTGATCGGCGTCTTCGCCCACTTCGCCGAGCTGGTGATCCAGCGGGTGAACCGGGCTCCGGACCGCGACTACCTGGCGTTCCTGAACCTGATCGGGACCAGGCCGCTGCCGCCGTCGCCCGCGCGCGTGCCGCTCACCTTCACCCTCGCCGAGGGCAGCCCCGCCGACGCGGTGGTCCCCGTGGGCACCCGGGTCGCCGCGGACCCCGTGGAGGGCGAGGACCAGGAGGTCGTCTTCGAGACCGAGGACAGCCTGGTCGTCACCCGGGCGGCGCTGCGGGCGGTGTTCGTCGGCGACGCGGAGGGCGACACCTACTTCGACCGCACCGCGTGGGCGACCGGAGAGCGGGACGCCCCGTTCCCCGCGTTCACCGGAGAGCTGCGCGTGCCGCACGAGCTGTTCGTCGCCTGTGACCCGGTGCTGCGCGCCCCCGGCGACAAACAGGTCACGCTGCTGATCCGCACTCAGGACCCGGCGCGGCTGGACGGCTGGCCGATCACCTGGAGCTGCTGGGACGGCGCCGCGTGGCGGCGGATCGCCCACACGACGGCCATCGAGGACGGCACCTGGGCCGTGACCCTTCCCGGACTGCCGAGCCTGCCCCCGGTGGCGGTGAACGAGATCCCCGCCGGGTGGGTGCGCGGCCGGCTGGGCATGCCCCTCGCCCCCGGCCGGTCCGGCATCCCTCCCGAGGCCGTGGCGGTGGGCTCCACGGCCCCGCGCGAAGAGATCTCCGGCGTGTACCCCTTCGGCGAGACCAGCCAGGTCAAGTGGTTCTACATCAGCGCCGACGACGCCATCGCCGCGGGCGGCGGCACGGCGCACCTGGACTTCGTGCTCTCCCGGCCCGGGACCCGGCGCGACCCGTCCGCGCCGGTCCGCCTGGTGTGGTCGTACCGGCTCGCCAGCGGATGGCGGGAGCTGGGACGATCGGGCTCCACGGCGAGCGGGCCGTCGTCACCCGGCCTCCGCGACACCACCCTCGCGCTGACCCGTGACGGCCGCGTCAGCTTCGAGATGCCCGTCGAATGGTCGCCCCAGCCGTTCTACGGGCGCCTCGGCCGGTGGCTCAGAGTGGAGCTGGACGACACCGGCGGCTCGTACGGGACGCTGCCGCGGATCGACTCGCTGACGGCGGGCTACGGCTGGGAGCTGCCCGAGGTGACCGGGATCGGCCTCAGGGTGGACACCGCCCCCCAGTCGATGCCCTCGCCCGCCGCCTTCCTCGACGTGGCCCCCGTGGACCTGGGCAAGGACTTCCTGCCGTTCGGCGAGCGCCCGGCCTTCAACGACACGTTCTACTGCGCCTGCCCCGACGAGCTCGCCCGGCCGGGCGCCGTGCTGGATCTGGCGGTGACGCCGACCAACGCCTCGACCGGCGGTCCGGTGCCGCGGGTGCGCACCGACGGCCACCCGCAGGTCGCCTGGGAGACCTGGAACGGCAAGGAGTGGCAGGAGGCGGCGGTCGTGCCGGCCCGCTACGCGTTCACCCAGGACGCCGTGCTCCAGATCACGATGCCGGACGGTCTGGCACCCGTCACCGTCAACGGTGACACGCGCCACTGGGTGCGGGCCCGCCTGGTCGGCGGCGACTACGGCACGCCCGCGCACTACATCCCACCGGCGAAAGGGGACCCACCGGGTGCCGGATACCGGCTGGTCGACGCCACGTTCGCACCGCCCATGGTCAAGACGCTCTCGTGGCGGCCCGGCGGGGACCACCGGACCGAGGTGCCGGCCGAGGTGTGCGTCAGCCACAACGCCTTCACGTACGCGACGCCCGTACGCGACGGCGTGGGCGCGCCGTTCACCCCCTTCGCACCCGGCGACGATCGTGACCCCGCGCTCTACCTGTGCTTCGACAGGCCGTTCGCCACGCGTCCTGTGACGTTGTACCTCCAGGTCGAACCGCCCGCGCCCGAGGACGTCGGGGCCGACCGGCTGGCGCGGGTCGCGCCCGGTGACCCGCCGCGCATCGTGTGGGAGTACAGCGGTCCAACGGGCTGGCGCACGCTGGCCGCGGCCGACGAGACCGGCGGCCTGTCCGGCGGCGGGCTCGTCCGGTTCGTCGGACCGGACGACTTCGTCGCCCGCTCGTGCTTCGATCGGGACGGCTGGTGGATCCGCGGCCGGTGGGAGCGGGGCCGGTTCCCCTATCCCCCGAGGCTGCGCCGGGTGATGCCGAACACGACCTGGGCGGCGCAGGCCGTCACCGTCGAGGAGAACCTCGGGTCGGCCAACGGCGAGCCCGGCCAGACGTTCGTGGCCGCGCAGACCCCCGTACTGCCGGGACAGCGGCTCGTGGTGCGTGAGCCCGAGCCCCCGTCCCCCGCGGAGACGGCGGCCCTGCGCGCCGCCGTAGGGCCGGACGCCGTCACCCCGGCCGCCGACGGGATGGGCCGGCCCGAGGAGACCCTGGTGCGCTGGCAGGCCGTCCCCGACTTCACCGGCTCGGGGCCGCTCGACCGCCACTACACCGCCGACCCGCTCACCGGCGAGTTCCGGTTCGGCGACGGAGAGGCGGGGCGGCTGCCCCCGCGCGGGGACGGCAACATCAGCGTCACCTACCTCACCGGCGGCGGAGCGGGGGGCAACCGGCCGGCGGGGACGATCACCCGCCTGCAGTCGGCGGTCCCCTACGTCGACGGGGTGACCAACCACGAGGACGCTCACGGGGGAACGCCGGTGGAGCCGGAGGCGCGGCTGCGGGAACGCGGCCCCAAGGTGCTGCGGCACCGAGGGCGGGCGGTCACCGCGCAGGATATCGAGGACCTCGCCGTGGAGTCCACGGCCGAGGTCGTACGGGCGCGCGCGATCCCGCCCGGCGGGTTCAACCCCTACGCCCTGTGGCTCGACCCCGCGGCCCCCAGACCCACGCGGGAGCACCAGAACGTGACCGCCGGCGTCACCACGGTGATCGTGGTCCCGGAGTCGGCCGAGGCCCGCCCGATCCCCGGTCTCGGCCTGCTGCGCCGGGTCGAGGACCGTCTGCGCGCCCGCTGCCCGGCGACCGCCGACATCAGGGCCGCGGGACCTGAGTGGATCGAGGTCGTGGTCGCCACGACCGTGGTCGCCGCGTCGGCCGAGGAGGCCGACCCGCTGGTGGCGCGGGTGGCGACGGCCCTGCGGGACTACCTGCATCCTCTGACCGGCGGCCCGCGCGGCGACGGCTGGGACTTCGGCCGCAGACCCCATCCTTCCGACTTGTACGCGGTTGTGGAGGCACTTCCCGGCGTCGGCCACGTCCACTCGCTGGACATCGCCCTGTCCCCCCTCGCCGTGTCCGACGAGCAGTTGGCGGCGCTGCTGGCGCGGGAGCTCGGGCGCAGGCTCGGGTCGGCCGAGTCGGCGGCGGCGGAGGTGTGGGACTGGCTCGATCGGGCCCTCGTCTGCCCGGGAGACCACACGATCACCGTGAAGCTGTGAGACAAGGAACAGGCCATGCCCATCCCCCTGCCGAACCTGGACGACCACACCTTCGCCGACCTGGTCGCCGAGGCCAGGTCGCTCATCCCCGTGCTGGCCCCCGAATGGACCGACCACAACCCGAGCGACCCGGGAATCGCCCTCGTCGAGATGCTCGCCTGGCTCACCGAGGCGGCGCTGTTCCAGGTCGACCAGGTCACGCCCGCCCACACCGAGCGGTTCCTCGACCTGCTGAACGGGCCGCCTCCGCAGGAGCCGCTCCCGCAGAGGACACAGACCACCCCCATGAGCCTCGCGGAACGCGTCCGCGCGACGACGCGCGAGCTGCGCGAGCCGTACCGGGCGGCCACCCCGGCCGACTTCGAGCGTCTTGTGCTCGGCGGCGCCGGCCTGCCGTCGGGGCCGCGGATCCTGCGGGCGCGCTGCGTGCCACGGCGTGACCTGTCCGCGGCCGACCCCGCCGTCCGCGCGTCGGACGCTCCCGGGCACGTGAGCGTGGTCGTCGTGCCCGAGCCTGCCGACCGCCTCGCGCCGTACCCGCACCCGGCCCTGGAACCGGCCGCCGCCGCGGTGCTGTGGGAGTTCCTGGACGTTCGGCGCCTGCTGGCCACCCGGCACCACGTCGTCGGGCCCGCCTACGTCGAACTCGGCGTCGAGGCGGTGGTCGCGCTCGGCCAGGACGCACCGCCGCAACAGGCGTTCGACGACATGGTGGACCGGCTCAGGACCTTCCTCGGCCCCGTCACCGGTGGCGCCGAGAAGAGCGGCTGGCCCTTCGGACGGGACGTGTACGCCTCAGAGGTCTACACGCTGCTCGGCCGCTCGCCCTTCGCCGACTACGTCGAGGAGGTCGTCCTGCACGGCCGTGATCCCATCCCCGGTGATCGGGGCGAGGTGGCCGGCATCGCGCTGGACGCCCACGAACTGGTCGAGCTGACCTGGGTCCGCCTCACCTGCCACCAGGCCCTGCGGACCCCCGCGCGGCTCGAATGGCGGGCCGGGACGCCGGCCACGGGTGAGGCGTCGTGAACCCTGCCGTGGCGCCGCCCACCAGCGGCTACCTCGACCTGCTGCCCGCCGCCATGCGCGACGACCTCCTCGGCGCCTTCCTCGCGGCCTTCGAGAAGGTCTTCACCGGCCTGGAGGACACGATCGAGGGTCTGCCGGGCTACCTGGACCCGCAGCGGACCCCGGAGGAGTTCCTCCCCTGGCTCGCGGGATGGGTGGCGCTCAGCCTGCGCGCGGACTGGCCCGTCGCGACCAAGCGCGACTTCATCAACGAGGTCGTGCCGCTGTACCGGGAGCGGGGGACTCCCGCGGGGCTGCGCAAGCTCCTGGAGATCTACGTCAGGCCGATCAACGGGGGCCGGTCGGGTGACGTCGTCGTGTTCGACGACTTCGACGAGCCCGCCCACTACTTCCAGGTGCGGCTGACTCTGAACGAGGTCGACCCCGTCCGACTGCGCGCGCTCCAGGAGACGGCCAGGGCCATCATCGACAGCGAGAAGCCCGCGCACACCTTCTACGCGCTCAAGATCCTGACTCCCACCATGCGCCTGGTGTCGGAGGAGTTCATGGCCAAGAACCCCGGCACCAAGCCGCTGCTCCTCGGCCGCAACACCATGCTCGGCACGAACGAAGCGCCGATCCCGCCCGTGCCGGGCGAATCAACATGAAAGGACCGTTGTGAGCAAGTACGACCAGCCCGACGTGGTACAGCGACGAGTCCGCTTCTTCGACGGGCAGTTCCTCCAGGACGTCGACTTCATCGACGAGCAGCATTACCACCTCGACCGCGAGCGCGCGCTGGCGAAGGCGCTCCGGGTCAGCGGCGTCTCCCGCGGCCTGGAGGTCACGGTCACCGGTCAGAACCAGATCACCGTGTCGGCGGGCGCGGCCATCGACCGGCTCGGCCGGCCGATCGTGCTGCCCACGGCCGTCGACGTCCACCTGCCCGAGCGGTTCCGCGGCAAGGGCGGCACCGTCCTGATCGCCTACCTCGAGTCCGAGGCGGCCCTCGCGACCTCGGAGGGGAGCAAGGAGAACACCCGGTGGGACGAGACCCCCATGCTCGTCGTCCTCCCGTCCGGCGAGGAGGCGTTCGCGATCCGCGCCGACCAGGCCGAGGCGCAATGGGACGAGGCGAACGCCGCCTCCGTGCTGCTGGCTGAGTGGGCGGTGAGCGCCGGCGGCGCCGTCAGCGTGAACTCGACCGTCATCGAGCGTACGGGGCTGCGTCTGCCGGGCACCCTGGGTGTCGGCACCGACGATCCGGCGGCGAAGGTGCACATCGCCGGGGAGAACCCGTATTCGATCGACTTCCGGGTCGACGGCCGCATGCACTCCGCCAGCGCCGACGGCGGCCTGTGGATCGGCGCCCAGCTGAACGCCTTCGTCGGCGGCGTCGTCGGCGGCGACATCGGCTTCTGGAACAACGGCACGTGGCGTCTGCGCGTCGGCGATCAGGGCACCGTCTCGATCGGCCCCACCACGCCCGACCCCACGGCGAGGCTCACCGTCAGCTCGGCCGGCCATCATCTCCTCCTCCGCCGGGAGCCGACCGAGAGCACCGGCGGCAATCAGCTCTTCCTGGAGCTCTACCAGGACGATTCCGGCCCGGCGCAGGTCCCCGAGGTCGCCCAGAGCATCCGTTTCCACCACTCCAACAGGTTCTGGCACCGCATCGAGGCACGAAGCGACGGATTCCACCTCAAAGACGGCTACCTCGGCTCGGACAGCTACCGCAACCTGACCCTGCAGACCCTCGCCGCCACCCAGAACGTCACCGCGAGCCAGAACGTCACCGCGAGCCAGAACGTCACCGCGAGCCAGAACGTCACTGCGGACCAGGACCTCACCGCCGGCCGGGACCTCGGCGTCGGCCGCGACGCCGCGATCTCCGGAGCTCTCACGGTGAACGGCAAGGCCGGTTTCGGCGGCCCCCGTACGGGCGACTCCGCAGCGAGGCTCAGCGTCAGCGCCGGCGGCCAGCACCTGCAGCTCCGCCGCGAGCCGACCGAGACCACCGGCGGCACGCAGATGTTCCTTGAGCTCTACCAGGACGATTCCAGCCCGGCGAAGGTCCCCGAGGTCGCGCCGAGCATCCGCTTCCACCACTCCAACAGGTTCTGGCACCGCATCGAGGCACGAGAGGACGGATTCCACCTCAAAGAGGGCAACCTGGGCTCGAACGGCTACCGAAACCTCACCCTCGGAACGCTCTTCGCCCGTGACATCCGCGCGAGCCACGACATCTACGCGGACGGTCAGATCTACTTCCATCCCGGGTACGAATGGGGCTTCGAGGGACCCGACCGCACCCAGCGCTACTGGTTCATCTTCCGCCCCCGCTGGAACATCAACAACTTCAGCGACGGCGGCGCGGTCCTCCGGGCCAGCGGCATCACCTATCCCTCTGACGCACGGCTGAAAGAGGGCGCCACGGTCGTGCCGGACGCCTTGCGAGCGATCGAGGCGCTTCGCGGCCTCCGGTTCACGTGGAACGACGAAGGGCTGCGCCACCTGGTCGGCGACGTCGAATCCTCGGTCACCGCGGGCCCCGAGGCCAGCGACGAGGACAACCGGCGCGTGTGGGAGACCGTACGGAAGGCACGCATGGCCGAAGCGGACCGGCCGGAGATCGGCGTCCTCGCGCAGGACGTCGAGCGTGTGCTGCCCGAACTGGTGCACACCGACAGCGCGGGCTTCAAGTCCGTGGACTACGGCAAGCTGTCCGCCGTGCTCGTCGAGGCGATCAAGGAACAGCAGACCCTGATCCGCGCACTCGACACCCGCCTCGGCGCCCTGGAGACCGGCGCCCCCGGCCGGTGATCGACCGCCCATACCCGGGGAGACGCCCTCCCCGGAAATGACGCCCTCCCAGAAATGGAGTACAGATGCGAGAACTGATGGAGAAGCGGGTCGAGGCGCTCCGCGAGGAGCTCCGCTCCGGCCAGGAGATGCTCGCCTCCCTGGACGCCAAGCGCGGTGACCTGCAGCAGACCCTGCTCCGCATCAGCGGGGCGGTCCAGGTGCTGGAGGAGATGCTGGACGACCCCGCCGCGGGGAGCGACGAGACGTCCGCGGGGCGCGACAGGGCCGGGCGGCCGGATCAGTAGAGGAGGCGGAGGGCGGCCAGGAGGGTGAGGGCCAGCGTCACGCGTTCGAACCAGGTCCTGTCGATATGAGCGATGATCGCCCGCCCGGCCGCGGCGCCGGCCAGGACGGCCGGAGCGGTCACCGCGGCGAAGGCGAGCGTGGCGGGGGTGATGAGCCCGAGCGCGACGCTGAACGGCACCTTGAACGCGTTGATCGTCAGGAAGAACCACGCGCTGGTGCCGAGGAAGCCCAGCATCGGCAGCCCCGCCGCCAGCAGGTAGAGGGCCATGATCGGCCCCGCGGCGTTGGCCGTCATGGTGGTGAAGCCGGCGAAGATCCCAGCGAGGGCCGCCACCGGCCAATGGTGGGCGAGCGAGGCCCCGGGTCCGCGGCGCCGGTTCCAGAAGTGGACGGCGATGATCACCAGCAGGATCGCGCCGATGAGCCTTCTCATCTGCGTGTCGTCGGCCCAGCGGACGACGACCGCTCCGGCCACGACTCCGATGGCCACCCACGGAAGCAGCCTCAACAGCCTCGGCCAGTCGGCGTGACGGCGATAGGAGGCCACCGCGACCACGTCGCCGACCAGCAGCAGCGGCAGCAGCGTGCCCGTGGAACTCTTCGTCGGCAGCACGAGCGCGAACAAGGCGACCGCCACCGTCCCCGTGCCGGAGACCCCGGTCTTGGAGAAACCGACGAGCACCAGAGAGAAGAGCAGGACCGCCCACTGAACGAGGTCGAGGGACGGCATCACCCTTCCCCACAGGCGTACCGCTCGTGGCTCGCGGGCCTGATCAGCATGGGCGTCGACTCGGCATCGCCGCATGATACGGCGGCCGCGTACCCCTGCTGACGGCAGGTCACCCGGTACGACCTCAGGTAGCGGGGCGGCGGCGTTCGTCCGCTGGCAGGGAGCGTTGTAGCAGTCCGTGGTCATGGGCGTAGACGGCGGCCTGAGTACGGTCGCGAAGGCCGAGACGGGTGAGTATGCGGGACATGTGGTTCTTCACCGTGCCCTCGCTGAGGTACAGGCGAGCGGCGATCTCCCGGTTGGTCCATCCCAGTGCGACCAGCCGCAGGACGTCGATCTCGCGATGCGTGAGGACCTCGACGGGCTGCCGCCGCGACTCCGGAGGCATGTCAACGGCCGGCGGCGAAGCGGCCGGAGGGGAAGGGGCGGGCGGGGCGGGGCGGGCGAGGGCATCGGCCAGGCGGGCTGTGGCGGCCGGGTCGAACTGGGCGATGCCCGCGTGCGCCAGGCGCACCGCCTTGGCGAGCTCGCGGGCGGGGAGGTCCTTGAGGAGGTAACCGGCCGCTCCCGCCCGCAGCGCCTGGACCACGTACTCCTCGTCGTCGAACGTCGTCAGCATGACGACCCGGCAGGCGGGTGCTCGCCGGGACAGGACGGTCACCGCCCCCACCCCGTCCAGCTCCGGCATGCGGACATCCATGAGGATCACGTCGGGACCTAGCGTCACCGCCCGGTCGATCGCCTCTCTCCCGTCGGCCGCCAGGCCGACGACGCTGATGCCGGGCTCGAGGTCCAGCAGTGAGGCGATGCTCTCCCTGATGAGCCGCTGATCGTCGGCGATGAGCACACGTACGGGCTCCTCGATGGGCGCGTGTGCGGGCGTGGAGATGGTGTGGTCGTCGGCGAACACGAGCTCCGGTTCGCCGCCCATGTCGTCGACGCGGACCGGGACGGGTTCGCCGTTCATGGGGTGGCCTGGAGGGCGTGTCCGTGGGATGAGGCCACGCGGGTCGTGCCGGGGATCGTGACGGTCAATCGGGTGCCCGCGCCGGGCTCGCTCACAAGCGAGACGTCGCCGCCGAGGAGCTGGACCCGTTCACGCATGCCGGTCAGCCCGAACCCCTCTCGTCTCCCGTCCACGCCCCGGCCGTCATCGGACACGACCAGCTTCGCCTCCGGGCCGTCGAAGGTGAGCCGGACCCATACCTGCCCGGCGCGCGCGTGACGGCGGGCGTTCGTCAGGCCTTCCTGCGCCGCCCGGTACAGGGCGGCGCGCGCCGGCATGTCGCAGGCCGTCTCGTCCCCGGTCACCTCCAGCCCGATGGCGGGACTGCCGCTGTCCGCGTCGCGGACCAGCTCGGTGAGCGCGGCGGTGAGTGAGAACGGTTCCTGCTCGGGGGTGCGCAGGGCGCGGACCGACCGGCGTACGTCGTCCAGGGCCCGCCGGGTGGAGGCACGCGCGTCGGTGAGCGCCTGGCCGGCGACGGCGGGGTCCCTTGAGCTGAACGCCGAAGCCTTCTCCAGGAGGACCGAGATGGCCGTGAGGTGGTGGCCGAGGCCGTCGTGGATGTCACGTGCGACCCGGACGCGTTCGGCCGTGGCCGACAGCTCGGCGACCTGGGCGGCGTAGGCGGAGAGCCGGGCGTTGGCCTGCTCCAGCCGGGTGCGGCTCTCCCGCTCGCCCACGGCCACCGCCGCCATGGTGACGGTGAGGACCAGGCCGGCGCAGAACATGAGCAGGTCGGAGACGTACGCGGCCTCCACGTACCAACGCGGGGCCGTCAACGAGTAACCGGTGACCACGACTGCGACGCACGCCACGGCCAGGGCCACGCTGACCTTCCGGCCGAAGGCGAAGTACGCCGTGAAAGGGACGAGGACCAGCAGGATCCGCGACAGGCCGGACCCGTCGAGCGCGGCCACCGTGATGACCAGGGACAGACGCAGGCACAGCAGCACCACCGCGGGTCCAGGTGGTGTACGGACCGGATAGCGCCGCCCTTCGACCAGGTCGAGAGCGAAGAGCGCCGCCATGCCGCCGAGGAACCCGGCCACGGGCGGCAGCGGGCGGGACGGCCCGAGATGGACGAGGTCGTAGTAGAGGCCCGAGACGAGCACCGCGCCATAGAGGATCGACGAGACCCACCGGAGGATCCGCGAGGACGACACCCCTGGAGCGTACGCCGCGGGCCCGCGAACCACCCAGAATGACGAGCGGATCTGGCCGACCGTCACCTGCCGATCGGCACATGCCGGCGCCGAACCGAAGCCGCCGGCCATCTGACCGCTACGTGCCGGTCGGGCTTCTGAGGGCCGGACCGAGTGATGGTCTGGCCGGTCGGCACTTATCCCGATAGGCGTGCCGCTCCTACCGTCGGCCTCGGACCACCCTTCGTCGATCGGCCGACCTGGATGAGGACGCGGGCCAGGAGCCCGCTTCGTCCAGGTCGGGAGGAGTTCTCATGACCCCTTTCATGCGTTTCAATGCGATCAGCGGCGTGCTGTGCGGGCTGCTCATCGCGGTGCCCGGCGCCGTCGAGGCCTTCACCGGTGAAACCGCACCGACCAGCTTCGCCCTCGGTGTCGCACCCGCCCCGGCCACTGCCCTGCTCACGGCCCTGTACCTGACCCAGCGCGCACACGCCGGGCGGTTCGGGCTCGTCGCCTACGCCGTGAACCTCATCGGACTCGGCCTGTTCGGCGGCGCCGCGTACACGCTGAACATCGCGCTGTTCTATCTCGATGAAACGGCCCTCACCGCACTGCTGCGTGGGCCGACCCGGACGGTGTTACTCGGCAGCGCCATCGTGTTCGCGCTCGGGTCGGTCCTGTTCTCGATCTCGATGGCGCGGGCGAAGGTACACCCGCCGCTCCCCGCTTGGGGCTACGGCATCACGCTGGCGCTCTTCGCCCTGCTCGCCCCGCTGCCCGACACCGTTCTGACAAGCGCCCTGCACGTGCTGGCGGGCGCATGTCTCGTCTGGCTCTCGCTGTCGCTCCAGGCCGCGGCCGGCGACCTGGCACCGGCCGCCGACCGCGTCCTGGCGGAGCGGGGGAAGGCCTGAGCGATCGGCCTCGCACGGACCTGGAGGCGCCTCAGGCGCGCTGGATGGCCACGACGGTGACGGCGTCTCCGGGGTCGGCGGGGTGGTGAAGCGGGCGTTGGGGAGGGACGAACAGCCGCCCGCGAGCGTCGGTCTTCATGCCCAGCGCGGGGGATCCGGACCCCGAGCCGCCCGCTCGGGGCCGATACTCCCTGACACGCCGCATTACAAAGATGGGAACGTGCCGCAAGAACCCGTAGGGTGACCGTCGTGATCCCGGGCTGGGACTTCTGCGTGGAGCCGCTGAAGCAGCGAAGTGCCGAGGCCCACGACGAGCCGCAGACGCGAGCCGTATGCCAAGCGTGCGTGCTCGATCGAGAAAGGGTCTCTGATGCGCAGAATGCCGGCGGTCGCCGCCTCGCTGGCGGTGTCGTCGCTCATCACCTTCCCCCCCGCACATGCCGGTCCGGCGAGTACCCGAGCCACGCAGGCACCCTCCCGCCAGGAGGCCTTCACGGCGGCCGCCGCCACGTACAGGGTGCCGGAGAGCGTCCTGCTCGGCGTGTCTTACTTGGAGTCGCGCTGGGACGCCAACCGGGGGCTCCCCAGCGTCACGGCGGGGTACGGGCCGATGCACCTCACCGACGCGCGTACGGCCCTGACGGGCGCGGTTCCCCATCACGGCGACGGCGCCGAGAACCCGCGCGGCGACGACGCGCGACCACTCAAGCTCCCCGCGCAACCCGAACCCGCGCAGCCCGAACCCGCGCCACCCGCGGCGTCCTCCGCCCCGGTGTCCCAGACGGCCGACGAGGCGGCGCGTCTCACCGGTCTCCCGGCCGCCCAACTGGTCAAGGACCCGAACGCCAACGTGCTCGGCGGAGCGGCGCTGCTCGCCGAGTACCAGAAAGAGCTGGAACTTCCCGCGAGCGCCGACGCCGCGGACTGGTACGGCGCGGTCGCCCGGTACTCGGGCGCGCAGGACGCCGAGACCGCCCGGCGGTTCGCCGACGAGGTGTTCTCCCTCATCAGGGACGGCGTGAGCAGGGTCACCGACGACGGCCAGCAGGTCTCGCTGCCCGCCTCGCCGGAGATCGCTCCGCGCATGGATCAAGTGGACCGCCTTGGCCTGCGCGAAGCCGGGGGCAAGAGCGTCGAGTGCCCGAAGAGCCTGGCCTGCGAGTGGTTCCCGGCGCCCTACCAGAAGCTGTCCGACAAGCCGCGCGGCTACGGCAACCACGACCTGTCCGAGCGGCCGCGCAACCAGCGGATCCAGTACATCGTCATCCACGACACCGAGGAGACCTACGCCAAGACCCTCAAGCTGGTCTCCGATCCGACCTACGTGAGCTGGCACTACACGATCCACTCGGCCGACGGGCACATCGCCCAGCACGTCAGGGCCAAGGACGTCGCCTGGCACGCCGGCAACTGGTACGTCAACGCCAAGTCGATCGGCATCGAGCACGAGGGCTTCCTGGCGAAGGCCGGCGCCTGGTACACCGAGGCGATGTACCGCAGCTCGGCCCGGCTGGTGCGCTACCTCGCCAAGCGGTACGACATCCCGCTCGACCGCGCGCACATCCTCGGCCACGACAACGTCCCCGGCACGGTCCCGGGGACCGTGGCCGGCATGCACGTGGATCCCGGGCCGTACTGGGACTGGAGCCACTATTTCGAGCTCATGCACCGGTCGTTCACGTCCACGGGCGGCGCGTACGCCGGCCTGGTCATGATCAGGCCCGACTACGCCCGCCACCGGCCGCGCTACACCGGCTGCGAGAAGGCCGGCGCCGACTGCCCGCCGCACGGTTCGGCGTCGGTCTGGCTGCACACCGAGCCCGCCGAGGGCGCGCCGCTGGTGAAGGACATCGGCCGCAGGCCCGGTGGGGAGTCGACGTACGACGTCTACGACCACGGAGCCCGCGCGACCACGGGCCAGCAGTACGCCCTCGCGGGCAGGAAGGGCGACTGGACGGCCATCTGGTACCTCGGCCGGCTCGCGTGGTTCCACAACCCCCACGACAACCCGACCGCCGTCAACGCCACCGGGTTCGTCGTCACCCCCAAACCGGGCCGCGCCTCGGTGCCGGTGTACGGCAGGGCGTACCCGGAGGCGGAGGCGTACCCGGCGGGCGTGCCGGTCCAGGACATCGTCCCGCTGCAGTACACGATCCCCCAGGGCCAGCGGTACTCGGTCGGCCTGGCCACGCGCGGCGAGTACTACCACGCGGTCACCTTCGAGCAGGCCACCCACCGGGTGGTCACAGGCCGCACCCTCTACTACCAGATCCAGCTCGGCCACCGGATCGCCTTCGTCAAGGCCGACGACGTGAACATCCTCCCGTCCCGGGTCTGAGCACCGCGATCAGAAGTGGGAAAGCCGACGGGGC